>NZ_JAWEGM010000003.1:0-238936 GCF_032472435.1 Veillonella parvula
CCCAAACAAGTGGAATTCGGTAATATCTGTGGTCCATTTTTGATCTGGCTTTGTTGCAGTAAAGTTTCGCTTAATAATATTAGGAGCAATTTTTCCTTCGGTACCCCTATATGAACGGTACTTCTTCAGACGAACTTTGCATGTTAAGTTTTCTTCCTTCATAATACGCATCACAACTTTGTGATTCACATTGAAGCCTAATTTATGTAATGCTATTCTGATTCTGCGATATCCGTAACGACCTTTATTCATCGATACAAGTGTATGAATAGCCTCTCGTTCTTCAACATATTTGTCTCTCTTCTTTATGCTAGCTAGGCGTGCATAATACGTACTTCGACTAATACCAAAGTATTTGAGCATAAACTGAAAAGGATATATGTTTCTTAATCTTTCGATGGCAATTGTTTGTGCTTTTTTTACAGCTCTATTGGGTTTAGCTATTTCACGCATTTCTTTCATAAAGTCGTCATAAAAAGATATTTCATACTTTAATCGAGCATTTTCAGCTTCCAGTTCTTTAATACGTTCCTTATCTGATTCCTCTAAATACCGCTTTTGCCATGCTGCAATTAGGCTAGGATTATCTAAACTAAATAATGCTGCTGTTTCTTTAAAGGATAACTTATCTTTCCACCTAGTTTCAAGAACTTTACATTTAAAATCTGCTGAAAATACTTGTTTACCAATTTTATGGGTCAAATTATGACTAAGGTTAAACTTGTGTAGCCAATTTTTTACAGTACTTTCAGGAATTGCAAGCTCCTTAGCAATTCTAAAGGGACTTAATTCTTTTTCAAAAAGGCTAATGACTTTTTCTTTAACTTCTTTTGAGTATTTTGACATAAAAAACTGCACCTCCAAAAATTGTGTCCAATTTTTGGGGTGCAGTTCAATCAGGTTTATTTTCTATAACAAGAATTATAGGAGCTAATAATTATAAGAATTGCAAATCATGCCTATTAAATTATAGCAGTTCTTTGATGAAAGCTTCCATTTCCATCGGTTTTACAACAGGCTCGAAGCGCCCTACCACATTACCTTTACGATCTATAACAAACTTAGTGAAGTTCCACTTTACCTCATCATCTCTTAGATAATTAGGATCGATGCCATTGAGATAATTTGTAAGCATTTCAGTTTTATCACTAGGTGGGAAGCCTTGGAACGGTTGTTCTCGTATCATGTATTTAAAAAGGTCTAATGCACTTTCATCGCGTACATCTGCTTTCCCCATAACTGTAAAAGTGACACCGTAATTCAATTTGCAGAAAGATTGGATTTCGTTATTAGAACCAGGTTCTTCCTCTCCAAATTGATTGGAAGGAACAGCAATAATTTCTAATCCTTGCTCTTTATATTGCTTATAAAGAGCCTCTAGACCCTCATATTGGTGAGTAAATCCACATTTGCTTGCCGTGTTAACAATGATAAGAACCTTACCTTCATAAGTTTGTAAGGATTGTAATTCACCAGACTTAGTAGGCAGGAAAAAATGATATACAGACATGGAATCTCCTAATTTAAATTAAAAATCTTTATTACACTAATAATGTTTTCACATCATAATTAAATTTTGCCGTTGTTTCCGCCGCAGTTTTTTGCCATTCTGTTGTTGCTGTACCATCTTTTTCAAGGAAGAATCCAGAATCAAGATAGCGAATGATAATATAATTGGAATCTTTTTGATCAAAGCCATTACCACGAGTGAAATCGATACCATGACCTGTATTGCGCGTTACGATAGCTTCCAACAAAGGCAACGTAATGGCATTCAACGTAATTTTCATATCACATTTGTCGAAAATCTTTTTAAAGAAAGAACTAGGTTTTTCTTCTTTATATACTAATAGTTTACTAATTGTACCATTAGATGCACACACTACGCGACGAATTTCATTAATAGGAATATCTACCTTACCATTCGAGATAACACCGTTTTTAATGGTAATTTCTCGTTTACCCATGTAGGAGTAATCTAGTGGTAATTGAAGAGTGTCTAAATTTGCAGGGAAGTCCGCTGTCAATTTATGGCGAGCAAAGGCAGCAATGATTGCTTTAGTTTCACGAATATTATGACCAGTATTATAATCTGTACGGTCAGTATCTAAATCTTGACCTTCTATATTTTTCCAATTATGGTCTCTAAATATAATCGAATAGTTACTATTTGAATTTAAATATCTTGTAAGATGAAGCTCATTTACATCATCAAAATCAATGTCAGTTATAACTTGTCCATTCGAATCTTTACAGAGTACACCATTGTAACTAACCGTTAATATACGATCCGTACTTTCAAAAACAACAGGATTTGTGTCGAATACAGAAATCATAGCCCTCTCCTTTTCACGACTTCAAACATACCTACACCTGTATATATCAAGTGCATTTACTCAATATATTGATTAAAGATATTAATCAAATATAGTTAACTTAATCATACACCTTCTATATGAATTTATGCAAATGATGTATTTCCCCCATACTATAGCTACAAACTCATGATTCTCAAGATAACAAAAGACACCAACCATTCAATTGGTGTCTTTACTACATACAAGGAGCCATTTTGCAATAGCTCCTTGTCATTATACAGATGATATTATAATCTATTTCATGTCAAACAAAACAGAATTTTCTAAGAAAATATGTTCATGCAGGCCTTCTTCTAAGGCTTTCATGGTCTTAAATACATACACATAAGTAGCACAGCCATCTGCTGGTGCTGTGTACTGGTTGGTCAATGCACTTAAGGATTCCAAAAGTACACCTGCAGCTTCGTGTTCAGCACGAAGTTCTTCAAAGTCTACGGGTTTACCCGCTTTAAACTCAGGGAAGTCTACATGCTCTTCATGCCGGAAATGAGGTACAAGAGCGGATTTAAGTTGCAAAAAGATTTGATAAATCTTTGTCAATTCCTCACCATGATGGTCATAATGTACATTTAACAGTTTTGCCAACTCTTGGTCAATTTCATCAATCATATTTAATTGTTCTCTATGATAGGTATGAACAATGTAATCAATCAATTGGTCTTTAGAATAGCTAAGCACCTCTGCACGAGAAGATTTCTGAGCAACTTGTACATCATTTAGCATAGCAATGTATGCATCCACATCTTTACCTTTTTCTGCAATAGCCTCAGCTAAAGGATGTCCACCACCACAGCAAAAATCAATTCCATCTTTTGCTAATACATCCATTAACTCTGGATTTACTTTAACCGCATCAGCTACGGTCATGGATTTATTAATAGTCCCAAAACTCATAAGATACACCTCCAATGGTTTACGCCGATCTATTTTCTTATAGTTATACTATACGGCCAACCATGGATTCTGTCTGTCGCAGTGGCTACGAATTTGAAAGTAACATGACAATAATGGTAACGCTGTAAGAAATAACATAGCGTGATGAATATAAAAATATATGGATATATGTTGAACATACAAAAAGCTGGCCCTATAGAGCCAGCTTTCAGCATATCAAAACATATACAACATATGTGTATATATATAATTGTTTAGGCAGATATTAAATGCTTTCAACAGCAGCGATAGCAGCAACGTCTACAACGTCTTGAGCAGAGCAGCCACGGGAAAGGTCATGGACTGGTTTAGCCAAGCCTTGAATCAATGGGCCAAGAGCGTCAGCGCCGGAGAAGCGTTGTACCAATTTGTAACCAATGTTAGCAGCTTGAAGATCAGGGAAGATCAAGATGTTAGCTTTACCAGCTACATTGGAGCCAGGAGCTTTCTTTTCTGCTACGGAAGGAACGATGGAAGCGTCTAATTGCAATTCGCCATCGAATTTGAAATCAACCTTGCGTTCTTTCAAGATGTTAACAGCTTCAACCACTTTATCTACTTCTGGAGTGGAAGCGGAGCCTTTTGTGGAGAAGGACAACATGGATACGCGAGGGTCAGCCATGCCAACAACTTTGCGAGCTTTTTCTACAGTGGATTCTGCAATATCAGCCAATTGTTCGCTAGTTGGATTAGGCAATACGCCGCAGTCAGAGAATACAAGCATACCGTCGTCGCCATATTCTTTTTTGCTTGTGAACATGAACATGGAAGAAGATACAGTTTTAAGACCTGGTTTAGTACCTACAACTTGCAATGCAGCGCGCAATACGTTTGCAGTTGGGCAAGCGGAACCAGCAACCATGCCATCTACTGCGCCAAGGCGAACAAGCATAGCGCCGAAGAACAAGCAATCGCCTTTCATAGTTGCGTCAGCTTTTTCAGGAGTCATGCCTTTTTTAGCGCGCAATTCTACGAATGTATCAACCATTTCTTGGTAACGATCGTAGTTAGCAGGATCGATGATTTCAGCACCTTCGATGGATACACCAACAGCTTTAGCAGCTTCAGCGATTTCAGCAGGGTTGCCAACGAGTACAGGTGTTACGAAACCTTCTTTCAAAATAATTTCAGTTGCTTTCAATACGCGTTCATCTTTGTATTCTGGCAACACGATTTTTTTACCTAATGGTTTTACTTGGTCTTTTAATTTTTGAATTAAATCCACGATTTTTGCCTCCTTAACATTGGCTTTACGCCATATCAATACTATTATTATAGCAAGTTAACGACTCTCTAACAACCATTCTAAAACATTTCGTTGTTGAATTCCGTCGTAGTTGGCATTTTTATTTAGTTCATCTAAGGTGAGCAAAAACTTAGAGTATTGGTCTTGTACCGCCTCAAGCGGTGCTAGTTCTCGGCTCAAAGTATTAGAGTCAAGTACGGTCTCACTAACTTGATAATATTCGGTAATTCCCCCTTTTTGTGCTACAAAATCTATTTCACCCTTAGCAAGTTGCCCTACATATACGGTGTATCCTCGTCTAATGAGCTCTAGAAAAACGATATTTTCTAGAATATGACCTGTATCACGGCTCGTATTCCCAACTAGCAAATTTCGTAATGTTACATCAACACTATAATACTTTGCATTGATACGTAGTAATTCTTTACCTCGTACGTCATAGCGATTTACCTTATATAAC
Source organism: Veillonella parvula (assembly GCF_032472435.1). Classification (GTDB taxonomy): domain Bacteria; phylum Bacillota; class Negativicutes; order Veillonellales; family Veillonellaceae; genus Veillonella; species Veillonella parvula_N. Next base: position 5,018 of record NZ_JAWEGM010000003.1, read on the forward strand.
AACAAGCTATCCTGTAATCCTTGTAAATACCGTTCTACAGTTTTATTATCGATTTTTCGACCTGCACTAACGAGAGAGTTGGCTATTTTATTTGGTGAAAGTAAACTACCAACATTCGCCATAATATACCGCACTATATCTTGTAAAATTGTGACATCATTAATTTTCAATCGAGCCACAACATCATGCAATAACAAAGTATTATATAATCCACGTAAATATTCTTGAATATCAAAGTCTTCGCCCCCTAATTGCTGAGTATAAGGGAAGGAACTTTCACGAAGATAGGCCTCATAGGCAGGAATCAAAGAATACTGATTACCCTCATACTTGCTATGGTAAAACTCACTGAAGGACAATGGAAACATCTGAATTTCCACATATCGTCCAGTCAACAATGTGGCGATATCAGAAGACATAAAGTATGCATTGGAGCCCGTAATATATAAATCTGTGTTCTCTTTTACAAACAAGCTATCTACGACACGATGAAATTGATCTACATGCTGAATTTCATCAAGAAAAATGTAATTCGTTTCATTAGGCTGTATACGTTCTAAAATATATTGATACAACGCATGGTAATCTCGCAAATGATCGTATTCCAATTCTTCAAAATTAATGGAAATAATCTGTTCAGGCTTCACATTATCTGCCAATAACTCATCTTTAAACAGCCTAAACAATGTAGATTTACCACAACGGCGTATGCCTGAAACGACCTTAATAATAGGCCGCTCTCGATTACGCCGTAAAAAATCTAGATATCCTTGGCGCTGAATTAACTTCATAAGGGCCTCCTCATCTATGTACCTTCTCATAGATGGAACCCATGTATTAGTAATATCAGATATCATATCACTTACCTAATAAATTTGGATTCCATTCCAACTTTATATTAATTTTATCATAAAGTTGGATTTCATTCCAAATTTTTATTATTTTAATCATAAAATTGGATTAGATTCCTAAAGTTTTACTTTAAATTTTAACATACAGCACTTCAATTAATGTTTATCTATGAACTACATACCAATAATTGAACTCTTTACACATAATACGCTACAATAATAGAAACAAAATACGGATAGCCAAATGCCAATTTATATTCCTTATACACCCATTTAGGAGGTCTTATGGCGAATACAGAGGCAACGATCAACGCTGTTATACATCCAAAATACAATGATACACCTATAGACATAGAGAAAACAATTAAAGCCTTGGAACGCAATAATTTTGTAGTCCATTATTTCGAAACAGGTACTGAAGCTATTTCCTATTTAAAAGATCGTATTCAAAACAAACGCGTAGCCATCGGGGACTCTCGCACGTTACTAAAACTCAACGCTTATAAAGCCCTATCCGAAGTCAACGAAGATGTAACGGATATTCAACGTCCCCTTCCTGGTGAAAGCTTCCGCGACACCGCATTGCGCACCATGGGGCGTGATGTATTTCTCACCTCTGTAAATGCTCTTGCTCAAACGGGGGAAATGGTCAATATTGATGGTACGGGTAATCGTGTTGCCGCCTCACTCTTTGGCTCTCAAGAGGTATTTTTTGTGCTAGGCATCAACAAAATCACGCCGGATTTAGCTTCCGCCATCTATCGTGCACGCAATGTGGCCGCTCCGCTCAACAGCAAAAAGAATAAAAAGAGCTGTCTCAATCCATGTGCCACATTAGAAGAGAAATGCTATGACTGTGGTTCTCCCGACCGCATATGTAATGCATTAACCATTTACTATAAAAAGATGCGCAATATGCAAACCATGGAAGTCATCATCATCAATGAATCTTTAGGCTTCTAATTGTTTGCGGCCCATTCAAAAAATCTTGTATATTCATTTCTCCAAGTCCATACACGACTCTGTAAATTGTGGACCACCGAGGATCTACGGCACCACTTTCAAGGTCACTAATATAAGATTGGGCTAAACCAGATTTATCTGCCAATTGATATTGAGTCATTCCCAATTGTCTGCGCCAAAGTAAAATCAATACACCAAGCTTGTGAACTTCTTGTCGAACTTGTAGATCTTGACAACATACGATAGGATTCATGCCAACCTCTATCTACTTTCTCCCTCAACACATATTTATGCCTTTACTATAAATCTGGGCTCAATCATTTCCTAGTAGTGGTTGAAAAGCGATAACACAAAAGCCTTAACAAAAACTAATGTGTAAATCATTTTAATTAAGGCTTTTGTTCTATGCAGATTTCATTGCGTAGGATTTCATCATTTCGTGGAATTTTAGTATATATAAAAGTTATTATCATTAAAAATACAGATAGTAAATCAAAAATACAGGTATTATCTATATATTGCAATTCTTTTACAGTATTCATACATTATGCATACACTTGATTTATAAAATTACCTAGTTTTATTTATAATACAAGAAGACTATACGATATAAAGTAAATGCGATATATAGTAAATGCGATATATAGTAAATACGCAATATTGTTAAAATACATTTAGAAATAATAAGTCTATTAACAATACAAAAGGACTATACAGCTGAACTGTATAGTCCTTTCTATGTATTTATATAAAATTATTGATTTGCGCTTTCTTGTGCTTTTTTGATTTCCATGTATTTAACCATACCATCAACGGCTTTTTTAGCTTCACGCATAGCCAATACTACGGTAGCAGGTTTATGAACAACGTCACCACCTGCAAATACGCCTTCGCGACTAGTCATACCATATGGATCTTCAGATGTAATAATATAACCTTTTTCATCTACTTTTAAGTTATTACCTTCACCTACAAGACGAGCATTTGGTTTATGACCTGCGGCGATAATGATTTTATCAACAGGCATGACTTGGAAGTTACCAGTACCGTGGATACCTGCACCATCTTCATTAAGCGCCATCACTTCATATTTGAAGCCTTCAACCTTATCTGTACCTTCTACGCCTACTGGAGAAGCGAACCATTGGAATTGAACGCCTTCAGCACGGGCTTCTTCGTATTCAGACAACAAGGCTGGCATTTGTTCTTGGCTACGACGATATGCTACTGTTACCGCTTCGCAGCCTAAACGTACGCATGTACGAGCTGCATCCATCGCTACGTTACCACCGCCGATGATGATAACACGGTCACCTTTTTTAACAGGAATTTGATTTTCATCAAGTTCCCCATTTTCTACCAATTGTACATTCGTCAACAAGTACATTGCTTGGAATACACCAGGTACTTCATCGTTTTCCATGCGCACGTCTTGAGGAATATGCGTACCAGTACCGATGAAGATAGAATCATATCCTTCAGCAAAGAGATCGTCCAAAGTTTTATCTTGGCCGATAAATGTATTGCATACGAACTTAACGCCTAACCCTTCAAGGCGAGCGATTTCACGACGTACAACGGCTTTAGACAAGCGGAATTCCGGAATACCAAATAAGAGTACGCCCCCTGGTTCAGATTGACCTTCAAAGACAGTTACTTCATAACCGAGTTTAGCCACATCACCTGCTACGGACAAACCTGCAGGACCAGACCCTACTACCGCTACCTTACCAAGATCTTGTTTAATCTTCTTAGGTTTGCGAAGTTCATTGATACTTTCAAAGTCAGCAGCAAAGCGTTCTAATTTACCGATGTTAATAGGCGGTTTTTTCGCCTTATTCATAATACAGTTGCCTTCGCATTGATTTTCTCGTGGGCATACGCGACCGCAGATAGACGGTAAATTTGTTCGTTCCGCCAAGATATCATTAGCTTCACCAAAATTACCACGTGCGATAGCTTGGATGAAACGAGGTATTTCGTTTTCAATAGGACAGCCCATTCGGCATAAAGGTTTTGGACAATTTAGACAACGTTTCGCCTCCGCGAGCGCTTCCTCCATCGTATAATCCGCATCAAAATGTAGTGGTTTTAATTCGTTACTCATGGCACATGCCTCCTAACAAGGATCCAGTATACTATACTTACAGCGTTGCATGCACCTAAGCATTCCGATGAGCCCTCTCACATAGGGACGCCGTCACATGCTGCTAACATTTATCTTTTGTAACCATTCGATAGACGTGTGGTCACTGGTCAAACTCACACTATTCTATAGTATATTCTAAATTGTGAAAGTCCCAGCCGTCAAGCAAATATAACACCTTTTGTATACGAATATAGCCCCTATTCATGCAAGGATTGCATAGATTTTATACAAGTCCATTTACATATAATAGGATGCATGTATACTGATAATAGATACAGTAATAAGAATTAGAGATACACCTTACGGAATAGAAATATCTATTTCGCAATTGGATATATACATACATATAAGAATTAAAGACATAAAAGCCAAGGTATATCCTTATATGAGGTTTCTTATGAACACAGCAGAATTCACTAGCAAATACTATATAGACCGCCACGGTTCTCATTCCCGAAAATGGGACGGTCAGCACTTAAAATTCAGTCGCACCGACCTATTACCATTATGGGTTGCAGATATGGACTTTATGCCGCCTCAGTGCATCCAAAATGCCATCTGTAACTATGTGAAAGCCAATCCGTTAGGTTATACTATGATAAATCCAAATTATATAGAGGCTGTTATAAGCTGGTATAAACGCCGTCACCATTGTAAGCTTCAAGAAGAATGGCTTACAAGCGCCCCCAATGTAATTACTGGTATTATGTGGTGTATTGGGGCTTTCACAAAACCAAACGATTCCATCGCCGTTCTAAGTCCTGTATACGGCGCCTTTGATACGAGCGCCAGCGATGCACAACGTCAAATCATCGCTGTTCCCATGATGCGTAACAAAGATAATCGCTACACCGTGGATTACGATGCATTTGAAAAGGCTATCACCGAACATGATGTGAAGCTGTTCATTCACTGCAACCCACACAATCCTGTGGGGCATGTGTGGACGGAAGAGGAGATGGACCGATTATTTAGTATCTGCCAACAGCATAATGTGCTCATCATAAGTGATGAAATCCATCAAGATCTCATCACAGGACCAACAGCCTTTACATCAGCCTTAACCGTAAAGAACGGAGCCTATGCAGATAACATGATTGCCATGTCCTCCTTGTCCAAGTCATTCAATATGGCTAGCTTGCACCACGCAGAGGTTATCATTCCTAACGAAAAGCTACGAAGCCAATTCAACGCCTATAAAGCTCATGTATACCATACGGACTCAGACGTTATTGCCGAAACTGCCATCACAGCAGCCTACACTCACCCAGAGGCCGAAGCATGGTTAACAGATGTACTGGCCATGGTTCGTGAAAACTATGAATATCTATGCCGAGAGCTTTGTACGGCATTACCAAAAATCCGCATCAGCCCTATGGATGGCACCTATTTAGCGTGGATTGACTTTAGTGCCTATGTAAAGCCCGAAGATATGCACGACCTATTCGAAAACAAATGCCGCCTCGCACCAAGCTTTGGCGAATGGTTCGGAGGTGAAAGCTACGCAACCTTTGTACGTCTTAACTTAGCTACAAGCCTAGAAAATATAAAAAGCGCTACCCACAGCATTATTAGAAATATTTAATATATCAGCCATATTAAGCATAATAATTGTATTTAATCATACTATCCCCTACACAACCTTAGTACATACAGGGATGTATGTGCGGTAAACTATAAGGTATGCAAAAAGGCTGCTCTACCATCAAATCGTGTAGAGCAGCCTCTTTTCTATACATGTCTTACTTTTCTATATATGTCTCATATATGTTACCTATTCAGGTTACCACATATATAGGGTCTTATTTAGTTCTAGCGAAATGATCTTTTGCAAATTGCATGTCTTGTACGAGTTCCAATGTACCAATATAGTTATTGTTTTGATCACGAACAGCCATGTAATTGACATAGAACGGACGACCTTGTTTTTCAAGCCATACTGCTACATTATCGCGATCACCTTTACGGAAGGAATCAATGATACCACGTACGATTGGTTCTACCTTTGGCGGATGGCAGGAATACACATCGCGACCGATAGCTGTCGTAGGGCGTTTAAAGACCTTTTCACCATCGTTGAAGTAACGGTTAATGTCTTCGTGATCAACGAAGGTGACTTCCATTGGCATTGTATTAAGCATGGCATTCAATTGATCCACAGTCAAGGTACCACCGATTAGAGCAATGGTATTATCATCGCCACTTGCTTTTGTTGTTTGTGTTGCTAATGCGGTTTCAGCCTCTGGCCAAGCAGTGCGTTTTACTCCAAAAATCTCTTCATATTGCGCTGTATCTTTGTAGATTTGGTACCACTCTTCAGTGCTGAAGTTTTCTGCGCAGATTGGGAACAAAATATTTTGTTCTTTATAAATCATTTCTTGAGCACGTGTAAGAAGCTCATCAAAACGTCTATACCAATCATCTACACTTTGGCTAGACTTAGCTAAATCACCTAGTTGGTCCCGAATATCACCATCAACAGTCCACATAACCATAGATGGACCAGAAATATCATAGGCTACTTTCAAATGCGGATACAAAAGGTCACCCTTCTTAGCATAGTGAACAGATACTTGACGCACTGCATTTACATCATCAACGGTTGCCGTTTTATCTGCCACCTTAGGTCGAATGGATTCAATTAACGCATCAAGAGCCTTGTTTTCTTCTGTTAATTGATGGAGTGGATGTCCTACAGTTTCAATCAAGGACACCACACTTTTGCTCTTTTCTTGAGCCTCTAACACAGCCTCAACCTTAGCATGTTCTGACTCCATTTGTTCATGAATGGTAGAACCGTGGAACAAGGCGGAGTGAAGGTCACATAATTGTTGCACCTCAGCTAACGGTGTACCTTCACGCATGAGACCTTGCTCAGCTTTCATAATTTCACTAGCCTCAACATGGGCGAATTGACTAGCAAAATCTTCACGAACAGCACCAAGCTCTTCGCCCGTACCTAACCGTTTCAGGAATCCTTTAAGTTGCTCTACACGTTCGCTATCTTGAACAGTATCTTCAGCCTTAGCTTCGGAATTTTCTTCCGTATTAGCTTTCGCTGTAGTAGATGCTGCTGCATTTGTTTCTACTGCATTTGCTGCAACTGTACTAGAAGCTACCTTAGCAGATGCATCCGTAACATTAGACTTTGTAGCCGCTTCAGTAGGTGCCACGCCATGATGACCCGCAGATTCCGCATCATCACCCGATAAGTTTGGCATGTCACCTTCTAAGGTAAAACCAGCTTTCATAAAAGCACCCACGATATCAATCATGGATACACCTTTCATCTTAGCCCCTTTTGGGATAGTCATGATTTTGCCAACAGAATTCAACATCACCTTATTTGTGATTTCGCTGAATCCTAATTCCTTCATAATATCTGTTACTTCAGGATATTCTTTTACCAAATCATATACAGATTTGGATAAATCTAATTTCTTTTCCATTTTGTTCCCCTCGTGTCAAAATCTTTATAATATACTTACTGATATTAATGAGCCCCTATACGTAAAAATCTCGTATACAAGGCTATCGATTTACTGTGAAAGGTCTATATATAATGACCTATGGTTCTATGATAAACGATATCGATTAGAAAATCTGTATCCGTGGCTATACTTTTGAAAGTTATTTATAAGATGAAATAACAGTAATAAAACACCGGATAATCGATCATGTAGACCAACTATCCGGTATTTACGTTACATTATATTATATTATTATGCCTGTTTCTGTTTCTGTTTCTGTTTCTGTTTCTAGCAAGTATACCCCTTAATCATGATGTGGTTTCAATGCTTTTTCGTAGTTTTCAGAAACTTTGTCCCAGTTAATAACGCGGAAGAATTCCTTGATATAGTCTGGGCGACGGTTTTGGTAGTGCAAGTAGTATGCATGTTCCCAAACGTCTAAGCATAGAATTGCTGTTTTACCTTCCAATATAGGATTATCTTGGTTTGCAGAGGATGTCACTTCTAACTTGCCATCTTTGTTAACTACAAGCCAAGCCCAACCAGAGCCAAAGCGTGTAGCTGCCGCAGTAGAGAAGCTTTCAACAAACGCATCGTAACCACCAAGTTCATCGTCAATAGCCTCTTTCAAAGGGCCTTGCAATTTAGAAGTATCTGGTTTTGTCATAATTTCCCAGAACATGGTGTGGTTCTTGTGACCGCCACCATTATTGATAACAGCTTGACGGATATCTTCGGGCACATTAGCAATATCGCCGAGAATGCAGTCTACACAACCATACGCAAGATCCGGATATTTCGCGATAGCGGCGTTCAGATTATTAACATACGCTTGGTGATGCTTGTCATGATGCAATTTCATTGTTTCAGCGTCGATAACAGGCTCTAGGTAATCATAAGCATACGGTAAAGGTGCGAGTTCGAAAGGTTTCATAGTAGTCCTCCTTATAATTAGGGCATAGAACAATGCTAATTATTTCGTATCATCGTTCTTGTGAAAGCGATTCGATGCACCTGCATCGGTAGTATAGAATCAATCTACTAGCATAGCATATATACTTCAAGAAGAAACGTATTATCCTAACTTCAACCAGAAGTTAAGATATCCTTTTCAGCCAATAAATTGATATGAATTATCATTCTTTATCTAATTGTACACATTATATAGAAAAACGTCAATATAAAAGGCTAACATAAAAAGGCCATGGGAACTCCCACAGCCTTTCATTAGTTGATTGTTATGTGACTTTTACTCAGCAATAACACATAGTTCTACATAAAAACATATACCAATATATACAAATTATTCGACAATGCACTGACACATTTTCATAGTTGTTAGTGCCGCTTGATGGGACTCCTCTGTTACACCAGCACAACAGCTCGAATCGATGTGAATCGGAATCTCTGGCAAACCTGCTTTCAGCATAATCGCATTGGACACAACGCAAATATCTGTACATAATCCGATGAGCGTAATAGACTCAATAGGATTTACTTTATCCATACCCTCTAACCGAGTGAGCAGCTCAAAAGAGGCAAAGTTTGGTTTATCTACAAAGGACACAGGACTCATAATTGATCGACCTTCTGCAGCCTCAATCAAGCCATCCACAATATGCCAGCCCTCGGTATTTTTAACGCAATGTGGCACTGGTAAAAGCTTTCCTTCTTGGTGTTCCAAGTAATCTCTATCATGCGTGTCACGCGTAAAGATAATAGGGCCATCAAAACTTTCAATTTTCTTACGCACATTATCTACGATTAACTGTGCTTGCGATGAACCAAGGGCACCATCTACAAAATCATTTTGCATATCGATTACTACTAGAACCTTTTGCATAGCTCCTCCTGTATATAGGCTACAAAACAAAGTACTTATTTCCAATCAATATTATTTATACTCTTTATTCTTTATAACATCAATAGTATCTAGCAACTCTATACATTGTTATCAAGTTGTTGTGAAAGTGTCATCAAATTCTTGTCAAAGTGTTATCAATGAGTCATCGAAGCCCATCTCATACTTTATCGATAAGTAGATATATGACGAACTTCTATTCTTCTGCTATAGCATGTTGCACGCGATTTGGTTCATTATGTGCCAGTTTTCCTGCTGCTGCTGCCGCTACAGCACCTACTAAATCATCGAGGAATGTATTACAATGCCCGCCCTCTTCACTATCTAGTTTCTTGATGATACCTGGTTTTACCTTGTCTAAATAGCCATAGTTTGTAAAGCCAATTGATCCATACAAATTAACGATGGAAAAGGCTAAAATTTCATCAATCCCATACAGGCTTTCATCATTAGCAACAATGCATTGCAATGGCTGAGATAGTTTATTTTGCTCCGTTAACTTATCAAGCTCTATGCCCGTAATAATCGCATTATGCACCTCCCGTTTAGATAGTACAGAAGCCACACTTGTGCGACACTCTTCTAGTTTTAAATTCGGCATATACGGTTTTTGTACGTAAAAAACAAGCTCTGCAATGTCATCTAATGTGACACCACGCTCAGCGAGAAGATCATAAGTATATTTCTCTAAATCTTTCGTAGTTTCCATAAGCCCTCCTTTATCGTTTCTTAGAATTAGTATCAGGTAGCATGACAATACTAACGGGAATCGTTACAACAAGCGCTTCATCAGTATCAACATGTTTAGTATTCCAAGCCGCTTCTTTAGCAGCCTCCTCAAAGATAGGGTACGCTTCACGATCTAGTTTCCAATTATTAGGACCTGCTTCAACAGCTACAATATTACCCTTATCATCCGTCTTAATCTCTATAGGAACGATTAATGTTCCATCTGCACTCGTTTCAAAAGCCTCTGGTGGAATGATCACATTATAAGAAATCTGTTGTTGCAATTCATAATTACGCTTGTCCGCAGGCTTTATATCTGCAGCTATAGAACTAATAGGGCTCATCGCAGACACTAATAAAGCCAACAATATAACACGGTTAAACATAGTTTCCTCTCATCTAAATACTCTCATACTATATGCATTATAAGTTGATTATACCACGAAAAAATCCCTACCGAATTTTTATCGGTAGGGATTTCTTAGATTAGATTTTCTTAACCATTTCGGATTTCAATGCCATCGCACCGAAGCCATCAATTTTACAATCGATATCGTGACCATCGCTCGCATCGGTGATGAGGCGAATATTTTTTACGCGCGTACCTTGTTTCAATACACCCGCGCCTTTTACTTTGAGGTCTTTTACAACAACCACTGTATCGCCATCAGCGAGCTCATTGCCGTTAGCATCGCGAATAATCCCCGCTTCAGCTGCAGCTTGTGCATCGGCCGCTGTCCATTCGTTGCCACACATAGGGCAGATAAACATATGACCGTCTTCGTATGTGTACTCATCGCCACACTTAGGGCAGTTAGGTAAATTTGCCATTTAAATCTCCTTTGTTTATTACATAATGAAAGTATTATATCATACCTTGGAAACCGGGCTCTATATTAATATGATGACCATTGACTCCAGATTGACGATATACGCCAATCTCATTATAATGTAATAAAGAGATAGTCGACGAGTGGTTCCGCCAGGCTCATCCCAAAACATTATAAAGCATGCAAAAATGGCCTTTCGTTTTCAGCTACCAGTTGGTAACGAAGGGCTATTTGTCGTTATTACGACAAATCAGCACTATCAATGCTCCAAAGGAAATAACGACAGTTAAGATCCCGAGGACAATCATAATGACTTCATAAGCATTCATAGGCTTTCACCCCCTTCAAAGAAAAAGGGTGTCCCAACCTCGTTCGACTATCTTACGTTCATTATAAACCGAACTTATGTTCTATGCAATAAAAAATCTATTAATAAATATTAGTCTATTTATAACTAACAAAGGGAGACTCTTGATAGAGTCTCCCTTTTATTCGTGTACAAGTTGTACGAAATTAATCCGTGTTTTTCAATCAATAATTTCTGCTATATACTAATAACGAAAGAGCCATTAACGTGAGTTAGGTTCATCTCCGTCTTTTGAGGGAGGTGACATTATGACTGTATACGAAGCATTATCATTAATGATTTTATTCGCTACCCTCGTAGTGTTAATTCTTAAGAAATAATCAATATATTGATTATAAAATAAGATAAACCTAACGTTTAAGACTAAGTACGGCAATACTTAGACACGTTAGGTTTATCAAATTCCAATTTGTTTGATGAGCCTAACGCCTAGAACACGTTAACTGGCTCTTTTGTACTTATAGTATAGTCTGAATTCTAAAGACTGTCAATTTACTATCCAAGTCGTTTACGCAATATCGCATAGAGTATCATGCTAATAATGACACTCATAACGGCTTGAATGGCGTTCGTCAATATACTAGCAATGGCTACGCCTGGGTCGAATACAAAGTATTCAGCGATAAAGTAGCCTGCTACGATGATAATACCACCTAGGATAGTTGCCGCTAAGGCAGAGGTAGTTGTCTTATTCTTATAGACAGTACCGACAAGATAGCCTTCAAGTCCTTTCACCACGAAGGTGATGGGTACAAAGACTACATAGCCGAGAAATAAATCAGCTAGCGCCGGGCCGATAGCACCAATATAGGCGCCATATTTTCGACCTAATAATAGAGCTGACGTCATAATAACGACATCTCCTACATTGAAATAACCGCGAATGCCAGGTACTGGAATTTTCGTGTACATGGTAAACAATGTTGCGAGGGCAATCAATACGGCTGTGAGTACTAACGCAGACGTAGTACTGCGGGTTTGAACGTGTTGCATAGCGTCCTCCTTATAAAGAAAAATAGATATGCGATAAAATACACCGCATATCTATACTATATACCTTTATAACAACACCCGCAAACAGAAGGAATTAATAATACACTCTTCCCAACATTTATCGTTATTTACGTTTAGAATAGGTGCTCTTCACTAGACTTTAACTTAATATAGATACCATTTTACTATACAGATTCTTTCAACCTGACGATGATTAAATAGAAAGGAACTAGCCATGAATATTTTAATCATTTACACCTATCCTAATCATCAAAGTTTTAATAACGCTATTCTGAAAGTAGTGCAACAGAATCTTTCAAAAGACCACAATGTGAACACCTTGGATTTATATGAGGAACAGTTCGATCCTATATTGCGATTTGATGACACGCACAAACGTCGAGATTTAAGCACTGTGCCGGACATGGAGAAGTATCGCAACTTAATTACTTGGGCAGACCATATCGTCTTTATCTACCCAATTTGGTGGAGTGGTATGCCAGCAATGCTCAAAGGCTTTATCGATCGCGTATTTACAGCGGGCTTTGCCTATTCATACGGAAAACGAGGGCTTATAGGTCATTTACAGGGAAAATCCGCCTGGATCATCACCACCCACAATACTCCCGCCTTTTTGACGCCGTTTATTCAGGACTATGGCAAGGTGTTAAAAAATCAAGTTCTGAAATCCTGTGGCATTAAACCGGTTACACATACCCAGTTGGCGGGCACAGAAAACAGCTCGGACGAAAAACGCCGGCGCTTCTTAGACAAAATCGCTAATATCGCCGGCAGTATTTAACATTTCTAGTATACTATGATTTTTTACCAAAGATTACTTGGTTACCAAAATCACAAATAAATTTACATTAGACTGCTTACAGTTTGCTCTAAGTCAAAAACAAGCTGTATACGAAAATCTCTCCAATTACATAGATATTACTCTTCAAATCTCTCTTCTACATTGTAGAGAACCTCGCAGTCACAACCGCCACCTTCGTTGACGATCCAGTCTAATACGATTTCTACATCTACCTTTTGTTTTTCCAAGAATTCTCTAGTGAAAGTCAAACTATGATCGCAACCGTCATTTTCCTCTAATTTCTCGTCTACATAATCAAAGAGATTCCAAAACAACTCTTCATCCATAGGTAAACTATCTTTAAACGATTGTCTCTGCTTATCTGCATATGCTTTTAACAATTCCTTTTTACGTGCTTTATCCATCGTAATCATTTCCTTCTATAATTCCTTAGATATTTGAGTGCTCTATCTCTATCAATAATTCTAGCAATTCAGCCTCTTGCTCATTATTTTTGTCTAACAATGGCCTACCTAGTAAAAGCACTTGAAGTGAATAGTAATAGAAGCTAAAGAATAGGTCATCAGAGAACACCTCATCTTCTTCATACCGAATCATATCTTCGTCCTCATCGTATTCTTCAGACCAAAGGTATTCTTCATTGAGCATATCCACAAAGTTTGGTAATGGATCCGCGTGTTCCAACACAAGACCATCTCTAATACTTTCAGCAATGACAATAAATAACTCTACTAATGCTTCAGCTAAATAACGAGCCACTTCATTGTGACGTTGTTCTTCAACGGCTTTTTTGAAAGTACGCAATAAAAAAATTAATGCAAACGGTGTAGAATGCCATAAAGTCGATTGATGTTCAATATTTAAGGCTATTTCCTTACTAGCCTCATCAACAGTATCAATGCTTTCCATCTTCCACAACACATCAAGCTCTTTAGGAAAATCTGTAGCACGTCCGTAAGATGTAGTTAACCGATGCCACGGTATATCACTGATTTGCGCAGTTTCTATATATCTTTGAGTCACTGTATTCATTATATGTAATCCTTATATTTGATTTGAGTATTAAAAGAACAGATTTTCATAAGGCGTAACACTGCCATCTTCTTCATGGTAAAAGCCTTGGTACAGAGGTTTTCGGTGTGCCGCGTCATAGAACTTTTGTAATTCAACAGCCACATTTGCTTCGGAAGGCATGCCTAGCGCCTTAACAACATATTCCCATTTATCCATATCTGTATAGGATGTAATTTGATTATGTCGCTCATTGGCATAGCCTTCGAGGGTAGATATATCCTTATATTGACTAGAATCACAATAGTCATGCCAGCAAATGCTATACACCAATAAACAAATTAAATCGTCTATACTTTCAGCTATGCGACCGCATTCACCTTCGCTACTCATATATCCAATTGATCCATCCTCTAGTTGATGATACTCACCGCCTGCACCATCACGAGCAAAAGCCTTTCCATCCATAGAAAAGGTACATTTTCCCTCAATCTCATCACGTTCCGTAGGTTCATCGAGCAAAAAGAAATCAAATAGTGCGTCAAAATCTGCTGCCAAGTTAGAATCTTTATGTAATATTTTTAAATAATCCATATGGTTACCTCTTATAGATTCGCCTATTCTCTCTATTTCATCTCTTATTTTCTCGTAATTCTAACAACGCAGAAACCTCGCTCATACTGAGATTAAACATGTTGCTTTCTAAATCAATAGGTACAAAATAATAACAAACTATATCTGCACCAAACTCATCTTCTAGCTTTAGCCATTCTGTCCCTGAAAGCACGGTAAATCCGAGCGTATCATCGCCAAGGCTTTCAGCAAACCAGCGCACCTCATAATCAGGTTTAACGAAGTCGTTGAAATATTTGATAGTCACATCCCGGTCTTTCTCATCACCGTAGGGAATTAGCAATTTTTTATTGCCCTTTTGTAGTACAATATCGTCACCATACTGCTTTCCATTGCTAACGGTTTGAATGTCGATAGGCTCATCCATCATGTCATTAAAATAGTTCACCACATCTTCGTCATCCTCGCGCCAGTCAATCCAGATAATAGCTTCGGAATCAAATAAATCATCTAAATCCACGTCATGACTAAAGAAATCTTTGACTAATTTATACATATCTTCCATAGTCTCTCTCCTGCATATCACTTATATTTTTAGGTAGAATACAACACCAGTATCACCACTTTAAAACAACTCTATAAGGTTTCGTATATCACATCTTGTTGAGCCGTAAAGTTTTCATCAAAAGGAACCAAAACATATAGATGTCCTGCTGGGGATTCTCCCACATCATAGCCTAGTGCAAATGCATCGTAACAACCTGATTTATCCAGCATTATATCTGTTAGCGTTAGTACAACAGACTCTTCTTGCGGTATTCCCTTTTGTATGAGCCCCTTCGCCAGTTGGTCTAATTCATCTAATTGGACATATAATTGCTCCCATATTGATAGTGAAAGTACATCATCTTCAGTATAACCGGTACAACTAATATTAAGTTTTTTAAAGGCTTGTCCTACAGTCTCTAAACGATTAGTGCCCAATCGGCAAGATACAAAGTAAACACCATAAGGTTCTTCAAACCAGCTTTCAACATTCCATAATGTCATTAATTCCGATTTTCTCATTAGGACTCTCCATTAATTGATTATCCTGCAATATCTGCATCAACAGGGTTCCCATCCGCATCAATATGAGCTATGATACAGTGCCCCCAGAAGATATCGTCATCGTCATAATAGACCTCTATGGAGCCATCGTTACGAAACGCCAATTCGCCCATCGTAATACGCTTAGCAAATACGTCTGATGTAATCGGATCTTGAGCGTCATTGTCGAGCCAATAATTAGCGAGTTCTAACAAGGTCTCACTAATATATGCACTAATTCGTTGTTCAAATGCTTTGAAATTCTCGATTGTATTGAAAGCCGCCAATGCTACGGTACAGCTTTCATCAGAACCCTCATCTACATCAAGGGTGAATGCATAATCATCAATTCTGGCTGTGTAATATTGATACTCTCGATTTAAAAGGAAGTCACCCCTGTCGGTATGAAGGTATTTAGGGGTTTTCAAATACGTCGACAACGCCTCTAACTCACTATGTTTAGCATGCTCCTCTAATACCTCAAGCACATAATAGCGATTATTCCAAGACGGGCGCATATAGCCGAGGTCCTCTAATGGTTTTGCTTTCTTAACTAACAATTTATAGACCCCATGGGGCTCAAAAGAATAACCCCATCTATCGTCAAGACCCTCAATAATCCACGTCAAAATGCCTTCGCTACGGTCAAGCACGCCAGTTCGAGTATCTAGAATAGCATCAGTAGACACCAGTGGTCTATGGTACTTCTCTAAATAAGGACTAGCCCCATTCGCATCACTCCGCGGCAATGCATAGATTTCAAACTCTTCCGGCTCAAACTCTGCTTCATATTCTGGTAGACGTACAATACTCATATGACTCTCTCCTATTCATCACATTTTACGGTTCTACAGTTCAGAAATACATCCTTTTATAGATGATGCCATAGCATAATTGCTTCTGTAACATTAACATGTTCTGTTACCTATCACAGACGTTCTGCTACATCGATTCTATGTAATAGTTCTTTTCCTAGTTCTTTGGCTGTTTTGAATTCCTCATTTGAAAGCACCATAAGTACAAAGCTATCGGTTCCGATGTCCATGCCTGCTAACGTATAGTTTTCCCATTTAGAATTAAGATCAGCACACCAGTCCATAATAACTTGATCTTCATCTAATGCTGATAGGTCAATAGTTAGATCTTCGCCGGTATCTAAAGACTTGTTACGTATTAATTTCTGTACATTATAAATAAAATCCTCTAATTCACATTTACAGCTTAGCTCTACAGCATATCCTTTAGAGACTAGTTTCTCATAAAGGTTCCACCAGCTATCTTCTAATTCTTCCATGGAACGCAACTTAGCCTTGGTCATAAACGATTTAGCTTGTTTAGCATCGCCTAGCAACAACGTTGCTAACTCTGTAAATGTCAGTTTCATCTGATCGATATCTAGATACGCTACTTCTACACATAAACTACAATCAAGTACTCTGCGTTTTTTCACAAAGGCCCGCATCATCTTCACTGCATCAGGATAACTTACATCAGCCATACGATACGTCTTACCATCTATGTCTAAGAATATATCTACTGCATCTGGTGTTTTTCCTACACGCGCTTTCATGGCAGTGCAACCATCGATGGCATAAGGTGGATACAATTCTATATACATGAAAAATCCATCATGCATAGCCTTTAGGGTATTATCTATTCCTACTATATTAAAACCATTTCGATTATAATCAGGGCTCTTCATATGCCACTCTTCGTAATTATCGAAGAGTTTCTCTTGAATCCAATTGTAAATACTCATACATGCTCTCCACTATATACTGCCGTTTACATATAATGTTTAACTGAATATGTAACTAAATATGTAACTGAATATATATATCTTAATTATATCATTATTAAGGAATACTTATCATAAAACTTATGTTTAATTAGCATATGAATAATTTCCGATAAAAGCAGGTTTTCAAACCTATTCTGCTCTATAGAAACGGTGTTTTAAATTTCAAAACCTAAAAAGAGCCAAGAATTAAATCTTGGCTCCTAAAAAGGCATAATACTAAAAAACATATGCTCATTAATTATTTTTTTGGTGCGCCTAACCGGAATCGAACCAGTGACACGCAGTTTAGGAAACTGCTGCTCTATCCTACTGAGCTATAGACGCATGTATACTTTATTATATCGTTTTTAATAAAGTATACGCAAGGCGTCCTTATTGTTGTAGGTATTGGTTATTCACTTGTTTTTGTTCTTCTGGGCTTAGGTTTTGGTAGCCTTTCGCTAGTGCACTTACCCAGGATCCGTAAGCAGGGTTTGGAAATACTACAAAGGTAGTACCAAAGTCCTCTTTATGATTGTCGATGATGGCATTTCGTTCAGCTAAGGTCTTACCTTTTGTGCCAATAGGAAAATCACCGGCGTTATCGCCCATATATACAACGACATAATATTTTTTAGCAATCATATCAAAGCGAGGTTGTTTATCCGAGTCTTTTTCAAATAGTAGCACATGGTCTTTATCGACAGATGGGAATCCTAACGCCTTAAAGTTTTGTACTGTTGCATCGTAGTTAACAGGTGCGTAGCGGTTGGAAACGTAGAAAATTTCTACCCCTTGTTTATGTACTTCATTTAGGAATTCAACAGCGCCAGGCATGGCTTGCGATTTGCCTTGATGCACGGCTTGACGCCACCAAGGAGCATCAAAACGACCATTACCATTTACAATGCTTTCACCCATCAACTTGGTATTGTCCACTACGGTTTCGTCCGCATCAAGAACGATAGCTAAAGGTTTTCTTTGATGAGATGGATCAGTAACGGCCATCTTAACGGCATTTATTGCCACATTGTACCCTTGATACGCCAATGCTCTGTACTCCGCAGAGGTGCGCATCCATAGCAAGCCCATCGTTTCTGTGTCGGCTTGGTACTGTTGTTTTTGTTTGAGGGCTTCCTGTGCTGCTACATCATTAGTTACTACATTATTAGCTACTGCATTATTAGTTACTGTATGATTTGCTGTAGCACTAACTTTATCATTCTTATCTGCTGTAACAGTAACAGGCTGAGCTGCTTGGGCTTGCATTACAATAGCTGCGGGAACAGAGTTATTTGCTTTCACCATCGCTAGAGAATTCGCCTATACTACAGATCCAACACAAAGGCTTCCTCCCATGCAAGCTACCGCCACATACCATGCCAAACT
Source organism: Veillonella parvula (assembly GCF_032472435.1). GTDB lineage: Bacteria > Bacillota > Negativicutes > Veillonellales > Veillonellaceae > Veillonella > Veillonella parvula_N. The sequence continues at coordinate 23,896 of NZ_JAWEGM010000003.1, forward strand.
ACTAGATTTCATAACTGCCTCCTATTCACATGTAACATTTCGTGCAAATTCAACACATCATATATTTCTACATAGTTATACTAAAATCCTTTTAAAATTTGTATATTTTTAACACAACAAAAGGACCCTTGCTACACATCATTGATGACTCTTAATTTAGATGTGCTTAGCAAAGGCCCTTTAAAGGATTTTATTTGTTTTTGTTTATAAGATAATTGGTATCAGTGTATAAAAATTTTGTGTGAATTTAGATTTTTATAGATTAGTATTTTGTATAAATGTGAAAGTGTTATTAGTTAAGAAAGTTCTTTTCAATCGTTAGTATTGTTTAGATAAACTATTTTAATGTTGTTTAAATAGTATCATTAATCTTATTTTACATCGCTAAAATCGATGTTCATGCCCAAGGCTTTAGCAACGCCTTCACCATAAGCGGGATCACATTGATAGCAATGTTTTGCATGACGTTCTTTGATAAAATCAGGTACGCCATTCATAGCTGCTGCGGTGTTATCAAATAAGACTTGTTGCTGTTCAGGGCTCATGAGGCGGAACAGTTTACCTGGTTGTGTAAAGAAGTCAGAGTCGTCTTCATAGAAGTCATATTGGTAGGCTGGTCCAGATACGTCGAGAGGAGGATTTTTGAATTCCGGTTGTTCAGCCCATTCACCAAAGCTATTTGGTGCGTAGCCAATTGTAGACCCATGGTTTCCATCTATACGTCCTTGACCATCGCGATGATAGATATTTACAGGACATTTAGCGGCATTAACAGGGATTTGATAATAATTTGCCCCTAGACGATAGCGTTGCGCATCCGCATAGGAGAACAAACGACCTTGAAGCATTCTGTCAGGAGAGAATGAGATACCAGGAACGATAGTTGTTGGTGCAAATGCAGCTTGTTCTACATCTTGGAAATAATTTTCTGGGTTGCGATTAAGTTCCATCACACCAACTTCAATCAATGGGAATTCGTTATGATACCATACTTTAGTTAAATCGAATGGATTGTATGGCATATTGTTAGCTTGTTCTTCCGTCATCACTTGGATGCATAATTTCCATTTCGGGAAATCGCCTTTTTCAATAGCCTCAAAGAGGTCACGTTGGTGACTTTCACGGTCACTAGCTACCACATTAGCCGCCTCAGCATCGGAAAGATTTTCAATCGGCTGTTGGCAAACCCAGTGGAATTTAACCCATACACGTTCATCGTTTTCGTTAATCAAGCTGTATGTATGGCTACCAAAACCATGCATTGTACGGTAAGATTTAGGAATACCACGATCACTCATTACGATGGTTACTTGGTGAATAGCCTCTGGCAAGCTAGTCCAGAAGTCCCAGTTTGCTGTCGCATCGCGAAGATTTGTTTTCGGATTCCGTTTTACAGCGCGGTTCAAATCAGGGAATTGCAATGGATCGCGGATAAAGAATACCGGTGTATTGTTACCTACGAGGTCCCAGTTTCCTTCTTCCGTATAAAATTTTACGGCAAAGCCACGAATGTCACGTTCCGCATCGGCCGCACCACGCTCGCCGGCAACAGTGGAGAAACGCACGAATAACGGCGTTTGCTTGCCTACTTCAGAGAAAATTTTTGCTTTCGTATATTTTGTAATATCATTAGTTACTGTGAAAGTACCAAATGCACCGGATCCTTTAGCATGCATGCGGCGTTCAGGAATCACTTCGCGCTCAAAATGAGCTAATTTCTCCATGAGCCAAACATCTTGCATCAATACAGGACCACGTTTACCTGCTGTAGCAGAGTTGCGATTATCTGGTACGGGAGCGCCAAAGGCGGTTGTTAGTTTCTTTTCATTATTCATGTTACAAACTCCTACTTAGAGATCAAAATGAAAGTAATTTACTTTACATAAATTTTTAATCATACATCTTAATTACGATAAAAATTATTAATGGATAATTATTATCCATAATTATGTAATTAGAATAGCACAAATTTTTTAACAAAACAACCCTCAACCTTTATAAATCTTGTATACACGATATCATTTGTAAAACATAAATGAGAATTCACAGTATTATATATACTAGTTATACCTACATACGTCTACTTCCCAACATGAGCAAAACAAAAAACACCTTGCTTCTACCAACGTGTAGATCACAAGGTGTTTTCATTCAATTTATGCTGGACGACTCCAGTCGACTTGTACATCGATCGCTTCCCACATGCGTGTCAAAGCTAATTTAAAGTTATCCAAAGATTCCAATGGTTTTACGGTCAACCGTTCATACGTATCAAGACCTGTAGCATGCTCAATAGCATGTTCATTATTCAAGTAAGCGATCACCTTATCAACCCACTCTTGTTCAGGTAAATCTACGGACACTGTTTTTGTTTCTGTATCATAGGACAAGAAACCATTGCTGTTTACGCCATAATGAATGGCCACACGAAATAAACTCATATCTATACCTCTCTTGCGGTAATTTATTAACACTACACCCATATTGTAACACGAACAATTATATTAGCGAAAGTATTCAATATAAACTTTATAAGTCCTTTTTGACGGTCTTTTTAGGTCCTTCAATAGATGGGTGTGTATCTGCAATTATAGACCGATTAGCCTCTTTAGTTGAGACTACATCAACATTAATAGACTCCCCATCCTCTTGATCAGGCTGTGCATCCACTGCCGCTTTCAACTCTGACCGTTTTCTGCGTATTCCATTGTCTCCGTGAAAGCGTTGCCACAGTGCCCCGCTCATGACAGCGGTCTCCCCGAATTTGGACTCTAAGGAGTCTAATACACTAGCTAACTTATCTTCCGTTTCATCCTGTAAAGATTCAAAGAGACTATCCTGCATAGGAACCTCCTCATCGAGACCACTCACAGTAAGGCCTAATAAACGGATAGGACCAGGCGGATCCATACAGGTAATCCCTTTAAAACTACTACATTTAAAATTCGTAGACTTTACCTTTGTAGTGGCCCCTAACGGTTCCGTATCTTTCTTAGACTCTTTAGGCCGCTTACTCGTCTTATCCTGCATCAATTTATTCCACAGAATCAATGCTGTTTCGAAAAATACATGTTCCTGGTCTGATGGCGTATCTAGCCGCTTCTGCCGTGATACGGTAGTGAAATCATCATACCGAACCTTAATAGATACAGTATGTCCATAAAGGCTACGTCTCCGAAGCCGTTTCGATAAACGGTTTGCAAAGTACCTAAATTCTAATTCGATAGCACGGCCCTCTGTGAGATCTTCTTCATAGGTTTCCTCAGCTCCAATCGATTGTATCTTTCGGTCTGTTTCAACAGGTCTATCGTCGATACCATTCGCAAGTTCCCATATGCGCTTTGCCTGATTTCCCACAAGAGGAATTAAAGTACTTTCATCAGGCAAAGACTGAATATGACGTATCAGATGAAAGCCACCAGCTTTCAAAATTTTCTCTGTCCGAGGGCCAACACCCCAAATACGTTTAATAGGCAAAGGAGCTAGCACCTCTTTTTCACGACCGTATGGGATGACCACAAGACCATCTGGCTTATCTAAATCAGAGGCTAATTTAGCAAGAAATTTATTGGGTGCTAAGCCTGCAGAGATAATAAGTCCTGTTTTCTCGAATACACGATCTTTAATGGCTTGTCCTAGTGCTTTAGGACCACTATACATGGTAGACATGCCGCTCACTTCAAGAAAGGCTTCATCAATAGATAAAGGCTCAATATAAGGGGTGAATTCTTTCATGATGGAAAAAATTTGGTTCGACACTTCTTTATATCGATCCATCCGAGGATATACATAGATGCCATCAGGACAGAGTTTCTTAGCCCTCGAGATTGGCATCGCAGAGTGAACACCAAATTTTCGAGCCTCATAGGAACAGGTAGCTACAACACCACGTGAAGAAAGACCACCCACGATTACGGGGTGGCCTTTATACTCTGGATGATCCAGTTGTTCTATGGACGCGAAGAATGCATCCATATCAACATGCATAATCCAACGTCTCATTGTTACGCTTCTTTTTCGTGCTCAGAAATGCGGCAGTATTTAATTTGCGCGCAAATGCACTCATCTTTAGTTTTGTATAATTGAGGGAGAATATCTAAAATATCCGCAAATGTAGCTTCATTAATGGAGTAACGCGTCCATAAACCATTACGTTGAGAGTTAACTACACCTGCATCAATTAAGATTTTCATGTGGTAACTCAACGTAGATTGAGACAAATTGAAGCTCGCTAAAATATCGGCTGCACATAATTCATTGCAAGACAACATATCGATGATGTGTAATCTTGTTTCATCGCTTAATGCCTTAAAAATCGTCGCTAAACGTTCGTAAGAAACTTCAACCATATCTTTAACTCCTCAGATCCTTATCAAAAAATATCAATCTACTTCTTGGTACTATTATATACTATTTCTTAATGTAAATCTATTTTTTTCTTTATATTTGTATCTTAATAATTTATTATGAATACAAAAAAATTATAGATAAGTAAATTTCGCCTAATTATAAACTAATTTAAGCACGTAGCTATTTGTATAAAATGAATATTTTAAACAATTTTTTATTTGATAGGTTTATTTGAATATACATTTTTCTGTATATATAACAATTACACTCTATTATTTGTTATATATTTCTCGATATACTCACACTCTAATAACTATAAAGCATACTTCGATATACCGCACTACTGTAGCAACCTAAAGGATTAGATATAGAGGATCCACGTTTGTATTCTGCATCCATTCAATACAAAAGACCCCTCTGTGAGGGGTCTAATCTGTATAATTCTATAAATCGATTGCATAGCGAGAAATGTTAAAATATATAACACTCTATCAATGCTACCAAATGCAAATTTTCTATTATATCAAATTAGTATAGCTTAGAATACATTTACTAAATCGATAGTTTGGCTACGGTTAGGACCAACAGATACAATGCCTAAAGGCACACCTGTTACTTCTGCAATACGTTCTACATATTTACGAGCATTTTCAGGCAATTTATCATATTCACGGATACCAGAGATATCAGTTTCCCAACCTGGCAATGTTTCGTAAACTGCTTCGCAAGCTTCAAGATCTTTTAAGTTAGCTGGGAACCCTTCTACGTCTTTACCATTCAATTTGTAACCTACACAGATCTTCAATTCTTTAAAAGTATCAAGAATATCCAAACGTGTAATAGCTAAGTAATCAAGGCTATTAAGACCTGCTGCGTATTTTACAACCATGAGGTCTAACCAACCACAACGACGAGGACGACCCGTTACAGTACCGAACTCATGACCAAGTTCACGGAGATTATCGCCAGTTTCGTTAAGAAGCTCTGTAGGGAACGGACCTGCACCAACACGTGTAGCATATGCTTTTACAACACCAAAGATGTTTTTTAAGTAGTTAGGACCCACACCAGCGCCTGTGGAAGCACCACCTGCAATTGGATGAGAGGATGTTACGAATGGATAGGTACCATGGTCAAGGTCGAGCATAGTAGCTTGAGCACCTTCGAACAATACCTTTTTATCCTCTTTTACAGCTTTAAGAACAGCCGCATTAGTATCTGTTACATAAGGTTTCAAGGCTTCAGCGTATTTGATGTAATCCGCTAAGATTTCATCGTAGCTAACAGGTTCAGCATCGTATACCTTAGTAAGCATTTTATTTTTGAACTCTACATTGTACGCTAATTTTTGTTTAAATGTTTCCATATCATACAAATCACAGATACGGATGCCGATACGATTGATTTTATCAGCGTAGCAAGGACCAATACCATTTTTAGTAGTACCGATTTTAGCATCCCCTTTAGATGCTTCTTCCGCAGTATCTAGAGCGATATGGTATGGCATAATGACATGTGCACGGTCAGAAACTTGAAGGGTTTTAGCAGATCTGCCTTGCTTTTCAAGGCCTTCAATTTCTTGTAACAAAACTTTAGGGTCGATAACAACACCAGTACCCACAATATTTTGTTTGTTATCGTATAAGATACCACTTGGTAAAAGGCGAAGTGCAAACGCTTTATCATCAACTACAACAGTATGACCCGCGTTATTACCACCTTGACTGCGCACCACAACATCCGCACGTTCTGCGATCCAGTCAACAATTTTACCTTTCCCCTCGTCACCCCATTGAGTGCCGATAACCATACTAGTTGCCATATCTATATCCTCCATGTAACAGTCGAAACAATTCATTTTTATTATACAACAATGTTCGGACTCTGTGAAAGTATTTATACAAATTCAATCTTTAGTTTCTTCCCAAACGCATGGGCTATTTTCTGCAATGTTTTCAAAGATGGATTTCCATTGCCATTTTCAATCTTGCTAATATCAGACTGTGTAATACCTGTTAACTCAGATAATTGCATTTGTGTCATATGTGCTGCTAATCGCGCCTCAACTATATTCTGAATAATTTGGTATTCATCATCTAAAGCATCCCACTCTTTTTTAAACTTCGGATTTTCTAATTGCTTTTCTAAATATTGATCTAACGTTTCCATATTATCTATACCTCTCAATATAATTATTTTTATATTTAATAGCTAGTTCAATTGCACTTTTAGGTGTTTTCATAGATTTCTTTACAAAACCATTAGTTAATACAATTCGCCTTCCCACAAAGAAGAAATACAATATTCTTGAGATATTTGAACCTTGCTTCGTTCGCAACTCATAAATACCATCCTCTAAATATTTAGACTGCAGTTCCCTTAAACGATTGCCATATAATTCAAGTATCTTTAAATCTCGAATTGTTTTAGCCCGTTGTTTATCTGAAAGTTCATTTAAGAATACTTTTGCTGGCTTATCTCCACTTAGGGTTTCATAAAAAACAACAGAAAACGTATCCATGTCATTCCTCCTAATACTAGAAGAAATCTTTACTTAATTATATGTTAAAACATATATCAAGTAAAGATATTGAGATATAGAAAATCAAAGTCTTACTATATCCAATATAGATAACTGGTTTATTAAAGTAAACAAATGGGAGGTGACCAATGGTCACCTCCCATGTATTGACATTTTATCGAATCAAAATATTCTATTTTAGTTCTTTTATACGATTTTGCTACTTACATGTTATTATGTCTTTAATATGACCCTATTGCATTGATATTATTTTGGTTCTTTTAACCAGAAGCTCATAAGCAAGCCTATAACCCCTACAGGGATCAGTGTCATCAATGCCGTTTGTACGTCATAAATATCTGCTAGATGTCCTACATAAGGTGCCACAAGGCCACCTAAGGTAATGCCAAGGCCTAGCGTAATACCAGATGCAAAGCCCGCATTTTTAGCAAGGTATTTTTGACCTAACACCGTAATTGGCCCGTATTGTGAGAACACACCAAAGGCCATCGGTATCATGGCGCCAAAGAAGCCCCAAATATTAGACACAAATATAAATACTAAAACAGAAGGCAAGAAAATCAGATTACCTAAGCGCACAGTTTTAAGAAATCCAAGTCTATCAGATAAAGTCCCTCCCATATAGGTAAGAACGGCCCCCATCGCAAAGTACGCAGTAAGGGCCAAACTAGATGCACTAGCGTCACCATTAATAACGGTAATATACAAAATAGGAATAAAGATAGCCAATACAGAGAAAAGTATAGATCGAGAGGCAATCACAAAAAATAACTTACCAAAGCTCGCCCAATCATTTGTAGCAGTACTAAGAACCTTAGAATGACTTTCACGGTTACCAGTATCAGCAGTATCAGCGGTATCAGCTTCACCCTCGCCCATAAAGGCATAGAGATATAGCAATACGCCGAGTAGCGCGATAATCGTAAATACCCAAAGGAATTGTCCCCCAAAGACATATACACCCCCAGCGAGGAGAGGTCCAAGTGCAAAGCCAGCGCTACCACCGACTGCAAAGCGCCCCATAGCATTACCAAGCTCATGAGATTGCGTACGATTTACCAGTAGAGCTGCCTCAGGATGGAATAACGCAGCACCTACCCCGGCCAAGAGCGACAAAGCAAGAATCATTTCGTAACTCGTAGCCAATGCCATAGCGCTAATCGACACAAGAGTCACCGTAAACCCAACGGGAATAAACCAGGGTACGCGCCACCGATCTGCCACATAGCCCAATACGGGCTGTGCCACGGAAGCCACCACGGTATTACAGAAAATGATGGAAGCCGATTGATAATAATTAAGGCCAAAGTTAGCGATAAAAAACGGTATGAGGGCCGCCAGCGAACCTTGACCAAAGTCATTAATACAGTGAAAAATAGGCGGTCCGTACTTCCGTATAATACGTTTCATATAACCTCCTAAAACAAATAGATGGTTTCCTAATGTAAGACGAGTATATAAAAGCCTGCTAGAAAACTAATTTATAATTATCTGTTAAAATAATATACTTCTATCTAAAATGGCATATTGCTTTCAAAACAAAAAAGGTAGATATAGCCAACACCTACTGCATGTACCATAGGCTTGTTGGTCTATACCTACCCTAGTCTTTCATATGTTATGTGGGAAGTACCCTACAATTATAGGCCAAAGCGAGCCATGATTGTATCTACATGTCTTAGCAATTTATACGGATCAAAGCATGCATCGATTTCCTCATCAGTCATGTACTTCTTAATGTTTTCATCAGCTTTTAAACCTGTTGCGAAATCTTTGCCTTCAAGCCAGCGTTCCATAGCATGTTTTTGAACCCAACGATATGCTTCGTCACGTACCGCACCTTTGTCTACAAGGTGTGTCAAAATTGTTTGGCTAAATACGAGGCCCCCTGTAAGGTTAAGATTTTTAAGCATAGTTTCAGGGTATACCAACAATTTATCAATGGTTCGGATTGTTAGGTGCAACATATAATTTAACGAGATTGTCGCATCCGGCAAGATAACTCGTTCTACAGAGCTATGAGAAATATCGCGTTCATGCCACAATGCTTGATCTTCGTAAGCAGATTGTGCATAGCCACGAAGTAAGCGAGCCATACCGCAAATTCTTTCACATGTGATAGGGTTGCGTTTATGAGGCATCGCAGAGGAACCCTTTTGTTTAGGGCTAAAATATTCTTCTGCTTCGCGCACCTCTGTACGTTGTAAGTGACGGATTTCTAAAGCGATTTTATCCAATGTGCCGCCTACAACAGCAATAGTGGACAACAATTCAGCGTGACGGTCACGTTGCACCACTTGTGTAGCAATTTTAACAGGTTCAAGACCTAATTTTTCACACACATATTGTTCTACGAATGGATCGATATTGGAGTATGTACCAACAGCGCCAGACAATTTACCAACGGCAACGCTTTTACGCGCATGTTCCATGCGTTCAATATCACGTTCTACCTCTGCCATCCACAACGCCAATTTCAAGCCGAATGTAGTTGGTTCGCCGTGGATACCGTGGGTACGGCCAATCATAGGTGTGTATTTGAACTCAGCTGCACGACGACGCAATACTTCGTGCAAACGCTTTAAATCATCAATTAAGATATCACAGGCTTGTTTCATCATATACCCAAGCGCCGTATCTTTCACATCTGTAGAGGTAAGACCAAGATGGATGTATTTAGCCGCTTCAGGACCTACGTATTCGCCCACTGCTGTTACGAAGGAAATGATATCATGATTCGTTTCCTTTTCGATCTCATGAATGCGCTCAACGTCGAAATTGCCCTTTTCCCGAATTGTTTTCGCCGCTTCTTTAGGAATAACGCCCAACTCAGCTTGTGCCTCAGATGCGAGGGTCTCCACCAATAACATTGTGTCGAATTCGTTGCGTTCGCTCCAAATATGGCCCATTTCTTCTCGTGTATAACGTGGTATCATGATATCTCCTTTGCATGATAAAAGCTAGATTTATAGGATTATTGTACCATATGTGAAAGCTCCATTCAACGAACGGAACTAAATTTTCCGAATGATAATTATATTAATTTTACTTATTGTTCGTATTTATTAAATTAATTATCACTTTAACGATTTTCTTTAAGACTTTGCTTGAGATTATATACCTCTATCCCTTCATTGATACGTTGTATTCGCTTAATCATTTTTGGATGAGTAATAAACAAGCGACTGAAAAATCCTGTACTTTCACAATCATATAATTCACCATTCTCTAGAATACCAATTTGTTCAGTAGCAAGTCCTAATGAAACTAGACCATCACGCAGCTCCCGCCCCAAACCAATCGAAACGGCATAGGCATCAGCAGCATACTCTCGACGACGGCTATCAAAATAATAGGTAATCCACTTCGGTAATAGAAGTACATATTTCACGATTGCAATCATAACGATAAGAATTAATTGAATAATACGTACTACGATATTAACAATTGGTATAATAGCCAGTATATTTAAAGCAAAATTTAGATATATTACAAGATTTAAAATTAATTGCCCTAGTCGATCCATAGCATAGGTAATGGTTAAATAGATAGTATCACGATGCCGTAAATGGCCTAATTCATGGGCAAGAACACCTAATAAATGCCGTTTATCTAACGAATACAAGGCTCCTGTATAAATCGTAATGTGATTTAATCCAGATGCAAAGGCATTAATTTCCTCATCTGTACGCATGCGCAATATCAGTGAGTTACGTGCTACACCGCTAAATGCACATAATTCCTCAAACAGCGGTTCAATATATTCAGATTCTTCTGCATTTGGTTTTCTTTCACCTTGCAATACATGGACAATCCAACTAAAAGGTGGCAAAAATAATCCGATGGCCACAATAATAGGCAACGCAAAGGATATAATAATATATACATCGAGCTTATCCACTAAATGTAGCGGTTTTATAAGCCAGTCCCATGAAAACGGATACACATATTGAACTACAGATTCTAAAATAGGAAAAAATACAAATACAATAATAACATTAACAATATAGGTAAGAATAACTTGAATCATAATCTCTCACTTTGATTTCTCATATAGTTATATAGTAATAAATTAATTTATAATATATCATAGCTATACATTGTGATATATAATAAACATACAGACTAAATGTACTGCGAATAATTGCTCAATCTATACACGAGCTTTATACTAATAGTAACAAACATTTCTACTATGGGGGAGGCTTTCATGGCAACTTTAAATCGTAAGGAACGCCGCGCACAGCGCAACGAATCTAATACTATAGGTATTCTATTACGTCTATTCTTTGGGCTCAGCTTTATCGGCTTGGCGGTAGTCCTTTTTGGCGAGTTTGATTATAACTTTATCTTCTCCATCTTTACGGCAGACATCGTAGTATCTTTAATTTACGTAATGACGAATAAATCGCGTATTACTACATCCTTAGCAGTAAACACAAATGTACGCGTTATCATCGCATTTCTCATCATGTTGATTACCATGTTCTTCTACGCTTTTGCATTGTGGCGAGCTGATCAATTCAGCACTCCTATGCAAGTCACATTATTCATCGGCGGCGCCATCGTATATCTAGCCGTCTTCAACTCCACGAAAACAATACTTACCAATCAAAATTAATACAATACATATAATTAATCCTTGAAATATAACTCAACATGACTCAGATAGAACAAGTATTTCATAGTAATACATAGTATCAATCAATACAATCATTTTTTACAACCATAACAAAGAGGCATATCCCATACTAATGTATGTAAGATATGCCTCTTTATTGTCCTAAAACAACAGGGACTGCTAGATATACAGGTTCCCCTCTTCGATTGATAATAGAACCACTGCTTTTAACGATGCGCATTGCTTCCTCTTTTACAGGTTGCGGCACATCTTCTGCGATGAGCGGTGTATGTTCTCCCACGATGACATGTCCATTAACGTCAAAGTTAACGCGCACTACAACCTTACCTGTTACGATTGACCCCTTCCCCTGTTCTTGTACAGTTCGTAAATATTCTTGGGGGTTGATATCCGACTTTTGTAAAAGCGCTTGTTGACCTGGTGTTAGGAGTCCCCACGCAAGATCAGATAGGAAGGATAAATCACTAGCTTCGGCAAAGCCGTTTCCATTGGCATTCGGATCAGATGTTATATCCTTACCCATAGGAGCATTGTCAGGTTTAGAGAATTTCCCGTCTTTGGAATCATTTCCACCCGTAACTACAGCTTGTTCATTATTAGTCGTTTCCGATTCTATGGCCTTTGGAACGGCCCATTCACGACGAGCATTAGATGTAGTCTTATTGGCATTTAAATTGTGAGCACTTTCATCACCTGTATTTTCCGTTACAAGAGGATCTGCCTTAGGCGCAGGCCCTTCTGGAGTCGGAGGTTCAACCGGTGGCTTATCCTTAGGTATAGGCTCAATAGCCGTAGTTTCCGCATCACTTTCACTATCCTCAGGCAGATGAAAGCTAACCTCTGCAGCATCATAAGCCACACCGGTTCCAACGATGCCACGCAAGGAAAACCCCATGCCAGAGATAAGCATGATGGTAATGCCTAAAGATACAATAAAAGGTTTCAGATAATGTGATTCAAACATGGAATCACTTCCGTTCCGTAGCGACGCTAATATATTTAGCACCGTTCACCTTGAGCATGTCCAAAAGCTCGATAACATCGTTATAATATACATCTTTTGAAGCACGAATCACAAAGGCCTGTTGAGGTGCTTGTGTAACGATAGATTTGACCTCTTGCGCCAAGCGATCCGAAGAGATTTCCTGATTATCGATATATAGCGTGTGCGTTGTGGTTAAGGTAATGGTGATAGGTTCGATAGATTTCGCCGTAGACGACGATGCAGATGGTAAATTTAGCGGAATTTGTTGCTCTGTATTCATATACAGCGTGCCTACCATGAAAAATACCAATAAAAAGAATACGATATCAATCATGGGAATAATCATGATGGTAGGCTCTTTTTTAACCCCTAATGTGCGTCGTCTCATATATCATGTTCCTCATTGTACGCATCAAGGATGTTGCCGCACTCATGCTCTAATGTCGCCACAAAATCGTTGACCTTCGCCGCACAGTAACTGTGAAAGCCAAGGGCAATAATGGCCACGGTCAAACCTGTAGCCGTTGCCACCAAGGCTTCAGAAACACCACCTGTAATAATGGTCGGAGCCCCAATATCGCCACCTACCACGGCAAACGCACGAATCATACCGAGGACCGTCCCCAGCAACCCCAATAACGGAGCCATTGTTACAATCATGCTGAGCCAACTAAGGCCGCGTTTTAAACGTTCATCAGCGTACGACACTACATCTTGAAGGCGGTTTTCCAAGCCATTATAATTCTTTGCACTGCGGATAGCACGGGCAAATAAAGAACCAAGTTCCTCTGTATCCCGTTCCAAAACACTTGGTAACATAATCCAAGATTGGTTTTTCTCTAAGACCTTATTAAAACGGTGCAAATCCTTTGTAAACTTGCGATATAGAAAGATACGTTCAATGCCAATCATCAAGGTAAACAGTAAAAAAATCACCAGCGGATACATAACAAATCCACCAGCTACAAATAAATGCGCTATACTACTCATACTAACCTCCAAAAGCCACATACCTTTAGGCTCTATCCGGGTTAATTATACCACGTTTTATTCCACCAAAAACAGATATAGAGCGTAAAACCACAACATAAATAGATATAGGACGACTTGCAAGATAAATATAGACTATTTCGCTAGATAGACATAAGCTAGCTAAAGTCCATAGGATAAAATTAGGGTTATAGGGCAAAACCAACACGTTTTGTCCTATAACCCTAAAATTAAAATACAAAAAGGCTGCACTAGAAATGATATACATTCTAGTGCAGCCTTTTATGCGTTCCTAAATAGATTAGTCTTTTTTTATAAAGCCTACAATGAAGCCACCTACTGACAGTGCAATGCCTAAACCGCTACAGAACATGCCAATAGAATACCACAATGTGTAAGATTGGTTATTCTCAGAAATCGCCTTTGCTGCCGCTTGAGCATTTGTAGCATTTCTCGCAATTTCCAAATTAGCCGCCCCTGGATCTGGATTTAATAATAGAATCGCAATACCAATAATTAGAACGACTACACCTACAGGTAATAATAGTTTTTTGTTCATTTGAATGCCCCTCTCGTAACATTAAACGATTAATAAATAATATAATTTAATTATACACTGACTTTTGCATTTTAAAAAGATGAACTTATATATTTATCATCTTTTATTAGACAATTAATGGGAACTAGTTATTATGACATAGAAAAAGGCATAGTATGCAACTACTATTGGTCCAAATCCAACAGTGAAATTCATACTATGCCTTTTACAAATACATCTTTAATTATATCGAAATACATACGATTGCTAACGGAGTGCGTATTAAGATAAGTTATGCCGGCTTATCTAATATATATTTAGCAATACCATATATATTTAACAATACAATATGTATTTACCGATCTACTTATTGTAAAGACTTATCGAAAACGCCAATAAGTTCTTCAACGGCTTGAGATTCGCTCATTTCACCGTCTAAGACAGCAGCTTCGACTTCGCCCATGCGACCTTGAATGACTACATTATTAAAGAATAGGTTGTGCAAGTGTTCGTCAATCATATCGCGTACCCAACGAAGGGATTGTTCTTGACGGCGTTTTAAGAAAACTCCATTTTCTTTGCCTTGTTCAGTAAATTCTTGGATAACATCCCACAATTCATCGAGGCCATCCTTTGTGACAGCTGAACATGTATAGGCTTGAGTCTTCCATTTTTCCGTAGCCGGACGGATGTAATGCAACATCCGGTCATAATCGCTACGAGCAATGAGAGCTCGTTTGAGGTTATCCCCATCGGCCTTGTTGACCACAATAGCATCAGCAAGTTCCATAACGCCTTTTTTGATGCCTTGCAATTCATCGCCTGCCCCCGTTAAAACGATGAGCATGAAGAAGTCTACCATGGAACGCACGGTAACTTCGCTTTGCCCAACCCCAACGGTTTCAACGAGAATAATATCGTACCCAGCAGCCTCGCAAAGTAGCATCGTTTCTCTACTTTTACGAGCTACACCGCCTAGTGTACCACCAGCTGGCGATGGACGGATATAAGCCTCTGGATGTTTCGTCAACGTTTCCATCCGCGTTTTATCACCCAAGATACTGCCTTTTGTGACTTGGCTCGTAGGGTCTACAGCCAGTACGGCAACCTTATAACCCGCTTCAATGAGCATGTTACCGAAGGCTTCAATAAACGTACTTTTACCGGCCCCAGGCACACCAGTAATACCGATGCGCAACGCCTTGCCCGTACGAGGCAATACGGCTTGCAACACCTGTTGAGCTAGTTTGAAATGGTCCTTATTATTACTTTCTACTAATGTGATAGCCCGTGAAAGTATAACGCGGTCCCCCTGCTCGATACCGCGTACATAATCAGCGACAGTTAATTTCTTTCGCCGCTGTACGGGACGTACCGCTGGAGCCAGATGAGCTGAACTAGATAAGAGGCCGTCATGCATTTCCTTGACGCCTTTCATTACGTGACACGCGTAAGTGTCATCTTTCTTCGCTTCTTCTGGCACCCAGTCGGGACGATAGGTACTACCCTCGGTGCTTGCGTTTTTTACACCTAATTCAGGGGCTTTGCCTTCACCAGTGGTGAAAGTTGCGTCCTGTGTATTGCGCAATTCATCCGGAGTAGGCCGTTTGTTATCAGTCATGAGACTCGTCTTGAACGTGACTAGTCAATGTTTCTAGTAATTTTTTCGCCGCTACTGGCAAAACTGTACCAGGGCCAAAGATAGCCACTGCGCCATGTTCGCGTAGGAATTCATAGTCCTGAGCAGGGATTACGCCGCCGATGGCAACTAAAATATCTCCACGGCCCCGCTTGTTGAGTTCCTCTACAAGTTGAGGCAATAATGTCTTATGCCCCGCCGCAAGAGAACTAAATCCGACAATATGAACGTCATTATCCACCGCATCTTGTGCTGTTTCTTCTGGAGTTTGGAACAAAGGTCCGATATCCACGTCAAAGCCCATGTCCGCGAAGGATGTAGCGATAACTTTGGCACCACGGTCATGACCGTCTTGGCCCATCTTCGCAATCATGATACGAGGACGACGACCTTCGAGTTCTTCAAAGTTATCCGCCATTTGGCGTACTTCTTTGATTACATCGTCATCTTCAAATTCGCTGGAGTATACACCGGAAATAGAGCGAATAACCGCTTTATGACGACCGCATACCTTTTCAACAGCAAAGGAAATTTCACCCAAGGATGCACGAGCACGAGCCGCTTCGAGTGCAAGGGCAAGCAAGTTGCCTTCGCCCGATTCTGTAGCCTTTGTGATTGCTTCAAGACAGGATTGAACCTTTTCTTCATCCCGGTTAGCACGCAATTGTTCAAGACGACGAATTTGCGCTTCCCGTACAGCTGTGTTATCTACGTCAAGGATATCCAATGGATCTTCTTTATCTAGACGATATTTATTGATACCAATAATCGCTTCACGACCAGAGTCGATACGAGCTTGGCGACGTGCAGCAGCTTCTTCAATACGCATCTTAGGAAGCCCTGTGTCGATAGCTTTCGCCATACCACCAAGAGATTCGATTTCTTGGATATGACCCCAAGCGCGACGAATCAATTCATCAGTCAACGCTTCTACATAGTAGGAACCGCCCCATGGGTCGATAACCTTACATACCTTAGTTTCATCTTGGATGTAAAGCTGAGTGTTACGCGCAATACGTGCAGAGAAGTCCGTAGGCAACGCAATGGCTTCGTCAAGCGCATTTGTATGTAGAGATTGCGTATGACCTAACGCGGCACCCATCGCTTCCATACATGTACGAGCCACGTTGTTGAACGGATCTTGTTCTGTAAGAGACCAACCAGATGTTTGGCTATGTGTACGAAGTGCCATGGATTTAGGATTTTCAGAGCCGAAGCTATTGATAATCTTAGCCCACAACATACGAGCCGCACGCATTTTTGCCACTTCCATGAAGTAGTTTTTACCAATTGCCCAGAAGAAGGACAACCGTGGTGCGAACTGGTCAACATGAAGGCCTGCATTAACACCGGTACGGATATATTCAAGACCATCGGCCAATGTGTAACCTAATTCGATATCTGCAGTAGCGCCCGCTTCTTGCATATGGTAGCCAGAAATGGAAATACTGTTGAACTTAGGCATGTACTGGGATGTATACGCAAAGATATCACCGATAATACGCATAGATGTAGCTGGAGGGTAAATATAGGTATTACGTACCATGAACTCTTTCAAGATATCATTTTGGATTGTACCAGCCATAACCTTTTTATCTACGCCTTGTTCTTCACCAGCCAAGATGTAGAACGCCATTACTGGCAATACGGCGCCGTTCATTGTCATGGATACGGACATTTGATCAAGAGGGATACCAGAGAATAGAATTTCCATGTCGAGGATGGAGTCTACCGCAACACCCGCTTTACCAACGTCACCTACTACACGAGGATGATCGGAATCATAACCACGGTGAGTAGCAAGGTCAAAGGCGATAGACAAGCCTTTTTGGCCCGCTGCCAAGTTACGACGATAGAACGCATTGGATTCTTCCGCTGTGGAAAAACCAGCGTACTGACGTACTGTCCAAGGACGAGTAACATACATTGTGGAATAAGGTCCACGCAAGAATGGAGGTACACCTGCCATATAGTCAAGGTGTGTCATCCCTTCATAATCCATCTCTGTATAGAGAGGCTTTAGTTGGATTTGCTCCATTGTTGTATTATATAAATCTTCAAAGCTTTTTCCTGTTTCTTTTTGAAGTTCAGCAAGCCATGCATCGCGAGATGTTGCTGTCTGAGATCCCAAGCCAAGAGAGGAGAAGTCTGGATTTTTAAACATGAGCTCACATCCCTTTCTTATCTTGTAACGTATTCAAGATTTCGTAACAATTTGCACGAACAGAAATGAAGTCGTCCACGCCAGCTTCACGGTATACAGGTTCTAAGTCCTTAGGAGGTGCCCCTGCTAAAATAACCGTTACATGCGGCATAGTTTCTTTCAATTCCTTAGCAAGTGGTGGTACCAATTCTGGATAGGTATCATCTGTAGAACAGATAACAACTACATCAGCACCACTTTCACGAGCAGCTTTCGCCGCATCAGCCGTTGTTTCATGGCCATCATTTTTGATAACTTCAAAAGCCCCTACTTCGAAGAAGCCTGTGGAGAAGTCTGCACGAGGTTTATGTTGAGGGATTGGGCCCATATTAGCCAAGAATACCTTCACATTATCTTTCGTACGTTGTTTATAATTCTCAGTGCGCATGCGAAGTGCTTCAAACTGTTCAGTCCAGCGATGAGCTGCAATGGATTCAATCGTTTCGGAAGCAATATCGCCAGCATCTAAAGCCTTGCGGATTTGACGTATTGTTAATTTTTGTAATGCACCGAGTTCAATAAGGCCAATCAAAGCGCCTGGCTCTGTCGTACCTGCTTCTAGGGTAGCCTGTGCTTTCACAACAGCATCTGGCTCCGCACTCGCCAAGTACTCTTCGATTTGAGCAACCCGTTTTTGACGCAATGTTTCTTGATTTTCTGGTTTTGGATCAAGCAATTCTTCAGTCATGTTCGCATACATGTTGTTACCTACAGCCACATCTCTGCGGAATGCAAGGTTTTTGAAGCGTTCATCAAGAACTGCTTTAACTTGAGCTTGTGGATAGCCTTCTTTCAAGGCTGCTACGATACCACCTTTAGCCTCAATAGTTTGGAACTCGGCCCAAATTTTTTCGCATAATTCAGCTGCCAATGTTTCCACATACCAAGAACCACCTACAGGGTCCACTGGTTGACGTAACTCGAACTCAGTTTGTAACATCACTTGAATATTACGAGCAATACGGCGAGAGAAATCGTCAGCTTTGCGAATTGGTTGGTCGAATGGGGACACTTCAAGGCTATTCAAACCGCCTACAACGCCAGAGAATGCTTGTGTTGTATTGCGCAACAAGTTTACATATGGGTCGTATACAGTTTTTGTGAAAGCCGATGTTCTGCCGTGTACATGAACAGCACGGTCAGCTTCTTCGGCACCGAACGCTTCCATGATGCGCGCCCAAAGCACACGTAATGCACGTAATTTAGCAATTTCCATGAAGAAGTTTGCACCCAAGGAGAATGTAAACATCATGCTGTTAGCAATAGTGTGAATATCGATGTTACGTTGTGCCAATTGACGTACGTAGCAAACCGCTGTCGCCAATGCATACGCAACCTCTTGCACATCGTTCGCGCCACCATTAGCGTATACATCACCAGATACGAGTACAGTTTTAAGCTCTGGAGCTTGCTCTTTAGCCCATACAACAGTATGTGCCATTTCATCAAAGGCTGTATCTAAAGACATATGCAATGTACCATCTTTAGCCCAAACACCAATAGGGTCTGCACCAACGAGACCTTTTAAGTCAGAGGTTTGTTTTTTAGAGCCTTTCACCGTAGCGGCTAACATACCGAGCAAGATAGCTGCAGAAGCACCTGTTTCAATGTATAAAGGATTTTCCTTTAAATTAAAACGCTCAATCAATTGGCTACAATCATCCATAGTAGACAGAGATGTACCGCCGATACCAACAGCTGCGCCTACTTGCACATCTTGATCATGGCGTGTTGCTTCATCAAGGCGAATATTGTGAATGGTGCCACCTTTTACAATTTCGTATAAACTTGCATGATTAGCATCCTTAGGAAAGGATTCGTCTACATATTGGGATACTCCCCAAGAGTCTTTAATATAACCACTTGCCTTTGTGCCACGTAGGAACTCACCTGCCCCAGGGTATACACCCTTTGGAATTTTTTCTCCATGCAATGCAGGCGTATAAATTGGTTGTAACGTAATTCCCTCATAGGTTTTAGTGAACATCTTCTTATGGAAGTCGCCACCTTTTAACGCTTTTTCAACCTCGGCCTGCCATTGTTCATACGTAGGTTTCTTAAACTCATCAAAGGATACAGGTGCTAATAAATCGCGTTCAGCATCCTTTGAAGTCTTTTTGTCAGACATATATGTGCCTCCTTTTCAACTCGAAACCATACCGAGAAACAGCGCACCGTACCTGCGAATTGTTAGATATATGAATCACTCGAGCTTTATCTTATTGGACCACATCAACCTCAAAATGTGTCCATCTGTTTAATATCTATAAAACCTGATTCCTATACTCAACATCCACTCTAAGGGCAATAAAAAACGTGCCACCTAAAGTGACACGTAAGGTTTCTTATTGAAAGGTACACTAAAAAATACTGTAGCCAGCATACCCCAATCCCCTTCCTATCGCTCGTAGGTACATAACGGTGATTATCAAATAGGCAGTTCTCCTGGCTCGGGATCATCACCTCGCTTTCGCCTTCCCAGATTACTCCAGTGACATGTATGAAAGCAGGCTCATCCTTACAGTGGCGGGACCGCATCGGCTTATACCGATTTCTCTATTAAGTCTTGCGACACCTATTCTCTATATTCGTTGTTCTAAGTCCAATATAGTGTAACAATATGCACAAAGTCAATGAACATAACATTTAATCATAAGTACCAAAACTAAAGTTATAACTGAAAATCATATGCAATAACTAAAATGCATGAGTTAAGAATTTAAGGATTAATGATATAATAAGTACTATCATGAGGAGGCATTATGGACCATACAAGTAAAAAAGGGTTAATCACAGCCCTTAGTTGTTATATAATTTGGGGCTTACTCCCTCTATATTGGGCATTATTAAACCATGTTTCACCGTATAATATACTGGCACAACGCATTATCTGGTCAGGTATTTGCATGGCGATCGTTGTATTTGGCCTACATTTTAAACAATTCAAAAAGGACTTTCAATTACTAAAAGAACAACGTTCACAACTATTCCTACTTTTAGTTGCGGCAGTCATCATCAGCGTAAACTGGTTCACCTACATTTGGGCCATCGCCAATAATCAAGTTATGAACACGAGCCTTGGCTATTACATCAACCCACTCTTCAATGTAGTATTAGGTGTCATCCTATTTAAAGAGGTTCTATCGATACCGAAAAAGCTGAGTGTCCTTATCGCTACCATCGGCATCGCCTTACTCACCTATCAAGTAGGATCCTTGCCATTAGTGTCGATGATCCTCGCCGTTTCCTTCGGTCTCTATGGAGCCGTAAAAAAGAAACTGCTCATCTCTCCCTTTACGAGCATCGCCTTTGAGGCTTGGTTATTAACACCGCTAGCCTTACTATATACGACCATGGTCGATAATACCGTGTGGTCCTATTTCGGCACAGACTGGTATACATCCATGCTGCTCATAGCCTGCGGTCTAACTACATCTGTCCCATTAGTGCTATTCTCCTATGGTGCGCAGCTATTGCCGCTCAACCTACTAGGCTTCTTGCAATATGTATCCCCTACCATTGCCTTGTTGCTAGCCATCTTTTACTTTGGTGAAAGCTTTGGCACACCGCAGATGATCGCCTTCGGTTGTATCTGGATAGCCTTAGTATTATTCTCCTTATCAAGCCAAATTACAACGCGCATTAGCCTTAAAAAGTAAAACATCTACTAATCAACTAAAAAGCTGTATCAAATGACATCCTCATTCGATACAGCTTTATTTTATATAGACGTATTAATCCAACTTATTTTAATCTAACTCATTCATATTGGTCGTATTCAGATTAGAAATGTAATGGTTATAGGCCTCAATCATACGATTATAATCGTTATCTTGTTTTGAACCCATATAGGTACGGATTGCACCAATCGTAGAGTTTACAGAGGTCTTAACAGAATCATACTTAGGACTAGTAATACCATTTGATATATCACCAATAGCTTGCAACTCTTGATTGATAGCATTTACGTCTAGTTGTTTTTCACTATCGATCTTTTCTAGGACCGCAGTAAGTCGCAAATGAACCTCTTGTGCTGCAGCTGCATTTTTCTTGCCTGCATCACGCAATTGTTGCAACCGTTGTTGCAATCGGTCCGTATTGATTTTATGCATAACATTATCAAAATCAGCATAAATAGGAACAAATTGTTCATACAATTGAACATATTTAGGGCCTAATTGTTGCTCCTTAGCATAGTTGTCTGTGGTATACCCTTTAGATTTATAATATGCATCAAGCTCTTCCGCTACCGGTGTAATTTCGTTCAATTTTGAAAGTAGCTTATCTAAAGGCTCCTTCATTTCATCATACGGAATACCGGCTTGCTTAGCCTCTTCTAGTTCTTTTTGTAGCTGCTTAAAGTTCGGTGCATTAAATACAGTTAAATGCTGTCCCGCTTTTAACTCATTAAGAGTTGGCGTATTCGCATAATCAAACATGACAGCCATGCGATTGTATCGGCTTACAGCTTTCACATATTGATTAAATAACTGCACCTGATCCTGCTCAGACCGCTGCGCAATTTCCTTGCGGCTCTGTTCAGTACCCTGCCATAGTTCTGACATACTACAACCGCTCAGAAAAAATGGGGATGTCAATGTCGCCGCACACAACACAGCCGTTGCTACCCTTTTACCGAATGGTTTCATGATGAATCCTCTCCTTCCATCAATACACAACCTAATTTATATATAATAATTATATACTAATATGATTTTTATGAATAGGATTAATATATAAAGGTCATTTATCAATTTTGTCAAGTGACTAATAGAATCAGGGGTGACCAATGGTCACCCCTATTTTCCTTTATATACTGTTAGACTATAAATAAGAATGTATAACTCCTAATAATTGTTTTGTACGTATACACGTGTTATCATAAATGAGAGAATATGAAGGATAAGGATTTACTATTAGGAGGACCTATGAAATTTATATACCCTGCCATAATCCATGATGATGCCGATGGTTTCTGGGCCGAATTTCCAGATCTCGAATACACTAGTAGCACCGGCTCAACACTAACAGAATTAATAACCAATGCACAAGAGGCTATGGAACTCTATATATTAGGCGCTTTAGAAGATGGACAAACTCTACCTACCCCCACATCTATTCGCAGCTTACCATGTACCGATACAACATATCCTACATTAGTTCAAACAGATATTGATTTAGCTAAAAATAGTAAGTCCGTAAAGAAAACCCTAACGATTCCTGCCTGGCTTAACGACAGAGCATTGGCTAAAGGAATTAATTTTTCTCAACTTTTACAAGAAGCATTAGTAGAGAAAACAATGTAATTTACATCATCAATTGCTCAGCAAAATTAGAACTATTGTCCATGCAATAGATGCTAAGGTTAGTAATAGTATACAGATCATCCACAAGATTATTACAAAATAAAGCAGTAGCTTGAGTACATATAGTACATCAAACCATATACTATGACAATCCTCTAATTTTGCCATATATACGGAGAGATACCTCACAAAAAATGGAGCTTTCACATTAGGATTTAGCTTCTTCCAGTTCAGCATAATATACGGCGTTACAAAACAACCTATAAACACCAAATATGTAAGGAATAGGGGTGTTTCTATATTATGTTGGGACATAAACCCTGACCAGTCTACGACCATTAGACCGCCAAGGTATAGAAAAATAAGCCAATATATAAATCCTATCACCTTTATAATAAGGCGAATCATCTGTTTCACATCCATGTCTATAATCCTACCAATGTTTTAAATCGCCTATTATTGTGAAAGCGTTCAAAATGGTCTTGTTCGGCTGCAACAGCTTTTACAGAGGGATCAATTTTTATAGCCTTTTCTAACCAATCAAGGGCCTTAGTATCATCCCCTTGGTCTGCATAAATGGTAGCAATACCATACACAGACCAGGTGTTACTAGGGTCCTTTTCTAATACCTTTTCGAACCATTGTTTAGAGTCATCTAACTGTCCTTGTAACTTATAGACCATGGCCATGTTATAGTAATTAGCCACATTGTTAGGGTCTAAATCATAAGCCTTTTTAGTATCTGTCAAACCTTTAGCCGCATCACCGTTTAATGCTGTTGCAAAGCCACGTACAGAATAGGCTTCTGCATTATTAGCATTATTTTTAATGGACGCTGTGGCTTCCTCTATGGCTTTCGCATACTCACCAGCGGATAAGGCTTGCTTTGCTGTAATTAGATGGTCATCTTGCTTGGTAGTCGCTTGGCTGTTTCCCGCAGCAGATGTAGAGAAACCAGCAGCAGAACTAGTTGCATTTGATTCTGTTTTATTACTATTCGTATTTTGATTCAATCCACATCCCGTAAGGGCTGTTATTAAAAGAAAGAAAAGCACAACCTTCTTCATTAGAAATTCTCCAATCATTAATTATATACAAGACTCCATAGCATGATGATATAATATAAAATACCTCCCGAAAGGAGGTGGTATATTGCAGGAGCTGTTTTATGCACTCTGGGGCACCTTGCTTGCCCCTATTATTGTTGCCTTAGTTGTAACTACCTACAGCTACTGGCTTAACAATAAAAACAAAAAATAAGCAAGAAAAAGGACGAGCTGCCACTCGTCCTTTTTTTTGGTTATATTGCAGGTAATTTCATACACTCTACTACCTACGTTTAGTATACCACATTTCTTAGAAAAATAAAGAATTAGCAATAAATCTCATAAAACTCCTAAAAACTATTAGTAGTTTTAACATAATTTACGAGCAATATTAAAGCAACATTAAAGCAACATTAACATAAACTACCAGTTACTTTAACCCAACCTACTAGTACCCTTAGTGTAAACTACTAGCAACATTAACGTAAATAGCAATAGATATACAAGACTTATTTCTTAGCCTTAGAGCAACGATCTAGTAGGAATGCAACACCAATGAATGGGATGCCGCCGTTTTCGCCAAGGCCGATTTCACAGGTAGAGCTGGAGCTTACGCCTAGTGTTGCACCGTATTCAGCGATTTCAGCTGCAAGGTCTTTGGTAGCACATTTGTTGAGTTCTGGTGTGAAGAACCCTTTTTGACCAGCAAAGCCATCACATGCAAAGGATTTAATGTTGAATACATGGTCTGTGCATAGACGAGCCAAATCTTCAATATATTGAGATTTATTCAAGGATTTGATCTTACATTGTTTGTGTACAATTACGCGTTCATCGCATTTTTCAATGTCGAGATGAGGCACAACGTATTTGCACAAGAATTCAGAAATATCGTTGATTTCTAAGTCTGGCATATGTTTGAAAGCATGATTAAAGCATGCACTATGGTCAATCACGATTGGGTATTTACCATTTTGAGATGCTTTCATCAACGCATCGTGTAAGTCTTTCACAGCACGCTCATGAACGTCATCGTAGTTTTCAAAGCTCAAGCCACAGCAGAGGTTTTCGATATGTTCAGGGTAGATAATATCGATATGGGCCTTATTGCATAGGCTTTCCACTACTTGTTGCAAGCTACGTTCATCGTCATAACCTTGATTAGGTTTGAAGGCGCGGTTCGCACAGGTACTAAAGTATACAACCTTTTCAAAATTAGTCGGTTTAATGCGGCTTCTCAATCTGTAACGGTTGGCCTTAGGCGTAGTCTTAGGAATGTACGGAGTAATACCAGTTACACCATGTAAGCCTTCTGTAATCTTGGAAATCGCTTTTTGTGTAACAATAGAGCCTGCAATACCTTCGAGACTTACGCCGGCACGAGCCATTTGAAGTGTAGTAGGGAAATTATCGTAAATCTTCTTAGCCAATTCTGGTGCTGGAGGATCGATGCGACGCATGGATAATGCAATTTGAGCAGTATCGATGCTGAGCGGGCAAAGGCCTTTACACATGGAGCACGCAGCACAAGTATCTACACCAAAGTATTCATAGCCTTTTTTAAGCTCCGCAGCCAATGTGAAATTGCCTTCATTTTCAAGGCGTTTCGTTTCGCGCAACAATGCAATACGTTGACGTGGAGTCAATGTTAAATTGCGGCTTGGACAATGTTTTTCACAGAAACCGCATTCCATACAGATTGTAAAAGCATCATCGATAACACATTGAGCTTTAAGGTTTTTCTTGTACACATCTGGGTCATCAGTAATGATAACATCAGGATTCAAGATGCGTTCAGGGTCAAAGATAGCTTTGATGCGACGGTTGATTTCGTATGCTTTACGGCCCCATTCCATTTCTATAAATGGTGCCACCATGCGGCCTGTACCATGTTCAGCTTTCAAAGAACCACCGAAGCCAGAAACGCGTTCGGACATTTCTTTTACTAAATCGCCAAAGTTCTTAGTATCTTTAGGATCGCTGAAATCAGGCGTAATGTTAAAATGAACATTACCAGATAACGCATGGCCGAAGATTACGCCACCGTCTACGAAATCGTATTTGTGGAATAATTCGGTAAGCATTTCGATGCCCTTAGTGAAATCTTCGATTTGGAAGCATACGTCTTCTGTAATAACAGTGGTACCTTTTCTACGTTGACCACCAACGATTGGCAAAATGCCTTTACGGATAGCCCACCAAGAATCGTATTCTTTAGGATCTTGGGAGTAAAGGCTTGGGATAGCCGTTGGAATATCTTTCAATTTGTCTTTAATGAAAGCTAAGTTTTCATCGACAGTTTCTTTAGAGTAACTTTCAGTTTGGAACAAAATAGCACTTGTACCTTCAGGAACTTCGCGAACGAAGTCAGGCACATTGTCTAGCGCTTGAACGGCCTTAAGGGATTGATAGTCCATCATTTCCGCAGCAACAACCTTGTCACGACCCATATTAGCCAAGGCTACAACAGCAAGAGATGCATCGTTCAATGTTTTAAAGAACATGAGACCGCAGCCTTTATACGGTACGTCCTCAACAGTGTTATATACGATTTCAGACACGAAACCTAATGTACCTTCAGAACCAATGAACAAGTGGTTGATGATATCGATAATATCTTCAAAATCAACAAGGGAGTTCAAGCCGTAACCTGTGGTGTTTTTGATTTTGTACTTGTGATGAATCAAGTGTGTCAGTTCTTCATCGGCCAAAATATCCTTGCGCAATTGCAAGATATCCTCTACCATTTGAGGTTTTTCTTTAAGGAATTGATCAATGCTCTTTTGGTCAGACGTATCAAGGATGGAGCCATCTAGTAATACAACGCGAATAGACCGAATTGTTTTATAAGAGTTTTGCGCCGTACCACAGCACATACCAGAGGAGTTATTGTTCAAGATACCGCCCACTAATGCGGTGGCAAGTGTTGCAGGATCTGGACCAATTTTACGGTTGTACGGTTTCAATAAATCATTCGCATCGGAACCGATAACACCACATTCACATTTCAAGGCTTTCCCATCATCGATAACTTCCATTTTCTTGAAGCCATCATTACATACGATGAGTACATCTTCACTGGAGCATTGACCAGACAAGGAGGAGCCGGCCGCGCGGAATGTAAATGGTGTACCACATTGTTGACACAAACGAATGAGACGTCTTACTTCTCGTTCATCCTCCGCTTTAACGACTACCTTTGGTAAATAGCTATAACAAGACGCATCAACGCCATATGCATAACGACGTAAATGATCGGTATATACGCGACCTTTACAAATCTCATTTGCCTCTTTGGCAAAACGTTCATAATCTCTAATAAGTGTACTCACTTGTATTTCCTCCTATCCTTTCTTAAGGAATCTATTACTTTTAGTATACGCCGTTCTCATTCTCCTCACTATAATTATGCATAATTTATATCTCTTCTAATAAAAATCGATATGCATTACCCTTTTATTCCTTCAGTTGAAAGTACATCTCATTAGCATTATCATGTACTCATTTTTCCACATATGCAATCAAGAATCCTTATTTATTAAGCATGTATAGATATAGTCAGTAATTATATACTAAAACCTCTCTAAATAACGATTCGTACTACCCATAATTCTATAGTAAATACATTACTAACATTATGCATAAAAATAGTATGATTTATATATTTTAAATTTTTCATTCTCATTTATGGTTCTCTATGACTTTTAGTTATACCCTTTTATAAAATGCTGAAAATACAGAAAGCCCTCTAATGGTGATATGCTTACGAATCACCTTTAGAGGGCTTGTATTAAGTTATATCATCCCAAGATACCAGATTTAAGAATGAGGCGTACCGCCAATGCAAAGACAGCTATGCTCATGAGGGCGAGGATAGCTTTTGCTTTGAGACGTTTTGCAATACGGGCCCCCGCTTGAGCGCCAAAGATAGCGCCAATACTAGTAGGGATAGCAATGCTAAATACGATGTGACTTTCAATTAAATGTGTAATAACCCCCACCGTTGTTGATACGGCAAGAATAGATTGACTTGTAGCCGTTGCCATATGTGTAGGAAATCCCATGAGATAAATCAAAGCTGGCACATGGATAAGTCCTCCACCGATACCAAAGATACTGGAGATGAAACCTACAAAGAAACTAATACTAATACCGATGGGCTTACTATAGCTCAACTGCTCAAGAGTCAGAGACTCTTCCTTTCGTTCCCCTTTTCTAAAATTTTTAAAACCAATCAATACAGATGCACACAGCATAAAGCATCCAAAGGCAAACATAAATCCTTTACCAGAGAACCATCCCGACATTTGAGCCCCTAAAATCGCGCCTGGAAAGGTAGCTAAACTAAATACAATAGCAGCGTTAATATATACCTTTTTTTGTTTCAAATACGCTATAGATCCAGAAATGGCGTTACACATAACAGAAAAGAGTGACGTCCCTACAATCATGGATGGAGACCACTCAGGGAACCAATACATAAAGAGAGGCACGAATACGAGACCCCCACCGGCACCAATGATGGTGCCAAGCATAGCCGCTAAAAAGCCAACTATGGTAAAGAATATATAGAATACCACTATATTATCAAGCACATTAAGACCTCCCATGCCGTTTGAATTATTGCTTCTCCATATATACAAAGGATAATCCCGTGTCATCCTGTATTTCTCTAACGGCTTTATACCCCATTTTTGTATATAACTTTATATTAATCCAGCTTTTCGTACATGTATATAATACGCGCCGATCTTGACTGCATTGTTCATCTACGAAAGCTAATAATTTCCGAGCCAACCCTTGTTGCCGATAGTCTGGATTCACCATCAAGCGACCGACCTCTACCACGCCATCGTCATATTGATAGCGAATGCCTCCGATTACTCTTCCCGTATCATCTACCATTTTATAGGTATGCCACTGGTTGAAAGCATCGCTATAATCCTCTTCCGACTCCATCAATGCAGGAACCATCCGACTTCCAATCATTTCCGCTTCGCTTTCAAAGGTAAGCAATTGCAATCGATACAATTCTAATACATCTGACTCAGTAGCTTTTACAATCTCCATCTATTAACACTCCTAATTCGATTGAAAATACGCCTTTGCTGCTTTCAATCTTCCACGTTCACAAGAGACTTGCAGTTCATCCCCTGGTTCGAGCTTCACATCACCAAGGGGTACAATGTATGTGCCGTTGCGACGAATGCTTACGATGAGTGTACCATCTGGTAATGCCAAGTCTTGTAGTTGTACATCTGTATAGTTTGCCACTACAGGCACCTTAGTTTGGAAGAATGTTTGTACAGATTCTAAATTATTTTGACCACTCATGGCTTGTAATAAAGAATCGTAAATTGGTGGTTCTTTTAAAAGTTCCGCCACAAGATAGGCTACGAGCGTAACAATACCGATGGCGTAAATGTTGGAAAAACTATTGGTCATTTCAAGAACGAGTAGAATCGCTAAAATTGGGGTCCGCATAGCAGCCGCCAACATACCACCCATAGCACAGATAACAAATTGCGGTACAAAATCAGGAGAAATGAGTCCTAATGTTGAAAGTAAGCTTTCACAAAAAGCACCTGCAGAAGCACCTATAACGAGCATAGGCAAAAATATACCACCTTGAGCACCACTGCCATAGCAGAAGGTGGTGAGTAAAATCTTGCCTAGCACAATGCCTGCCAGGAGCAATACACCGTGAGATTGAAAAGCCAGCTGCCCCACGAGGTCATTGCCCCCGCCCAAGAGAAGCTGCGAATCAAAGCCAATGGCCGCCACCGCCACAAAGGTAAGGACTAATTTCAAGAATCGAGAACATTTAAGCCAATCAAAAAACCTCTTGAACGCGAAAATCATACGGCAGAATAACACCCCACATAGCCCCATGATACCCCCAACCATGAGCAGTATTGGAAAATATTCAAGAGGAACCCCTGAGGTCACCGTAAAGCCTAGCGCTGGTGTAAGTCCAAAGATACTAACCGTAATATAGTTAGAAATCAAGGTCGCCACAAAGGTGGGCACAACAAGATACGGATAAAAGCTTTTATGCACCTCTTCAAAGACGAACATTGCCCCCGATACAGGCGCACTAAAGGCGGCTGTTAAGCCTGCTCCAGCACCTGCGGATGTCAAAATACGCTGTTCTCGTAGCCCCGAATTCATCCAGTAAGATACGATCTTCCCAGCAGAGCCGCCAATCTGTACGGCTGGCCCTTCACGACCTACGGAAAATCCTGCAAAACCGGTCAGTACACCACCAATCATTTTAGATACTAGTGTCCGATAGGGCTTCATATCAAAGAGTCCAAGCATTTCCCCTTCGATTTGAGGAATCCCTGAACCACCGGACAATGGGGCCCACGCGAGCAATCGATCTACGATAAACGCAAAAATGACCATGGTCACAAGCCAACCTATGGCCCATTCCATAGTAATACCATCCATCAAATGCCACCTGATATGCTCTGATTCAAGTATCAAATAGCGATATGATGCCCCAAAGAAGCCTGCAATCACCCCAACAAGGGCCCCCTTTGCAATGAGCTCCGTTAAAAGCACACGATTCATAGACATATCTGCCAAGGTAGAACTACGCTTATTAAATTTCCATAATTTCATAAGATTCTCCTTAACATTACTATCTAACACCTATCTAAACATCCCATGTAACCATCTCAGCGATTTAACGAGTTGAACTAAGCACCTAGTCATTGAGTGCCATCTACCAAAATCGCTCGGCTCTCAGTCAAACTATCTATTCATATCCTTAGTATACTTATGTAAACCACCATTTTCAAGAAAGGATTATGTATAAAAATAGCTTTCTCACTGAACACGAGGTCAAAGGTCCGAGTCATAAAACAATAGATAGCGCTTTAAACACAAAGCTAGCCACCTCTAAAAAGAGATGGCTAGTTTTGTTAAGTAAGTGTGTAAATATATTTACTTTACATATTCGGAGGCATTTGAAATATGTAAAGACACTAATTAGAATATGGATTCATAGATAGCGATGATTTCTTCCTTAGATGCATCTCGTGGGTTGCCAGGTGTACATGCATCGTTGAAAGCAGATTCAGCGAGGAATGGAATGTCTTCTCGTTTCACGCCCGCTTCGCTAAGAGATTTAGGAATGCCTACATCATCAGCTAGCTTTTGGATGACATCGATTGCTGCTTGACGATAGGTTTCTTGATCCATACTATCTACATCTGGAACGCCCATAACACGAGCGATTTCACGATATTTTTCACCTGTAGCAGGGGCATTGAATTTCAGTACCGCTGTTAACAGCATAGCACAAGCCTTGCCATGAGGAATATCGTACACGGCACTCAATGGATGAGCCATGGAGTGTACAATACCAAGGCCTACATTAGAGAAGCCCATGCCCGCAATATATTGGCCAAGGGACATAGCCTCACGGCCTGCAAAGTCACCAGCAACGGCGCTACGCAAGGAGCGGCCGATAATTTCGATAGCTTTCAAATGAAGCATATCCGTTAGTTCCCACGCCCCTTTTGTGATATAACCTTCTACTGCGTGTACGAGAGCATCCATACCTGTGGCAGCGCAAAGACCTGTCGGCATAGACGCAGACATATCAGGGTCTACGATAGCTACGATTGGGATATCATGCGGATCAACACAAACGAATTTGCGGTTCTTTTCAACGTCTGTAATAACATAGTTAATAGTAACCTCTGCAGCCGTACCAGATGTGGTAGACACAGCGATGATTGGTAAGCAAGGGTTCTTGGTAGGTGCTAAACCTTCAAGACTGCGTACATCGCCAAACTCAGGGTTCGTCATAATCGTAGCAATAGCCTTACTTGTATCGATAGCGCTGCCACCGCCTACAGCAACGATAGCTTCAGCGCCTGCCGCCTTACAAGCAGCCACGCCAGACGTTACGTTTTCGATGGTAGGATTTGGCTTAATATTATCATACACATCGTAAGCAATGCCTGCCGCATCAAGTAGGTCTGTTACCTTTGTAGCTACCTTAAACTCGAATAAATCAGGTGTAGACGTAACGAGAACCTTTTTAAAATGGCGATTCTTAATTTCGTTTACAATCTCCTGAATCGCGCCTTGCCCAAAATAAGACGTACCGTTCAACATTATTCTCCGAGCCATATACCTCACTCCTAACGAAAAACAAACCGAAAGAGAATAACTTTATTTATTAATTCTCTATCGGTTTATTAAAATCCTTGATAGCTCGTTATGTATACACTATATATTTTTCTATTGTAATGATTCTAAAGTTTGTCTCCATTGAGTGTCAACTCAGATACGATTTCAATGAATAGTATTTCCACTTTCTATATTCGTGATATGTTTAGTTAATTCCTGCCAATACAATTAAATATTCTAAGAAATTTTACTAATTTTCATAAGCAAAATCCGTTTCACCGATTCATCGAGTCGTTCTTTTGAGATGCGACCGTCTTTCACGGCTTTCATAAGGCCATTGTAAGCCTCTTGCATGTGTTCGTATTCGTGGCACACAAGCAAGATATCGCTGCCTGCGAGGATGGATTGCACCGCCATGTCACCAAAGGTATAGTGTTTAGCGAGGGCTCCCATATCCATATCGTCCGTTACGACAACGCCATTGTAACCCATGTCCTTGCGCAACCAATCAGTAATAATCGCCTTCGATAAACTAGCCGGATGGTCTGGATCGATTTGTGGATACATCGCGTGAGATACCATAATTGTATAGGTATTCGGTTTAGACTGTTTGATGAGATCTATAAATACCTTTGTGTCCTCTGAAAGCAGCGTTTCTTTAGATACAGGAACAATGCTTGTGTCCGCGTGCAAATCTACGTCAGTCTTGCCAATGCCGGGGAAGTGTTTATAGGAATACCACAAGCCCGCTTCATCGTAAGCCTTACCAACGGCGCCTGCATAGCGAACGACCTCGTCAGGGTTCGTACTATAAGAACGACCATAGGTTAATCCCAAGTCCGCCACAGGGGCAAAGTTAATGTTAAAGCCCAAATCTTTTAGTTCCGCACCAGACTGTTTTGCTAAGGATACCGCTTGCTCAACAGATGTCTTGCCCAATTCTTCTGCAGGAGGAACCTTGATGAGCTGATCCTCCATGCGCGCTACCGCACCGCCCTCTTGGTCAATGCCGAGGAACAATGGCGTTAAACCCGCACTTTTACCAACCTTATTAATGTCTGCAATGAGCGTTTTAACTTGATCCTTGGACTCCATGTTCCGATCAAACAAGATGATACCGCCCACGCGGTACTCGTTGAGCATAAACTTTGCGTCATCGTTCAACGTCTTGCCGTGAATGCCAATCATCAACAATTGCCCCACCTTGTCCGCATCGGACATGTTAGCCACTAACTTGTCCACCTTTTGCTCTGGTGAAAGCTCGCTTTGTACTACGGACTCATAGGTCACAGGCTCTGCCTTTGAAGTAAATGGATTATGTAAACCACAACCCGTTGTAAGCGCTAAGGCGCCAATCATCGTAGCTGCCACGAAACGTCGAAACATATATACCTCCAAAATCTCTAAAAAGTATTATGTATAGTATATCAAAAAATAAAGACCACCCCAACAACACAAAAAGATTGTTACCCAACCCCTGCGGATACGTCCGATAGCGGGATTAAGCAACAATCTTTATGTATTTAATCTAATCTTTGAAGTTTACTATTTACAGCTTATAGATTCAACTTTTAAATTTATATTATATTGCTTATAGTTCTTAGCTTTGACTTTGTAATTTGAAATTTCGTAATTTACATTTCATATTTTGGATGTTTTAATTTAAATTTTGCCTTGTT
This sequence comes from Veillonella parvula, assembly GCF_032472435.1. Taxonomy (GTDB): domain Bacteria; phylum Bacillota; class Negativicutes; order Veillonellales; family Veillonellaceae; genus Veillonella; species Veillonella parvula_N. The sequence continues at coordinate 57,964 of NZ_JAWEGM010000003.1, forward strand.
CTTTCATTTCAGCTAACAACTTTACGATGCGAGGCCCACAGCCTTTACCACCGCAAGCGCCCGTACCAGCACGAGTTACTTCTTTTACTTGTGGAAATGTATGAGCACCATTTAAAATAGCTTCTTTAATCGTTTTGCGCGTAATACTACGGCATGTGCACACCTTTGTAAGCTTGTCCAGAATCGCCTCTGGCACTTGATTTTCTTCAAAATTCATATGTAATTCCTCTTCTATTCACTTGAATATCTATATACAGTATCAATTTAGTATATCGATTTAGTGTATCGATTTACTATATCAATAGTATCTAATAAAACACTATAATATTGCTATATCGAAAATTTACGATTTCCGTACTCATTATAACACAATCGAGGAACTATATCGATAGTTTTTAATATAAAATCTAAAGAACAGTCAAAAGTTAACCTGCTACTATAAAAAACGAAAAAAATTTACAAATACATTATATGTAAAGATAAGCTAAATCTATCTATAAACTATAAAAAAACTACCATAAAGATATTATCTTTATGGTAGAAACTTTCACAAAATATAATTATAGTATGAGCCCAATAATGGCAAAGTAGATTTTAAATATCGTTTGTTGTAATGGACGAATAACCATGGAAATAATGGGTGTGTTAATAAGGATGATAAAGAATAATAAATTAAGCATCCCTAATTGGTAATATCTCATCTGCCACTCTGTAGGCAACCACGGCAAGATAATATTAAAACCAGGCAATGGTGGGAACGGAATCAAACAGAAGATTGATAAGCCAATACTATATAAAATAATATATTGCATAACCATGGCAAGACCTTGGGACTCCATGAGGCCTAATTTTCCAAGGAGCATATATATAAAGGTGAATATAAAGCCTGCTATAAGACCTGCCACAGGCCCTGCAAAAGCAAGCAAGCTTATATCACGTCGTGGATCTTTAAAGTAAGACGGATTAATTGACATAGGTTTTGCCCAACCAAAGCCAACAAGAATAATACAGATGGTACCAATTAGATCAAGGTGTGCCATTGGTGACAATGTGAGGCGTCCCGCCAGACGTGGCGTTGGATCACCAAACCAAGTTGCTACCTTTGCCTCTGCATACCCAAAGATAGAAAAAACGATCATAATAGCAGGAATACTTGCTAATATCTGAACCGGATTTAAATCAAACATAGAACTCCTTTATTGTTTAGCTTCCCATGCGGTGTAGCCTTCTTGAATGCAACGAAGAGCATTTAAGGTACGAGGATAGCCGATATACGGCACGCATTGGGATGCGATGTTAATCAAATATTGTTTGCTGTTCCCTACATTCAAATTACCTTCTACATGAGCCTTGAGTTGAGCTTCACAGCCGCCTTGAGCCGCAAGGAAGCAGAAAGTAATCATTTCACGATGAGCCACGCTAAGGCCTTTACGCGTATAGTAATCGCCGAACATATTGGCAAGCCATTTGTTGATGTGACGAATATCTTCTGGCCCTTCTTGGTAAAAATTACGCATAGACTCGCCAAAGATTTCTACTTGTTTTTCTACGCCTTTTTCAAGACGGGACTCTCCAGTGATTGTGCTGCGAGAGGGATCAACAATAGCCTCTCCTCGATAGTCAAAAATCTTATTGGTCACCTTAAAGAATGGGCGCACACGTCCGATGCCAAGATAGGGCACCGCTTGATAAATGAGCTCTACCACTTCATCAGGAATAAGACCAAAGTTTAATGCTGCCGGTAGCATTAATGCATATTCATCAACAGCGGAGGCGCCTACTAATGTAGCAAGAATGGCTAAGAAGCGATCCTTTGCCGGTACATTACGGCCTTCTTCGGTGATGACTTCATCAAAGGCAAAATTATCAAACAAAACTTCAAACTCTGGATCAATATAACCTGCTGGGGCTGCAATATCAGGAAACATACGCTCCGTATAGGCTTGAGCAAATTCAGATTTAGACATAAAAAACCTCCATAAACAACACTGGTGAAAGCCCAAAAGGAGCTTTCACCAGCAATAGTTATGTAATTATTACGGCACAGGCCATCAGATTATAACGCTGGGAATTCGAAAGTTGTGCCGTATACTTCTTTCCAAGCAGCCATGAACATATTGAACTCATTTGTTCCAGGTTGAATTTGGTAAACTTGACCATCTGGAGCGTAACGATATACAGTATGTAAGCTTGGATGAACAAGATATTTGAACAATGTAGCTTCCCCGTATTGGTTATTATGCATGTTAATCACATTAATACCAAATACATGGTTACGGCTGCTATCGATACCTTTAAACTCAGATGCTTTATCAAAGAAATACGTTTCTGTACCATTTGCACTATTTGGAACCTCTGGGTAGTTAGCTAACCCATTCCAGTTTGCTGCATTTGCAACACCACCTACTAATAATGTACCTGCTAATACAAATGCACCTAATAAATTTTTATTCATAATGCTCTCCTTTGTGCCACGAAGGCAAATCACGAATCAGTCATACTCTCACATGACTTGAATACAATACGCTATATATATAGTATATCACATTTTTAATAAAATTTTTAGATTTCCAAGGTTACAGAATATATGCATATGAGGTTGTATCAAATTAGCCCTTCATGTTCTCTGCTGTTTTTGCATTTGCGTTATCGATTGCTTCTAGCAATTTATTAAGCAACATACGCAATTGACGTGTTTCTTCTACGTCAAATATAGGACCTGATGCTTCAGCCAAGCGGCGTGGTATATGAACCGCTACATCACGTAATGCTTTGCCCGTATCAGTAAGAGTTACCATAACTACGCGTTCATCTTGACGACTGCGTTTGCGTTTCAAGAATGCTTTGGCTTCTAATTTCTTTAAAAGCGGTGTTAATGTACCGGAATCAAGGCGCAATACTTGGCCCAATTCCTTAACTGATAAATCACCATATTGCCACAATGCCATCATTACGATGTATTGAGTATATGTCAAATTTAAAGGATCTAAGTGATTACGATATGCATTAACAATTTCCTTCGCCACTACATAAAGTGGAAAGCTCAATTGATTTTCCAATCTTAAATATTCTGAATCAGGAACATCTTCTTTATGTTTGTACCCTTCGAGTACACCAATTTCTGCCATATTCTACCTCCATATGCACACAATTATCTACTAATTAATTGTACACAATTTTACGGTAAACAGTCAACGCAAAAAGCCTACTTTGAACAGATATTTTTAAATTTGTCAATTAATATTTATTTTCTTATTCGTTAAGAATTAGGCACTTCTATAGAATTTATGGGTAAAAATCATACCATAAAATTGTTACTTTATTTATAAGTCTATTTGATATCAAATTAGAAAGTTATAACTTCTGTTTTCAATGAAATCTTTTTTCGTTGCAGGACCGTCTCCTAATAAATGACTTAGTAAAAATACGCCCCCTACTAGGTCCTTCCTTGTAGTATAATAAAAGAAATTCTATATCAAAGCTAACTTATAATAGGAGGCCTATATGAACACCTTAGAGTGCATCAAAACTCGTCATAGTACACGTAAATTTAAAGCAGATCAAGTATCTCGAGAACTTATTGACCAAGTACTCGACGCTGGTCGCCGCGCTCCATCCGGCGGTAATACACAATTAACACATTTCATGGTCATTACAAACCAAGATGTGCTTCAAGAACTAGTAACACTCATTCAAGAAGAATACGGCAAAATGCCGATTACAGAAAATACTTTACCTTACATGGTGAATATCATTAAGATGTCCGCCGAAGGCAAATTTGTATTCCACTATAATGCACCTGTGCTCATCGTATTAGCTAGTAAAGCAAACTATGCTAATAACTTTGCTGATGTATCTTGTGCTATGCAAAATATGATGCTTGCTTGCAATGAACTCGACCTTGGCAGTTGCTGGGTTAACCAAATCCGTCATCTTCAAGATAATGAACGCATCCAAGCCAAAATGCGCGAACTAGGTCTTAGCGAAGACGAAAAAGTCTACGCTAGCCTCGCTATCGGCTACCCAGATTTACCAAATGGTCTTAACCGCCGTGAAATCGAAGCAAAAAGCTATCCTGTAACATATATTGATTAATCAACACTAGAAACCATTGATTTCATACTATAAGTGAAACAAAAGTGCTATCTATCCTACAACTCTATTTGAGTTTCGTTAGGAATAGATAGCTCTTTTTATTGACTATATTATTTTTTAACGCTCACCGATTTGGTAATCAAATCGATGCACACTCCATACTTATATGTATAATAAACTACTATTAAGCCTCAAACACGCGTTTACGCGCTGCTTTCACAAGAACGGAATGATCATCATCTACTACGTGGTTAGATTTGTAAGCCCAACGCAATAGTAATGCAGAGTTTGCAACTACGAGAAGGCTCCCTCCGTTATGAACAAGGGCGCCCCAAACTGGGGATAATGTACCAATCATAGCCAAGATGATAGCTACGAAATTCAAAAGCAAGGAGAAAGAAAGATTAATTTTAATAGTAGTCATCATGCGTTTAGATAATGCCACTAAGTGAGGAATTTCCTTTACATTATCGTTTACAAGAACGATATCTGCTGCCTCTACCGCGATATCGCTACCAACACCGCCCATGGCGATACCTACATCGGATTTTTTAAGGGCTGGTGCATCGTTTACACCATCGCCAACCATGGCTACAATATTGCCGTCTTGTTGTAATTGAGCCACTGTATCCATTTTGTCTTCTGGCAAACAGTCTGCAATCACATTGGATACGTTCAATCGTTTACCAATCGTTTTTGCTGTTGCCACATGGTCACCTGTTAAAAGAACAGGCATCACATCAAGTTCGTTTAAGGACTCTACTACGGCGCACGAGGAAACCGTGTTGGCTCGCATTAGAAATAGCTGCCATAATCGCTGCCGGCGTTGCCAATACGAGAGCACAAGGACAGAACACAACGAGGATGGTTACGGCACGAATGATTTCTCCAGTTACCACATAGGTGCCAACCGCGGCCAATAACGCAATCACTACAATCCATGTGGCCCAACGGTCAGCCAAGCTAACGATTTTCGCATTACCTTGTGTCAATAACAAAATATGTACAATTATTCATATACACTCAAAAGTACAGGAAAAATGCGAATTCAATAAGATTATATTATTCATGCATAGCCTCATTACGCAAATGCATGAACAGTTATTCATATATGTATTTGCAAATCTAATAATTTTTACATAGAAGATATTTTGATGATTTTCAACCTATTCAATACTATTTCACCCTAATCAATACTATCTATAATTCAATTTTCTAATAACTATTTATTATAATAGAAAATTAAGTATAGTCGACTACATACCCTACATGGTATTATTACAAATGACATGTTGTAGAAAGGATGTGTAACGATGTCGATTTTCTCTCCTGCTCCTCATATTGAACGTTTACCTGAGGCGCAAATCGATTCCACCTACAAACGTCTTCGTCGCGAAGTCTTTGCAGGTACATTTATTGGTTATGCTACATTCTATTTGATCCGTCAAAACTTTAGTTTAGCTGTTCCGTACATGATTGCTGAGTACGGCTACACCAAAGCGGATCTTGGTATAGTTATGACCATCTTATCCGTAGCTTACGGCGTAAGTAAATTTGTTATGGGTAATGCGTCTGACCGCTCTAACCCAAAATACTTCTCCACAGTAGGTCTATTGCTTAGTGCTTTAGTTATGTTATTATTCGGCACCTTACCAGGTGTTATGAGCAGTATTCCTATCATGTGTGTTCTTGCCTTATTAAACGGTTGGTTCCAAGGTATGGGCTACCCTCCATATGCGAAAAACATGGTAACTTGGTTCTCCCGTTCCGAACGCGGTGCTTGGTGGTCTTGGTGGAACGTGTCCCACAACCTAGGTGGCGGCATTATCGCTCCTCTTGCTACGCTTGGCATCTACCTATTCGGTACATGGCATAGTATCTTTTTCTTCCCTGCCCTTATCTCTATCGTGTTAGCGATTATTACCTTTGTATTGTTGAAAGATACGCCTCAATCTTGTGGCTTACCGCCTATCGAAGAATACAAACATGAAGTAGTTCATACACATACAGCAAATGAAGAAAAAAGTACTTTCAAAGAAATCTTCTACAAATATATTTTGCATAATAAATACTTATGGTATCTTGCGATTGCAAACATTTTTGTATACTTCATCCGTTACGGCGTAGTTAGCTGGGCACCGACCTATTTAACCGCTGTGAAAGGCTTCACAAAAGAAGGTTCCCGTTGGGCTTACTTCTTATACGAATGGGCTGGTATTCCAGGCATGCTCGTAAGTGGTTACTTGAGTGACCGCGTATTCCGCGGCCGTCGTGCTCCAGCTACAATTTGCTTCATGCTATTCGTTATCTTGGCGATTCTCGTGTACTGGTTTAACCCTGCAGGCAATATTCTCATCGATAACTTAGCACTCATCGCTATCGGCTTCCTCATCTACGGTCCTGTTATGATGATTGGCCTTCAAGCAGCAGATATGGTGCCACGCGTAGCAACAGGTGGAGCTACTGGCCTTACAGGCCTTCTTGGTTACCTCATCGGTTCTGCCGGTGCTGGTGCTTTCATGGGTCTCATGGTTGACCTCTACGGTTGGGATGGTGGTTTCATTGCCCTCGTTGGTGCATGTATCCTATCCATCGTATTCCTACTCCTTACACTTGGAGACAAAGGACAACAATAGAATATGTATTGTATAATACGTAATGTATAAATACGTACTGTACAACTCAATGTTGTATATACAAAACTCCCCTAGTAATACTTATGATTACTAGGGGAGTTTTATTATTTATGCGACGCACAAGGAACCGTTTAATACTTTCAAATTATACACGAGACCGAGTCGCGCCAAGCCGTGCAATGCAGCGGCTGTTACAGGATTGATGGATCCCAACACGCCAGCAACGATAATAGCAACGTGGAACAAAATGGACACGATGAGTAGGCCCAAATGGCATTGTTTCGCCTCTTTTGAAAGCCCCGCCGTCGGAGAGTTTTCATCTACAAGGGACCCCATCATGAGTGCTACAAGAATGAGTTCCAAAGAGCATGGGCAAAGGATAACTAGCAATGTAATGGTATGCATAAAGTTCTGTGTCAATGCATAGGAACCCATGGAAAGTAACATGACGGCCACAACAATGACGGATGAATAATTGTTGATGCCCTGACGCAAGGCTACAAGCTGTGTAGGCATGGTCGGCAACATGTCATCATCCAATGTATAGTGTACGTCGCCCGTAATAAGCTGCTCTAAGAAAAAGCCACCATGTACGATGAGACCTACATAAGCCGCCGTATGATAATCTCCAATCGCAATGAGCGCCACCATGGCTATCACGATAAGAAAATTAGCGTGAATCTCTAAATGATCCAAAATACTTTGCACGCTATTGATGAGCAATGGCAAGCCACAAATGATGACCGTTACCCACGCCAAATCAATAGCTGGGTTCATAGGCTCCGTAAGCGCATCTAATATGATAAATAACAAGCCGAGTGCCAAAATAGCCCCCTGCGTACGCAGAGACACCTGCGCTGATAAAGACTGTAAAAACTTCATATAGACCTCTCTATAAATGAAATACCGGCCTTACTTAATCCGAAAATACCTTTTACTTCTATAATTAATACTATTAACACTTATATTGCTAACGCCTAAAATACCTATAGGGGTATCTCTATGGTGTAATCATTATACAAAACATAAAAGAAATATACAAATCAAATTTTTTAATAAATGAAAACCCCTATCTTTAAAAATGGCTTAGCCGTTAAAAGGTCCTAGTTGTGAGCTCTAATTTCTTTATTAAAACGTAGAAAGAACAGGTCCCTAAAAACGACTTAGCTCGCTATGGAGCTCCTTTTAATAGGCACTAGTTGAAGATCCTAATTTCATATAAAAGGAAAAGCCCCTATCTCTAAAAATGACTTATCCTCCCCAGAGCCCCCCCAGTTGTTGCTCTAATTTCATAAATTGTATAAAAAAGGAACGGACCTATCTCTAAAAACGACTTAGCTCGCTATGGAGGCTTTTAGAGATAGGTCCGTTCCAACCCAATACAATATGAAATTAGAGCTTCAACGCCTCAATCCATTCTGCTTCTTTAAATCCAACGAGTACTTTGTCTTCAAGAACCAAGATAGGACGTTTTACAAGCATGCCATTAGATGCTAATAAAGCTAGTTTTTCTTCTTCACTAAGGTTCGGCAATTTATCCTTTAATTGTTGTTCACGGTAAATCATACCAGAAGTATTAAAGAATGCTTTCAAATCCTTGCCAGATTGTGGATACCAAGCAGCGATTTCCTCTGCTGTAGGATTTTCGGACTTGATGTCACGATCTGTGTACTTAATTTTGTGATCATCTAAGAATTTCTTTGCTTTTTTGCATGTTGTGCATTTAGGATATTCAACGAATAACATAGGTTCTCCTTATATCAATATTCAATGTTGTAACAACTTACTAATTTAAGATAATTGTACCAAACACATCGAAAACTATCAATCTCTTATTGACAGTCTACGGGTTCTAATGAAGCACAATGTGTAATAGAGGATAATACTTCATCCATCCCCTCACTAAGTTTTGCTGTACGCAAATCAACATCCATCTGTAAACGCAAGAAATACCCTTCCGAAACACCAAAGTATTTCGCTAAACGCAACGATGTATCTGCTGAAATAGATCGTGTACCATTCAATATTTCTTGAATCCGTGAAACAGGCACATGTATATCCTTAGCCAATCGATATGCAGATAGTCCTAATGGATCCATAAACTCTTCTTTTAATATTTCACTAATGGTAGGTGTAGGAATAAACTTTTCCATATTAATTTCCTCTCTATTAATGATAATCTACAATTTCTACATCATAAAAACTACTACTATCTTTCACTTTAAAACACAGTCTATATTGACCATTAATCCGCAAACTATACTGACCAAATCGATCTCCTTGCAACAACTCCAAGCGATTACCTGGTGGCCAACGTAAATCTTGTAATGATTCAGCATTATCTAACAATAGTAATTTACGAAGAGCTAACCTTTGTATAAACGGAGAAAAGCGTTTAGAAAAGCTTTGATAGTAAACTTTTTCTGTTTCCTTATCCTTAAATCCGATAATCATAGAATCTCTCTTTCAATTATACCTGTTAAACAGGTATAATTCAATAACATATACTTGATGAATAACTATACATAGAATTAAAATTATTCTACAAATAATTTTAATAAAGAGATTCTATAAAACATCATCTAAATCCTACACTTGAGATGACTCTATTGGCCACCTATTTCGGAATGTAATCAATTTACCCTATCGTCATAATTGAATTAAAACTGTCATTAATTCCCACTTCAACTAAATTAATTTTAAAAAGTAAAAAGACCTACATCCTCGACCGTATCATGTATAAAATACATATTAAAGGTTGAGAGAATATAGGTCTCTTATAAAAATCTATGTATTATTTATAATGCTAGTTATAGCAAAAATGTAAGCCCCATTGCCACGAAGATGGCTGGCAAAAGGTTTGCAATACGTACTTTACCAGGCCAGATGAGGTCGATACCAACGCAGAAAATCAGAATAGATCCAACGTAGGATAGGTTATCGATGGCACTAGGTGTCATCAACGGCGCTGCAATATGTGCCATTGCCGTGATGAGCCATTGCGTAATACCTACAGGAATAAAGGAGAACAGCGCCCCTTTCCCCATAGAGGACACCATAACCATAACGATGATGCCGTCAAGGATGCCTTTTAAAAGTAATGTCTGATAATTTCCAGTAAGGCCATCTTGAATGGAACCAAGTACGCCCATAGCACCTACGGTAAACGTCAAAGATGCGGTGATAAAAGCATGTGTAAACTTTGGATCCCCAGCGTTGCCAGTGCGAGCTTTCACCCAGTCACCAAACACAGTAATCCAATGATTAAGGTCGATAATTTCGCCAATAACGGCACCTACGACCATGCTAATAATCATCAACAGCGGGCCCGTTGTCTGTAAAGATCCATTGACAATGACGAGCATATACTGCATGGCCCCGCTCATACCGAGGAGAAGCACGATAATACCGCTCACAATCATGAGCGTCTGCTTTAAATTTTCTTTCATAAAGCGACCAAACGCGAGGCCACATAGGCTGCCAGCTATAATGAGGCCAACATTAATGGCCGTTCCCAAACCAATCATATATTTCCCTTCTTTAATTGTGAAAGTAACACTATCAATTTACTTCAGTATAGCAATCATATCGAAATAAATCAATTTATATGGCATAAAATATATAGTTGAAATTGGATTAATTAAAGTTTTTTTAGGACCATACATATAGCCTGATTAATGCTGCTATAGGTTTTCCTAATACAGTATGGCTCCTTTTATAACATTATATATAGCAAAAAGCCTCTACCCAATAAGGGTAGAGGCTCTGTATAGTTTATAGCGTTGAGAGAGAACTAATGATAGACCCGCTTAGGAGAGAGAGAGTATATGTGTTTATATATAAAGCGGGCCGACATGAGATGAGTCGCTATCGCCTCATCGACTTTAGTGTACACCCAATTCCACATAACAACAAATTCAATTATGTAAACACAAGTATGCATAAAAACTATTGTTAACTAATTTATACTTATCGCCCTTACGCTTCATCGTCTACAGGTAACCGTACGATATCTGCTGTTTTATTAATCTCCTCAAAGCAAGGGCAGTCTTTACCGTGATCATTGATGAGGCCACTAGCTTGTAGATGCGAATAAATCGTAACAGGACCTACAAACTTAAAGCCCCTCTTCTTTAGATCTTTGCTTATCCGCGTAGATAGACCATTCTTTGTAGGAAAATGACCTTCGGGATGGTTTTCATAAATAATCGTTTTATGATTTGTGAAACCCCAAATATAGTTGCAGAACGAACCAAATTCAGATTGAATACGTTTAAAGGCAGCAGCATTATTAATAATGGCTTCAATTTTAGGACGATGCTTAAGCATCCCCTCCGTCTGCATGATGCGTTCAATGTCGCTTTCACCATAAGCAGCCACCGCATCAATATCAAAATGATCAAAGCATTCTCGAATGATGTCTCGTTTATTTAAAACCGTAAGCCAACTGAGGCCACATTGGAGACTTTCAAGACAAAGATGTTCAAATTGATGTTGGTCATCATGAATTGGTCGGCCCCACTCGTAATCGTGGTAATCCTGATATAAAGGCGTCGTCGGCCATTCACAAGTCGTCATCACACACCTCCATGCGCCCATACGAGGACGTCATACATGAGCGCTACTACGAGGCCCATTACGAGATGACCACCCACATAAAATGGCACCAAATAATAAATGAATAAAAGCAAGGAATGCAAGGCTTTACGAAGCCATACAATCGGCGTAGATGTGTCGCCACCCACCTTACTATCAAGCCAATTATGGACGACGTAAATAGGAGTTCCTAAACGGCGAATCCAGTCTGGAACACGTACCCCAGGATTCAAACCAGGGCAATAGAAGATCACTAAGGGCAACGCCACCACATCAATGACGAGCAATAGGGTTAGCATAAAAGCAAACCAATCTAATTCGCCTTCCCACGTGAAGGGTTGTGCCATGAAACGGGCACCCCACAAATAGGCTTTGTATACGATATACGGTTCTAATAGCCATAATAAGGGCTTAACTACACTCATGGGACTACCTACACCAAACAAAAAATAATAAAAACTACGCATTTGCGTAGTCATTTCATATATACAACATTCCGATTATATCGACTGAACACTAAAAATATAGTGATTTTCTAGGCTAGAAAATCACTTCATATACACCATTTTTTAGTCCTTACATACGTCGATTTTCATACTAATATTATATCAGATTTTACAATTCTTGTGGGATTATATTTTATAAAAATTTTATCAATTTACACTATTTATAGTACTAATCAACAAAAGGAGTCACTATATAAGCCATTCCTCTTTATTTTATCATTCTAAAAAGCCCTTTATCCATTTTAACAGATAAAGGGCTGCATATATGTATTAAGACTTTCACTAATAAAAGCAGTTTAGTTGTCACTAATAATAATTTTCGTCACCTTGCTGCCATTGTGCTCAAAAAATATACCTACAATATTGTCACTGTTATAGCGTAGATATCCATAGAACCATCGATTATTAAAGTCTATAAAATCAGGACGGCCATAGATATCCATCACTTTTTTCAAGGAATCGCCAACAGCAATGCCACGGGCAGTCACGGCATCACGATTGCTGACAGTCATATACCATACGATAGGACGACTATCTTGCATCAAAGAATGTCCAAATTTGATGCCCCCATAAGTGAGCTCATCACGTTTCTCGCTCGTCGGCTGACCTAGACTAGCTTTTACCGCATCAAAGGACGTACCTAGTGAAACGCCGGCAATTCTCATATCTTCATCAGGCAAAGGGGCTCCAATGGCTTGCCCTGGCCGATAATGACGATATTGCTCCGCTTTGGGCCAAGCTGGTGAAAGCTTAGCATTGCTCGTTTCCAACCGCTCCATAGCTTTACTTAACCAACTAGCATCGGCAACTGAACTCACATTGCTAGCTAATAATAAAGCCACACCTAAACTAATTGCAATAAATTTTGTTTTCATGTTTCTCTCCTAGTCTCTCAATCTATAAATGACCTATCGACCTAATATTAACATAATCACACTGAAATCAAAACCTAACACTACAATATCTATAAAAAGCTCTCATGTCCTACAGGAAGTAGTAGCATATAAGCAAAACACACTCCATGTCACTTAAAAATATATTCATTTAGTTATATAATTATACTTAATGACATAACCTATGGATTACTACAATACCACTTGTAAACGGGAGATACCACCATGACAAAACTACCATTATTAGCGGGTGCTTTCATGATAAGCACTATATTATCACCAGTAGGAGCTATCGATGTTAATATTCCTGGTGCAGATTCGAAGATCCCAAAGGATGCCTACGTAAACTACCAAGCCACAAACCCTGATATTGAAAAGGATGTAGCAAACTATGTAGAAACATTAAAAGCAACTGACAAGGCTAAGGGTATTAGTAAAAAAGAAATTGAGTATGCTAAAGCTGCCTCTATATATCGCGGTCAACATTACCATAATACAGTCATATCCATTCACGATAATTACAACCAAATTCGGCTTTCATTCCCTGTAGCAGGCATAAAAAGTGATTATCATATAGGACGTTACAAAAATCCAAGTCGAACCATTGAGGACTATCGAGTTTTTACCGATAATGGTAATCTCAATTTAGAAGTTGACTACGCAGATTTTAAAGACTACGACTGGCGTAATACAAAAATAGCTTATGAAAAGCTAACAGATAAAGACGTCCGTAATTTCTTTCAAGACAAGGCAAAACACAATCCGGCAAAACACATTTCTGATATAAAGGGTACTGTATTTTCATATCCTACTGTTACCTACAGCACTTGGGATAGCATGAAGATGCCACACTTTAAAAACGGTAAAAAAACAACGCTCACCATCGACACAATCAATTTTAAATTTAAGGGCTATAACATGCGTCATCCCTTATATCACGCAGGGTTTATCTATTATGATAACAACCCCGTCCTGAACAAGGTTCCTACAGATAAATTATTGGCTAATTATGTGCTTCCCTCTGTACAAAACCTAAATGAATTAAATCAATATTCACGCATAGAAAGCTTAAATGGTATACAATACCGCGTACCAAAAGACGCCATATACGAAGGTGAAAGTAAGGGCTCTGAACACCAAGATATTAGATACTACAAAAAAGGAGATATAATATTCTTTGTTTCTACTGACAATATTGCTAAAAACCCATATGCGCATGAACTTGTTATAAACGGTCATTACAATTTTAAAGCTGATTTAAATACGTTCTGGGATATTTACTATTACCACCCAACATCAGATTATATTAATTATGCCGTTATATGGAATAATAATATTCCTGGACTATCCACACACATCTATAAACCCCATAAAGATGATTATATCCTAACCTTTAGCTCCTATGATGGGATCTATAGCTTTACCTATACCATCTTTTATCCAAGTTTTTTAAATGCTGAGGAAGTTCAAAAATTACGAAATATGATTGAGTTCTTTGATTCTACCAATAATCCTAGTTTTAAAATGCAAGAACATGTCCTATTTCCAGAAGCATAGACGATCTATATCAGCACCATTATAAAAATAGCTTTCATAAGCATTATATTGTACAAATATATGAATTAACTAACAAAAGTCGAGCAACTAAACGATAGAAGCTCGACTTTTTTAGTACTAGAAAACTAAAATATACTTAGTTAAGATACAGCATTCACGGTATCCCAAAGAATTGTATGTATGTCTTCATTTGTTATGTGGACAGACTAGCCCTCTATGGCATCAACTACTTCGCCAATGTACATATAATGTGGTTTCCAACGATCATGCCCAGCTTGTGTATATACAGCAGGATTAGATGCGTAATAATCTTTTACCTTTTCTGCCAAATAGGCTTCATCGAATTGGTGTTCATATAGCTTTTTACATACAAAAGTTAACTCTGCTTCTTTGAAAGTTACCCCATCGCTTGCCGCAACTGGCGTTAGGCCAGAATTTGCCACCTTATTTTCGTCGCGGCCAGAATGAGAACCTAAATAACCAAGAGCCTTGCGATAACTCTCAGGGAAAAAGCTAACTGTAAAGGTATCATATTTCGCCATAAACTCTTGAGTATAACGCGCTGGATGAATGTACACTGTCACCGTGGATATATCGCCACCATTAGGGCCCCATATATTGCCCATACTACCCCAACTAACCGTACACGTATTAAAATTATCAAGCGTTCCAGCCGTAACAAGAGCCCAACGATTCTCAAACATAGTAAAAGCTTTATAATCCTTTGTTTCAAATGGTTTCATAAGGACCTCCAGTTTATCTCAATTTGACGATATAAATCTTTACCCCTATAATATAGGTAGATAGTCAGACGAGTCGTACCGTCAGGCTCATCTCTGAAAACAAAAAAGCTTGAGAAATGGCCTTTCAGTTATCGAATCATCTAAGATAACGAAGGGCTATTTGTCTTTTGTGAGACAAATAAGCGCTATTAAAGCTCCAAAAGCAATAACCACAGTTATCACCTGTAATAAGAGCATGATTATTTCATAATCACTCATAGGCTTATCCCTCCCTTCGATGACGAAGAGAGGCCCAACCTCGTCTAACTATCCTATGATTATTATATAGCGAACTAATATGCGATACAATAAGCATTATATTATACAAATATATGAATACAGTAATAAAAGCCGAGCTAATTCTATGAATTAAAAGCTGGCGGTAATCGCTTACACCATAAAAACTTTAAAACTACATTTCTTATTGAGTTAATATATTAATCCATTCCATATACCACGGTATAAATACTGGGCTCTCTTCAAGTTTCTCCTTATAAGACCCTTCTTCTCGCCATTGTGGCTCTTTTCGTAATCTTGCCGCATCATCAAAGCCCACATATTCGATCATATCTCTCAGTTGTTTATGTGTATAAGATGTTTTACTTTTATCATAATTAATACGATAACTGTAAACGTATACAGAATCTCTCACAACATGACGGAGATAGGATTCACTATTAGGCTTATGGGAATCAACTAAAGAGCCTGCAATCCCATTATTCCATACTACTGCATACTGTGTAGGTGTGTCTAAATCATTATATTTATGTAAAAAATATAATGTTGGAATCTTAATAATCGTTACATCTGGCTTTTCTTTCTTGATTAAGCTACGTATTACCCGCATTTTAAATCCTGTATCCTCATAGGTTCTTACATCATATGTCTCGTCTTCCACAGTTTCACTGATGAGCTTAGCCGTTTTAGGAATACGATAGTTAAAATTACCCCAATGCTCAACATTAGTATAAGCATCTAATCCAGATAATGATTCGATAGATGGAATAATATAATTACTCATCACCACTTCAGGCGCTTTATCTTGATATGGATCCTCTGTATTTACCCAACCGCCATAGGTAATGCCATAAGATGTATTTGTATCATTTGGTGTAAATTCCGTATACATTACATGGGCATTATTTGACATGAGCTTCCAAGATGTGTTCCGTAATCCTGGATACATATATTTTCCTTTACTTTCAGAATATTTATTAAGCTCTTTAGCATGCGGTGGACCGACAACTAAAAACGCACTAAGACTTCGAACAGCAAACAAGGGCCCTTGTTTTCCGGATGGAGACTCTACAACATCCCCACGTAAGCTAACATTTGGTACGGATAATCTGATATTCTTATCCCCTTCATGAAGCAACACAACTGTAGACTGCGAATAATCTGCAAGCTCCGAAGCCTTAACAAAACCAGACCGTTCTCGATATAACTTATCCAGTTTCGATGCCGGATTTACAGACTTCGATTCTACAAATTGAATATATGACTCTACCTCTTGCTCCGCCACCTTATTAATATGTCGATAATCTTCATACGCATTAGCAGGAATACTCGCATCCGCCCCAGGCATAGGTGGCTGTCCGGCTGGCACTTCGATCTGTACAGCACTTACATTTATGGTGAAAGCAGTTGCTAGTGCCATCATAATTACACTTTTACGTAACATAGTACCCTCTCTCAATTTTTATAAAATAAATAAGCACAGACTTATTAGCATAAGTATACTATGCAAATAAGTCTGTGCCTATGATTAATAATTTTATAATTTAGTATATAAGATTTACCTATATTGATATTTATAAGGTTTATCTCAATTTGACGATATAAATCTTTATCCCTATAATATAGGTAGATAGTCAGACGAGTAGTGCCGTCAGGCTCATCTCTAAATCATTAAAACATTAGGAAATGGCCTTTCAGTTATCTAGTTACACTAGGCAACGGAGGGCTATTTGCTTCTTGTAAGGCAAATAAGTGCTATTAAAGCCCCAAAAGCAATAACAATAGCCATTACTTGTAACAGGAGCATGATTACTTCATAATCACTCATAGACTTATCCCTCCCTTCAAAAACGAAGAGAGTCCCAACCTCGTCTAACTATCCTAAGTCTATTATAGGACGAACTAATATACGATACAATAAGCATCATATTATATAAATATATAAATTAACAAATAAAGCCGAGCTACTAAAACAAGGTAGCTCGGCTTTTTATGTCGTTTCACAAATTTATAATCTACTAAATTCTAATTACATTACTCTCAAACAAAATCTTTAAAGAAGGATCTAATTTACTCGTTTTAGAGGTTTACAGAATTACACTACTCTCAAACTCTAACTCTTTCTCTATCTCTAACTCTTTCGTTTTAGAGGTTTATAGAATTACACTACTCTCAAACTGGCCCGCATACGTAAATGTGCAGTATGGCGTTTTAGAGGTTTATAGAATTACACTACTCTCAAACGACTCATCTCGTTGTTTATCGCTTGAATATGTTTTAGAGGTTTACAGAATTACACTACTCTCAAACCGCTTTATAGTATCAACAGCATTTTTTATAGTTTTAGAGGTTTACAGAATTACACTACTCTCAAACTTACGGTTTAATTCATTAGACACAGTTTTGGTTTTAGAGGTTTACAGAATTACACTACTCTCAAACTGTACATTTTACAGTAAAGTTACATACTTTGTTTTAGAGGTTTACAGAATTGCACTACTCTCAAACGCGAGATTTTAATTGTTTCCAGATACGATAGTTTTAGAGGTTTACAGAATTGCACTACTCTCAAACGTTGCAAGCCGTGCAACTCGGAGATAATCGGTTTTAGAGGTTTACAGAATTGCACTACTCTCAAACTGGGCCCACACAATCATGTTCAATATCAGCAGTTTTAGAGGTTTACAGAATTGCACTACTCTCAAACATTATACGTATATTCCGAAATATGGTGCACGTTTTAGAGGTTTACAGAATTGCACTACTCTCAAACAACAAGTTCGAAGCTGCTGGACTTGATTGTGTTTTAGAGGTTTACAGAATTGCACTACTCTCAAACAGATACCATGCTTACATTGTCTAAAGGCGAGTTTTAGAGGTTTACAGAATTGCACTACTCTCAAACAATACGAGCTTCTTCCTGTTTGATTTGAGTGTTTTAGAGGTTTACAGAATTGCACTACTCTCAAACCATAGCAGATACTGTAAGCTCACCTTTGACGTTTTAGAGGTTTACAGAATTACACTACTCTCAAACTGTTTATCGAATTACCGTCCGGGCGTAGACGTTTTAGAGGTTTACAGAATTACACTACTCTCAAACACCTTATCAAGTATGTTCATCGTCGCTCCCGTTTTAGAGGTTTACAGAATTACACTACTCTCAAACTGTAATTTGTTTGCCCTTACTCATGTTATAGTTTTAGAGGTTTACAGAATTACACTACTCTCAAACAAGAAGAAATGCACTGAGCAGGTCAAAGAGGTTTTAGAGGTTTACAGAATTACACTACTCTCAAACGGCTTAATTGCCAACTGGGACCAAGTGAAAGTTTTAGAGGTTTACAGAATTACACTACTCTCAAACCCCAAATTAAATTTGAGGCTCAAGAGTAACTCGGGCTACCACCAGGTGTAATTCTGTATACTCCTTAAATAACACAAAAATCATTATCTAAAATATACCCATTAATAAGACTTTTATCAAGATTTTCTTTAACAAAAGATCCTGTCGTTAAACAAACTAATCGTAATTGTCTACTCAACATGTTGTGATAAAATGCATTAATCTCATCATCATTTAAAACTAAATCTAGATTTACCATAATATATACCATGGGAGATAATAATGTATCAACCACTTCTATGTAGGACATGAAATCCATAATATCCCCTGTACGATTAAACTCAAAGTTAAAGCTACCTAACTTAATAAGTTCAGCAGTACCAATTTCAAGTTTATGTTGGATTGATAAAGGATATCCAAATTCTAAAGAATAATAAAAAGCATGAAGACGATTTACAATATCTGCCACCTCTTCTGTCATCAACAAGGCTTCTTTAGATAATTGATTTTGTAATTTGGTTAATAAGGCTTTACTATTTATATCTACATATAATGGATTAAGTATTATATGTCCATATTTATCTAAATTGAACGCCTTATTATTATCATTTAAAATCCAGGGGCCTTCCCCTCCATCGCATTGTATATCAAGCTCTGTGACCATACGTCGAAATACTTTACAATTCTCAAATGATATAACCGTTACCTTATCACTAGATACTTCAAAGTCTAACGTAGAATCTTGATACATCAATTTCATATCATAAGCACCCTCTCCGTTGAGTCTATAACCTCACTTTGCTTATCTCCTACTACAATCTCCATTCTTGAAAACTGTTTTTCTGTAACAGTTAACATAAACAAGCTACCACTAGGTGGCTTATTTTTACGTACATGGTCCATTATAATGTTGGCACTAGTTGTATTAAGAACTAATTTTGAGTACACAGATTCTTGTAACATGAGGAATCCTGATACAATTAAATACTTTCTAAAATTCCTATATTCTTTTCTATCTACCGAAGTCGACGTCGGTAGATCAAACATCACTAGTATTCTCATAAATCTATAGCTCATATTCTATAAACCTAATCTCTGAAGCATCTTGATTCCGCAATGCATCAAATACACTTTTACAGTAAATGCGAATAGCAGCACTAAATGTCTGAATAGTATCATTAATTTTTACATCTTCAGATAGTAATTCTATAAGTGACAATTTAACATCTCGATTGAATTCTGTAGGTATCGACTTGATAACAACCGCATCAACAAAGCCTCTCAACGGTTCCATCAAATCAGAACCTAAATTATACGGATTAAATTGATTACAATGATTAAGACCTAGCTGAGTAATATAACCTAACGATAAAATCTCTCGATTTACCACAGAAAGCAATATCGCATATCCATAATTCAGTGCTGCATTAATAGCATTATCCTGTTCGCGAGAAAATGATTTTCCAAACAAAGCATTAAAATATACTTTTGCAGCATGCCCCTCACGTTGAGTTTCATCATTTAGAGTCAACTCATCAAGATATTGGTATAGTAAATCTGCTTCAACTAACTCCTGATGCTGTAATAGCTCTGCTTGATTCATAATCTTACGTCGTACAATTTCTGTCCATATAGAAGCTTTCAACTCTTTAGACCATTCAGCCTGTTCAAAACATCGTTTACTACTATTGTGACTACCATGTAACGGAAGAAGCTCACTGGCTGGATTCCGTTTCTCATCACAAAACACAATAGCCACCTTTTTCTTAATCAACTCGTTTAGTAGTACGGCGGTGAGACTCACCGCCGTAGATTCAACAATCAGCATATATATTTCATCAATATATACCTTAGTCGTCTCAAAGTCTTTGCGAATAATCATGTAATTCATTTTAAAATCTAACTTAGAACGACTACTTATGACTACCGTACGCCAACTCATAATAACCCCTAATACTAACACATTCGTTTTAAACTATAGTTACTTCATTAGAATATAATCCTGTAATGGATTCATTGATAACTTTAAATTCATCTTGATTACTTATTTTACTCCCCACAGTTGATCTAGATGCTGTTATTCCTAAAGGCTTAACTTCAAAAGTAGTTTTTTGATTTGTTAATAAGTTTAAAAGCTCTATCAAATGAATACTCTGTTCTTCTAAAGACATTTTTTTAAATAAACCATATCCCTTTTCTGATAATTCAGCTGCTTTATTCCCTTTCATCTTTTGATATATAGGCATTTTAAGTTTACTTACCAAGTAATCAAAGAACTCTATATTTTTCTCTTCTACGATTCTAACCTCTATCGTATGCTTATTATCAAGAGCTCTTGTTGATACAACATTTGCCTTCAAATCCTTATTATCTTTTCTCATATTATTAAACTTCTCAAGCACTTTGAGGTATGGAATCCATTCATTTGAAACAATGACTTGAATCGCATTATCAATACAGAATTTACTATTAGTTTTCCCACCCAAATAATAATAGAATCCATTAACCTTAACTAATTGATTAATGCACAGTTTTCCATAAATGATAGAAATGTCTTTTGCTTGTGGAATAATAGATGCTACATAATTAATTAAATCTTGATCAGTTGTATTTCGATTTGTTAAATAGATTGGCAATGGCACGATTTCCTTAATCACTTCGCCTTTTTTACCTGTATATTGAACAATAATAGAATAGGCATTCTTAATTTTTGTCATGCCACCATACTTAGAAACATCTGCAAATACACTAGACTTGGTTTTCATCCCTATATAAGCACCATCTTTAGCTTTCCCTGCAACAGTAGCTTTATATATAGTTGCATCAGCTAATGCACCAGTTTGTTCTAATAAACGTTTCGTCACTCGAACATCGTTGCTGTCCATCATTTTCTTAACAGTATCCATGCTTGTTTTTACATCCCAAGCTTTTCCATCTTTAGCATTTGTGCAATTTACATCATAATTGAACATCTTCGCTAAGTTATATGTACGATTAGCTCCATTCTTTTTAAAGAATGCACGGAAGTTACGAGTAAATCTTTCATGATATACATTACCAACAACAATATTTAAATAAGCATCTTTAGCATGATGGTGATGATTCAATGAGCGAACTTTGATAAAGTTATTATCATGACGGAAGTCTGTTACATTTTCAGCCTTTACAAAGACTACATCAACACCTGGGTAAAGACGACGCAGTAATGTTGTGGCAGCCTTAACAGATTGATTAGTTTCTACTAGTTGACGAGCAATAAAGCCACTTAAATCATCAGCTGTAAGTGGTGTAATGCGAGTAAGGCGCTCATATTTCCGTTCACTAATAAGACCTTGTTGCTTTAAGAATATCCAGAATGCCTTTTGTGCCTTTTGAATTTCTTTACTAATTGGATATGTATCTGATTTCTGAGCATTTGCAGTTCGTTTACATAACACTAAGTTATCAAAACTATCATCCTTGGTAAGGCTACGAGGATAAATATGATCAATATCATAGTTATCTGTATTTAACTGACTTAAATCTATAACTTCACCAGTATAAGCACAGCGTCCCATTTGAGTGTAGTATAAATAAAGCTTTTTACTTCTTAAAGCCGCATCATCATATTTAGCTAGTCCTGATTTTAGCCCTCCAAACTCTTCGTTCGTAAGTCCGCTTAATAATGCATCATCTTTTTTTATCGCTGCATATAAATCTGATAATCGTTTTTGGCGGGAATCTTTTTTCTTTTTCTCCGCTTTATTTGACCGTGTTACTTCTACAAAGATACGAGCCGGTAAAGCTTTTTTAATATGTACAACCTCATCAACGATGCGCAATGCTTGCCATACCGCACGTTTAACAGCAGGTGAAAGCGCTAAATCATCGATAATATCATGAGGGTTCACGATTTGATCTTCTGTTAATTTAGCATTTATTTCTTGAATACGTTCCATAAAGGAAAATTTATCGCCTAATAGTTCCATTAAGTTATAGCTAAAATCACGCATTGCTTCTATAATGGTTACAGAAGTACCGTCTCCAATCTTATCACAACCATCGATACCATTTAGTAATTTCTTAGAAAGACGGCCCCAATCTCGATATCTTAATTTTGACAATTTTTTGATAGCTTCATCATCAAGGCGCGAAGAAAATTTATTACGCAATGTTTCTCGCAACATTTTCTTACTTTCACCAAAGATAGTTATATCCGCAATAATGTCTTCAGCCATAGATACATCAAAATTAGTCCCAAGAATACGAACCATATCACGATAAGAGGCTAAATCATTTTTAATTTCTCCATCAAGACCTGTAATCTCATGTTTATGAGTTTTTGAAATATAACCATTATCTTTTAAAAACTGCTCTATCCGATTTTTGGTCATTTTTTTATGGTCTTGCTTAAATACGGCCTTAATAAGATGCGCTTTTACCTTTGTCTCTAATGGTTTACCATCAATACGTACATTATTAAGTTCGTTAAGCAACATAAACTTACTATACAAAAGTGATGATTTGGGCAGCACATCCTCACCCAAAAGGTAGGTGCATTTATTAGTAAGGTTTTTGATAAAAGCTGCTGCTGATTTCTCCCGATCAATTTTATCATCAAAATTCCACGGAGTTACTCGTCCAGACGCTTTACGAACCGCCCAAGCAAAACCACCGTTATCTACATTATGATGAGTATTTAAAGGCCCTACGTAATACGGAATGCGAAACTCTAGCATTTTAATGAGTTTATCTGCTACAGAATAACCATCTGCCACTACATTTAAGAATGGGAATTTAGATTTACATGTATCAAGAATAGTTTTAAGCTCTTCCAAATGTAATTGATATGGAATAACACCATTATCTTTAATCCGCTGTAATGGCAATAACGTTTGTAATTCAATTTCACTAAGAATATATTCTTTATCCTTAGAGTCTGGTAGTCCCTCTACGACCTTCTTAGTGTACTTATAAAACTCTTCGCGATTACAACTTGTTTCCTCTTTACGACCTTGTTTAATATAGTGTACATAATTGTGTAAACCTTTTTCATCAGCCTTAAACATCTCATTATAAATGCTTCTATCAGCCTTTAATAAAGATTTCAATATAGCTAAATCATCTTTATGCTTGTTGAAAGCTTTTACCTTAGATTCAGAAATAGTAAGACCGGGTTCTTTAATGGACAGGAGTATAATAGCATCATATACAGATTTACAATCATCAATAATATAAATCTCATCACTCCAAGCTTTAGCTAGCTCATCTCGTTTATCGTCATATGTGTCTCCTGCTATTTGAAGCTTTTTAAGGTCTTCTTCTAACTCTTCTACAGAGCCGAACAAGTCTATAAGACTAGCATTTAAACCTAATACTAAATTTGCAAATGCTTTAAGTCTTTTTTTATCTTCTTTGACTTGATCTTTTTGAGTTTTACTAGAAGTATCTACTGTATCAGTAGCTATATATGTATCAACCAAATGTTCTATGGCTTTGGCTTTATCAGATTTTGTTTTTCCAGCCTCCATAAGGATTTGCCCTATAGAGCTAATAGCAGAATTACAATCAAAGCAATTAAATGTAATATTTTCTAAAGCTTGTTTAAGCACATCATCAAGCGTTGAAGCATTTGAATCAAATGAAGCCCCTTCATAGAGAAAATTACCACGGTATTTTAAAATATGATGTACTGCCAAGAATAACTTACGAATATCATCAGTACCATCTTTCATTAACTCTGCACGCAAATGATAAATAGTAGGATACGCTTTATAATAATCTTGATCAGTATAGTTTTTATCGATAAACAAAATATGTTTAGAACTATGACCGGTCGTTTTATCCTCATAGTGGTACTTACTTTCACGAAGACGCATGAAGAATGTAGAATCCACCTGTGCCATAGCATCAGCAAACAATTCTTCTAATAGTTTTAAGCGTAATTTACGACGTTCCAAACGACGACGCATGGACCGGAATCCACGACGTGCTACAGCGGATTCTCCCTCATCAAACAAACGACTTCCCCACATTTTATGAGATCGAAATTTCAGCAACTCATAGGCCTTATTGGTTACTGCCCAGCCCACTGAGCTTGTACCAATATCTAACCCCACAAAATAATCTTTAATTGGATATCCTTTCAAATGACTTGAAATAAGTTGGTTCGATGCTTGCGTTTCCATAAGTCCTCTCCTTTGGAAATTAATAATTGACATTCATCAAATGCTTAACTATACTATAATTAATCCAACTAGTTTTGGAGGTTTACAGAATTACATTACGAGTTCAAATACAAATTAATTTACAATGCCTTCGGGCTGCCCGACGTAGGGCACCTACTCTCAATTCTTCGGAATTGAGTTTTTTATTGCCAAAATTTACTATTTAAACGTGATATATAATCTATAAGTCGCCAAACACCGTATAATTAACTTCATTTTAGCATAAAACAATAAATTAATTCATATGTTTTTCATAAATCTTATAATTATACTCATAATCGAGTACATAAAAGTTAATAAATAGTTATGTTTATAAGTAAAGCCGAGCTACTCAAAATTTAACGTAGCTCGGCTTTTTCGTCTCTTTTATTCTAATATAATTATCTATAAATCATAATTTTACTTACTTTATCGCCTTTTTGTTCAAATTGTATGCCATGCATCATATCCGTACGATAGCGATATTTCCCATAAAACCATCGATTATTAGAGTCTACTAAATCAGGTCTACCGTATACATTAAGGACTTTTCGCATGGAGTCGCCTACGGCAATGCCTCTATGTGTTGTGGCATCACGATTCTCGATCATCATATAGGTAACAACTGACTCTACACCATCCATTTTAAAACTCCCAAAGGTAACACCACCATAGGTGAGTCCTCTACTAGTTTCTTTAGTAGGCTGCCCCAAACTTGCTTTCACACTATCAAAGGTATTACCTAATGAAACACCAAGAACCATCATATCCTCGTCTGGTAAGTTAGCACCTACAAGTTGTCCTCCCGCATAATGAGTATACTGCTCAGCTTTCGGCCAATCGTAAGACTGTTTCGCTGCATTTGTTTCAAGGCGATCCCACGTTTTGCTCAACCAACTTGCATCTGTCACATAACTATAACCACTTACCAATTGCAGGCCGATAACAAGCCCCGTAATCATGTATTTTCTTTTCATGTTCTCTCTCCTGAACGATCTTATAAACAACTGAATTACATTTTATCTTTACTTTGCATACGGATTACTTTATTCCGCAGTGTCTCAACATTTGCAAAATCAGAGTATTCTACCGTATTACGCAGCTGAATATGAGAATATGGCGTAGCCCCATCAATATAAACTAAGCTCATTATATATACATTCTTGTCATCACGTAAGAATCGATGCATTAAAGACGTTTTTCCTGGTTGATAGTTATCTACTAAAAGACTAGGAACGCCATTATTCCAAACAGATGCTGATTGAATAGGTGCATCACCTATGATTTGACTTTCTGGCTTTATTTCCGAAATCTCGTCAATAAATGAATAGATATATTTATCATCTACTTTTACAGGTTTCTTAGCTACAATAAGTCGGATACCTGATCCACGATAGTCTCTCATTTCGGCAGAGTCCTTTAACGATTTCTGTGCTATTAGTTTGAGCCCTTTAGGAATACGATATGTGAAATTATCCCATTGAATACTTTCACTATAATGATCCATGTCATCTAACGATCGAATCGACGGAATTACATAATTACTCATAACGTGCTCGAGCTTGCCGGTAACAGGCTGATTTTTGTAGCTAAGACCTACCATATATTCTTGATTCGGTTGATTAAATAAACCAACTACAGCAACCATAGCAGGCGTATTCTCACCGAAAGACTCAGTTTCAATAGCCCATTTACCATGTGTGATACCCGGATATGTAAACTCCCCTTTTCGCTCTGATTTTAATTTGCCTAATGCATCATCATAATTCTGTTTTGTACCAATCGCAAAAAATATGGAATTCTCTCTTACAATAGATAAACGTTCACCATCACTGCGTTTTGGGTAATACTTACTTGCTAATAGTAGTCCAGGAACAGATGCCCGAATGTTATTACGCTCATCATGCAACAACACAACTGCAGACTCATTAACAAGTAAGTCCATCAACTTCTCCGAATCGCTTGCTATCTGATTGACTTCATCTCGTGTTAGTCCCCAGTCAGTTACATACATGTCCATGCGTTTTTTAGATTCAGAATGTAATTTTATAACATCACTAGCTCCTACATTGCTCAAGCTACCGGCCCGATAGTTTTCATAGGCATTGGCAGGGATATTCGCATCTGCCCCTGGTATAGGTGGCTGTCCTGCTGGCACTTCTATCTGTACAGCGCTTACATTCATGGTGAAAGCAGCTAGTACAGCCATGATAATCAAACTTTTACGTAACATAAAACCCTCTCTTTTTTCTCTCACATTACAACATAAATAAGCACAACCTTATTAGCATAAGTATACTATGTAAACAAGGCTGTGCCTATTATTAATAATTTTATAATTTAGTATATGTATGATATATCTATAATTGGTATATATAAGGTTTATCTCCATTTGACGATATATCCCTTTATCCCTATAATATAAGTAGATAGTCAGACGAGTAGTGACGTCAGGCTCATCTCACAAACAAATAACATGTAGAAATGGCCTTTTCGTTTTATCTAATTTCCGAAGAAACGAAGGGCTATTTTGCTATTTCTAGACAAATAAGCGCCACAAGTGCTCCAAAGGATATCATGACTGATAAAATCCCAAGGATAATCATAATGATTTTATAACCACTCATAAGCAACCCTCCCTTCAAAAACGAAGAGAGGCCCAACCTCGCCTAACTATCCTAAGTCTATTATAGAACGAACTAATATGCGATACAATAAGCATTATATTATATAAATATACGAATAAACTAATAAAAGCCAAGTTATTCCTAACTATGAATAGCTTGGCTTTTACATTATGTAAATAAGTTAAAAATATATCAGAAATCTAATATGCGTATTTAGGAGCTTTCAAAAGCTAATGAAATATCAGTCCAATAATAATCAGAATCGGAGCCAGGTAAGAAACACAAAAATAACAATAGCTAAAACAATAATAGTGCCATACATTAATATCCCTAGCTTTATAACAAAATCTATACTATAAAAGATAAATGTCCCCACTAAAGATTGGTCTTTCAAAGAAAAGTACCAAGCTTTCACTCTATAATAAATTTTTGGTTTATCAAACGCTGGATATAGTTTCTCATGCCACAAAATAAGCCACGGTAAAACCCAAATATTCCCAAAGGTAAATATCAATACTGGCAAATAATCCCTTAATGGATATGCTTCTAATACATATCGATCATAGAGCAATGTATAGAAAGCCCAAATAGAGATTCCCCAAATAAGTAAAAGCACAAGCTTTATTAGGAGTCCAAAAACAAGTTTTATCTTTAATCTATGTTTATTCACTGTTTTAACCACTCTAGTGCCATACATAAATATTACAACTCATCATCATAAGATAGTCCAAAGATCTTTTTATAGATCAAATTAGGCAATTTATATTTTTCATCACCAAATTCAGCAGGTAGAATCATAGCTTTTAGATTTTCTGCATATATACGTTGTTGGCGAATTTGTCCATTATTGTAATAGGTACCGCCATCATTAACGGTCCCTGTAATTCCTGAACTTCCTTGCTTTGCACGCCAAATAGAGATATATGGGGTCTTATCACCTTGTTTTAAACTTCTATCATGATCATTAATCAAATGGCGCAAAGAACGATCCATTTGGTAATCGTATTGTACTGAAAGTCCTTGAATCATATTCGCAGCAGGCATGGAAACATAAATGACGGCTTCAATACGACGATGGCCATTCGGCGCCGTTACAGACTTAACAGATGAAAGATCCAAATATTTTCCATCTCCTCTTCCAGAGTCAGCACTCGAATCGATGTGTTCAAATCGTTCTGCGTTTAATAAGTCAGCTTGTGATACGGCTTGGATTTGCATTGGCAACACGAGGCAGCTTAGTAACCATAGTGAAAGTAAATATATGCGTTTCATCATCCACCTCATTGGGCCACAATATCATCAAAATGCTGCTGATATACAGATACAAACATAGCATCCGCTATATCATATATAATAGTATTATTACGGTTAAGTGGGACCTTACGCGTATCGTTTACATAATGCATTGGCTTTGTCGCCCCATCAAATGTATATCTCGCTACATCTACCCCTGTCATAGCTAAACCAGACTTACTTTCACTAGCCTCAATCAAAGCCAGCATAGACGGGCTCGGATTCATGATACGAGACGAATGAATAAGTGTCGCTAACGAATAGTTAGTATCATAATCCACGGTGAGCTGTCTCTCATTGATGATAGATTGATAAGACGTATCCATCACAATATAGTAAGTCC
Organism: Veillonella parvula; assembly: GCF_032472435.1. Taxonomy (GTDB): domain Bacteria; phylum Bacillota; class Negativicutes; order Veillonellales; family Veillonellaceae; genus Veillonella; species Veillonella parvula_N. The sequence goes on from NZ_JAWEGM010000003.1 coordinate 87,060, forward strand.
CGCGCAAGGAATACTGTGGCGGTGCATAGCGTAGGGCCTCAATCGAATAAGTGTTTAAATAGATATACAAGCCACCACTCTCTATGGGCCCATTCATCGACTGAGAATAAACAAGCTTAAACTGTGGTGACGTCTTCAGCTCCTGAAATGTAATTGCCTCTGTAGGCATGGTGAAAGCCAGCAACACAAGAGCTAGCATCAAAATACGTTGAATCATAAAAACCTCTCTCAAAAAATGAATCTTGTCTCTCAATAAAATAAGCACAGTCTTATTAGCATAAGTATACTATGTAAATAAGGCTGTGCCTATGATTAATAATTTTATATTTTAGTTCCTAATATATATACATTCTCCAACGTTCCAAGAAACTCCTCTTTGTATTTTCCCCAGTTTTTATGGATAATTAAACTATACTTGATATATGCACCGCAAGTAGTAAGGGTGATTTAGTATGAATCTCTAGATAGTGTAAATTTTTGGAGGTGTCATATGGATTCTCTGACTATTATTTGGGTTATTGTTTGCGCCTATTTATTACTGAATTTATTAGTCGGCGTGTATTGTCATATTCGTGTAAAAGATAGTACTGACTATCTACTCGCAGGTCGTCGTATTGGGGTTCTTATGACGGCAGGCACATTAGCGGCTACAGAAATCGGTGGTGGGAGCACCGTAGGTGTAGCAGCGAAAGCGTATGGTTCGTGGGGCTTATCTGCAGGTTGGTACGTCGTATCTGCAGGGATTGGTGTTATTCTCGTTGCTTTCATCGCACCGCTTTTACGGCGTGCCATGGCAACAACTGTACCGGAGATCATCGGCCGTCGCTTCGGCGCGTCCAGTCATCTCATTACTTCCATTCTGTCCATGCTGGCAACAATTACACTAGCAGGCGTACAGATTACAGCAACTGCAACCATTATTAGCGTTCTCACCGGACTTTCAACAGAGCTCGCCATCCTCATCTGCGGTGCGGTACTCGTAATTTACACCATGTCCGGCGGTATGTGGAGCGTAACGATGACAGACGTTATCCATTTCTTCGTTCTCGTTGGGGGCTTCTCCCTCGCGGTGCCGTTTGTGTTGCACAATGTAGGTGGCTGGGAATCGGTAGTGACAAAATTGCCACCTGAACAGCTAGGCTTTACAAAGGTGGGTTGGAAAACCATCATCGGCCTTGTCATCATGTACTTCATGACATTCTCCACAGGGCAAGAGTCAGTTCAACGGTACTTTGCAGCGAAAAATGAAAGAACGGCCGTTCTCGGTTCTATCATTTGCGGGATTATTATGGCTCTATTCGCCTTTGTTCCTGCCGTATTAGGCCTTGTAGCATTAGCTGAATTCCCCGGAATTGAAGCCAACAATGCAGTGGCAACGGTAGCACTTAACCTCATGCCTCCAGTAATGGCGGGCTTCGTTATGGCCGCTGTCGTATCGGCCACACTTTCATCAGGCGCAGGCGACCTATTAGGCGCCGCAACTGTATTTACCAAGGATATTGTGGAACATCATTTTGGTAAAAGCCTCACCGATGATCAGCTCACTAGATATAGCCGTCTATGTGTGCTATTCCTCGGTATCATCGCTATCATAATCTCCCTCGTAAGCAAAGCCATCATTCCGATGCTCGTATTTGCTTTCACAATGAGATCCGCTGGCCCATTCGCCGCATTCCTACTTGGCCTTACTTGGAAAAATGCAACAGCTGGCGCTGGCATTTGGTCCATCGTGCTCGGCTCCATCGCAGGCGTGTACTGGGAATTCGTTGGCAACCCATATGGCATCATGTCCATCATCTTTGGTTCCATCGTCAGCCTCATCGTCTTTGTGGCTGTGGTGTTCATTGAAAGATCTATGGGTAAACCACCCGCTCCTCCGGCTATACCTGATGATGTAAAAGAAATATAATTAGTTTGTTATAATCTGTGACTTAATAATAGGCCTAAAAGTACTATAAAATTACAATTATAAAACCAAAAACTCCTATCGGTGAAAGCCAATAGGAGTTTTTCTTATTTTACAATACCATCAACAAACCACGTACCATACACACATTCATCATAATTTGACGATATATAATAACCTTACTATAATATAAGAAGATAGTCTGACGAGTCGTAACGTCAGGCTCATCTCTAGTTACACAAAAACATTGAGAAATGGCCTTTCAGTTATCTAGTTACACTAGGCAACGGAGGGCTATTTGTCTTTTGTGAGACAAATAAGCGCTATTAATACCCCAAAAGCAATAACCACATCCAGTAATGCAGCAAAGGCACGTTCTCATCAGTATATATACTATACTCTTGAGAACGTGCCTATTTATAACTAGGATCTCATAGGAGTAACATCTACTCATACCTTCTTACTATATTATAGTCACAATATCTATTTGCTTTTACAATATTAACACTAAAGAATCTATCGTTCTCAACATTGCTTAATATGCATAGTATACATATTGAATATTCATTTCCCGTATGTTTTAATGAAGACAAATACCATTCGTTTATGACAAATTAAATATGTATCCTTTATTAGAGAAATCCACTATATTTACACTACATAATAGGTCTTTACTACCATGCTTATATAAATCTTAAAACGCATCATGGTAGCTTTTTTTATTACGTAAAGGAGTATAGATGTATGAGTAAGGAGAAATTAGAGTTTGTAAAACCAGTTGATACAAACACAGATAATGAGTATTCTAGGGAGCCAGTCCCGTTAGGGGCAAGGAAGTCCTGCTTTTCTCTCACCATCGTTTGGACTGGGTTCGTTTTTCTTGTAACCAGTATGATGGCTGGTGGCGGGTTAGCTGCGGGGCTGACTTTCAACGAATTACTATTAGCCATGATTCTAGGGAATATTTTCTTATGTATCATCGCAGGTCTAGTGAGTGTAATCGCCTATAAAACAGGCCTTACCTTTGCCCTTTTGACGCGATACAGCTTCGGTCAGGAAGGATCTAGAATTGCCTCTCTCTTCGTACCTATCGTCAATCTAGGTTGGTACACTATTCAAGCGGCTTTATATGGACATTTTATTGCTCAAGTATTCAACCTCTCCTACACAGGCGAAGTCATTGCTATGATGCTCAGCGCCGTTATCATGGGTATCTTTGCAGTTCTCGGTATTAAATCACTTGCCGTATTCGGCTATATTGCGATTCCATCTATCGTATTCCTTTCACTAGGTACAGCGGCTCGCTCCGTTCAAACGATCGGTGGCTGGCAAGAACTATTTAACTATGTGCCATTACAACCTATCGATTTACTGTCAGGCATTACCATCGTTATCGGTACATGGATTCTATCCACTGCCACATGTATCGCCGATATTATGCGTTATGGTAAAAGCAAGAAAGATGTTATTACAGCGAGCACAATCGGTCTATTGGGCGGCAATACGTTGATGATTAGCTGCGGCGCTATCGCAGGCGTTGCTATGAATGATGGTGACTTAATCAATGTACTACTAAGCTTTGGCCTCGTGTTCCCAAGCTTACTATTGTTGACTACAAACATTTTTACAACAAATGGTGCGAACCTGTATTCAACATCATTGAACCTAGCAAATTCTTTCAAACTAAACAGAAATATTATGCTAGCCGTGCTCATTGCAATCTCTACATTAGCAACAATGACACAACCATATAAAATCGACTCTCTCTTTGTATTCTTAAGTACACTAGGCATCATCGTTCCGCCTCTATGCGGTATTATCCTAGCGGACTTTTACCTAGTTCATCGCGGAAAATATATCGATTACAACAAAGCGACTTTCAAAAAATGGAATCTAGTTCCATGGATTACATGGGCCGTTGCATTAGTGTGCGTGAAATTCATTCCATTCGGACTGGCTTCGCTGAACGGGATTGTAATCGGAGCCCTACTGTACGCAGTCATTACGTATATTGTTAAACCTAATGTTGTTAGTGAAAGCAAAGGGTGATTATCATGGCAATTCATAAACTATCTGCTATACTAGGCACAATCATTATGGCCATCGGATCCTTTATTACCTGTCTAGCCACAAGTGAAAGCGCCATTACCATTGGTAACGGCATGCTCGTGGTGAGCATTATTATGATGGGATTTGGATATTCGAAATGGCAGCCCTAAAGAAATAAAACTTAGATAAAATAAAGAGCTCTACCTCAATTGAGGTAGAGCTCTTAACTATACAACAACTTCTTTAACTTTAACACCCTGTAACTGTAAATATATGATTACATTTCTATCATCCTCGTAAAAGCATAACTCATTCTTTTCACAGTTAAATATCTGACAAAACTCTTGAATACCAAGACATATGTCATCTTGGCTTTTATCGCTAAAACGAATATGTTTATAATCTGTAATATTATTATAGTCTAAAATTTTTTCAATTCTACTCGGATCTGCAGCAGTCCAAAGCCCGACCATATTTGCGTTTACTTCTTGCAAAAGCTGATATAATTCTTCATTAATACTGATAAGATGCAAATTCTCACTTACATATGTTTGTTTCATCTGTACAATATCAATCATTTCTGCATTCGTCAGAGATGGATACCATGACGCAACAACCGTTCTTGTGATTCTTTTACAAGGTGCTAATGCTTTCAACCCCAACAAGGATAAAGCAAATATGTATGCTTTATTATTTAAATCATTAGTAAAGAATAATGTATTATCTATATCGAGTATATGAAACAAGGATTCCTCCTAATATAATATTAGAATAAATTATCTTGCTTTGTACTAGTCACTCTTTCTAAAGTGCTAATTCTATATTTTGCTATTTCATCAATGGTGATGAAAACAGGATTCTTTCGAGCAGCTTTTGCTAACACTTTTACACTACCCGCCTCAACAAACTGTTTATTTAATTCCATTTCATCAACATGACTATCTTGCTTTTCATCATACATAACACAAGCTTGATGTTTGTATTTCAATGCTTTATTCATAGCATGTCTAGCACCGCTATCACCCTTTTTTACAGCATAGCTTGCAATTAGGATAACAACCTTTGCAAACATAGCTTGTAAACGATCCCTCTCGATATAGCGCTTAGTCATCTCAAATCTAGGATTACTAGGTGATGTATAATATTCACTTATAAGTAACCCACCAGTCTCTACAATCTGTTTTGCTTGTTTTGTATGTTCTTTAGGTAAAACTTCATTTATAGGTGATGGTAATATAGCAATTGTTTTACCAGCTAGTCGCATACATTCTTCATGAGCAATTACATCACAACCTTTAGCAAGACCACTAACAATAACTTGCTCTTCCTTTACAAGCTGTGAAACAATCTTTCGCTCTCGTTTTTGAATATTTTCACTAGGGCTTGTATGTCCAATAACAGCAACATTATTATTCAAATGATGTAACAGAGATATATCGCCCTTATAAAACAACAAATAAGGTCTATCACCTTTCGCCTTAACAGTTGGATTGATAAGAGGAAAATCTTGATCAAATATACATATTACTCCATCAAGAGCAGTATTAGTCTCTATCTCTTTAGTTAACTGATTCACCATATCAATTACTTGAATATCATCCTTTATGGCACTAAGAAAGTTAGACTCGGAGTTATATAGTTTATGAAATTGTGCTCTTGAAGGTATAGTACCTACTATTTGGGCTGCCCATATTTTAAGTGCTATATCACTAATATTCACAGTCTTACCTCTTTATAAATCAACATATTAATTATTATGTTGTGTACGTCCGATAACATATAGTATAACTCTTTTAGCTCCCGCATCTAGTAACGCCTGAGCGCAATCCTCATCAACATTTACTTTTGGAGTATAAATATCATCAACTAAAATGACAACTTTATCTCGTACCATATCAGCATTAATATGACAGGTAGCCTTTGTTATTCCTTTATATGGTTCAGGTCCATTATTAAAGTATCCTCGTAAAAATTTACGTAAATGGGTTGTTTTCGTTTCTGTATGTCGCTTAATACATTCTGTTCCATCTATCATATTAGGATAACCATTAGCACGAAGCATCCGCACACAATCTTGAATTGTTAATCTAAAACCTAATTGGGATGGTCGTGTAAATACCTTAGATCGAGGTACTACCACAATCACTGCTTCATCTAATTGACGCTCCTCCATAATAGCAGGTAAATCCTTATGTACTATATCATACACTTCCTGCCGAGCAGCATCAATACGCCTTTGACCCTCATCATTAATTAAATTTTTCAAAACATTCAAAAAATCTGGATTGCCTGGTTCTTGATAATGAAGATATGGTTGATGATAATAAACAAGCGTATGCTCAGACAAGTAATCATTTTTTCTAATCGTGAAACGTTCCATAAAAACCTCCATGTATATAAACCAAATAAAAAAATGCCTAAATACAAACAACTTTATTATCGTTAACACTAAAGGATATAAGTAGCTATATGATATAATTCAAAATACATTAATCGCTACTTTTGTAAAAACATTCATCACGTCTATTTATAGATGTAATACTTTTATACTCTCACATTAATATATATTCTTATTTTATCATCTTATCTTCATAATTCAAAATATCGCCATTAACTATAATTATGAGTCATAATATCCAGCTTAAACTTTAATACAAGCATGTATATTTTCATATAATCTTATTTATATAAGCATATTATTTACTTGCCTAATAAAAAGTCCGTCTAGTATTAGAATACAAAGTTCTAATACTAGACGGACTTTTTATTATTATCCTTATACTAAAATTTCATCTATTAGAATTAGATCGACAAGCTTTACACCAAGATTGATTTCTAACCTGTCCACCACTAGACATTTGTCGATAGCCAAAATCACTAATAGGCTTTTCAATATGACAATGTGGGCAGATTCGAGTAGGTTCACTACCATCAAATCCATGCGATTGAATTATAGGTCGTTCATTATTACACATATATATCACCTCTCAATTAATATAAGTAATAACATATTTTTAATTATTAATAGTACTAATAATCCAGTTAATCCAAGAAGTCACTGTTCCTGCTCTTCTTTTATTAGTGGATTTGCTATATGGTAGTTTAGTTTTAGGATCTACAACACCAGACTGCAAAATAATAGTAATAATTTCTTCTTTAGACGGCATCTCTTCATTATCACAATACGCTTTATACGCTAGATAAAAGACTTTAAAAGATAAAATCCTTTCTATCAACTTTAGCTGTCGTTGTTTATAAGGCATAGAAAACAATTCATACCCTAATTTAGTTAAACAATAAGAACGATGTCCATCTTCATCTATACTTCGTTCTACAAAACCTAAGTATCTTGCTGCATCTAAATAATAAGAAGATTGACGTGTATCAAAGGAATATTCATCAGTTATGGAGTCTTTTTCCATATCATTAATATATAACAATTCACAAATATTAATTACACGTTCAAATGAATCCGCCTGTGGAAATGGTACTAATGGTTCTCGATTAAATCGCACTATATCCATTATCATCTTCACATCCCTTCTCGAGATATGTGTATTTTCTAAGCAATAACGTTTGTGCTTAACTAATTCTAAAGAATTATAGTTCTGTAGATCAGTAAATTTATATTCATATAAATAAAAAATACTATTAGAATAAATTAAAAATACTGGACGAACAGGTTTATCCCCCATTTTACGTTGCCAAGTGCGGAATGGGTAATATAATTGACGAATCAAAAAATTATCTGATAAATCACGCTTAGCTTCCATAAAAGCCAAGCTACGAATACCTTCAAAAGCTGCATCAATTTCAATCTGAGAATTTTCTACATTTATAAATGAACTGATAGCCACATCATCATTATATAAACTTGCATAAAAACTAAAGTTTTCAGAACTCATACGCCCTGCAACAGTAGGTAATAACTTCTCATCCTCTAAAAAATCGCCTAATATACCTGATATATAGGCCATATTTAACGCTTTGCTTTCACTATTTATAGAGTGTACATCAAGACTCTTAATATATTCAGGCGGAGTTAAATACGTTATATCAGAGTCTATAAATTCAAACTTATGATAGGCTTTTATACGAGATATATAATAATCACCCCTAGTAATAGGTAAAATCGTCAAATCATGTTCAAGAAATAATTTTGGCCGCTCATCATAATGATCAAATTTAACTGCTAAACGTGGCTCATAAAACTCTTTAATTTCATCAGCAGAAATCTTATAATAACCATATTTATTAACAGATTCAACTATATTATATTTAGTATTCAAATTATCCCAAGTAATATCTACTTTTCTAGCTTTTACCGCCTTACTCATAGTTTCTTACAATAACCTCATCTACACAGCCGCGTTTTGAACCTACGGAATTAATAGCACGTTTTGCAGGAACAATAGTAATATTAAAATCACTATAAATATCTTGTATAAATTCTGTTGCAGAGTTTGAAAGCATAAATTTAATACCAGCCGCATCAAGATTCCGACAGCAATCACGTAAAGCAATTTGATCTTCTCGACTAAATCCTCCCGCATTATAACCAGTAAAACTGGCTGTTACAGATATTGGATCATATGGAGGATCCAAATAAACAAAACTATTTTCTGGCAAACCTTGAACCGCTTCAGAATAGCTCGTATTCAATATAGTCACATTAGCCGTATTAAAGTATTTATTGACAGCACGAAGTGTACTTTCATTAACAATATTAGGTTTTTTATAGCGTCCAAAAGGTGTATTGAACTCACCAGCACTATTTACACGATATAATCCGTTATAGCAAGTTTTATTCAAAAATATAATACGCGCAGCCTTATCAATATCAGTTAACTCATTATAAACCACTGCATTACGGTCCCAACCTCGAACATCATAAAAGCACTCTTTTGTGTTCTCAAACTGCTCCAACCTTTTAATCAATGCATCTACATTATCTTTAATAGCTTGATAAACCCCGATCAACTCGCTATTAATATCATTGATAATTACGTTCTCTGGTTGCAGTGCAAATAATACAGCACCACCACCAATAAATGGCTCGCAATAGCTAGTGTATGTCTCTGGGAACAACGGCATTAAACGTTCTAATAATTGACGCTTACCACCAACCCATTTCACCACAGGTGATGCTAAATCAATCTTACTCATACATGCAACCCCTTTCTAAATACTCATATTATTGTAACCTATATGAGTAGGAGAAATCTATTAATTTGTAAGAATAATTTGCAACGTCTATGATTAATTACCGACCGATTCTAAAATATGTCATACTAGCAATATCTTTATCATTAACCTGATAACGACCTAATGACCATTGTTCTGGTCGGTCCATAAATACTATAAAAACGATAATTCCGAAGAAAAGTGCGGCCGAAGTCGTATCTTTTTTACATGCTAAATAAATAGGATAAAACACAGTCTCTGTCCAGTCATGTCCAGGTATCCACCCTGCAGTATGCACTTCAGGATTTTCATCAATTCTTTTATTTAACTCATCAACTACGGCTTGATAATCTTCATTACTAATCTGTTTTCGCCAAGCTTCAAAACTTTTTTTATGTGGAATCCTAGTAATTAATTTCCCCGTATCAATATTAATCAACATCTAATATCGCCTCGCTTTGCTTTAGTGTAACTAAAATTAATTAGCTAACTCTTAAGTATTCTTGATACTTATCAAATACATAATGATAAATGTCATCTTCTGTCATCACATCTAGAATTTTAACACTACCTAGACGAGAAACGTCTTTAGCCAAATCATCATAACAAGATGATCTTTCTTTCCCAGATTTTACAGTGTCATAAACAGCTCTCATAAATCCCATTACAATATGTTTTTCGCTAGAAAAAGTTCGCCATGTAAGCTCTCTAAATCTAGAAGGACTTTCAAATGTAAACTTTGTTAGATAATATCTATCTACATTATGATCTTCATCAACCGTTAGAGCTACGCGATAATAACAACGAGAGATGATTCCAAAGAATAATCCCCTTCGACCACCTAATAACCATTGATTGTTAAATGATGAAACTTCTTTTTTCTCCATCATTACAAGTGCTACACTATAACATCGTTTGAACATAAACCATAACCAAAAATATTTATTACTCAATATATACCGTGGTAAATGCTTAAGCTTTTCATATAACAAAATCGAATTTCGTGTAATTGTAGCAATATCGGTTGCTGATGCTGGCATCTCTAAAACAAAATCATCAATTTGATAGGCTTTAGCTTGAAATGCTTTTCCCTCTGCAAGTGAGTCCACCCAAGGAGAATTGTTAGGATTTTCAATAAAGCAATCTTTATAAGTCTCAATATTTTCTTTTAGCTCTTTATATGCGGCTTCAGTCATGTAACCAATATTAATCTTCCCCATCTATCTCACCGTCCTTAAGAATCATATTTGTTGCGTCTTGAATCGCATTGATATTCATATTATTAAATATAGTTTGTGCAAACTCTAGCGTCCCACAACCAGTAAATATTTCCATCGTCAATTTATTTTTTTCAACTGCATTATAGGCACGTACAACAGACTTAAACCATGGATACGATTCAATTACGTCTGTAATATCTGTATAGCCTCTAAATTCTTCTTTAATATTATTAAAGATATCTACTAATACAGGAGTAACAATTAAGCCCATAAATATGTTCATAAAATATCGACTATGTTTAACATTTGAATATTCTTCGAATCGATCTGACGGTAAATAGATATATATTTTTGACTCACCTTTAGATGCTTCATATTGTAAATATTTTTGGGTAACTTTTCCTCGTATAACCTCGAAAATAGATTCTGCTACGTTATCAGCTAAATCATTATGTTCAATATTAATTGAGAAGCCATCATCAACACCTACAATATCATATTGATTTAAATCAAAATCTATACCCTCAAAATCCTCAATGAAGTTTAAGCTTCTATAATCCGCTATATTTTGTGTCGCATATAAATATGATGAAATAGTAACCTTACCACTTAAGCTATTTAAAGGTATAAATATGGTTTGTGGTACTAAAGAAAGCTTATAAGTCTGACGAAAAACGCTTTCTGGAGATTCAACTACTAGCATAGGCTGTAATAAATCATTTTCCACATAAGTAGTCAAAGTGTCATCAACTAATTTAACATAGATATCTTGTAAAACTAAATCATGTCTATCATCTTTAATCGGATAGTCAGGATCACTAAAAGCAAGTTTATAACAAGCATTATCTTTAAAGTCAGATAATGCCTTATTTCTATTTACCACTGGATATGGAAATAATCGATTACCTATTTGCATAAAACTCTACCCCTGTTGCAAATCTACTCCCTTTACTCACATTATAAGAAACCGTATATTTCTTACCGGATTCTAAACTGATTCCTTTTATTACGCCATCTTTTATAGTACAAGATTCACCGTTAATTTCAGCTGATATAATATCAACTTCGTAAGTATCAGATGACTCACCAATCTCCTTGATAACGATATCACAATTCGTTTCATTGCAATTTGATACGAATGTAAGTAAGAATTTTTCCCGAGATTTATCATACATATTTCTAGAGCGAATACCGCCTAACAGCTTTCGAGTATATCCCTTTTTAGGAGATGATTCATCTATGCCAGTATTATTTGTATTAGTAGGATGACCTGCATCTACAGATGTACCGCCCCCAACGTGAACACCAGTTGAACCTGGATCGCCTTCGGGATTAGAAATCTCTGCATCATTTTCACTATCATCTCCCGATACAGGAGTAGTCACACTACGATCCATTTTATCGTCTTTATCATTTTCTAGTTCAACACGTTTATGATCAGCTTGATTCTGTCTAATCTTACCAATATGAGTAAATTCTTTCGAATCGCCACCTAACTCCTCTCCATCTAAAGGTTCTGAATCCTCTACGCTAGGTAAGTAAGCCCCAGCCCCAGCTATATCTGTTTTATCGCCCACTTCTGTTTTTAACGCTTCAGTAATCGCTCTAGAGATAAGTTTTTTTAATCTACTAAGTGTAGATTTTGCATTAGATTGTGCTTCCTCACCTTCTAAACGCTCCCACGACCAGGCTGTATGCTCAGCATTCTCCATACGGCGCAGAGCTTCATTTAAATCACCATTTTCAATAATGCACATAGCTGAATATGGTATTAAACGACCTACACCATGGCTAGTAATTTTCATATATGGATATCGGATAATATCACAAGTCCCTGTAGCTCTATGACTTTCACCTTGAGAGTAGCTTTTTACCAAAACATTAATAGGTCCATAACCTTTTACTATTTTTTCAATATGAGTAACATTATCTACAGATGTTAAAAGCTCATATTGTGCCATTATAGACTTTAAACTACTAACATCTTTACCTGGGAAAGAAGTAGTGTCATAAATAATTTTTTTAATTGTATCTTTACTTAATGTAATGTTATCAACAGTAATTTCTAATAATCCTTTAACAAAAGCAACCATAAAACTATCTAATAGTTTAAACATTAAATCAGACTTCCAATTTGCTCTATGTCCAAAACCAATTAAATATAAATCGGTACCATAGTCACCATATGCTCGAGTAAAATTAGGATCAAGGCATAATTCACTATCTACACATGGGAAACTATCTTCTTTGCATCCATAGTATCCTTCTGCAACAGACATTTTATAGCCATCTGCATCAATTGGTACAGAGCGTAACTTTGAAATACCTATATAACCCTTCTCTTCTCGTTGTGTATAAGTAGAATAGAATACTGTTCTTGTTCCACTTGCAACAAAGGCTGCAGCCTTACCAATCCCCTTTGAGCCACCACTACCAGCACCTTTAAAACTAGTACCTGATGTTTTAGTTAGGTTATAAAAAGGTACGCCACGTTCAAATGTAGAGACACCTATTAATCCAGTGGTATTAAAGTCACTAATACGAAGACATGGAATAATCGACAAATTAATCATAGAGTGTATTGCCTGAATAGCAGCACCTTCCTTTTTATCGTCTTTACGATATTGGTAACAAGCTTCAATTTGCTCAGATAATTCATCAATACCAGGAATATCATTACGAGCAACATCAAAAGTGCTAAACTCTATACGCGTAGGATGAATACCTCTATTAGCATCAATAGAGTTTTGACATATCTCCCGCGCCAATGAGCCAATTGGATCCTTTTTAAAAATATCAATATCGCCCGTCTCTAAGCCATACTCCATACCATTACCGTTATCAGGAAAACGCCATTGTAAACACATAATCAAAATACCCCTTTACATATACACGGTATAACTTCAGATGTAATCGTATTATACTTACACGGAATCGGCAATTCATTAATATATCATGAATTTTTCATCTTTTATGATTATATCTTATAAATATAAGATTTATATAATATTTCTTTAAAAATTAATATTTTATAAATGAATATATTAAGCTACAAAATATAATATAGACAAAATAGAACCACCCCTATCAGGGGTGGTTCTTCTAAGAATATATTTAACTATTTGAGGCACATTATGTACCTCTAATTACCTTACTTCTTCCGTATTATATTTTTCTCCCTATTTCCTCCCTCCTTTCTCTCCCCTCGTTTTATTCTACTTTCACCGTCCAACGAATTATCTCGTTAGGTCTCTCCAGGCGATAAATAGTTCGGCCACGACTTGAGGGTTTTGGCTGAGTTTGATGCGGGCTAGCATTTTTCGCACGTAGTTGCAGTGTTCTAGCATCGCTTCGTTCAGTTTGTGTTTGACATGACGCGGGGATTGGTACACCAAGATGGGTGCAAAGTCCGCCACATGAATATAGCTCGTATCGAGTTCTGGACCTTCCGTAACGATATATTCATAAGGTATAGCCACGTTAAAGAGGCCGTACACCACGTCCTTGCCGATAGGGCGGCGACATTTAATATGAGCAAAGGTTAGATGCGGACCATAGGTCTTAGGCGCGGTATAGCTACTGCGTCGACCGTCGCTAGTCATGATGTAATTGGGTCTCAGCCCTTCCTGCATCGCTAGCTCTCGCGTGATTGTGCGCATCGGCAGATGGACCATTTCTTCCCGTCCATCCACAAAATAACACTTCGTACTGTCTCCACCACTAGGTTGATAGGTAGGAATAAAACAAACAATGTGATTCTTTGGATTCGTATAGATCAAATCCAAATCTTCTCCCTTAGATAGCCGAGCGGCCATCAAATCTGTTAGTTTATCATCTATTGCCATGGAATCCTCTCCAATCTAATCAGGAACATTCCTTTCAACAATACAATGAACACGTGTTCTGTGAAAGCAGATTAGCATGCTTTAATCTGCTGCTGACTTAATTGTATATCAGCCTGTATAATTTGTAAATATATATACAAAACTATAGAAATTTACGTATATTTAATGACTTTATGATCTTGTAAAAGTTATATATACTTTGATGTGTCATTATTTTCTCATTTAAATTGAGAATTGCATATTTTATGTATATTCGTTAATCGAGATTAAAAGAAATATGCAATATATAGGATATAAATAAGAAATTAAATTATAATAACTAATGTACACGCACGTCCTTAAAGTCCGTACTCAAATACCTGCGCAGCTTCCGAATGGCTCGTTCGTGGCGCCGTTGGATGGCTTGGCGACTACAGTTCAGTTCTTCACTAACCGATACCAAGCTTTGGCACTCACCGTAGACACGGCGCAGTAGGTCTCGTTGATCAGGAGACAATCTACCTAAGGCCCATACGAGGCGCGCACGAAGCCTATGCTCTTCATCGGCACTCATCACCATATCCGCCACATTCTCGCCAGATGCGAAGATATCCATGCCAAAAGCGACTTCTCCATCATCGGTGGTGCGATCTGGGATGTGTATTTCACGGCGATAACGCAATCTCTCACGCTTCCAGTACCGCATGTAACCATACATAATGCCAGCTTTCACAAAGCCTGGGAACGGTACGGTCCCATTCAAATCAAAGCTATAAATCGATTCTATGAGGATGGCCCAAAGATAGCTCTCTACGTCCTCGCGGAACTCACGGTTTCCCATGCGATTCGTATAGTGCAAGATGAGCGGTCGATACCTGCGACAAAGCTCGATTTGTGCCGCATCATGACGAAGCTCATCAGCGGACCACGGCTGATATCCTACCGTCTGAATCCGCATATTCGGCTTTTGACAGATGGACACGAGGCTCTTGTCCGACAAGGACGATAAAACTTGATGACCACAGACGAGGGTCTGTAATTTCAATTCCTCTGGAATACTTTCCCTAGACTCATTAGCTTTCGATAGTAAAGAATGAGATGGTAATGCCTGTGTTTCTAACATTTCTGACTGATAATTGTCATGTTGTAAGTTTGCAGTTTTAATACATGTTTTTTGTACTAAAGGTTCTTCGTTTGTGTATAACATAAATCCCCTTTCCTGCCATGGCATAGCGCTTATGTACACAATACCGCGGAAAGAGTGTTTTGACAAATTGGCAATTCCTTGGAATTTCCCTATATTCTGTTATATTTGAGTCTTAGTTTCCATCCACAGTACACCATACGTATGCGATTCAAAGGGTAATTGCTGAAAATATATTATTACTAAAAATGACACCACATACGCAATGTGGTGTCATTATAAGAGGAAATATACTATCATTGGGTAATAGTATTCAATCTTTAGGTAGTAGTATTCAATCTGAAATTGTCTGATTAAATCGCAATACACGCGGCTTGGACAAAGTCCTTTAGCTGCGGTTTTACATGATTATAATATACATCAGCGCCATAACCGCGCACGATATCGCCCCAGTATTTATATACATAGCGATACCAGAAATGGAACATACTGTTCGTGAAATGGTAATCCGCGTACTTTGCGTTCCCACGGCTACTTGCTTGAATGCGGCCTACAAGTCCCATCGACATGAGATCATTCAAACGGGATGTAAAGGTACCGCTTTTAATTTGGCTTTCTTGTAAAAGCTCCACGTAATACGGTCTTTCCAAGCTAGCAAGGCCCGTTAAAATGGCATTGGCACCGGTTATATTCTTCATATCTCGATGCAAGATATATTGTGTTTCTTCAAAGAGAGCTCCCGTTACTGAGAAGAACAAGTTAATAATATTCGTATCGATGCTTTCACCATTATCAAAGTATTGCACATAGGCAGGTAACCCACCGGTTACGGCAAAGACGGTGCGCAAATCATCCTTTGCATAGTGAAGACCCAAGGATTTCATATCAACTAAGGAAAATGGTTTCACCTCAAGATATTCGGACACGAAAGGACCGATAAGGCTGCGATCGCCAATGATGCGGCCATCGAGCTGTTCCAGACCATTAGCCATCAATATGATGTTCAAACGACTCGTATCTTTATAGGTATCTAATAAATCGCGCAAGTGAATGGGAAACTGAGGAACTGCTTCCACCAAGGATGGATAATCGTCAATCACCACAGTCTGAGGTGTTTTCACACTGCTTTCAAAAAGTCTCACAAAAGCCTGCTGCAAACTCTCTACAGGCTCGAATGTATCTTGAGCATTAGCAGGAACAAAACGTGCCTCAAGAGCTCTATTTATATCAGCCACATGGACTGATTCATTGGCCATGCGCCCCGCCAAATATATCGCCTTATGACGGCGTACAAGTTGCGAAGCCACATAGGATTTACCACTGCGATGAGGACCATATACAACACATAAACTCATTTGGCCCATTGCAATTCGGGACTGGATACGCTCTATAATTTCAGCACGTCCCACAAAATTCATATACTCACCTCCAACTATTTACGGAAATTATTATATCATAATTTTAAATCATTATTAAACTTTTTTTCATATAGTTAACATAGCTTTTTATTATGTTAATTTTTTTACGCATCAAATCAGAGCTTTTATGCGATACATGTTGCCTTATCATCATAAAAGGCCTTATGATTACTTTATTTTCATATACATTTGATATCAACATATCCTATAAGGCGTGGTTATATAAGTTATACATTATAAGCTATACATATTAAACTATAGATTTTAATCTATATAGTTTAATATGTATAATTTAATCTATATATTTTAAAAATGACGTGCTACCTGAGAGGTATAGCACGTCATTTGCATATAAAGTATATTAAATTGTTACCGAATTTTCTTATACTAAGTTTCTTAATAGTAAATATCTAACTTGTAAATATCTAATTCGTAAATTCCTAATTACAAAATCTAATATTCCTAAATATCTTATGGATCCATTTGCGTTTGCATTTTCATCAATAAGATGCGCTTAACCGATTCGTTAAGCCGCTCGGTCGTAATCGTTCCATCCGCCACCGCTTGCGTCAGCGCACGATGGACTTCATCGATATGAATCGTATCCGCATCAACAAGAATGAGGTCACTGCCCGCCAAAATGGAAGCCACAGCGTAATCGCCTATCTTTTGATTGGATTGCAACGCACCCACATCGATACGGTCCGTCATAACGATACCTTTATAACCAAGCTCCTTGCGAAGCCAACCATCAATAATCGGCTTAGAGGAACTCGCCAAGTGTTCATTATCGATGGCGGGAATCTGGATATGGCTCATCACAAGCATATAGCTATTCGCCGTCGTCTGTGCAATGAGCCGTTTAAAGACGGCTACATCATTATTGCTGAGATATGCTTTTGCCTCATTAGCTGAGCCAAAGGACGCATCCCCTAAGGTCACTGCCGGAAAGTAGTTATAAGCGGACCACATATGATTAATTTGGTAACGCTCCACCATGGCAAGATTTATATGGCCTGCCCACGTGGGGTCCGATGTATAGGACATATTAGGAACACCTAGGTTAGCATTAGGCCCAATAACCAAGTTAAAGCCCATATCCCGCATTTCAATAGCAGATCGCGTGGCCAAATTAATGATACGATCCATAGGCAATTGCCCCCATCGATTGGGCTTCGGCAACCGCAAGAAACTTTCATTCCCATGCAATATGCGATCACGATGCACCGCAATATAGGGTGTCACCATGCTAGAGGTTATCGCCGTTTGCATAATATCGCTGGTGAAAGTTTTCACTTGGTTCTTATTAATAAGATTTTCATTCGTTAGCATAACGCCACTGACACGGTATTTTCGGATCACATCCTTTTGGGATTGTCCTATCGTACTACCATGAAGGCTGATCATCATCAGCTGCCCTACCTTATCCTCTTGGGACATGGCCGCAATCCAAGTGTCCACCTTTTCAGACACAGGTTTGTTGGACTCCAGGACGGCACGGTACGATACGGTTCGTACCGTTTCTTGTTCTGCCTGACTCTCATGTTGGCATCCAGTTGTACCAACGACAGCAACTAGTAAGGCAAGGCCACTCAGGACCCGCCGAAAAAACTGGTTCATCTCTCCTAAAAGCTCCTTAATGCTTACGCAATATTATGAATATTATGGGCTTTCTATGTTGCTCTCCCAATGCAACACCCATAAGTCCCCTCTTGATCCGTACAGTATATTTTTATATTATACACTAAATGATTCATCTTTTCCTCATAATAAAATAATTTTTTTATACTGAATTATTATAATAAAGTTATACAGTAAAAATATGTGAATTTTGAATAATTATATAAAAAATCCTACGAATCGTTTAAAAAGTGACCGCACTGTAACAAAAGGCTACGTGAGTATCAAGTCACTCATGACCCGTAGGATTTTCTATTTTATGTTGTTGTACCCTAAATAGCAAACGCTACTATGAGTGTATAAGCATTTGATTACTTTATAACAGCCTACTGTTTAAGTAATCGACTATTATTAACCTTTAAATTTTTCTTTCTTTACTAGCACATCGTCAATACTAACCTGCACCATATTTAAGCAATCGGCTATCATTAGCCTTTGAATTTAGGGGATGTTGGGCATGTTTCAGGTGTTACGTCTTTACGAGTACCAAGAACCGCGCTGCGGTCTGTGTAGTGTGTGTGTAAAAGTTCGTGTGCCTTATGGCCCAATGGTTCGCCTAAGAAATCTTTGTACAATGTTTGGATTTCTTCATTTTCATAGGACGCAACCCATTTGTAGTTTTCGTCAGCTTCGTAAAGACCGCCGATACGAGCTTCTTTAGTTTTCACCGCTTGCGGCAATTTAGTGCGCGGTTGGCCACCGCCACCAATACAACCGCCTGGGCACGCCATAACTTCGATGAAGTCGTAGTGTTTACCGTTTTCTTTCAATGCATTCAAGAAGTCACGTGTATTTTTACCACCGTGAACAACGGCAACGGACAATATTACGTCATCACCCAATTGAACAGTTGCCTCTTTTACGCCTTCCATACCGCGAACGTCTTCAAGGTGAGTCAACGCGTATGGAGGTGGCTCTTTATCAGTGATGAGCTTGTAAGCCGTACGCATCGCCGCTTCCATAACACCACCTGTGTTACCGAAGATGATGGATGCGCCAGTTTCCATGCCGATTAAGTCATCAAATTGAGATTCTTCTACTGTGTTGAAGTCAATATGTTCCTCTTGAATCCAACGGATGAATTCACGAGTTGTGATGGAAATATCTGTGTCCATGCCAAGGGATTCGTCATTGTGGTAACGAGCCGCTGCATTTTCTTCTTCCCGTTTCGTTTCTGCTTTTTTAGCCGTACAAGGGTTTACAGATATGGATACGATCTTACGAGGATCAATGCCTTTTTTCTCTGCAAAGTACGTTTTAATCATAGCCGCTTCCATAGCGATACAAGAACGTGTGGAAGACAAGTTAGGAATCAATTCAGGGAAATAGATTTCCGCAAAGCGCACCCACGCTGGGCAACAGCTTGTAAACTGAGGAATTTGACCGCCATTTTTAAGGCGTTCCACAAGCTCGGATGCTTCCTCCATAATGGTTAAGTCCGCACCAAAGTTAGTATCTACTACATAGTCTGCACCAAGTTTACGCAAGGCACCAACCATTTTGCCTTCCAAGAATGTACCTGGTTCATAGCCAAAGCCTTCACCGATGGATACACGAACAGCAGGAGCCGTTTGGATAACGACGATTTTTTCAGGATCAGCAAGGGCTGCTTTTACCTTTTCAAGCTCGGATTTAGCATGCATGGAGTCGAATGGGCATGCTGCCGCACATTGACCGCAATGGATACATACAGGCACATCGCCGTTTGCATCAAGGTCGTAGTAATCAAGTACGCTCATTACATCCGCACAAGCGCGACGGCATAACGTACAGTTTTTACACTTGGAAATGTCGTGATAAATGGATGGATTGTCGAGTGCAATCGGCACGCGTTTATCGATAAATTCGTATTGAGACATGAGGACCTCCTCTAACAAACTATAACTACCAAACCTATTGGGGCGAAATATGCTAAACTACGGAGCACTGCGCCCAAGCCATACTTCTGCATCTTACCTATAGTATACGCTATGGTGAAAGTTTATACTATGTAGAATTGTTACACTTTTGCACAAAACCTCTGAAAAAGTGTACTATAAATCACATTTTATCATGAAAAAATGAATAATTCACCTATCTTAAGGGCATTAACTAACGTGCCTTAATAAGTGCCTTAATAAGTGACTTACTTATTAGCACTATAAAAACTAATGGCTTAATTGTTAATACTATAAGAGCTAAAACAAAATTATATTATACATAAAAAACGCACGTTCTTCTAAAGAACGTGCGCCAGTGAAGCTTTTACAAAATCATTCAATCTAGACAATCCTAAACTAATCAACAGTGTACTCGTCTGTAGGATTCAATTATTTACCGCCCCAAATAAGTTGGAATACAGCGTACGCAGGCGTACCTGGCTCAACTTTACGGCTATTTTTATTAACTTGTTCCTCTTTCACAACATAACCTTGTGGGTTATAAAGAGTCACCTTAAGATCCTTAACTTCCCGTTTTTTATGATTGAACTCTTCAGTCACAATGTAATGGTAACCTTCATAGTCCATCGCTTTAATATCCATTACCGCTTTTTTATCATCTTTTTTAACGGAATCATTGTCGATAGACCAAGTAACACCATTGCTATCAGTGCCTACTGTATACCAATTAGCCGCATCAACACTACCAATACCGCCGATTAATAATGCACCTGCTGCCAAAACAGCTGCCAATGTTTTTTTCATATTAATACCTCTCAAAGAAAATACAAAAATATACAAACTAGTATATAAGGGAAAACTAAATGTTATATGAAAACTATCTCTATCAACCCACAACATGGTAATTCATCTTCTCTTAATTTCGAAAGAAGCGATAGAAATTCGGCATAAGTTGAGTAACTAACTCTGTCGGTTCATATAGAACAAACTTCTTCACTTTTCTTGCTTTCAATAACTTTGCGTCTTTTAAAATTTGTAAGTGTCTCGATACGCTTGATTCAGTCATTAATAAAATTTGCGCTAAAGACTGTGTCGTACTTGGTTTTTCCAAAACATAATTCATAATTTGCAACCGCACTGAATCGCTCAAGGCTTTAAAAATAGTAACTAATCCCTCCGGTGTGGAGTTATAATAACTTGGTTGCTCCGCAATATCATAAGTAATAGCAATTCCTTGATTAAAAGATTCAACAAACAGATGCGGCCAAATAAAATAACTTGGTAACAACATAATAGAGTCACTGTCCTTTAAATAAACCTCTTGATTAAAAGGTTTAATAATAGCTAAAGCTCCTTTTTCCCAATGGATTCGATCAATTTGTAAATGATTAAACATCTCTATAAAACCTTTTTCCCTCAAAAATGAAGATTGCTTTTGTATTTCAATTAAAAGCTTTTGCTCAATTGATTTTTCTTTCCAAGTATCATCAAAAATTGATTTTCTATACCAATCAATAAAAGAAAAAAGTCTCCTATAAACACTTGTAGCATTTCGCTTCAAATCTTTAAGCAATTGATCATTTTCATTTAAAGAAAAATCTTTCCACTCTAGTCCTTTTGCTAATGTTGGAATAAAGGCATTTTCTCTATCATCTATTATTCTCTCCAAATACTCAATTAATTGAATAGTCGGATAATTAACCAGAAATTTCTTTAAATTTTGTATTTCCTCTTCAATCGTTGTCATATGATAACGAAAATTACAAAGTAAAATAGGAGAGACCCCCAGTTCATAAAAAAGTTGGAAATAATGAAGATTCTCATAAAATTCTTCAGTAAGTTTATCTTGTATCTCAATCACCCAATCAATATTAGTTCCATGATGGCGCGGATTTAAAAGCACATGTAAACTTCTAAAAAGTTCATTTAAAGGGGAATACACAAATTGTATTCTTTGTATTAACGTTTCATTTGTTTCCAAAGCATAATCGCTAAACCGAATTGTAATAGACATAAACATCCTCCTAAACGATTCGATATTTTTTGAATCGTTTGATTATAGACTTTAGACTTATTATATTATACTTAATAGTTTTAAAGAAAAGGAGAAATCTTTATGAATAAACAATTGCAAGATTTACTCATAACAATTGTTGCAGGTATGGGAATGTTATTATCCACTCTCGATACAGGAATTATCAATATAGCATTACCCTTTTTAAAAGAACAATTTCAAACTTCAACTGATATTGCAGCCTTCACAATAACCGGTTATACTTTAGCTTTAGCTATCTCTATCCTACCTTTAGGCGTATTAAGCGATAAATTTGGAAAATTAAAAATTTCGTATTTAGGATTCGTGCTTTTTGGTCTAAGTTCTTTATTTTGTGGCTTAATTAACAATATCAGTTTATTAATTATTGGACGAATTTTTCAAGGCATAGGAGCGGCTGCTTTACAAGCTACTTCTGCCGCACTAATTACAACTTTAGTTTCTGAAAAACGTAAAAATAGCTCTATTGGTATCCTCGGAATTATGATTGGTTTAGGCCCTATTCTAGGGCCCTCTTTAGGCGGGATCATACTTTCGTTAAGTTTCTGGCAACTTATTTTTTTGATAAATATTCCTTTTGTAATTTTTGGAATTGCATGTAATAATTTCCTTCTCAATAAACTCTCCGAAAAAAACAACAACCGACAATTAGATATGCTTGGAATTACTATAAACACTCTCATGTTAGTTTCTCTCTTATTAGGATTATCTTTATTAAACAAATCACATCTATTTGTAGTTGGTATAATCCTGATACTATCTAGCTTGTTGCTCGGAATTATATTTTACTATGTGGAACTTAATAACAAACACGCACTTATCGATATCAAAGGATTAAAAAATAATCCTCAAGTAATCTCTTACCTTTTTCAAACAGTTACTTTTGGCTTTGCCTCTGCAATGATCTTTTTACTTCCCCCCTTCATTTTTGAACAATCATATCATCTAGAAGTGGGGCAAACTGGATTTCTTGTTCTAGGAGCTCCTACAGGGCTGGTGCTTTTTTCAAGAATATCCAGTAAAATCAATAACGGCAATAAAAATAAGCTATTTAGCCATATTGGTCTAAGTATTATTATCATATCCTTGATTTTTCTCTTACTGATCAATCCTAACTGGCCTTATCAACTCTTAACATTAGGATTATTCATCTACGGTATTGGTGGAGGATACTTTCAACCTGCTAATATTGCCAGTATTATGCAAGCCAGTCCTATGGAAATCCAAGGAAGTACAGGAGCTTTGCAACGAATGCTGCAAAATGTTGCGATTTCAATCGGTTCAGCTATTGGTGCAACTTGCTTAAATATCTGGTCAAATGATTTATTATTAGCAACTCGAATTGGATGGGGAATTACACTAATTCTGGTTATTATAAGTTTAAAAGAAGTATTTAAATTTTCCCATCATAATAGTTAATACAATCTAATCCAGAGGCTGTAATTAAAACTAAGTTTTAATTACAGCCTCTTTGTCATATCTATTCAATAACATACCTACCTAAAACAAAAACACACTCACCTTGGAATATTCTCTCTGTATGAAAAAATGAATCTGACACGATTGAATATGGATATTCGCCCTGTAAAAGTACTAATGATATAGAAAACCTCGAACTACTCTGAAAACGACTTAGGTCACTTTTTCTCCCTAGGAAGTCTAGCAAGGCCCCTTATGGGATTAAATAATCCAACGGATTTGAAAGCGGATATTCGCCCTGTAAGAGTACTAATAATATAGAAAGCCCCGAACTATTCTGAAACCGACTTAGGTCACTATGGAGGCTTTCAGGATAGTTCGGGGCTACTTATACGTTCTGAGTATCTAAATAGACAGAGCGAATATCAGCTTCTATTAAATTGTTGGATTATTTACCCCATAGGGCCTGCATAACTTCCGCCCCCATGGTATCCGGTTCAATTTTCGTAGGTTTTTGTGCTTCTTTACTAGATAACAATGCTATACCAGCATTGCTATATACTGTTGTATCAAGTTCTGTCCATGTTTTTTCTTTGCGATCGATCCGTACTGTGTAGATATATGTAAAACCTTCAACATTGTTAATTTTAACAAGTACTGTAGCCGCATCATCTGTTTTATATACAGAAGAGTTGTCAATAAACCATGCCGCATCGTCAGCATCAGCATCGATATAGTACCAGTCAGCAGCACTAGCTTGACTAAAGCCACCTACAAAGAAAACCCCTGCTGCAAACATAGCAGCTAACCATTTTTTCATTTTTAAACTCCTCAACACTAGAGGCGACCATCTAAGATGGTCGCCCATGGTTACTTAATAGTTATATAGTGTTTTATATTATTCTACTTCTTCTTCGATTTCAGCGCCTGGAATAACAGCAATACTAGCTACCTTATCACCTTCGTCGAGATTTTGTGTTTTCACACCAGAGATAGCCTTGCCCTTCTTCACAGCAATGTCATTCATATTAAAGCGGATGATTTTGCCTTGCTCAGAAATAAGCATAACTTCGTCATCGTTATGAACAACCTCTACGGCTACTACATCACCAGTTTTGTTCGTAATCTTGAAGTTCTTAGAGCCTTTACCACCACGTTTTTGCAATGTGTAAGCTTCCGCATCATTGCGTTTACCAAAACCTTCTTCAGAGATAGTAAACACTTGTGCTTCACTTTCATCAGTATTAAGAACACCAGCACCTACAACTACGTCGCCTGCATTGAGTTTAATGCCGCGCACGCCGTGAGCCGCCCGTTTCATGAGGCGCACATCATGTTCGCTGAAGCGAATAGCGATCCCCAACTTAGTGCCAATCAAGATGTCTTGGTTGCCAGTCGTTACATTAACGGAAATCAAACGATCGCCTTCGTCGAGGTTAATCGCATTGAGGCCAGAACGACGGATATTACGATATTCTTCAATAGCCGTGCGTTTTACAACGCCAAACTCAGTGACCATGAATAAATTTACATCTTCATGAACACGTTCAAGGTCGATCATAGTCGTAACAGATTCGCCTACCGCCAGTGGCAATACGTTAACCATAGCGGTACCGCGAGAGTTGCGGGAGCCTGCTTCCGGCACTTCGTACGCCTTGAGGCGATATGCACGGCCTGCAGATGTGAAGAATAACAATGTATTATGGGTCCGCACATGCATAATTTGCGTTACATAATCATCTTCCTTCGTCTTCATGCCGATAACACCAGCGCCGCCTTTATGTTGGTTGCGATATACGTTCGCGTTCATGCGTTTGATATAGCCTTGTTTAGTCAAGGTAATAACCATTTCTTCGTCAGCAATGAGGTCTTCTACATCAAGGTCAGACGTATCGATGGTGATTTCAGAACGACGAGGGTCGCCGTATTTCTTCTTCATATCATCGAGTTCGTCTTTGATAATTTGACGTTGACGCGCTTCGCTAGTCAAGATAGCTTTCAAATCTTCAATCAATGCCAATAATTCCTTGTATTCCTCTTCGATTTTCTCGCGTTCCAAGCCTGTTAAACGGCGTAAACGCATGTCGAGGATGGCTACCGCTTGTTTTTCTGAAAGTCCGAATTTTTGCATTAATGCATTGCGTGCAATTTCGTCAGTTTGGGAACTGCGGATGGTAGCGATTACTTCATCGATGTGGTCGAGGGCAATCAACAAGCCTTCCAAGATATGAGCACGCGCTTCGGCTTTGTTAAGCTCGAATTGAGTGCGACGTACGATAACATCTAGACGATGATCTAAGTAGTAACCCAATACTTCTTTCAAATTCAATACGCGAGGATGACCGTCCACAAGGGCTAGCATAATCACGCCGAATGTTTCTTGAAGTTGAGTGTGTTTATATAATTTGTTAAGTACGATGTCTGGTTGCACATCAGCCCGCAATTCGATAACGATGCGCATACCTTGACGGTCAGATTCATCACGAAGTGCTGTGATGCCATCAATAACCTTGTCACGGCTCAAGTTCGCAATTGTTTCGATAACGCGAGCCTTATTCACTTGGTACGGAATCTCAGTCACTACGATTTTATGCTTGCCCTTGGACATCTCTTCAATGGTCGCACGAGCACGCATTTTAACGCTACCACGACCTGTGGAGTACGCTTTTTTGATGCCTTCTCGGCCCAAAATGAGTGCACCAGTCGGAAAGTCTGGACCTTTAATAGCAGTCATCAATTCATCTACCGTCACATCCGGATTGTCGATGAGCATCGCTAGACCATTACATACCTCGTTGAGGTTATGTGGTGGAATATTTGT
This sequence comes from Veillonella parvula, assembly GCF_032472435.1. Lineage (GTDB taxonomy): Bacteria > Bacillota > Negativicutes > Veillonellales > Veillonellaceae > Veillonella > Veillonella parvula_N. The sequence continues at coordinate 113,658 of NZ_JAWEGM010000003.1, forward strand.
CGCCATCCCTACGGCGATACCGCTGGAACCATTGATGAGAAGATTAGGAATCTTCGCTGGCAATACAGTTGGTTCTTGCAAGCTTTCATCATAGTTCGGCATGAAATCAACAGTTTCCTTGTCGATATCGGCAAGCATTTCCGTTGTAATCTTTGCCATACGTACTTCGGTATAACGCATCGCAGCGGCACTATCGCCATCGATGGAGCCAAAGTTACCGTGACCGTCTACCAAGAGGTAGCGCGTATTGAAATCTTGCGCCAAACGAACCGTCGCATCGTAAACGGAGCTATCACCATGTGGATGATACTTACCGAGTACGTCACCGACGATACGAGCGGATTTCTTGTACGGTTTATTTGGCGTCATGCCTGTTTCGTGCATCGCATACAAAATACGACGATGTACTGGTTTCAAGCCATCGCGCACATCTGGAAGCGCACGCATAACGATTACGGACATTGCATAATCGATGTACGCATTCTTCATTTCTTTATCAATCTGAACGGGATGAATATTCCCGTGGGACCATTGTTGGTCTGCCACAATCTCACCTCATTTTACTAACACTGATACTAATTCATCATATAATTATAGCATTTTTAAGGGTTTAACGCTATCTTTTATGTCTATTTACATACTAAATATCGGTTATATCGAGCTATCATTTTTCAATGTATATTACTATAGCTCTCAAAGTTAATGCACCGCATGTTGTATCATATGATCTAAAATGTTAACAAAGTCTCGTTCTACAGCCGAAGTGTCGTTACCAGTACTACCAATACCTGTTAGCATGGTTTCTTTCCAATCATTTTTTGCCATAAATCGAAAGGCGATCAAATACTTAGCTTTTGTTTTGTACGCTTCTCCTTTTGGTAGATAATAAAAGCCTACGCTTCTATCAGAACGAGGGTGCAATAACGCTGGGTTGTCTTGCGGTTTATACAGGCTATATATAGATTTCATAAAGGTTAGAATATCTCCACCCTTTACAGATTCGTCTACAAAGATAATCTCATCATATGTGAATAGAGATATCTTATTAGTACCTGCTACACGTGTCGCTTTAGACTTAGCTAGCTCCAAGGCTTCCTCGTGCGTCGCCATCCGCATGCCATACTGCTTAGCACGTTCCACTAACGAACCATTCAAATGAACTAAATACGCTTGTGAATACGCAAAATCCGCATCATTTTTTCGCTCGCCACCAGGGGCCGGCAATGTTGGCCACTTGACTACAGAATTTGTAGTAAAAGAAATACCATTACTTTCATCATAAAACACATACACATTTCGCTGGAATGGCTTCTCCTTCTCCACCACAGATGACTGAAGAACAAGATTCGGATGCACAACCGAAAACTCCTTCTCCACGCTAGACTTGATATCCTCTGGTGTAGCAGGATCACCATTCTCCGTCGTCCAAATGAAAGAACAACCACTCAATACAACACTACAAACACACACCAAAACCAACAACACAAACCTAACAAACAAAGGCATACACAACCACCCCTCTCTCCAAATATTCCATGTGTATCAAATAATTCTATCAAATATGTAGCCACAATTATTGATAAAATCAGCTGATTGTTGATACTCTACTTCACTGCCTTTTCCCAATCAGGGGCCTCGCCCCATGCGAAAGGAAAAGGGCTTTTGTTGTTAATGGTCGAGGCAACTAGTTAATAGAAAACATAGGTATGGATGGGACGAATTCACATATAACGTTATAAAAAAGGGATTCCCTTATTGATGAGCGACTTAGCTCGCTTTGGAGCGAAGAGATAAGGGAATCCCTTTTTTAACAATCTAGCATATTTGTATTCGGGCCCCATCCATACTATTTTCGGTTATTCGTCATTAACAACAATCACTTAACTAGCGCATCCAATTTATTCATACGAAAATCTTCTATCGCATTCATAAATTTTTTATTGTGTATCGGATTTTCGCTCATTCCGAATAGATGGCTGTTGCACTCACAGTCGCTGCACCCAAAGTTCGGTACATTCCATTCCGCAATAGCCCGCACCGCATCAGCGAGAGCACATTCTACGTCAATTTTGGTTAAATCTACATCTGCGCTTTCACGAGCAGCCGAATCATCAGAGAGTTTACCTTCACGCCGTTCCTGAGCAGAAATTGTCATAGCCTGCGGCCTCCCACTAGTACGAATCGGCAAGCCCGCTATCATTTCACAGTAACCGCGGAAGTAATCTAGATGCCAATGCATTTTCTTCCGTTTTCGTTTATGACGTTCAATGCGTTTCGTTAAATTTGCCTTCGCGGAACCAACATACATATAGTAACCAGGTTTGAAATGCATCATCCCTTTAGAACCGATTTCGAGATCTAGATCGTGATCGAGGTGCATGACCATCACATACACGCCACTATCATGAGCCTCTGTGTCGAGGATACCACTAGGATAGGAACATTCATGTGTCACCGTAGGCATGGTGAAAGTCTCATCCCACGCCACAGCCACAGCTTTCCAATCTAATGAAGGTGCCACCTCTTTAAAGGTTTTGGCAAATTCCAAATCCGTATGATAATCTGGCAAGAACCACTGCGCTTGGTCCCATTGTACGAGGAATAGAACACCCGTGTGATAGCCTTCGTTTTGTAATTCTTTCAGATGCAATAAATGCTTGCGGCCTCGCTCTGTAATAGCATCAGGGAACATGGCTCCCGTCTTGGAGAACAAGGTACAGGATTTAACCTCTAGTAAAAACTCATCCCCCTTATCATTGGTGAGGAGCAAGTCAAAGCGAGATGATGTGCCGTGTAGTTTAACCGTATACTCCCGTCTCACTACGCGCCACTCCTCCCAACCAGGGATACATTTATTTTCAATCAAATGTTGCGCTACATCATTGCTGTAGTTTGTATCGAGCATGATAACAACGCCATCGCGCTCGATACCTACCACACGGTATTTCGTCTTCGCATCCGGCTTGTCGTGAGGCACGATGTACATCGTTACCCCCGTAAACAAGAGCTCCCACATGCGACCAGGATTTGGCAAATGAGCGAGTACACTTTCACCATTCAAATCTAAAGTCACCACAAAACGATTCGGGCGACCTATGTATGTTGCTTTTAAAATAGTATCGTAAAGGACTTTCATCGTTTCTCCTACATCAAGAACACTCTATATGTCTATTATACGATATGTAACCTTGGGTTTCATCTGTAAACAGTATCGTATATAATGATAGTTAGTAAACAATCAATAATTAATATTAAAAAAGTTCTATTTTTGTAGCTTGAGTTACATTATTGTTTGTTAAAATGGTTTATACTAAGAGCGTCGGGTCAGTATTCTAAATACCCATACTGATCATTACGCCGGGTTTTGATGAGGCATCGCCTAGTTGATCTCATCCCACTTGTCCGTATATATGTGCGAAGCTTTCACAAAACCCTAGGGCGTAAATAATTAATATATAAAGAGTTTTATAGATTAACTAAGTAGTTTTAGCCACTATTCTCCGCAGAGAGGGCTCGAGAAAGGATTTAATATGGCACAAATTGCAGCAAATTTACAACGCATAAAAAACGGTCAACGCCGTTATGCAATTACACCTCGCGTTCCTGCAGGTTTCATTCAACCAGATCAATTACAAAAATATATCGACGTAGCGAATGAGTTCGGCGCTGTTCTCAAATTAACTGGCAGCCAACGCATTATGATTACGAATTTGAAAGCAGAAGACGTAGATAAAGCATGGGAAATGCTTGGCATGGAGCCAGCATACACTGTGTCCAACCGCGTGCGCAGCGTAAAAATCTGCCCAGGTACTACCTTCTGTAAACGCGCTAAACAAGACAGCGTACACCTTGGCATGCAAATCGAACGCAAATATTTATCTCTTGAAATGCCAAGTAAAATGAAAATCGGTGTGTCCGGTTGTCCAAACTCTTGTACTGAAAGCCGCATGAAAGATGTGGGCGTTATCGGTACTGTAGATGGTTGGAATGTATACGCTGGCGGTAGCGGCGGTGCGCATCCTCGCATCGGCGACCTCATCGCAGAAGTTAAAACAGAAAAAGAAGCTCTTGCATTAGTTGATCGAATCATCGCATACTATAAAGAAAACGCACAAATCGAACGCATGGGCGAATTCATCGACCGCATTGGTTTAGAGGCTTTCAAAGCAGCTGTATTGGGCGACCTTGAAGGTGCTCCAGCTGAAAGCAAGTCCGAAGAACCAGCTGTGTTCTTGCCTGGTCAAGGTAACGATCCTGAAGTAGAAGCACCACGTCTCGAAGCAGGTTCCCCTATCACTCCAGACACAATCATTCGCGACATCGTTGAAACCTATCCACATGTTGTACCTGTATTACAAGGTATTGGTATGGGTTGCCTAGGTTGCCCATCTGCAACAGCTGAGCCATTATGGCAAGCCGCAGAAATCCACGGTTTTAATGTATACGATTTAGTAGAGAAATTAGAAACAGCACGAAAAGGAGCTTAATATGTCCGCATTCTTAGGTCACATCCATTACTGGTTATATCGCAAAATTCAATTGCTCGTTGAGCGTGAAAATTTGATTTTAGAAAAAACTTCTAAAGTTGTTGATGATTTGGCGGAGGAACTACACTCCATCTCCGTAGATACATACGGTGAGCCAATTAATCCAAGCATTCCCTTGGAAAACATCATCGACCATGGCAATATTCACGGCTGGTTAGCCAACCAAATCAACATTGCTTCCGTTCGTGAAGCAGCTTTCATCAAAGATATGCTCGACACAAATTCCGGCGATGAAGCAGTACACGTAGTAACCGCTATTCTAGATGCCTTTGCAGTACAAGGCCAAGCATGTGGCGTTGTGGCTCAAGATAACCTTGAAGAACACACTGCACCAGCGATTTACAATGCGTTACAAAACTTCTACGTAAATGGCATGCCTTGCGATGGTGGTGACCAAGTGGTTTCTGAAAGCCCAGAAGAATTTACCTGGGTTGGCGACCACAGATTACAAGCAGGCTACTGGCGTACAGCGGGCGTTGACCCTAAGTTTATGGCATTAGCTTACCAAACATGGTTCGAGGCCTTTGTAAAAGCTATCGATCCAGCCTTTGAACTTGTAACGACAAAAGAAAACGGCACACGTTTATATACAATCCGTAAAAAATAATATAAATTGAGTATTAGCGTAAGCTTTCAAAACATAAAAAGCTAACATTAGGAGGTCCATTATGGCAGGCACAGTTAATCAAGAATTAGGTTTATTATTCCAAGGCCCTAACTATGTAATCGTAAAAAAAGGCGGCAAAGCTGGTGAAAAGGTGGAAAAACATAACCATCCTGAAGCTAATGTCATTTTTACAGTTGTAAAGGGTAAAGTACAAGTGTTCCTTAATGAAACTGAAGAACATGTACTCGTACCAGGCCAAGTATTGGAATTCAACGGCGACAACTATATCCAAGCTACACTCGTAGAAGACAGCGAATTCGTTGTAAACCTCATTCACAAACCAGAATAAAATACCAAAGGACAGTTGATACAAACAACTGTCCTTTTTATATGAACTATGTATTAAAAAGAAATCATATAGTTATTAAGTTTTATAGAACTGTTCAATAGTTCAGTTATATCCATAGTTATTAAATACTTATAGAGTAATACATAGTCTAAAAAACATTCTTTTAAAAGGAATTATAGGTCGTAAATTCACTCACATCAAAGCGTTTCGTATGGCCTGGTGCAGGAACACAGTCTGGATGAGGGTAACCAATGGGGAAGATGGCTACAGGGATGATATTATCAGGCAAGTTATATGCCTTGCGTACTTTAGTAGGATCAAAATGAGCAATCCACGTTGTACCTAAACCGATATCGGCTACGGTAAACATAATGTGGGATCCCACAATGCTAGCATCTACAACCCCCATATCTGCATCATCGTATTCTCGCTTCCAGCTCACCGTATTATCGTAACAAACAATGATTGCCAACGGTGCATTAAAGTGACCATTTGTGCAGTCTTTTAGTTTGTTTAAGCTCTCTTCAGAATTTAATACAAGCAGTCTTTGCGGCTGGTAGTTATGAGCCGTAGGTGCTAATCTAGCTACTTCTAACAAAATATCTACCTTCTCTTGCTCCACTGGTCGAGTATCGAATTTTCGAACCGAATACCGCTCTGTGGCTAATGCTTTAAATTCTTTCATTAAATCTCACTCCTTTATTGGATTTATCAAAATATATTTTAAACAGTAAGTATCCCATACAATAAACTACCCCCTATCTGATTACTCAGTTAGGGGGTTTTGTACTTATTATTTTTTAAGACGGCTAATTACTTCGTTAGTAATGTTTTCGATTTTGCTGTTTGCGTCAGCAGCACGAATTGTGTATGGATCATCCAATATTACGTCCATTTGTTTTTCAACACGGATAGCTTCAACAGTGTTATGAATTGCTTGCATCATAGGTTGAGCAATTTTATTGATTTCTTCGTTTTCTTTTTGAAGCAATGGAGCTACAGTTTTGTTGAATTCTGCTTCTGCTTGTGCAGAGTCTTTAATCTTTTCAATTTCTTGTACTTTTTTTTCAATTTGTGGACGGTATTGAGCGTCTACTTGTTGCATTTTCATATCTAATGCACCATAGCCAGGGTAGCTATTTACTACTTGGCTCATATTTACTAAGCCAATGTTAGCAGCACTTGCTACTGCAGCAGTAGCAGACATAGCACCAACGATAGCTAAGGTAGTCAATTTTTTAGATAATTTCATCTGAAATCCTCCTCGATTAAAAGTGTCACTATACAATCCAATAGTGTACTATTTTTACTATAACAAATCTTGCTAACTTTCACAAGACTATGATAAATAGCATAATAAAGACCTATGAACTACTTATGAAAGTTATGAGAACTTAAAATAATACCCACAAGCATACTCTGAGACCCTTAAAGCAGTCGATACAGACATATTCAGAACACACATGTGGGCATTTCGGCTTTCACCAATTATTTATAATTTATCATCAAATAATGGTTTATTATTCACTGAATTATTGTTCATCATTTAAATAGATGTATTTATCGGATTTCAATTTAGATACAAGATCAGGCACCAACCCGATAAGACGATCAAAGCTGCTGCTGTAAGGGTTGCCCTTAATGTTGAACAATTCGATGCGGTCACCTTTAATAACAAGGATTGCACTTGGTTCCATTTTGGCACCGCCGCCACCGCCGCCAGATTCTTGGTTTTTATTGGCTGTGCAGTGGTTTGTACCAGTACCAAAACCAAAGGTTACGTCAACGAATGGAACGAGCGTGGTATCGCCGATTTGCACAGCTTCACCAACTACAGTTTCCACTTTAATCATATTTTTAAACTTCTCAAATAGGACTTCCAAATTCTCTTTTACATTACTGTTCTCCATCACAGTACCTCCGCTTTTTGTGAAAGTATCGTAGCTGTATGTTCAATTATTATATTACATATAAGTAACCTTTATATTGCCTATATAGTTTTGACATGTAATAGATTATCGTATACAGCTCATTTACTTAATTTGACTTAATATATCCTTACGCTGTTTGGCCTTGTGCGGCTTTTAGCTTTTCTAGTTGCTTTGCTTCCTTCCGTTTAACCCAGAAGACACGAGCACTTTCACCCAATAGGGAACGCATAGGTTTAGATACCAAAAATCTAGTACCATACCACGCCAATACGGCAAGAATCATACGACCTTTGATATAACCACTGCCTTCAGCTACCCAGTTCACATAATCTATCTCAATAGACTCTGCTTGCTCAGGCCAAATGCTATACAACATAGATGCAATAAGCCCCATCCGATACGGATCGCCAATACCAAATCGGCCCTCTATAACCATATCACGTGGTTTAGAGTGGTTATAGCATCGTTTCGACACAAGGAATATCTGACGCCACAACTCTGTATTTCTCAAGTGTTTCATGAACCAGAATGTAGGAATTTCAGACTTGAATGATGCTACCGGATCATTAGGATCAGGCTTTCCAAAACGTTGTTTCACAGTCGTTTTAATATCATTTACCTTCGTAAATACCTTTTCCTTGATAGATCCGTCACTATTAAAAGTAACACGACTTACTACTTCATCATCATCTTGAATGTGAGCCGTTGGATCTTGTTGAATCGAGTCATACCGATCAGCACGAGCTTGTGCATCCATATCCTTAGAAACCGCATCAGGTCGCTCAATGCGCTCCTTTGCCCTAGGTGAGATTCCCGCCCCTGGTGATTCTTCATCATCAAAGATTGTATTGGAGCCTTGGGCGCTCTTCAAGTCATCAAAGCTTGTGCCGCTGGAGCTTGTAGTTGGACCTTGTCCGCCTCCTTGCATAGCCTTTGCAAAGGCTTCTGCCATGTCGCCATCATCGTCCATTACCTTTTGATATTCTTCATCTACACGATTTTCAAGCCATTGTTCATAATCTTTCACAGGACCGATCTTAAGTACACCTAAAACGTATAATTCCTTAAAAAATGGTTTATTTTGAATGTACGCTAAGTGGAGTGAAAATACGCGCCACAGCCATTTGATGCGCAACTCACCACGATATGGCGTCCGTCCATCAATTTCGATGCTATATGTGATTGGTGCCAGTAGGATAGTCAAGATGAGTGCTACAATAATGGCCACAATAACGAGGACCACAATAGCCACTGTACTCAACCACATCACCTCCTTAGGTGTTCCTATGATTAGTTTTCAATACCTTTTCGAGCCATTACACCTTGTAGGTAGTAATGTTTAATCTCTTTCATCTCCGTTACGAGATCTGCCTCATCAATTAATTCTTGAGGGGCCCCACGGCCCGTAAATACGAGTTCCGTTTCTGGATGACGAGCATCGAGTAAAGCTTTAGTTTTATCCCATGTAATGAGTTCAAAGAAGAGAGCCATATTGTACTCATCAAGTACAACGAGATCGTACTCACCACTGCTAATCGCAGCCAGTGCACGTTCATAGCCTTTTTCAATGAGAGCTACATAATCCTTCGGAGGATTACCAGACTCAAAGACAACGACTTCATCACCCCATTTAGCAAGTTCATCCTTACTCTTCATCCCTTCTTTGATGATAAAGAATGGCTTGCCCACAGTTTCTAACGTTAAATTTGTTAAGGTAGGTAAAATAGTATGTTCACTATATACTTTAGATTTCATAAATTGTAAGAAGAGGACTTTCTTGCCAGCGCCGATGGCACGAATAGCTAGGCCAATTGCGGCAGTCGTTTTGCCCTTGCCTTCACCGGTATAAACTTGTACATAGGCCTTCATAGATATACCTCCATTCATATACTTTTATTTTACAATATATATATACAAAAAGAAAGAAAAAGAACTTGCTATAAGCGCATGTGCACGCATAACAAGTTCTTTTCATATGTATTGTATTTAATTTTGAGTATATAGTATTTGATTTACGTGTATCACAATTGATTTTGCGTATCTAATTGCTAATTGGTAAGAAAATCATAGGATCTACAGGTGTATTGTTGAGGCGTACCTCGTAGTGAACGTGGGCACCCGTACTTTTACCAGTACTACCCATCAAAGCTATGGTTTGACCTTGTTTCACGCTCATCCCTACTGTTACCAATACGGCACTATTATGGCCATAACGGGTAACAAATCCATTGCCATGATCGATTTCAACGAGGTTACCATAACCGCCGCTTGTATACCCTGCAAAGGTTACCACCCCTGCCGCAGTAGCTACGATTTGGGAACCATAGTCATCGGCAATATCGATACCTTCATGGAATGCACCAATAGCACCCGTAACTGGATCAACACGGCTACCAAATGGAGATGTAATAACGCCCTTACTTGGCCAAATACTAGGTGTCGTACTGTTCACAGCACCACCAGAACCAGCGGAAAAGTTAATGGATTGCAATGCCATCAGATCTTGTGCACCACCATCGCGAAGGATGTTGCGCATCGTATAGAAGCTAACAAGCAATTTTTGTGCTTCCTTATCCATTTTGGACAGTCGAGCCGATAATTGTGCCGCTGTTAACGTCTGTACTTCGCTATTATCAGCGGCTTCCTGCTTTGGGTCGCTACCATCCCCGCCACCTTGAGCTGGTGTGCCAGATTCAGCGCCCTTCAGCATTTGCTTATTCTCTTCACTAATTTGATTTAAGTTTTGAATTTTCTTATCCAGAACTTCTGTTTTTTGTTGTAACAATTTCAACTGTTCCGATTGCAATTGCGTTTGTTGACGTAATTGCACAATCTCAGCTTGGCGCACGATGCCCCAAATACCGAGTACCAATGCCAAGACCAATACTACGGAACCAATAATGGCAACGAGTTTCGCTTGCTTGGTAGTTAATGTCAATATGCAGTTGTCACCATTTCTTTCAACTTTGTTTGAAATGAATGCCGGTATTTTCAACATAAAACTTCCTTATTTCGAAACGATAGCGCTCGTCAACGCTTCCTCATTGGTACGCTCACCCAACGCTTCGTTCAAACTTTCTAATTCCTCTTGTGAAAGACTTACTAAACTTTTACCTTTCACAATAGGTTTACTAAAAATACGAGATTCATTACGACCGTAAATACTGGAGATACAGATGCCATTATTGTTGCCATCTAGCAAGGTAAGAGCAAAGGACAAATCATTCCCGATATTTTCAAAGGCATTATACTTAATAAAACCAATTTTTTGTAACGTATTGCTCTGAATATTGCGGATTGTCACTTGCTCGGATAACAAGGACTCAAGGCCCTTCGCAGCATCGCGAATTTCACTAACCTCTACAGATAATTTACGTTCTAGGCTCGCACCATGCTCCCCTTGCATAAAGAAATCGTATTTCTTTTTCAAGCTACCTAAACGGATGTGTAAGATTACACAATATACGAATAACACTATAACAAGAACGATGGTAACCATGCCTATCCACGGTTGAATCGATTCGAACATGTATTTTCCTTCCTATACAATCATCAAAACTCCAACAGTTAATTATACCACTTCTATTGTGAAAGTTAAATGACTGCATGCAATTTAATTTAATATATCTAATATAGATAAACGATACCTATGTAATAATTTATATAACAAGTATGTATGGATCAGATACATATTACAATGCTATGTTTTAGCCCTCTAGTTCGTCAACAAATGGGCTTATTGCTCGTTCTAGTATACCATGTAGGGATGCTATGAGTACACCGTAATTTACGATGGGCGTACCTTGTACAACAGCACATTCAATACGTCGCAACACCTCACGGCGTGTGAGCATACAAGCTCCACAGTGGATAATCAAATCATACTGAGATACATCCTTTGGGAATGCTCCCCCACTAGTGAATTCTAGCTGTAAATCTGTATGACCTTGCTTCTTTAAAAGATTAGGTATTTTTACAGTCCCAATATCATCACATTGACGACGATGAGTACAACCTTCACTGATGAGCACCTTGGAGCCAGCTTTTAAATTTTTAATAGCCTTAACACCAGTTACTAAATCCTGTAATTTCCCCTTGAACCGTGCCATCAAAATAGAAAAGGACGTCAATGGAATCGAATCGGGGGTCAACTCATCAACCCGATCAAATGCTTGGGAGTCACAGATTACCATTTTAGGTGGGTTCTTAAGAGAGTGAATCATAGCCGGTAATTCTTCTGTTTGACAGACTAAGGCTAAGCCTTTGTGATCGAGAATTTCTCGGATAGTCTGCACTTGTGGCAAAATAAGTCGCCCCTTTGGTGCAGCACTATCGATAGGACATACAAGAATAATTGTATCCCCCTCTTCAACTAAACCTTGTAAAAGAGTTTGCTCCCCTTCTACATCAAGTGCTGTTAGCCCACCGAGTAGATCAAGCAACTCTAATCGTTTCGCATCAGATGTGAAGTCAGCAGAACCAATGACAGTAACCAAATCAGATAAACCCATATAATCCGCTATATAACGCTCTCCCAGTATATCTCTGCCTATACTAGCTTTAGACTCCGTTAAATTGTTTGGCACCGCATTAATCTCATTAATAAAAAGTGCAACAGGTACATTATTTTGTTTCAAAAGACCTAACCAGTGCATATCGTCTGAGGTTGGCTCTTCATCGGTGCGAAGCACATAAACAGCCAAGTTAATCTTTTTCACGACCTCTTCTGTTTTCTCCATGCGCAATGCACCTAATTCAGTTGTATCATCTATACCAGCAGTATCAGTAATCACCACAGGGCCAAGTGGTAAGATTTCCATAGCTTTGCTTACAGGATCTGTTGTAGTCCCTGCCACATCGGATACTAACGATACAGGCTGATCAGTTAACATGTTGATCAATGTAGACTTACCGGCATTACAACGGCCAAAAAAGCCAATATGTATGCGGTTTGCCTTAGGTGTTTGTTCCATAACCTATCCTTGTTACTTAACCTTCACATATATTACAAATATATTATAAAGCTTCTGATAAATTATCTAATAACTTATCATATTATTTATTATAATCTCTTTAGAATACAGTAAAAGCGCAGCCCGTAGACTACACTTTTACTGCAGATTGTTATTATTACGACTATTACAATTGCTATAGCTGTTATTATTGTTATTGTTGTTATTATTATCGTTACTATTATTGTTAGTATTACGGCTATTGCTATTACTATTATTATTGCTTATGTTTATACTTTTGCTTTTGCTTTTGCTTTTGCTTTTGCTTTTGCTTTTGCTAGCCAATTATACTCTAAACTCTATTGTTTCCGCATCTTCTATTTGATCTTGCCCATCCATATATGCAATAAGTCTTTCTAATTCAGCTTCAGAGGAGAAAGCAATTTCAATTTTTCCTTGTACTTTTTTGCCTGCACGGAATTTAATATTCACAGGGGACCCTAAGCTTAGTTTTAAACGGTCCATTAGGGCACGAACCTCTGCCGTATTTTGAGGTTTACTAGCCTTTGCTTTAGACGATTTATTTTGCATAGACTTAACAAGGGCCTCTGCTTGTCTAGCGCTTAGCTCGCCCTCTTTAATACGTTCAGCTGCTTCCATTTGTTGAGCTGCGCTTCTTAACGCTAATAATGGACGAGCTTGACCAACCGTTAAATCACCTTCGATAAGATCCTTTTGTACAGAATCACATAATTTTAAAAGACGAACCATATTAGCAATATATGAACGGCTACGGCCAAGACGAGCGGAAATCATTTCTTGCGTTTGCTTATAAGTATCCATCAATCCTTGATAAGCCAATGCTTCTTCAATAGGATCTAATCCTTCTCGTTGTAGGTTCTCTACAAGAGCAACCTCTGTCATTTCTTCGGTATTATATTTTTTAACAATAACTGGTACTGTTTTCAATCCAGCAATCATAGCAGCACGATAACGGCGCTCACCAGCCACAATTTGATATTTATTCTTTTGTTTACGAACTACAATCGGTTGGAAAATACCAAGATTCTTGATTGATTCAGCCAATGTAGCTAGACTATCTTCATCAAAACTTTTACGTGGTTGATCTACATTTGGAACTAGCTCAGAAATTGGCAGTTCATGTATCTCCTTATCAGGCAATACAGACTCTACAGAGTCAACCTTCATTAAATTCTCAAGGCCCTTTCCCAATCCAGACGCTTTGCTTTTTTTGCTTTTAATTTCTCTTGGCATACAACTAACCTCTCTCGGCCTTACAAATATTTACAAATTTAAAATATGTAAATCACGTAAACCACCAAAAACTAATATTCTTAGCATTAGATACATACATATAACAGATACTTATTACCTTTAGGTACTTACTTCGCTTTTGTGTTTATTGAGCTTTAGTACTTATTTATCTTTAGTGCTTATTTAGTTTTAGATGCTTTAATTACCTCTTTAGCTAATTTCGTATATACATCAGCACCTTTGGATTTTGGATCATATACAATGATTGGCTCCCCATAACTAGGCGCCTCACTTAAACGTACATTACGAGGAATAATTGTTTTATATACTTTATTGCCAAAGAATTTTTTTACTTCATCGGCTACTTGAATAGATAAATTTGTGCGGCCATCAAACATAGTCAATAGCACACCTTCAATTTCAAGATCCTTATTTGATGTTTGTTGTACAATTGTTATCGTTTTAACTAATTGACTAACCCCTTCCAATGCGTAAAATTCACTTTGAATCGGAATCAATACACTATCAGCAGCAGTGAAGGCATTTAATGTTAATAACCCGAGAGATGGTGGACAGTCAATGACGATAAAATCATATGTATCTCGTACTGACGCTAATGCTTTTTTCAACATTGTTTCACGTGAAACAACGGAAACTAGTTCTACTTCAGCACCAGCTAGTTGAATTGTTGCAGGCGCCACAAATAGGTTTTCAAGCATTGTAGGTTGTACAATATCAGCAATTGGTTCTCCATCAATTAGAACATCATGCACACAGAGTTCTAAATCATCCTTTTCAATACCTAACCCAGAACTAGCATTACCTTGTGGATCCAAATCAACCAGTAATACTTTTTTACCTGCATCAGCTAAACAAGCACTCAAATTTACTGATGTTGTAGTTTTACCAACACCGCCTTTTTGATTAGTAATAGCTATAACTTTGCCCACTTAATTCACCTCACATCTTCGTTCAAAATATTTCTTTTCCATTATAACATAAAACAATGCTAATTACGGTATTTATAAATCAAATTCTCATTAATTTTTTATCTACTATATTATTTTATTTATCTACTACATTTTTCCCACTTACATTTATATTACGCACATAAACTTATAGGTAAATAACTTCATTAATATAATTACAACACTTATTTTTTATTGTTTCACGTGAAACATAGCAATTTATTCCTTTACTATATAGTACAACACAAAATAAGAAAAATTACATCAAATGTTTTATAAGTTTTACGATTAAATGTTTCACGTGAAACATTTAAGGATTAAAATCTAACGCAAAAATTAAGTTATAAAATTAATAAAAAATTTTACAGTAAAAAATTATCATATTAATATAAATCTATACCAATAGACAAATATACACAAAATTATTTTATATCATCTTTTTTATTTATAGAACAACACCATTAGCGAAAGGTATAAAGTAATCAACTTTTGATCGGTAACATTATATATAACAATAATATACGAAATGTAATGAACTAATATTAATATACTTATATACTCATAACAAATTATTAGATTATATTTAATAAATTGTTTCACGTGAAACATTATGGTTAACATTAAACATATAAAACCTTCATCATCAATAACTTTTATGAACAAAAATCATTTTGATATAACTTTAAACTATACCTATATACTACTAAATTATATGAGAATACAGGCCCCATATACTTTGACAGGTATTATTCATATCTATATACTATTAGTTAGATAGTAATTAGATTGATAATCTTAAGAGTCTAGAAAAATCACTTTATAAGATCTATATATACAATTGATAACAGTAAGCACACGCTCTACGGATACGCAGAGCTTTTTATTTTGAAGAGGAGGCGTTTCTATGCCCATCTATAACGGAATGCTTCCTGCCATCGACAAAGCAGAAGTAAAACGATACGCAGGACTTCGTCACGCTGAGGATTTCCCACAAAACTATGTTGACGAAGCATGTAAGGAAATCCAATTATTGGCTACACCTAGGGGTGTATATCAAGAATATGATTACGATGCAGAAACAAAAACAATTTTAAGCAATCCACCACTTAAAATTGAAGGGTCTATCATCGAAAAGCATCTAGAAAAATCTACTAAAGTATACGTATTAGGCGTAACAGTTGGAGAAGATGTAGAAATTCGTAGTGAACAGTTATTTAAACAAGGTAACTATACGGTAGGCTTATTACTTGATGCAGCAGCCACAACTGCTGTAGAACAGGTAGCTGATCAGGTAAACGAAGTAATCAATACAATTGCTAAAAAACAAGGCTATAAGCCAACTTGGCGTTTTAGCCCTGGTTATGGCAACTGGCCACTAGAAATCCAACCACAATTAGCTAAAATCATCAAAACAGAGATGATTGGCTTACAAGTAACAGAGAACTATTTATTATTTCCACGTAAGTCTGTAACGGCTATCATCGGTTTAATGCCAGCAAACGAAGATATTAAAACTAAACGAGGCTGTACATCTTGTTCACAACAAAACTGTGCATCTCGAAAATTACCAGAGAAAGCAACAGTCAACACCCAAGATGGGGGAGAAGAGGAAGGTAGTAAAACTACTGCCGACATTTCTGGTATTGCCATGAAGGGGCAACCAATACAATAGTGTTTCACGTGAAACATTGTAATTTAGGATGTTAAAGGAAGATGTTTATGTATATATTTGACGGTGCTATGGGCACAATGCTTCAAGCGGCAGGCTTAGAAGAAGGCTATTGTCCAGAGCTATTTAATATTGAAAGACCAGAAGTAGTAAAGGATATTCATGCTCAATACTTACAACATGGCAGTGATGTAATCACTACCAATACATTCGGTGCTTGTGGTCTTAAATTAGAAGATTATGATTTACAGGATCGCGTAAGAGAAATCAATATTGCAGCTGTGAAGGTAGCAAAAGAAGCCATTGCAGAGACTAAACCAACTGCTCGTGTAGCAGGTTCTATGGGACCTACAGGTCGTTTTTTACAACCATTAGGCAATATGAGCTTTGACTCCATTTATGATACATATCGTGAACAAGCCGAAGCATTAATCGAAGGTGGCGTTGATTTTATTATCATTGAAACTATCATCGACGTACAGGAAATGCGTGCCGCTTTATTAGCCTCTTTAGATGCTCGTGAAGCAGCAGGGAAGACAAAAGATGATGTACAAATCATCTGTCAATTTTCTTTTAGTGAAGACGGTCGTACTATTACAGGTACACCACCAGCAGTAGCAACTACTATCGTAGAAGCTATAGGGGCTGATATCATTGGTATCAACTGTTCCCTTGGACCTGAACAAATTACACCACTTATCGAAGAGATTGCAAGCGTTACAAATTTACCAATAAGCTGTCAGCCAAATGCCGGTATGCCTCAATTAATAAATAAACAAACTGTATTCCCACTTTCAGCTGAAGAGATGGGGCCTTTGATGCTTCCAATTGTTGATGCTGGTGCAAGCTATGTTGGCGGCTGCTGTGGTACAACACCAGCTCATATTCAATCTATTTCCGATGCTGTGAAAGCTCATACGCCAAAAGAACGCGCCCACATTGCACCTAAAACAATTATTACAAGCCGTACTAAACTTTTAGAGTTAGGCCATCATACAAAACCACTTATCATTGGCGAACGTATTAATCCAACTGGCCGTAAAGTCCTTGCTCAAGAATTGCGCGATGGTTCTTTCATTCGTGTAAAACGAGATGCCTTAGACCAAGTAGAGGCAGGTGCAGATATCCTCGATGTAAACATGGGCGTAGCTGGCATGGATCAATCGCCCTTAATGGAACGTGCCATTTTCGAGTTATCCATGCTCGTAGAAACACCATTATCCATTGACACATTAGACCCAGTAGCTATGGAAATAGCTCTTAAAAACTATCCAGGTCGTGCCCTCATCAACTCTGTAAATGGGGAGGAGGAGTCTATTACGCACGTAATGCCTTTAGCTAAACGGTATGGTGCAGCATTGCTTTGCTTGCCAATCTGTAGTGGTGACTTACCTGAAAAAGCAGAAGATCGCGTTGCTTTAGCTGAAAGTATCGTAAATCGCGCTTACGGTTATGGTCTTCAACCACATGATTTATTACTCGATCCATTAGTATTAACACTTGCTAGTGGGGAAGATAGTGCACGCCAAACATTGCGTACGCTACAGTTATATAAAGAGAAATTTGGCTTCCCAACAGTAATGGGCTTGTCCAATATCTCCTTCGGTATGCCTCAACGTCCTTATTTGAACGGCCAATTCTTAACAATGGCCCTCGCATGTGGCTTAACAACACCGATTATGAATCCACTCAATTATCCAGCAAAAAAAGCATTTGTATCCAGTACTACCTTACTAGGCTGGGACCCAGGTTCTGCTGAATTTATTAAAAAATACGGCTATGAAGACGAAACTACCGCTCCTGGTAACTCTGCTCCTAAAGGGCCAGATAAAAAATCCTTCGATAGTAATGATCCTTTAGCCAATATTCGCGCATGTGTAGAACAAGGCGAAAAAGAAGCTATCATTGATCTTGTAAAAAAAGCCTTAGCAGATGGTATCGATCCATTAGATCTTACGAAAAAAGGCTTATCTGAAGCGATGAACGTAGTGGGGGATAAGTTTGGTTCTGGTAAGTTATTCTTACCACAAGTAATGCTTGCTGCTGAAACAATGCAGGCTGCTTTCAACACCATTAAAGAAATTATTCCTGCTAGTGAAAGCTTAGATAAAGGCACCGTTGTCGTAGCTACAGTTAAAGGCGACATTCATGATTTAGGTAAAAATATCGTAGCAGCATTGCTCGAAAACAATGGTTACAAAATCGTCGACCTTGGTAAGGACGTTGACCCAGAAGTTATCGTACAAGCTATTAAAGATAACAAAGCTGCCCTCGTTGGCATCTGTTCCTTGATGACGACAACCATGCCACAAATCGACAATACTATCGCTGCTATCCGTGCAGCAGGCCTTAAAACTAAGGTCATGGTTGGTGGCGCCGTAGTATCTCAAGACTACGCAGACCAAGCAGGCGCGGATATCTACGCTAAGGACGGCATCGCTGCTGTTAACCATGCTAACGATTTCTTTGAAACACTAGAAAAATAATGTATAGTAACGAGGTACATGATGACATTAAGAGAAAAACATCAACAAGGGCAGTTCACCATTACTGTTGAATTGGATCCTCCTAAAAGCAGTTCTGCAGAAAAGACCTTCGAACAAGCAGCCCGTTTGAAAGGGAAGGTGGATGCTATCAACATCGCTGATAGCCCTATGTCCAAAATGCGCATGAGCCCAATTTCTCTTTCTTATTTATTACAACATAACAAAGAAATTGAAACTATTTTCCACCTTACATGCCGCGACCGTAATATTATCGGATTGCAATCTGAATTACTCGGTGCAGCAGCTTTGGGCGTGCATAATATTTTAACACTCACTGGTGATAAACCAGATAATGGGGACCATCCATTTGCACAATCCGTATTTGAAGTCGACTGTATGGGACTACTCAACATCGCTAAGACATTAAATGCAGGCAAAGACCTTGCAGGTAATGACCTAGACGCACCTACAAACTTCTACATCGGTGCCACTGGTAATCCTGGTGCTCCAGATTTAGAGATTGAACGCCAAAAATTAGCTGCTAAAATTCAAAATGGCGCTCACTTTGTACAAACACAACCAATTTACGATTTAGAACAGGCAAAACGCTACATTGATAAGATGTCTAAATTCGATGTACCTATCATGCTAGGTTTGATTCCACTTAAAAGCTTTAAAATGGCTACATACCTCCATGAAAAAGTGCCTGGAATCAATCTTACTCAAGAAATCTTGGACCGCATGGAAAAAGGTGGTAAAGAAGCGGGTACAGAAATTGCAATCGAAACACTTGAACAAATCAAGAAAATGGCAGCAGGCGTACATATTATGCCTTTAAATGATATCGATACAACATTATATATTATTGATCACGTATAAAGTCATTCTGAGATTAACATATAACACCTTTCCCACGACCTCCATAGTGAACTAAGTCGTTCTTAGGGAAAGGTGTTATATGTATCTTTATCTCCGCCTCATATAGTGAACAAAATATATAATTCTGTTGTAAACGATATCATTTAATAGAATAGGGTGGGGAAGAGAATACGAACTGATTCGTTACTACATAAAGGAAAAGAGGATGCAGATCTAAGATTTGCATCCTCTTTTCCTTTATGTAGCAATGTAGCATTTAGTTTATTTATATTAGTTTCTACGCCTAAATCATTAACTGCTATACTAACGGTTTGTCTTTGATTTCTTTTGGTTTTCGTGGATATTGTTTTGGTGTTTTTCCAATTTTCTTTATATACACGATTGCTCGTTTATCCTCTAAGGTTGGTAATGCAACGGTTCTTACTTCTTCGATAGTAGCTTTTAGTGTGCTAAGGGCTTTATTAGATTCTTTAACTTCTTCTTCGTATATAGCGCCTTTTAGAGCAACGACGTAGCCACCTTCTTTTACGTATGGCACAGTCCATTCTAAAAGAATCGGCAAGCGTGCCACGGCACGGCTCGTAGCAATATCAAAGCTTTCACGATAATCTTGGTGACTCAAATCCTCCGCACGTCCGTGTAAGGTAGTACAGTTCGTCAGTTTTAGTTTATCTATAACCGATTCCAAAAAGGTAAGCCGCTTTTTCAAAGAATCAAACAGGGTAACCTTGAGGCTACGGTCATAGATAGCCAATGGAATACCAGGGAAACCTGCACCGGTACCAACATCGATAATCGTCATGCCAGATTTGATAATTTCAGAATCATAACAGGAGAGGGAGTCAATCATATGCTTAACCACGACCTCTTTCATGTCTGTGATACCCGTTAAATTGAGATATTTATTTGTTTCAATCATATGCGCATAATACATGTAAAAGTCTTTGGCTTGCTCTTCCGTACAAGGCAAGCCAAAACGGCTCATTTGCTCCATCATGTACGAAACAAATTCAGACTGAGGTGCTATAGGCACATCGTATTTTTCTTTCATAAGTACTCCTAATGAATTGTCTAATATGTATATGACAATAAGATTTGTAGGAAATATCTTTTAAAATCTGTAAGAAATATCTTCTAAAAAGTTCATATAAAATGCATGTTTTTACATGCTATTTTTATTTACTTCTGTTGTATTGTTCGAGTTGGATCAACAGAACAGATACGTCCGCAGGTGATACGCCAGAGATACGGCTTGCTTGGCCGATGGAGTGAGGACGAATTTTGTTGAGCTTTTGTTGAGCTTCAAGGGAAATACCCTTGATTTGTGCATAATCCCATTCTTTTGGAAGAATTTTTTCTTCTAGTTTACGAACCTTATCGACTTGCTCCATTTGCTTCTTAATGTACCCTTCGTAAGTAATAGAAATGTCGACAGCTTCCTCTACATCAGGTGTATAGCGTTTCAAACCAAATGCATCGGCTACGATGGCGTAAGAGAGTTCATTACGTTTTACTAAATCATAAGCATGAATACCTGTTTTAATAGGTGCTGTACCTAGACTTTCAAGCAAAGCTTGTGTTTCCTTGGATGGATTGACAGGTGTATTTCGTAACATGTCCATTGCTTCCTCGATAGCAGCTTTTTTAGCTGTAAATTTAGCCCAACGATCATCTTTTACAAGACTGATTTCACGGCCTTTTTCCGTAAGACGCATGTCTGCATTATCTTGACGAAGCAATAAGCGATATTCACTGCGGCTTGTCATCATGCGGTACGGTTCATTTGTACCTTTTGTTACAAGATCATCGATGAGAACACCGATGTACGCTTCAGAGCGAGCAAGGATGAACGGTTCTTTACCTTCAAGCCACAATGCTGCGTTAATACCAGCCATAAGACCTTGTGCAGCCGCTTCTTCATAGCCAGATGTACCATTGGCTTGACCCGCAGAGTAGAGACCTTCAATATGTTTCACTTGAAGGGCTGGTGTTAATTGTGTTGGATTCAAGCAATCGTATTCAATAGCATAGGCAGGGCGCATAATTTCAACATTCTCAAGGCCTGGGATGGTACGCAAGAACGCATATTGTACATCCATTGGAAGAGATGTACTCATACCTTGTACATACATTTCATTTGTACCCGTACCTTCTGGTTCTACGAATAATTGATGGCGTTCTTTATCAGCAAAGCGCACTACTTTATCTTCGATGGAAGGGCAGTAACGAGGGCCTACGCCTTCGATTTTGCCACTATACATAGGAGCGCGGTGAATATTGCTATGAATGATTTCGTGCGTTTCCTTGTTAGTATACGTCAACCAGCATACATCTTCATTACGGTTAATCCATTCATCCATAAAAGAAAATGCGTGATGATGTGCATCGCCTTCTTGAACTACCATATTATCGAGGTTTAAAGTACGTTTATCTACACGTGCTGGTGTACCCGTCTTAAAGCGCATCAATTCAATACCATTATCGAGCAAGGATTGAGAGAAATGTTCCGCTACGCGTTGGCCATTTGGACCGCCCACATAATCGATATCGCCGATGAGGATTTTACCTTTCAAATAGGTACCCGTACAAAGAATTATCGCCTTAGCGCCATAAAATTCACCAAGCTCTGTAACGATGCCTGTTACCTTGCCATCCTCAACCTTAAGCTCAGTCACCATGATTTGCTTAACATTGAGATTATCTGTATTCTCCAATGTTTGTTTCATCAAATGTTGATATTTAATCTTGTCGGATTGACAGCGCAAAGAATGAACGGCAGGTCCCTTACCCATATTGAGCATACGCATTTGGATAGCCGTAGCATCCGCATTAATACCCATTTGACCGCCTAATGCGTCAACTTCGTAAACAAGATGGCTTTTACCAGGACCACCCACGGCAGGGTTGCACGGCATAAGCGCAATATTATCTAAACTGATGGTCGCCATCAACGTGCGATGACCCATGCGAGCAGTGGCGAGAGCTGCCTCACAACCAGCATGACCGCCACCGATGACGATGACATCATAATTATCTACTGTGTACATATCAATTAAATTCCTTATATTTGTTACTTATCTTATTGTGAAAGTATATTTTATTCAAACTACGAGGCCGAATAGCCCAGTGTCCAGGTCGCTCGCTGGGCATTTTCCTACGGAAAATTGTACGCTCCGACCAAAGTGAAGCTTGGGTTTCATCGTCGCTAACGCTCCTCTGCTCCCTCAAGCCCTACTTTATTTCCCTAGACAAAAACGACTGAATAGTTCGTCGATCATGGATTCTCGGATTGTATCGCCTGTGATGTCGCCTAGTAGTTCCCAGGCACTGCGCAGATCGGTAGCTACAAAGTCTACTGGCATGCCCATGTCGATGGAGGAGAGGGCTTGTTCGACTTGTGCCTTTGCTTGTTCCATGAGGCTAATGTGGCGCACGTTACTAATCATGGCGCTGTTGTCTTGTTTTACACGACCGCCATAGACGAGTTCTTGTACCCATTTAGAGAGAACTGCAGAGCCTTCCCCTTCTTTGGCACTAATGCGTTCAATAGCTGTAAAATTCCCATGTTCTTTAATATTTTCATCTGTAACGACTTGTGCCACGTCGGACTTATTAAGGAGTACGATGGTGTTTAAACCGCTCACAGAGGTCAAAATTTCGATTTCTTCAGGATTTAACGGAGTAGATCCGTCAATAACGCAGAGCACGATGTCTGCTTTGTTAATATAATCGCGAGCACGCTCAACACCGAGGGCTTCCACCGTATCTTGTGTGTCGCGAATACCTGCTGTATCGATGAGGCGCAAGGAAATGCCTTCTACGGTCATATATTCTTCAATACTATCGCGTGTCGTCCCCGGAATATCCGTTACGATAGCGCGATTTTCGCGCAAGAGAGCATTCATAAGGCTCGATTTACCTGCATTTGGACGGCCTACGATAACCGTTGTAATACCGTCCCGAATGAGGCGACCTGTGTTTGCTGTGGACAAGAGTTCATCCATAGCTTTCAAAATAGGCTGCAACTGTTCGCGAACCTCTTGGCTCGTTACGTCTTCGATATCCTCCTCAGGATAGTCGATGGTTACCTCTAAATGAGCAATCATGGCGATGAGCTGTTCTCGCACATCTTTTACAAAGGATGAAACAGTTCCATCTAGCTGAGCCACAGCGAGGGAGAGGGAGTCCTCTGTTTTTGCTTCAATAATATCAATGATCGCCTCCGCTTGCGTGAGGTCGATACGTCCGTTCATAAAGGCACGCTTCGTAAATTCACCGGCATCAGCCATGCGCACATCGTGATTTACGAGCAATTTCAAGATTTGTCGAATCGGCACAATACCGCCGTGACACTGAATTTCTACCACATCTTCCGCCGTGTAGGAATGAGGCCCTTTCATTAATAGTACAAGTACCTCGTCGATGGTCTTGTTCGTCGCTGGGTCCACAATGGTCCCATATTGTATCGTTCTATTTTGGCGGTCCATCAAAGGAACGGTGCCAGTGCTCTTGAACAGGCTATTTACAATAGGAAAACTATCCTTGCCGCTGACCCGAATAATACCAACCCCACCGATGCCGGGCGGTGTCGCAATGGCCGCTATTGTATCATCTATATACATACATATCTCCGTATTTCGATTATCTAGTATTTGTTTTTGTATATGTTCTTCGCCTGTGAAAGTTAAACTAAACTAATCTTTGCATGCGAAGATTAACTTAGGTTAGCTTTCACCATAACCTAAAGAATAAAGGGAACAGCCCTCAAGTAACGGAAAATCCTAGCTACTTGAAAGCTGCACCACTATATTTTATTTTTTGTACGAAATCACAACGTGACGGAATGGTTCATCCCCTTCACTGTTGGTAACAACGTTTTTATCTCCTTGAAGGGCAGTATGAATGATTTTACGTTCAAAAGCATTCATCGGTTCTAAGGAAACCTTTTGACGGTTGCGTTTCACCTTAGAAGCCAAGCGTTTCGCGAGATTTACCAATGTTTCTTCTCGGCGAGAACGATAGTTTTCCACATCTACCACGATATGGCAATGGCCAGATACA
The DNA here is from genome assembly GCF_032472435.1 of Veillonella parvula. Lineage (GTDB taxonomy): Bacteria > Bacillota > Negativicutes > Veillonellales > Veillonellaceae > Veillonella > Veillonella parvula_N. The sequence goes on from NZ_JAWEGM010000003.1 coordinate 138,382, forward strand.
TCCTTGTGAGCCACGAGATTTGTTAAGTATTGAATAGCATCCAAGGTTTGACCATGTTTGCCGATCAAAATACCTAGCTCTTCGCCGTGTACTTGGAATGTGATTTTATCTTTCGTCATCATCTTTTCGATAACCACAGTGAGGCCCATTTGTGTAAACATATCATCGAGGAATTGTTTACCTTTTTCAGCAATTTCTTGTTGATCTTCTTTTGAAAGTTCTTTTTTAGAAGATTTTTCCGTTATAGTATTTTCAGAAGTTTCAACTGCTGTATCTTGTACTTCTGTTTCGCTTGTTGCCACTGGTTCGGAAGCAATAGCTACAGATTGTTCTTCTGCGTTAGCTACTTCTTTTGCAGTAGCAGATTGAGCCAAAGCAGTGAAGAATAAGCGAACAACTGCTGGTTTACGACCAATGCCTAAAAATCCACTAGAAGGTTGTTCTAAGACTTTAGTTTCTACCAATTCTTGACCTTCAGCGGCTAATTGAGCTACACCTTTAGCAATGGCATCTTCAATGGTTTTAGCAGATACATCGATAAATTCCATAATTGCCTCCTACTTAGCGTTCAAATTTTTGTAAATGAAATGCTGTTGAATCAATTGGAATACGTTAGAAACTACCCAGTAGATAACGAGACCAGATGGGAAGCTCAAAGAAATGTAACCAATGAATAAAGGCATAAAGATTGTCATAATCTTTTGTTGTTGCGCAGCTGCACCAGTCGCACCATTACTAGTTTGACGAGACATAACCCATGTGGATAATGCACTCAAAATAGGTAAGATGTACATTGGATCTGGATCGCCAAGGCTAGGCAACCACAAGAATTGTACAAAGTTTGGATCGTATGGGTAATCTTTCAAAGCCCAGTAAATCGCGATCAAGAATGGCATTTGTACCAACAATGGCAAGCAACCAGCCAATGGGTTAACGCCCATTTCTTTATACAATGCACCCATTTCCGCTTGCAGTTTTGCAGGATCGTTTTTGTATTTATCTTGCAATTGTTTCATGCGAGGCTGCAATTCTTGCATAGCCTTCATGGATTTGATTTGCTTAACAGTAAGTGGTGCCAAAATCGCTTTAATAACGATTGTTAAAAGGATAATAGCCACACCGTAGCTTGGATAACCTATCATTTGAGTCAATTGGAACGCATAAGTTACCAATGTGCTCATTAAATCAACGATAGGTTGGAAAATACCACTTAAAAAGTCCATTGTTTCTCCTTTTTCATACAGTCCCAAATCGTCCTTTGCGCATCTATATATCGTTATGGTATGGTCTAAATTTCATCCATACAGATGCTCAGGTATTTCCAAAACTGTGCTCGATGGTTTTTATGAAAGTAACTTTCACAGAACGCATCCAGCCTAATCCCACGTGGATTAGGGAACTGGATCGTAGCCACCCTTATGGAAAGGATGACAGCGAAGAATGCGTTTTAAACCCATCCAGCTACCTTTCAAAGGACCATATTTTTCGATGGCCTGCAGAGTATATGTGGAACATGTCGGATAATAACGGCAACATCCAGGTTTTAAGGGAGATATGGCGAGCTGATAAAACCTAATTAAAAGTCGTAAAAGCATGGTTATACAGCGTTTCATGGAAACCTCCATATACACAAAAAGGACCAAAGCCTCTAACTTGTGGTCCTATTTATCATTTTGTATCAATAATTTGCTTTTTCGCAAGAGATACAAAATCTCCTTTTCCGCTTTTTCATAGGTAGCGTTTTTCAGAGGGCCACGTCCAACAATTACGATATGATACCCTTCGCGAATGGCGTGCTGATTGAGGCGATATACCTCTTTCATCAGGCGTCTAGCTCGGTTGCGCTCCACTGCACAACCAACCTTTTTGCCTGTTACAAAACCAATGCGCGTAGGTTGCTTTGCCACGGGCATACGATACAGTACACACATACGGCCTACTTCGTATTTTCCGTGCTTATACACAAGGCGATATTCATTATTGTGCGTCAGTCGTCTTGCTTTATCAAGGCAATAATCCATATGCATTGTCCTTAAGTCCTAAGAATAGAAAAACTTGGCAGCAGCGCCAAGTTTTTTCTCCTGCCTAACAGCTATTATATTATGCAGATAAGCGTTTTCTGCCTTTTGCACGTCTTCTTTTCAAAACGAGACGGCCACCAATAGTTTTCATGCGTTCACGGAAACCATGGGTACGTTTTCTCCAAAGAGTATTTGGTTGGTAAGTACGTTTCATTAGTAAAACACCTCCTCGTCATTCTGTATTGTTTTACTTATACCATAACAGGGTAATTATAGAGGTAAAACGTAAATTTGTCAATATAATAAAGGGGTTCTGCTGTGAGTTCTTGTATTTCTGAAAATAATTCTACTACACATTTTATCCTGTAATTGATGTTACGTTTCCAGGGGGAGGAATATAGGGCTCCTTCATCGCTCCATACTCATCGTAAAGTCGCTCAAAAGGACCCTATATTCCCTCCTAAGGCAACCCTAATTTCACCTTCAACACCACTGCACGATGTAAACGTAACATCAATATCAGCATACAAGAACTCACAACCTTAATTTTTTTATATTAGACAAATTTACATTTTAATCTCTAGTTGAAGAGAGGGGAGGAATAGATGTGGTTTTCTCCCTCCATACTCATCGTAAGTCGGTCAAAAATCCATATCTATTCCTGCTCCTAACACACTCTAATGACTACTCATACACCTACCACCAGTATAAAAAGTAGTATCAGTTTTTATAGGAAATCTAAAAGTCTTTCAGAATACAGATCTAAGATTTAACAAATCTTACCTTTTAACCTCTTGAGGAGAGAGGAAATAGGAATAATTGATGTTACGTTTCCAGGGGGAGGAATATAGGGCTCCTTCATCGCTCCATACTCATCGTAAAGTCGCTCAAAAGGACCCTATATTCCCTCCCTAAGACAACCCTAATGTCATCCTCAACACCACTACACGATGTAAACGTAACATCAATTTATCAACATACAAGAACTCACAATTCAAATTTTTTTATACTTTGGCAAATTTATGTTTTTATCTCTATTTGAAGAGAGGGGAGGAATAGATGTGGTTTTCTCCCTCCATACTCATCGTAAGTCGGTCAAAAATCCACATCTATTCCTGCTCCTAACACACTCTAATGATTACTAATACACCTACCACCAGTATAAAAAGTAGTATCAGTTTTTATAGGAAATCTAAAAGTCTTTCAGAATACGGATCTAAGATTTAACAAATATTACCTTTTAACCTCTTGATAGGAAAGGGGGACAATTGATACTATTAATTTCCTCTGACTTCTCTCCCCGATTTTCATTTAAGTTGTGTTGATAACGTTTTATAAACAGATCTAATGTAGATTGCTAAAAGGTATATCTATTACTTTTCCAGTTGTGTGTATAGAAATTATAAAATTATATGGTTGGAGGAGGGGAAGTGAAACTACTTTTTGAGTGACTTACGCGTCGTATGGAGCGATAAAAGTAGTTTCACTTCCTATCCAAAAAGTAATAGATATACCCAAGGAATTTTAAAATATACATTATAAACAGTTTATAAAAGTTATCCACAGATTGAATGACAAATTACTTATTTTTTGGTACAATCATAACTGAAATTAGCAAAAATTATATATTTTTATAGGTTTTTGATGGATAACTTTCGAGGTTATCCACATTTTTTCTCTTTTATCCTATAAAAACTAAAAAGTCAGTATTTATCTGGTTGGAATAGACTTATATTTTTACTTATTCACAGGTTGTACACAAGTTATTCACAGGAATAATATGTTTTTCCACAGCTTTTACAATGGTTATGCACATTATTCCTAAAGTTATACACATTTATTGTAATAGTTATTCACAAGAGGCACGTCATGCAATCATTTGATTTAAATAATATATGGGAACATATATTGCTTGAGGCGAAAAAGAATATGCAACATTTACCTGATGCATTGTATTTGCGCGTCACGTCATCGTTGATTCCCATGTCTCTCGAAAGTCATTCGATCCATATTGGGGTCATGCAAACATTTGTAAAAAACTTAATCGACCAGCAGCCGCAGATTAGCAAGGCTTTACAAGATGCGATTACCACGGTCATCGGTTCCCATCGAGATATGGTGTTATTCGATTTTAATCAAGAGAGTATAGATACTAATTTCGTTGATGAAAGTCTCATCGATACGTCAGTTGTAGCACCGCCAATGCCTTTACCACCTATAGTAGAGGAAAAGGCTCATCAAGAGGAGTTTTACACACCAGTCTATCAAGATCCTGTCTATATCGACCGCGCGCCAGCGCCTGTGGATATTCCAGACGAACCAATGATAGCGACACCAAAGAAACCGACAGAAACAATGCCAACATTGCAGTCTGATAATGTTCCTGTAGACTTGTCATTATCTAATCTCAATCCGGCGTACCGTTTTGATAACTACGTAACGGGCAATGCCAACCGCATTCCTTTTGGAGCTGCTCAAAATGTAGCTGAATTTCCAGGCGGCGACTACAATCCGCTCTTTATCTACGGTCCATCTGGCCTCGGAAAAACACACTTGATGCATGCCATTGGCAATGCTATCAAGGAAAATCATCCACATATGAAGGTCATGTCCATTACGAGCGAAAACTTTATGAATATTTTCGTCGAAACATTGCAGCGCAACCAAGGTAAATTATTCCGCAATACATTCCGCAATATCGATGTTCTCATGATTGACGATATTCAGTTCCTTGAAAGCCGTGAAAGTACGAAAACTGAGCTATTTAATACATTTAATGAACTATTAAATAACAACAAACAAATCGTGCTTACCTCTGATACGATGCCAAACGATATGGAGCAGTTCGAAGATCGTCTTCGCTCTCGTTTCCAAGCTGGCTACATTGCCACAATGGAAAATCCTGATTTAGAAACGCGCATCGCCATCTTCAGATCACTGCTCGAACGTGAATATAAAAAGAACCGCATTATTCGCATCGATAATGATTCTATTAACTACGTAGCATTGCAATTTAGCGAAAACGTCCGTGTGTTGCAAGGTGCTTTCACCAAACTCATCGGTACAGCGTCCATCGATCAACGTCTAGAATCTATTGACCTAGAATACACAAAACACGCCTTGGCGGGTCTCGTTCATACAGAAGAGGTAAATATAGTTAATATTGAAAGCATCCAAAATTTTGTAAGTTCCTATTTCAATATTAAAAAGCAAGACCTACTTGGCAAGAAACGAAAAGCCCAATTCGCATTTCCACGACAAATCGCCATGTATCTATGCCGCGATATGATCAATGAAAGCTATCCACAAATCGCAGCAGCTTTCTCTCGTGATCATACGACAATTCTCCATGCGTACGATAAAATAACGAAGGAAATTGAAAAAAACGAAGAAACTAAACGAATGGTTGCCGAAATTAAACAGAAATTAACAACCTGTGGATAACTCTGTGGATATATAGTGAATAACTTTGTGGATATCACAAAACTCGTACTTTGGTGTGAATATGTGGATAAGTGGGTACAAACTATTAACATAGTTATGCACAGCTCATAATTCACACAATTATTGGCGCCGATTCACTTTTACACATATAAACAGACCCCTACTATTACTACTACTAAAACTAAGAAACAATTAGAAAAATAGTAGAAACAGATCTATCGTAGAATATATATATAGCATCTACAATAGCAAACATAGAATATTACAAACAAAACAAGTAATTATTAATGCTTCTACAATATATATAAATCGTAATCACAAACAACATATATATTAGAAATAATATAGTAATTAATAATAAAATCCAATTATACAAATTAATATAAAACTTTCAAAAAGGAGTAACATATGCATATTACATTTCCAAAAGCAAATCTCCAAAAAGCAATTAACGTATTGCAAAAGGTATCTCAAAATAAAACAAGTTCCAACTTACCAGGCGCTATTTACATGACTACAAAAAATGGTCAAGTAGAATTGCAAGGTAACGACTTTGAACTCGGCATTCGCTTAACCATCGATGGAGACATTAAAGAACCTGGTACTTTAGTGGTAGGTTCCCGCTATTTCCAAGAATTAATTCGCAAATTGCCTGGCGATACTATTGAACTTTACAAACCAGAAGACGGAAATTCTTTGACTATCACATCTGGATCTTCTGAATTTAATCTTGTTACATTACACCCAGATGATTTTTCCTTGGTGGAACAAATTCACGACCAAGATCATGTAAACATCGATAGCTTTGCTATGAAAGAACTCATCGATTTAACAAATTATGCAGCTGCTACTGATGAAGATCGTCCTGTATTTACCGGTGCTCTTCTTGAAATCAAAGAAAACGAAGTGACTATGGTTGCTACCGATACACACCGTATGGCTGTTAAAAAAATTACCATCGATGAACCAGCAACGACTCCAATGCGTGCTATCATTCCAACAAAAACGTTAGCTGAAGTATCTCGTTTATTACCAACAGATAATCCAGCTATGATCAATATTATTTGGAATCGCACACAAATCGTATTCAATTTTGAATCTATTTATATTATTTCTCGCTTAATCGAAGGTACATACCCTGAATATGAAAAGGTAATTCCTTCTCAATTCGATTCTAGCGCTGTAATTGATCGCCGCGAATTTGCTGGTGCTGTTGATCGCGTATCCTTGTTGGCTAAAGACATCAGCTATAATGTAATTCGTTATGATTGGTCTGAAAGCAATGTCACATTGTCTACTCAAAATACTGAAATCGGTATGGCAAAAGAAGACGTAGCTGTTGAATTTAAAGGTACACCTTTCACAATCTCCTTCAATGGTCGCTACATCTCTGACATCTTGCGTCACAGCACAGGCGATAATATTCACTTGTTCTTAAAACAAAATGGTCCTGTTGTCATTCGCCAAGACAATAATCCGAACTATACATACGTAGTAACACCAGTTCGCACAAATGCTTGACCTTTATCACTTTAGGAGAACGTTATGAAAGAGCAACAGCAGGTACCCATTCATACGGAGTACATTCAAATTGATCAGTTGTTGAAGTTAGAAGGCATCATTGAAACAGGTGGTCAAATAAAATCTTTCATCGATGAAGGCATCCTTACCTTGAATGGTCAGGTTGTAACGGAAAAACGCAAGAAATGCCGCGTTGGTGATGTGATTTCTTGTGAAGGTCTCGATGTAGACCTCGTGATTACACAAGAGGAGGCATAATCGGTGAGAATTGACTCACTGCAGTTATTTCAGTTTCGTAATTATAAGGATGTACAGATACAGTTTAATCCTGAGATTATTGTTCTATATGGCACTAATGGGGCTGGTAAGACGAATATCCTCGAATCGATTTATGTTGGTACGATTGGTAAAAGCCATCGTACGAATGATACGTCAGATATGCTCATGTTCAATGCTGAAGAAGCTGGCATTGTGGTAAAGTTCGAGAAAAAGGATACGCCTCAAAAGGTAAATATTAAATTATTCCGTCAAGGTCCTAAGGATATTCGATTAAACGACACAAAAATATCTCAAAAAGAACTGATTGGTACATTAAATACAGTTATCTTCTGTCCTGAAGACTTACAGCTCATCAAGGGAACTCCGTCTGGACGTAGGCGTTTTCTCGATATGGAAATATCTCAGACCAGTGCTATTTACTATCATCAATTGATGCAGTATAATCGGTTGTTACAGCAACGAAATGCAGTTCTAAAAGAATATAGAGGAAAGAATAATATTCCTCTTGAAGAATGGGATTTGCAGCTAGCAGATATGGCGAGCTTTATCGTAAAGAAACGATTAGAAAGCTTAAAAAAAATTAATTTGCTCATTGATTTGATGAATCGTAAATTGACAGGTGGCCTTGAGAATTTAACCATTGGTTATGAACAGCCGTATATGGACAATGGTGCATTGGAATATACAAAGGAAGGCTTTTACGAACGCATTAAAGCAGCGTTGCCGCAGGATCGTCATCGATTGAGTACTAGCGTTGGCCCTCATCGCGATGATTTACGATTTTTTTCCGATGCTATGGATTTAAAGAAATTTGGATCCCAAGGTCAGCAACGAACCGCTGTATTGTCCTTAAAGTTGAGTGAGCTTGAATTTATCAAGTCAGAGGTAGGAGAATATCCAGTTCTTCTCTTGGATGATGTATTGAGCGAACTTGATGAGTCGAGACGAACGAATTTATTGCAGTTTATTCATAAACGAATTCAAACATTTATTACCACTACAGATATTCACGATTTTAAAGATTTGAAATCCGTTCAATTTATTTCTTGTGAAGGGGGACAGGTTCAGTATGGACAGCCTTGATCTTTGTTTACCAAAGGCCTTAGCAGAACTGAATTTACTGGAACAATATAAATTAAATACCCTTGTTCACAAGTGGCGTGATGTAGTAGGTGATGTCATCGCGGATCATACAAAAATTGTGTCCATCAAGCCTCCAAATATGGTTATCAGTGCAGATAATTCCATGTGGATGCAGGAATTACAGATGCAAAAACGTCGTATCATCGAGGCTATCAACAAGTATTACCGCCAAGAGGTAATCACCGATATTCGCTTCATCATGAAACGTCAGAGCTATGTGAAAGTAGAAACTAATACGTCTCTCACGATTCCTGATGAACAAATTATTACAAAACGTATTAACTTTGCAGATATCGTGCTTTCAAAAGAAGACGTAGACGCTATCGATACATCGTTGAAACAAACGGATAACGAAGTATTAAAAGCTGCTTTCAGGAAAGTACAGATTACGGCTCGTAAGAGAGAAATCTATTTAGAGCAGCATGGATACCATCGTTGTAAACGATGTGGCATGCATATGAAATCTAAAAAGGAAATCTGTCCAACCTGTGAATATGAATTGCATCGGGCTCATATAAAGGAGATTAAGGCGGTTATTAGAAAGTATCCGTACTTTAAATACAGCGACTGTCAGCAATTTATACAGTGTAGTTTTTCAGACTTTGCAGAAGCGATGCGGGAATCCATATACTTTTACCTTGATAAGATTTATAAAGGATCTATCAATCGCCGTCATATGTTTATGGTGGCCATGCTCATCACCCACAAAAAGCCTGATGAGTTGACGGATCAGCACGTTATTAATTTGTGTAATAAATATCGATCAAAATTCCTCGCTGAAGAAGAACAGCGCAAAATCGATGCCCTTAATGGGACATTAGAAAAGTAGAGGGAGCATTCTTATGTACGTTCATATTGGGGATACTATTTCCGTACCCATAGAATCCATTATTACGATGGTGCATGCCAAGGGCGGAAAGTCCCATAAAAGTCCTATTCATCACTATGAAACGCTAGAATATATCGCCATGGTGCCAGAGGAGCAAATCAAGACCTATGTGGTCACTGATCATTGTGTGTATGGATCTGGTATCAGTATTAAGACTTTAATGAGACGGATTGATGAGTTTTATAGTATAATAAAGAGATAAAGTTTAATCCTGTACATGTTTTGTTACTTTATTTCAATCAAGTGCAGTATGATAGATTGTTAGGAGGAGTTTGTTTCATGCCTGAACAAAATTATGGCGCTCAGAATATTCAGGTTCTTGAGGGTCTAGACGCGGTGCGTAAACGCCCAGGGATGTATATTGGTAGTACGTCTGCTCGTGGTTTGCATCACCTCGTATACGAAGTTGTAGATAACTCTGTGGACGAAGCGCTTGCTGGTTATGCTACACATATCGAAGTATCCATCAATCCAGATAACAGTGTTACCGTTGTCGATGATGGTCGTGGTATTCCAACAGGGATGCATGAATCTGGTATGTCTGCGGTAGAGCTAGTATTAACGAAATTGCATGCCGGTGGTAAATTCGGCGGTGGTGGCTACAAGGTATCTGGTGGTCTTCATGGCGTAGGTATTTCCGTAGTTAATGCATTGAGTGAATGGACTAAGGTTCAAGTATCTCAAAATGGTATTGTTCAAGAGATTTCCTTTGCTCGTGGTCATAAAACTTCCGAGTTGCACGAAATCGGCAAGGCTGAAGGCACTGGTACTACAGTTATTTTTAAGCCAGATGCAGAAATCTTTGAAACTACCGTATTTAGCTTTGATACATTGAAAATGCGTTTACAAGAATTGGCATTCCTTAACAAAGGCCTTCGCATTACATTAAGCGATTTGCGCTTAGAGGAACCTCGTGTTGAAAGCTTCCACTATGAAGGTGGTTTGGTTTCTTTCATTACCTTCTTGAACGAAAATAAAGAAGCAATTAACCCAACTGTTATCAATATTGAAAATACTAAAGACGATGTTGTGGTAGATGTAGCATTGCAATATAACGATAGCTATAGTGAAAACTTGTTGTCCTTCGTAAATAACATCAATACGATTGACGGTGGTACACATCTATCTGGTTTCCGTGCTGCCTTGACTCGTACCCTCAACGATTATGGCCGTAAATCTGGTTTGATCAAGGAAAGTGAGTCTAATCTTTCCGGTGAAGACGTACGTGAAGGTTTGACAGCTGTCGTATCTGTAAAAGTGTTGGAACCTCAATTTGAAGGCCAAACAAAAACTAAACTTGGCAATAGCGAAGTTAAAGGTATTACAGACGTTATCGTTACAGAAGGTCTTAAAACATTCTTCGAAGAACATCCTCAAGATGCGAAGAAGATCATCGAAAAAGCAACGATGGCAAGCCGTGCTCGTGAGGCTGCTCGTAAAGCCCGCGACTTAACACGCCGTAAAAATGCGTTGGAAGTATCTAGCCTTCCTGGTAAATTGGCGGACTGCTCCGAAAAAGATACATCTATGACTGAAATTTATCTTGTGGAAGGTGATTCTGCGGGTGGTTCTGCAAAACAAGGTCGCGATCGTCGTTACCAAGCAATTTTGCCATTGCGTGGTAAAATTCTTAACGTAGAAAAAGCACGCCTCGATAAGATTTTGGCTAATAACGAAATTCGCTCCATGATTACCGCTTTTGGTACAGGTATTGGCGATGAATTCGATATTACAAAATCCCGTTATAACAAGATTATCATCATGACAGATGCGGACGTTGACGGCGCTCACATCCGTACATTGTTATTAACATTCTTCTACCGCTATATGAAACCATTGGTAGAGGAAGGTCATATCTATATTGCTCAACCACCTTTGTATCAAATTAAGAAGGGTAAATCTCACTGGTATGTATACTCTGATGCAGAGTTGACTGCTAAACTTGATGAAGTAGGCCGTGATGGTACTACAATCCAACGTTACAAAGGTTTAGGTGAAATGAACCCTGAACAATTATGGGAAACTACAATGAATCCTGATAATCGTACGATTCTACAAGTTAGTTTAGAAGATTCTATCGAAGCTGACAAAATCTTTACGGTTCTCATGGGTGATAAGGTAGAGCCTCGTCGTAAATTTATTGAAGATAACGCAAAATACGTGCGTAATCTAGATTTGTAAGAGGTGACCCATGTCTGAAAATCATAATAGTAACGTAGAGTTTACGTCTAACAAAGATCAACATCTAAAACGGTCCCTAAAGGCGCGTCATATGAATATGATTGCTTTAGGTGGTGCTATCGGTACAGGTTTATTCGTTGCTGGTGGTGAAGTGGTAAGTACAGCTGGCCCTGGTGGTGCTCTTGTAGCTTATGGCCTCATTGGTATCATGGTTTATTTCCTCATGACATCTCTTGGGGAAATGGCTACATACTTGCCAATTCCAGGTTCCTTCGGGACTTATGCAAAACGCTATGTAGATCCTGCTTTTGGTTTTGCCTTAGGTTGGAATTACTGGTTTAACTGGGCTATTACCTTGGCTGCTGAAGTATTAGCAGGGGCGCTGATCATGAAATATTGGTTTCCTGATGTACCTGCCATCGTATGGTCTGCTCTGTTTTTGCTCATTTTATTTGGCTTGAACTATTTATCTACTCGTTCCTTTGGTGAAAGTGAATATGTGTTCTCTAGCATCAAAGTTATTACAGTATTCGTATTTCTATTCTGTGGCTTTATGCTCATCTTTGGTATCGGTGGTACATCTCCAGGATTTGCAAACTGGACTGTAGGAGAGGCTCCATTTGTAGGTGGCTGGGAATCTATTCTTGCTATCTTTATGGTGGCAGGATTCTCCTTCCAAGGTACTGAATTGATCGGTGTAGCCGCTGGTGAAGCGGAAGACCCTGAAAAGAATGTGCCAAAAGCGATTAATACAATCTTCTGGCGTATTCTATTATTCTATATCGGTGCTTTCACGGTTATCGGTTTCTTGATTCCGTACACAGATCCAAATCTGTTGAACTCTAGTGTAGAGAACGTATCTATTTCTCCATTTACACTCGTATTTGACCGCTTTGGTTTTGCCTTTGCTGCTAGCTTTATCAATGCTATCATCTTAACGGCTGTATTGAGTGCTGGTAACTCTGGTCTGTACTCTTCTACGCGTATGCTGTACGCACTCGCTAAGGAAGGTCAAGCACCTCAAATTTTTGCTAAGTTAAATAAACGTGGCGTTCCAGTACCTGCGTTAATCTTAACGACAGCAATCGGTTTATTTGCATTCCTAACAAGCTTTATCGGTGAAGGTACAGCTTATACATGGATTGTTAATATCTCTGGTTTATGTGGTTTCATCGCATGGGTTGGTATTGCAGTATCTCACTATCGTTTCCGCCGTGCATTCATTGCACAAGGCAGAGATCTTAGTGAATTGCCATACAAAGCGTGGTTATTCCCAGTTGGCCCAATCTTGGCGTTCATTCTTTGCATCATCATCATCTGTGGTCAAAACTACTCTGCTTTCACAGGTGATACCATCGACTGGTACGGCGTATCCGTTGCCTACATTGGCTTACCAATCTTCTTCGCAGTTTACCTTGGTTACAAATACATCAACAAAACTAAAGTTGTGCCGTTGAAAGAAGTTAACCTTGATCGTGACTTCGATAGATAACATAAAATTAGACCTGTTCATTATGAAAGTAGTGAGCAGGTCTTTTTCTTATTTATGATATGTATTTTTACGATATGTAATATGTATTTTTTTGATGTATAATATGTAATTGTTTTATGTGAAAGCTATATTTATAATTGTTTTTCTCTAAAAGTCTTGTTATAATAAATCAAAATATATTGTAGTCAATTAGAAAGGATACAATTATGATTATTACAACAACTATGCATATTGAAAATAAACCTGTACAAGAGTACAAAGGTATTGTATTTGGTGAAGTAGTAGAAGGCCGTAACTTTGTGAAAGATTTCATGTCTGGCATTCGAGACATTGTTGGTGGTCGTAGTGGCAGCTATGAAGATTCTTTGATGAATGCGCGCAAAGCAGCTCTCGACGAAATGTCTCAACGAGCTTCTAAATTGGGTGCTAATGCTATTATTGGTGTATCCTTCCAATACAGCACAGTAGGTGCACAAAATGGCATGCTTATGATTACATGCAATGGTACAGCCGTTGTAGTTTAATAAATAATAGACTAAGTCAGATATAATTATTAATATAATCCTAAGGGAAATAAGTAAGTCGTAATGTATTATTGTGACTAAAAAAGCAGCAGGGGAAAGCCCTGCTGTTTTTTTATATGATATTTATTAAAAAACCCCCTATAAAAAGTATTAGAAACTTTTATAGGAGGTTTTTTGTATTGTGGTTTATCTATATATCTTATAGATAATAAAAAAGCAGAAATAATTACTGCTTTTTTATTTTACCTTATACCAGCTTGCATACATGACTGGTAATACGATGAGTGTTAGAACCGTCGCCACTAGTAAGCCGCCGCTGAAGGCGATGGCTAATGGACTCCAGAATACAGATCCCATGAGAGGAATCATGCCTAAAATCGCTGCGATAGCGGTGAGCATGATAGGGCGGAAACGAAGTGTAGCGGAGTTGATAATCGCTTCACGAGGTTCTTGTCCTTCTGCCTTGTGAATTTCGATTTGGTCTAACAAGATAATGGAGTTACGGATGATCATACCTGAGAGGGCGATGATCCCTAGAATAGCCATAAAGCCTAACGGCGTTCTCGTAATATTGAGTGCTAATACAACACCGATTAGTCCCAATGGAGCCGTGAGTAGAGCCATTATCATGAGGGCGATACGCTTTAATTGGAACATGAGGATTGTCATGATTACAAAGAGCATAATTGGCATTGGTGTTAATAGCTTTTGAACGGCTGTTTCGCTCTTTTCAGCGGCGCCGTCTAGGTCAATAGAATAGCCTGTAGGCAAGGAATCGCGAATGTCTTGTAAGGATTTGTAAATCTCTTTCGTTTTCGCATTACCCAATATACCTGCTTTTACATTGGCATGCACACTAATGGTTGGCATCATATTGCGATGCCAAATAATACCATCCTCTTGTGTCATGGTAATGGTTGCAATTTGGCTTAGTGGTACATAGGATCCATTTCCTGTTTGAATTGGCAAGGATGAAAGAGCACTTAAGTTATGTTGCTCGTTGTCACCTAAACGGAAGGTAACAGGAATGGTTTGGTTCCCTTCATAGTATTCACCAGATTTAGTACCAGACAATAGACTTTGCAAGTGCAAGGATACAGCATAGCTATCGATGCCGAGTAAACGTGCCTTGTTTGGATCGATGTGAATATTGGCTACAGGTTCTGTATCTGGCCAGTCAAAGGCGATATTTTGTAAGTCTTTATCGTCTTGCATTTTTGCTTTTACTTGGTTGGCAATTTCTTTTACCACTTTTTGATCAGGGCCAGCAATGCGAAGCATAACTGGATATTTAGATGGTGGGCCAATTTGTATAAATTGAGCATTTACGAGAGCTGAAGGAAATTCTTCATTTAAATAAGATGTTAATTCACCATATAGTTTATCCCGATCCTCTAAGGATTTTGTGACGATCACATATTGTAAGAAATTATCTCGTTGCAATTCTGGCTCTAAGGTGAGAACGAAACGCGGAGAACCTTGTCCAATGTACGAGGTAAAGGTTGAAATACGTTCGTCACCTTGCAAATGTTCATCAATGATTTTTGCTTGGTTAGCAGTATACTCGATGGACGAACTTTGAGGGAATTGCATGGATACAATAATTTCATTACGCGTTGATGATGGGAAAAATTCCTGTTTAATCAACGGTAGTGAAAGCAAGGATAAAACGAAGGCACCTAGAGTAGCTAATAAGACTACCTTGTGATGTCCTAGTGCCCAATGTAATAGTTTTTCAAACTTATCATAGAAGGTCACATTGAGCTTGTGCATGATACGGTCTCGTTTAGTCCATTCCGATTCCGGCTTTGGAGCCTTGTTTTCAATGATTTTATAACCCAATACAGGGCTGACGAGAACAGAGGCGAACCAAGATAGGATGAGTGCCATAAAGACAACAATGGATAAAGATTTTGTAAACTCTGCTACCATACCTTGTGCCAATGCTAATGGCAAGAAGCCTGCACAGGTAATGAGCGTACCAGATAGCATAGGGAATGCTGTAGATTGATAAGCAAAGGTAGCCGATTTAAAGTGGCCCCACCCTTCTTCGAGCTTAACACTCATCATTTCTACAACGATGATGGCATCGTCTACGAGGAGGCCTAAAGCTAGAATTAAGGCACCTAAGCTAACCTTATGTAGATAAATGCCGCTTTCATACATCAAGATGAACGTCGTAGACACAACGACTGGAATGGTAAGGGCTACCACAACACCTGTTCGTAAACCAAGGGATGCAAAGCTTACGAGCAATACGATGGCGATGGCTTCAAATAAGGATTGAGAGAAATCGCCAATAGATTCCTTAACGATATGGGGCTGATTCGATACTTGCTTGAGTTCGAGGCCGGCAGGAATCGTTTTATTCAATTCTGCTAGCTTTTTATCGATGGCTTCACCAAATTCTATATTATTTCCACCTGCATCCATGGAGATAGCAATACCTATAGCCGGCTTGCCTTCGTAGTAGAACTGAGGACTACTAGGGTCTTGGTAGGTCATGGTTACATCGGCCATGTCACCGAGTCGCAACGTTTGGTTATTGATGCGGATTGGCATATCTCGCACCGCTTGAGGGCTATCGAATAGACCGTTGACACGAAGATATACATTGTTTGTATCCGTTGTAATCACACCAGCTGGAACCATCATACTTTGTTGTTTAAGCGCTGTTAACAGCTGTTGTGTACTGACTTTATAGGATGCGAGTTTATCCTTGTTTATGGTTACATTGAGGGTTTGTTGTTGAACCCCAATGAGGCTGATTTTTTTAACATTAGGAACAGATAAAAGCTGACGTTTTAAGTCTTCTGCTTGTTGACGCTTTTCTTCATAAGAAAATTCATCACCACTAATGGCATAGATAATGCCATATACATCGTCAAACCTGTCGTTGATGGTCGGTCCTTGAACGCCTGCAGGCAATGATTTCCATTCGTCGTTGATCATATTCCGCGCTTCTTCCCAAGCGGGACGAATCTTATCGGATGGCAAATCCTCTCTTAGATTGATATAAATAACGGATTTGCTGCCATCCGTGAAAGATTTTGTATAATCTACACCAGGAAGGTCGCGTAGTTTTTCTTCTAGTTTGTCCGTTACCTGATCCGACATTTCTTGTGGAGAAGCCCCCGGCCAAGCAACACCGACCACCATGGTGCGCATCGTAAAATCAGGATCTTCCATGCGTCCCATATGGGTGAATGAAAAGATACCGAAGGTGAGGAGCACAGCCATGAAGTAGTAGATAATGGACTTGTGTTTAAGAGCCCATTCGGCTAAGTTAAATTGTTTCATTGACTAACCGCCGTCCCTTCTTGTAACTGTTGGGTGCCTGCGGTGATGATAATGTCACCCTTAGCTAAACCAGATGTGACGATGACGGAGTTCTTACCGAATTCACCAGTCTTGATAGGTACGAGATGAGCCTTCTTATCGCGGATGATATAGACCGCATTATTACCGTTAGAGTCTTTCACAAGAGCCGTCAATGGAATAGAAATATTGGTACTATCTGTAGTAGATAGATTAGCATTGACCGTCATACCTAGTTGTACCTCTTTAGGCGCATTTTGTAAGGTAATTTTTACGGTATACGTTCTGGCTACAGGGTCAGGAACTGGTGAAATTTCACGTACTACACCTTGCACGGTTACATTAGGTAGAGCCCAGAAGGTAATAGTAGCAGGGCTTCCTACATGAATTTTACTCAATTCTTGTTCAGGAAGGGCAATGACTGCTTCTGGGTCGTGACCGGCCGCTAAGGTACCAATGCTTTGACCGGCTGCTACGACTTGTCCTGCTTCAATATTGAAAGCTGTAATAATACCTGTATCAGGGGCCGTTAAATTAGTATAGCTATTTTGATTGCTGCTCAAATTAAGACTTGCTTGTGCTTGTTGTAATTGAGCAGATGTGGCATTCAATTGGTTTTCAGCTTGGTCTAATTGCAATTTACTAATTGCTTGTTGTGCATAGAGCTCGCGGTATCGTTTAGCGTTGGTTTCTGCCAATTCGTAGGCCGATTGAGCAGCTTTTACAGCACCTTCAGCATTTTGCACCTGAGCTGATGTGTCTGAACCATTGATTTGAGCAATGACTTGGCCTGCTTGTACTACATCACCAACATTTACAAATTTGTTGATGACACGCCCTCCAATTTGAAAGGCTAAATTTGTTTCTATTTTATTATGAATGGTGCCTGCATAGCCAGCATCAGTAGTTCCAGACTCTTCACCTATAGTGATGGTGCGCACCTTGAGACTTGTATCTTCAGGGGGCTTTTCTGATCCACAACCACTTATGACGGCGGTCCCTATTAATAGGGCGCCTATGGTTGCTATGATTCGTTGATTCATAGAATCTCTCCTTTTATTACCATATATAAGTCCTATGAAATACACTATATAAAGTGATCATAGGACTTTATATTTTATTGAACCTATTTTAGGATAGCTATTATTTCTATATTAGATTTTATTATATATTTTATACAATTTAATAATACTATATTTATGTTGAAAGTTCTAGCCTTTATGCAGAAAATAAAAGAATTATATAATTAATGCATATAATTGGTGATAATTTTTTAAAGTAATCTATATATTTTGATAGTATATGTATTACTTATTTTATGGATACAAAAATGTATCAAAAAAGTGAGTCCTCTATTGATTGAGCTGTATCCAAAAATATGTCCACTTTTTGGGGTACAGTTCATAGGAAGAGAACTCACTTCTTTAGCTTTTGTCAGCTTTTGTTTATGTATAGTTTGAACTTTATTTTTCTTCTTCTTGTTCTATAATTGGTTCTTCATAGGTTACAAGAATTTTATCAATACGAGTATGATCCATATCGATGACTTCAAAGGTATAGCCATCCCATTTTGCCTTGTCTAATTCTTTTGGAATGCGGCCGAAGAGGACGTTTAAGAGACCGCCCATAGTTTTGTACAAATCGTCTTCTTCGCCTGGTAATTCTTGATCGATGTGAAAGAATTCTTTAAATTCGTCTACGTTGAGAAGGCCATCTACGAGCCATGCACCATCGCGTTCGATGATTTTGTTTTCTTCTTCCTTGAGTTCTTCCTCACCGGAAGGCATAAGGCCTACAATTTCCTCCATGATATCATGCAAGGTGACAAGACCAGTAAAACCACCATATTCGTCGAGGATAATTGCTTCATGAACGCCTTCTGTACGTAGAACGTTCAATAATTTCATGAGTGAAATGGATTCAGGAACGAGAACAGGTTCTTTCAAACAAGCTTTGATGATATCGTGAATAGAACTTTCACTAGGACGTTGCATAATTTGAACTAATACGTCGGATACGGTAATGAGACCCTTTAATTCATCCAAGGAATCGGTACCTACAGGAATGCGGTAATGGTTGGCATTCTTGAGAACCTCCATGATTTCATCTTCCGTACCGTTAAGATCAATCCATTTGAGCTGTGTACGAGGCGTCATTATATCACCTGCGTTCATATCTGCAAGATGGAAGATATTTTCTACGAGGATAGGTTCTTCCTCTTCGTAAGCACCCATGGCAACGCCTTCGGTAAGCATTTTATTAATTTCAGATTCTGTAACAGGGGCTTCTTCTTTTACAGTAACGCCTAATATTTTTAAGAGGAATTCTGTGGAAATGCCGAGGAAGCTAACGATTGGTTTTAGGGCTACAGAAAGCCAATAAATCGGTTTTGCTACCACCACAGCGATGCCCTCAGGGCTATTTAAGGCTAATCGTTTTGGCACGAGCTCCCCTATAACGAGGGATAAATAAGTGATGATCGCAACGATGAGGAAGGAGCTCACTGAGGCTGCGTACGGTTCAATGCTTGGAATATTAGCAGTTAATATTTCTTCTAAAGGACCAGAAAAGGTGGCACCAGAATATAAACCAGTTAAAATACCAACGAGGGTAATGCCAATTTGAATCGTGGAGAACATATCATTTGGGTTCTCTGCCAATTCAAAGGCCTTTTTCGCGCGTTCATTGCCTGCTTCAGCTAATTCTTCAAGCTTACGTTTTTTCGCATTCACGATGGCTAACTCCGTCATAGAGAATAAACCATTCGCGATGATTAATACGATGATAATTATAAAATCTAAGGTCAGATCACTGTCCATGTAAGTAGATACTCCTTTTTAATGACATATAATTCTGCACATGAGAATAATAGAAATATTACTCCTAGTATACCATATCGACATTAATAAGTGTTTCATATAACAAAAGCACCCGATGTGGATGCTTTTGTTATATACTATAGGTGTTACTGGACTAGTAAATAGTACCCTAATAAGGGTATAGTATGTATAGAAATTAAGATTAATATCAGTATTAGGTCATATAATTTAGGCTTCATAATAGGATTATATAGATGGCAACAGAGCAAGAGTGGGAAAGTGTATTACAAATTAAAACCTCTGGTCGCGATGATAGTCGTTCCGATACGGAGCATCATCCGTACGAGCCGACGGATTATTGCGTGTTGGAGCGTTTAGCAAATAGTGGTCATATTCGCAAGAAAAATACGCTCATCGATTATGGTAGTGGCAAGGGCCGAGTGAGTATTTTCATGGCTTACCAAACGGGCTGTCATTCTATAGGCATCGAATATGATGAACGGCTATATGAAAAGGCTTTGATTAATGGTGAAAGTCCAGCAGCGCGCCATCGCGTGTCTTTTGTACACGGTGATGCGGCTCTCTACGAGTTACCTGAGCAGGCTGATCGATGTTTTTTCTTTAATCCCTTTGCACTCCATACGATTAAGCGGGTACTAGGAAATATCTTTGATTCGCTATATCATAATCCTCGGGAGATTAAGTTATTTTTCTACTATGTTAATGAAGAGGTGGAGAACTTTTTAAATAACCATGTGCGCTTGGAACAAGAGGAACCTATTGATTGTAGTGATCTCTTTGAAGCAAGCGATGCAAAAGAACGAATTCTCGTCTATTCAGTTAACTTGTTTTAGTGCAGTAATTTAAGACCTTTATGTAACAATTTGATATATTTTGATGTAACAGTTAATTAAATAACCTCAGTTTGAATAGTGTTTTAGTAGTATGAAATGCATACTATTTGGAACGTATTCAAATTGAGGTTTTATTCTATTTTTAAGGAACTTTTACACATATTATTAAGGAAAAAGCAGATAAATTCTGCTATAATAATATATTAGAGATTATAAAATCAATTCATTTTTATGGTTCTATACATTGATTCGTATACGCTAATGTAGCGGATAGGACTGAGTGTATTGAATACAGGAGGTGCATATGGAACTCATCGATACAATGTTGATTGAACGCATTCGTAAAGCTTTAATTAAACGATATGACCGAGATCAACAGATTCAACAAATGATTGAAGAAATTGGTGCAGAGGAAGGCCTTAATGAGACCGAATTATCTATCGTTTACCAAGCGTATTTAGAGGTAAAGGAACGGGTGTACTATACATCTTCTCTCGTTGATTTGTGGAATCAAATTGAAGATGTTCAAAAACGTATGACCTTATTGCATTCTTACGAATCTTTAGAAGAAGATTTATTTGGCGATGTGCTAGGTGATGATAAGGAAGATATCGTTATTTCTAATACATCTGGACTTGGCAAGGGTGCGAGTCACAATGATGATGCATATGCTATGGAACAGGTACAATTATCTGATGTTCCTGTGCATCATGATTCTACGGTGGGCATGAATCATATTAAATTGAATGAATTAAAATCTATAGGCGGCCTCTTTACTGGTTTTGGTGAAAGTTCCAATAAGGAAATAACAGATTTTGAAGATACTGCGATTGAGCACCTTGATGTAAAACCATTAGAAGGCGTTGAAAGCTTAGCAATTCATCATTTAGATGAAAATGAAGAGTTAAATGTAGATGGTCTTGATGAATTTTCGAAAGATAAGAAATCAGAGGAAGCTAAAGTGGATGATGAGGATATGTCGTCTATCGATCCATACACGGCGGTGAATGCTTTGTTATTTGGTAAAGCCGGTTTAGAGTCCGATAAAACAAATAAGAAGATGGAAAAGCTTCTTAAAAAGAAATTAAAACGCGTTGACGATGAATGGGCGCGTATTAACGGTTCTGAGGACAAGAAATCTAAGGACGATAAAAAATCCAAGGAAGACAAAAAAGCTAAAGAGGATAAGAAATTCAAAGAAGACAAAAAATCCAAGGAAGATAAGAAATCTAAGAAAGATAAGAAGTCTAAAGAAGATAAGAAAGATAAAAAACACAAGAAGCATAAAGAAGATAAGCTTTATAAAGCCGAAGAAAAGTTAAAGAAAAAGAAAGACAAGGCTGAAAAGAAGCTTAAAATCTTAAACGATAAGTTAAAAACAGTCTTCTTAGCGGATACTTTCAAGAAAAAAGATAAGAAGAAAGACAAGAAAAAGGATCAAAAATCCAAAAAAGATGAATCCGCAAAAAAGCAGAATCGATAGTTTCCGTATGGAATAGTAAGACCTCTGAAAAGATGGTCAAGGAGAGTGCTAGTGCGAAAAAATCAGCAGGTGCTGAGACTATCGACCGTGGATGCGGTAAATGCAAACGATGTAAAGGCCCTAAATGTAAGAAATATCCAAGATAATTGATAGTTATGTAATTACTAGAATATTACGTAGAATATGTGTACCATATATATGTAGTTTATGATATTTTATTAATCATTTAGGCAGTATAGTTATGTAGTTTTGTTATGCATGTAACAATATAGTTATTTTTCTAACATACTAGTTAGGTTAATAATTAGAGTTATAGGATACAACAGTTAGGGGTTAATGATGAACCGATGGCAGCGATTATTTGAAGGCATACGAACAGAGATTAAGGTATTTATCTTTTTCTCTGCTTTGTTGACTGCATTTAGAATCGTGTTTCTTGCAGTATTTCAATCACAACTAGCTTCTGTGACGATGGAGAATATCCTCACGTCCTTATGGCTAGGCTTTAGATTGAGTCTCAAGACCGTCGGTTCTTTGTGTTTACTGGGCTTTTTAGGGGGTACGTTGGTGCATACCTTTGCACCAAAATGGCCGTCTTTGCGCATTAAACAGGTCCTCTACTCCATTGCGACTGTATTGTTGACATTCCTATTTTTGGGACGTATTCCGTTTTATAAAATCTTTAACTCCTCTTACAATGCGATGCTCATCAATGGTAAAAACGATGATATCGGCGCCATTGTAAATACAGCAATCAACGAATATAATGCCCTCATGTACATCATTGGGGCCGTTGTATTGAGCGCAGCTCTTTGCTGGTTCCTAGTTCGTTTTTTAGCGTGGAACACGAAGAAATATAGTGACTACGCTGATAATCTAAGGAATGGTGATGATGCTGATGATTTAAAAAATATTGATTCTGCAGATAATCAACGACTTTGTACTACTTGGTATCCTAAGACAAAGAAAACACAATGGATGACGGGCATTGGGCTGACTATTGTTATCGGCGTACTAGGTCTATTCTTTAGATTTGGCGGTGCTTTCAGCTATACGAACTCCATCAACTGGGAAAGTGCGGCTCGTCTTAGTTCCAATCTGTTAAACGAAAATATCCTCGATGATGTGCAGGCTCTCTATCGTGTTAAAAGCATTGCGAAACGGACGGCTGAGCTTGAGGTTATTAACTTAACGCCTCAAGAGTTAAATGAAAAAATCACTGCCGTTGGTGGTAAGTTTAACGGTACAAATTTTGACGGTTCTTTCACGAGAACCATTACGACACAACGATTAGCGGATCAACCGCAGTCCATAAACCTCGTTCTTGGAGAATCCTATGGCTTGTGGCCGTTCCTCGCTGAATATAACGAGCCTGGGGCGTACCTCGTTGAGCAAGGTCGTAAATACGCTTCTAGTCCTCAAGCGATGAGCACGCAGCTAGCCCTCGCCCAAGGCACGGGCACCATGCCGGCCATCAATGGTTTGTTGACGGGTATGCCTGATACAGGGTTATATCCTAACTATGAAGGTGAAAGTTTTAAAGAGCCTTATGGTTTAGGCATTGGTCCTGTTATGAAAAAGCTAGGCTATAAGACTGTATTCTGGTATGGTGGCTTTAGCACATGGCAAAATGTTAAAAACTTTGTTTTATCTCAAGGTTTTGATGAATTCCACGATGCCTCCGAAATGCCAAGCGAAGACGGCAACGCTTGGGGCGTAGGCGATAAAGACTTGTTTAAAGCTATTTCTGCCTACATGGATCAGCATAGAGGAGAAAAAATCTTCAATGTGATTATGACCACCTCTAATCATCCGCCGTATAGCATCAATGTGGCTAAGGAAGGCTACGATGTGAATAAGGTAAAAGGGCATTTGCCAGATTCTATCGAAGAAAACGATAAGCAATTGAACGAAATGGGCCATATTTGGTACGCAGACCACGTAATGGGTGATTTTATCGCTCGCGAAGAAATAGCAGATCCTTCTGCACTCTTCGTCATTACAGGTGACCATAGCGAACGCTTTAACTTTGCTCGTGAAGTAGGCCCTAATGTGGCATCTACTATTCCTATTATTTTTTATGGTCGTGGAATTTATAAAGATTGGCTTGCACCTAATGCGTTCGGCATGAGCATTCAAATCATTCCAACCTTAGCGGAATTGGTAGGCCGACCTGGTCAAACCTATGAAGCGATGGTACCAAGCTTGTTTACACAAGAGGAATTTGTATTTAATCATAGACTATATCTCGATAAAAATGGCAAAGTGTTAGAACAAAGTGCGAGTATGCCTCAATCCTATGGAGATATGATTAAAAACATGCGCGAACTTGCGGCATGGCGTATTAAACATGGGGATGTTATACAGTAATTGTAAATAATATATAGAATTAGTAATTGGGAGTTTTTCTATTTATGAATACATCTAGTTTTTCTTATGAAAAATTCTTTCATGGTCATTCAGTTATGTTTATTGTTCCTCACGAAGATGATGAGATTAATATGGCTGGTGCCACTATATATGGGGCGATACAAGAAGGGCTAGAGGTATATGTAGTTTTTCTTACAAATGGTGATTATGAATATACTTTTGATGTGCGATGTAATGAGACATATCAAATGGCTAAAGAAATTGGATTACCTCAAGAGAATATTATTTTCTTAGGATTTGGCGATTTTATTGGTCATGAAATCATTTATAATAAATCGGCAATTATTACGAGTCATGCTAATCATAATCAAACATATGGAGCTGATTTTGCTAGTTTAGTAATGTCTAAGCCCAAACCATATTCTTGGAATGGTATTGTAGAATCTGTGATTGATGCAATTTTACATTTTAAACCAGATACAATTATAGCAACGGATTATGATACTCATGTAGACCATAGATTATGTACATTTACAGTTGAAAGTGCAATGGAATGGATTATAAAATATACTGAGTTTAGACCTCAACTTTTAAAAGGCTTTGCTTATGCTACAGGCTATGAAACGATAGATGATTACTATAATAATCACCTATTATCTACTGTAATAAATAAAAAAGCATTACCAACTGATGAATTTAGTACAGGGAATCCAACTTTATCTTGGATACATCGTCTAAGAATTTCGGTTCCTCAAGCATGTCGAGAAAAGAAATTAATACAAAATCCTATTTTTAAGGCTATGGCGTCTCATGTGAGTCAACAAGGGTATAAACGTGGTTCTCGACTTATTAATGGCGATCAAGTATTTTGGAAAAGAAGAACCGATAATATAGCTTTACATGCAGATATAACAGTTTCATCTGGGAATGCTAACTATCTCAATGACTTTTTACGTTTTAACACTGTAGATGTCAAATCTAATGTATATGATGCAAATAACTATATGTGGATGCCATCAGTAGATGATACAGAACGTAAGGTTCATATTTCTTTTACAAAAATTACTCAGATACAGGTAATTCAGTTATTTGGTAGTGTACATAAGTCTCATGAATTATGCTCTATTCGTATTGAAACTAGTGCTGGTAAACATGTGCAACTAGATGAAATTATTCATATAGGGCAGGGTATATCTTATATTTTTGATAAACCATTATTCTTAGAGTGGATTGATATATATATTGATAAACAATGTTTGGGGTTATCTGAAATAGAATTGTATAGTGCTATTAATGATAAGTATGATTATTGTCATATATTAGCAGATAATCATTTTATGTATAATTGGGTGGTGTATCCAGGTGAAAAAATCCCTATGATTACGTCTTATATTGAAGGCATTAGAAAAGATATGCTTACATATAGAGAATCAGAACAAAAAAATACATATAGATGGCTTATCAATGATAAATATATCGATGAATCTGTATTACAGATTTTGATTGAACGGGAGTTAACAACTAAGCCATTACAATTGCGGCTAGAGTCTATTGATGGTTCTGTATTTTGTGAAGGCACTATTCGTAAAGGTACCTTTAAAGATTGGTTTGCTTTGAAGTGTAATCAATTACAAGATAAATTAGATTATTTACAAGTAAAATCAAAATATAAAAAGGGATATAAAGCGGAAAAAGCTTATAAATAAGAGGGAGTTAATTATGGAAAATCAATATAGACCTTTAGTATCTATAGTTATTCCTGTGTACAAAGCAGAAGAATATATTGGTAAGTGTATCGAAAGTTTACAAAATCAAACATATAGTAATTTACAAATCATATTGATTGAAGATAGTTCACCAGATAATAGTGGACAAATTTGTGATGACTATGCAGCAAAAGATGATAGAATTACTGTTATTCATCATGAGCGTAATATGGGTGTTAGTAAGACGCGAAATGATGGACTTGCTATCGTAAAAGGGGAATACATTGCCTTTGTAGATGGTGATGATTACGTAGCACCGACTATGATAGAAGATTGCTTATCAACAATTAATGAGAAACAAGTAGATGTAGTTGTTTTTGATATCGCTGTTGTAGAAAATGGCAAGATAAGTCCACGACATATGGATGAACGTTATTTCATAGATATTAAAAGTGCATACACAGCATTGATTGAGGATAAAATTCCAAATTATTTATGTAATAAATTTTTTAAAGCAAATGCGTGGAAAGAAATTCGATTAAAAGAAAATACAGATTTTGAGGACCTTATGATTATGCCGTTGGTCTTTAAAAATCTTTCATCTGTATATTATTTACAAAAATCCCTTTACTTTTATAATTGTGATAATGAAAATTCGATTACAAGTAATTGGAGTGCAAAGAGCAAATATGGGTTATTTTGTTCATATTTATATCGTCAACCATTAGCTGAGGAACTAGGTATGACAGACTTTGTGCGATACTGTCGTCATAGAGCTATTCGCAGTGCTGTTGGGGGAATTGGTTTTAACTTAGCAAAACCAGAATTACAAGAAAAACAGATAGAGCATATGCTAGAGTATTTAAAACAAGAGGAACGGTCTTCTGATATGCCTTCCATTGGTTCCAAATATCAAGTGTTATTATACGGTGCACTCCATGCTCCATTTATCTCAAAACTGTATGGTCATATGATGTTTGGATTAGAACGAATCAAGAAATCTTTATAATTGGATAAGTAATTAATTTTATATCCGGATTGAAATTATATGAATATTGAGGCAACTTATGTCAACAATTACGGCTATTATCTTAGCCCGCAATGAAGAACAACATATTGTAGATTGTATTAAGAGTATTCAATTTGCTGATGAAATTTTAGTTATCGATGATGGTAGTACAGATCAAACCGTATCACTTGCTACTGAACTGGGTGCAAAGGTTATACCGCATCCTTTAAATGGAGATTGGTCACAACAACGACGCTTTGGTATTTCACAAGCCCAGAGTGAATGGATTCTATTTGTCGACTCTGATGAGCGCGTATCACAAGAGTTAGCAAAGTCTATTCAACGAGCTATCCAAGGTGAACCGAAGGCTTATTGGTTACATAGATATAATCTATTCCATCATAATCAGGCAACTCATGGTGTGGTAAGACCTGATAAGGTGTTACGATTGATGCCTCGAGAGGGAGCAACTGTAGAAGGTGCTGTTCATGAAGTTTTTATCAGTCCCTATCCACAAGCTACATTAGAGGGAAAATTATATCACTATACGTATGATAACTGGCATCAATTCTTTGAGAAGTTTAATAAGTATACGACAGCAGCAGCTAACAAATACAAGGCACAAGGGAAGTCTTGTAGTTTTTTAGGGGATATTTTATTGCGTCCAACATGGGCATTTTTTAAGATATATATTTTGCAAGGTGGCATATTAGATGGAAAAATAGGCTTTCTATTATCTATTTACCATATGATGTACACCATGACGAAATATGTGAAATTATATTATTTAAATAAATCTAATGGGCAATTATAATAAGTGATTTAGTATAGTAAATTGCTATGGGGAAGTATTGTTCTTGATGTAGATATGGAAGCATAAATGAGTGAACAATTTTTTCTATCCCTACAACAAAATATAAAACTAATGCTTTGGGCCCCTATATTGAGTACCATCTTTCGAATCATATTCATGATTGTGTATAATCCTTACCCCACATGGAAGGGACGCTGGAAATCTGTATTGGGTTCATTGCGTTACGGCTTCTGGTGGGGCATGGATTTTGATGCTTATGTATTCTTACTACCCTTAGTATTGGTGACGCTCCCTGCATTATTATTTGATAGGTATCATCAAATAGAAGATGCTGTACGATTGGTAGGATTAACCATTTATTCCTGCGTATTATATGCAGCCTTTGCAGGAAAAATGATTTTCTACAAGCATTTCCATGATACGTACAACTATATGGTTCATTATGGAAATCATGCAGAAAAACATAATTTAATTGATGTATTCTTTAATCAAGATCGAGGAATGCTTGTCATCTTAGGATTAATTCCTATTACATTTATATCCTGGTACATAGGAAATTTCTTTTTATCATTGCCATCTATACCATATCCAACTATTGAAGGAACTTGGCCTACTATAGTTTGGAATATAGGGCTTGTGGCTATCTCTGTTTTGGGATTTTATTGGTTCCGCTATGGTGGAACATTATCTCATGATGATAAACCTGAGTGGGATACGATTCCTACAGTGATAAAAGAGGATATATTCTTTGCTCGTGCAACGGTGCCAGATCTATGTGCCATAGAAACAGTGCTAAAACATCCACTTCGTGATGAATATACGGCATCTGCTGAGGACATTGATGACGCGATTCACCGTATTGTTCCTAAGGAATATAAAGATTCTTGGCAGGATTTGAATACACCACTTCATGCATTCAAGCGCGTTGCATCAGGTCCTCGTATTGATAAACCACAGCATATTTTCTTTATTGTTGGTGAAAGTATCCCTCAGTGGTCTCTTGATGAACCTTACAAGGATCTCAATATATGCCCTGGCTTATGGGATTTTAAAGATAATCCTCATACGGCGCAAGTACCTAATTTCTTGCCTGCTGGTAATGTGTCTCGCCCATCCATTGTGAGTCTGTTATCCGGTGTTTATGATGCGGGTATGGAAATCAATGAACGGGAAGCCTTCTGGCATGAACCATTGCCGACTTCTTTGGCATCTCAAATGAAGAATTTAGGCTATGATACGATTTACTGGTATGGTGGCAATGCATCGTACGGCAACTTTAATCACTTTGGTAAGGCGCAAGGCTTTGATCAAGTGGAAAGCGCTTCTGTTTTTTGCGGCCCCGATGCACCTAAGACTTGGGTAGGCGTTTATGACCATGTATTTTTAGAACATATCGAAGAGGAAATCAAATCCTTAGAACATCCTACATTCCATTTTATTTATACTACATCCAATCATGGTCCTTATAAAATGGAGGATTCCTTATTAGATTATGATCCTAAACAGGTCATGCCAAACCTTGGAGATGATTTAAAATCCAATAAGAAACGCAATAAGGAATTGGCTACTTATCGCTATAGTGATAAGGCTATTTTTAACTTTATTAATGCTATGAAAAAGGCCTTTCCAGATAGTTTATTCGTTGTCACTGGTGACCACTCTAATCTATTTGGCTTTTTGAATAATACATCCTTAATTCAACGAGACTATACCTTGCGCGACACATTCTGTACCGTAGGATTGTTGCAACATCCTGCTTTCACTAAAGACACGATTACAGCGCCAATTGGCACGCATATGAGTCTCATGCCTACCATTATTGAAGCTATTGCACCAAAGGGTTTTGAATATTACTCCATCGTACCGTCCTTGTTTGATGAACAGCCAGATACATTAGTTACACCGTATCAATGGATTACGCCTCATATGATGGGCGATGTTCGTATGGATTATGGTGAAAGCAATATACCATCCTATAAACCGGTTGAGCCAATTCGTCCTATTAATAATCATGGGAATGATGCTCGTGATTGGACATTATTGACTATGTGGTTCATTAATCATGAAAAGATATTGTTTTCTAAAAAATAGATGAAAAATAATTTCATATATGATTAACTATATATAGTTAACTACAGTATATATTTGAAGGAGGGTATCTATGTCGATACTGAACGTAGTAGGCGCCAAAGTTTGGGGCGGCGGAGAGCAATACGTATATGATATGTGCGATGAACTACATAGACGGCAGATACCTTCTTTTGTTTTGATTGATGTTTCAAATCATGAATTGCAAGAAAGATTTGAGCAAGTAGCAGAGGTTTTAACAGCTAATCTTTATTCCTATAAAGGATTTACTTCTCTTTTATCTATTGTAAAACATATAAAAGAGAAGGGAATCACAGTTATTCAATGTCACTCAGGAAAATATATTTTATTATGCTTGGCTTTAAAGCGTTTAACGGGTGCTAAACTCATTTTTTATAAGCATAATGTAATAAAAGCTAAAACAGATATGTACCATCAGTGGATTCAATCACAGGTAGATGCTTTTATATGTGTGTCTAAAAAGGTTTACGATGCACAAGTCATTCCAAACATAATTGATAAATACCATCTTGTTTACAATGGCGTTAATACACGTCGTTTTTCTGATGTTTCTGATGATAATATTCCAAATAAGCCATTTATCGTTGGTTATGCAGGTCGAATCATTGAAAATAAAGGAATCTTTGATCTTTTAGATGCGGTTAGAGTGATTCATAATAAAATTGATGAGGTTCGTTTAGTTATATGTGGAGACGGTAAGTCTGCTGATATCGAACAAATGAATCAGTATATCAAGCAGCATCAGATGGAAGAATATGTGCAGTACATGGGCTTTCAAAAGGATATGAATCGATGGTATCGATCTATTCATTGTTTAGTAGCACCCTCTAAGGTGCAGGAAGCTTTTGGTCTCGTATTATGTGAAGCTATGTATTGCAAGGTGCCCGTTATAACAAGTACATCAGGGGCGCAAGCAGAGATTATTGAGAATGGAAAATCTGGTATTCTCATAGATACGGTTAATAGTGAATCTATTATAGAGGCTATTCAAGGCTTAATGGAGAATGATGGAGTTCGAAAATCTATAATTGAACATGGATATACACGTGTGAAGTCTACTTTTACCATCGACAAGATGGTGGATTCCATAGATAAGATAGTTTGTAATTTGAGGTGATAAGGTGTTACAGTATATACAAAATCAATGGAGGAAAGGCCGAAAAATATATGGCAAACGTAGTTGGAGGGAGACACGACGTACTTTCCTTCATACAATGCGCTCTATCCGCAATAAACGAGAAATAGAGGACTTAGAGAATTATTTTGCAAGCTACACACCTGATTCAGTACTATTAGACCGTCAAGTTGGTTTATATGAGTTAATGACAAGATATTTTTTGTTTAAAAATTCGACACCACAGGAACGATTAGAGGCTATTATTAATCATTTTGATTATTTGAAAGCTGTATTTACAGATGAAGCAATTCGTGAAATGTACTCTGTAGATCCAGATAATATTTATGATGACGTAAGTCGTATGAAGCGTGGTTTTATCATATGGGAATCGGAAGAGCTTGATATGGTGGCCCGTTTATATTATGGACCTGGGCAACGAAAAGAAGGTTTTTTGACATTGTTACTAACATTGGGCAAACAAGGTGTATATCATGCTAACTTCCGTTTTGGGAAAGGCTTTAATGGGGAGCCTGCCATGTGGATAGGCACTGTTCAAGGTTATAAAGATGGTCTTGATAATGCTAAAACAGTTACTAAGAAAATGTTTGGTTATCGACCAAAAAACTTTATTATGTTCCTCTTGCGTCATATAGCAGTCATTTGTAAGGTAGAATCTATCTATGCTGTATCTGATGAAGGTTTCTATGCTAATACACATTTAGTTCGCGGTCATCGTGCTAAAGTTGCAGAGCTAGATTCATTATGGGAGGAATCTGGTGGTGTAGTATGCAGCGATGAACGGTTTTTCAAAATTCCATTGGAGGAATACCGAAAACCAATCGAGGAAATTAAGTCACAAAAACGTAGTCAATATCGTAAACGCTATGATTTACTCGATCAATATGAGCAAGAAATTCAAGACCATATGAAACATTTAATAAAATAAGTATATGTAAACAGTAACAATGCTTGATTATTAAATAATATGAATAAGGGATAAGGGAGTTAGTATGAAATCTTGGATACTTAACAATGCGGAAATGGTACTAACGATACTCATTTCGATTATGATATGTATGACACGGTCATCTATGGCTTTTGGGAATTTGATGTATGGTCTCATTATTTTGATGACCTTAATAACTTGTTGGTATAGACGACATGAAATCTCTGTACCACAATCGATACGCCAATATGGATGGGCTTATTTAGTGATGTTGCTGTGTGTATTGCCATCAGCATTTATAAGCGATGATATACTAGTGACGACCAAATATTTCTTTAATATTTGGGTTTGGAAGGTATTAATCATCGTACCAATCCTGTTATGTATTAAAAGTTCTCGCAAATTATACACCATATTATCAGTATTTTTTGTATATATGGGCATTGATGCTTTATCTGCCTTTGTACAATATTTACTAGGATATAATGTAGGTCCAGGAGGTCGCGCAGGTGGCGTTATTCATGGCTCTATGATGGGACTAGCTATGTTGTTAACATTAGCTTTTCCATTAGCTTTAATTGTTGCCTATGATAAAAGATTTCCTTCGTATGTAAGAATATCAGCTGTATTTTCTTTGTTTGGTATGTTATTGGGAATGTGGGGAAACCAAAGCCGAGGTTCCTGGTTATTTAATGGAATTAACGGCGTACTGATTACATTGCGCTATTGCTTTGTTAATATTCGCTATATATTAGTATTATTTGTGACTGTTGTAGGCATAGGATATGCATTTACTAGTAATCAATCTTATATGGAGCGTTTAGAAAGTACTTTTAATATAACTAGTGATGGTTCAAATTTAGGCCGTATCTATGTATGGAAAGCCGATAAGCAAATGATTTTGGATCATCCCATTATAGGTGTTGGTCCTGGCTTATGGGGAAAAAAGTATGCAGAACAATATCAATTAAAGCAGGAAATGCAAAATTTAGGACATTCTCATAATAATATGTTACAAATAGCTTCTGAATCTGGCATATTAGGACTTATTGGTTTCTTAGGATTCTCAATTTTTACAATCTATAAATCAGTAAAAAATTATATTATGTCTGCAAATCCTTATGATTTATCAATTATTGTTGGTTTTATTAGTTATTTATTTTTATTTGGATCTGTTGATTATACTTGGGGTAACTCATCTGGTATTCGAATGTTTTGGATTGTTATGGGGATAATGCTTCAATTGCGAGATAATTGAGAATGATATAGTCTTTTAGAACGTAATTGACTACTATTTAATAGACAATAAAGTATAATTTAAATAGGCATAAAAAACAAAGAACTATATAAAAGATAGGTGAAATCTATGTTTTTATAGTTTTACATATTTAAATATGATACAATATATGTAAATATTGGTACATTGTATTCGTATGATAGAGAGGTTGTTTTCTTGAAAATATATTGAGAAAACAATCTTTTTTTATAATTTGGGGTATTAGTATGAATAGTTCTATCTGTAATAACAATAATAAAAAGTTATTTATTAGTAAGCTTATAGTGCTTATAGCAGATTATATTGCTATTGTTTTGGGGACATTAGCAGCCTATTATTTGCGTTTAAACTTATCAATTTTACCGGTAAGTTCAAATTTTAAGGTAGAAGAAATTTACGTATATGGTATTGTGCCTATTGTATTTTTAACTATATTGTTGCTTAATAATGCTTATTCTGTGGTAACACCTTATTGGGATACGATGAAAAATTTATTTCGCAGCATTACCATAGGAGTTGTCGTATCGATTGTTCTAATGTACACGGGACATGTAATTAATGATGTGTCTCGTTTATTTGTTGCCTTTGCTTACATATGTATGCTCGTATTTATCTTTAGTGAGCGTTTTATTGTAGGAAAAATACTTTCAAAAGCAGGATATTTAACAATTCCAATCCTTCTCGTTGGGGCGGGGAAGACTGCGGAACTTGTAAAGAGGTCTTTAGATCGCATGCCGATTACTACCTATAAGATTATTGGTTATGTAGATGATAATCCTAAATCATCATCCATCGCCAAAGAATACCCATGTCTTGGGGCCTTTAAAGATGTAGAAAGCGTTATTAAAGATACAGGGGTTCAAACAGTACTGATTTGTGCGCCCGGACTTGAGTCTAAAAGATTAGTATCCTTGATTAATCAATTACAAGTATTAGTAAAACGTGTGGCCTTTGTACCTGAATTATTCGGTTTACCAGCCAGTAATATTACAGCACGTGGCATGATGGAAGAACAAGCCGTCATATTGCGTGTACAAAATAACCTAGCACGCAAGTCTAACCGTGTTTTCAAACGTATTTTTGACATTGTAGCTACCGTATGTGGTGGTATTTTGATTTTACCAATTCTCGGTATCATTGCTATATTGATTTACTTAGATTCTCCAGGACCTATCGTATTTGGTCATAAACGTGTTGGACAGGGTGGGAAATCATTTTCTTGTTACAAATTCCGATCTATGGTACCAAATGCGCAAGAGGCTTTGGAGCAATATTTAAAGGATAATCCTGCTGCTCGTGAAGAATGGGAACGAGATTTTAAATTAAAGGATGATCCTCGCGTTACAAGAATCGGTAAATTTCTTCGAAAGACAAGTCTTGATGAATTGCCACAGTTGTGGAATGTTCTCGTTGGGGATATGAGCCTCGTTGGGCCAAGACCTATTGTTCGAGATGAAATTGTAAAATACGGCGATTATATTAATGACTTTTACCTTGTACCACCAGGGATTACTGGTGTTTGGCAGGTAAGTGGTCGTAGTGATACCACCTATGAAGAACGAGTTCTTATGGATTCTTGGTATGTTCATAATTGGTCTGTATGGATTGATATTGTATATCTGTTGAAAACTGTATTGGCTGTTGCTAAATCGAAAGGGGCCTATTAATCGTTATTATGAGGGATACTAGTTTTGATATTATGAAGGGAATTGCAATTTTACTTGTTGTTTTGGGCCATTCTGTACCAGATCAAGCAAGTGCTAGTGGAATTGCTAGTTATCCTTTATATTTGATGCGGACGATAATTTACAGTTTCCATATGCCAGTTTTTTTCTTTGTGGCTGGTTATTTTATGCATATACCTTTGAAAGAAGGCTTTCAGAAGTTTATAAAAGATAAAAGCATACGTTTGATGGTTCCCTATTTTACAATTGGAACACTATATTTTCCTTTCAAATTAGCTTTATCAAAATTTGCAAATCAACAAATAAATGCACAGGATATATGGAAAATATTTATTGGTATTAATCCAGATGGAGAACTTTGGTTTTTATATTGTTTGTTCTTTATTTCAATCCTTATTGCTTTATTTGTTAAACGTGTAAATTTGGGTTTATTACTAATATCTTTCATTGTTGGAATCTTTTCTGATGTATTAAATATCTTTTCTGTATCTATGGTATCAAAGATATTATATTTTCAATTTTTCTATATCCTAGGCTTATATATAAAAAAGTATATGCTATTAGATCATATGAAATCTACAGTGATAGCACTTACATCTATGGTGATTTTCATTGTAAGTAATTATGCATTACTTCATGATATTAATGCTTTTAAAATAGTGACTTTTATAACAGCGGTTTCGGGGATTAATATTACATATTATATTGCTAATCAAATTCAATCTAAGGTTGGTCTATATAAAATATTTTTAGTCTTTTTAGGTACTGTTTCAATGGATATATATATCTTTAGTGATATTGTTAAAATTCCATTTAGAATTGTACTTTGGTCTAAGTTAGGATTGTATTATGAAGCATTTATTGTTTGCTTCTTA
The DNA here is from genome assembly GCF_032472435.1 of Veillonella parvula. Lineage (GTDB taxonomy): Bacteria > Bacillota > Negativicutes > Veillonellales > Veillonellaceae > Veillonella > Veillonella parvula_N. Next base: position 174,257 of record NZ_JAWEGM010000003.1, read on the forward strand.
GCATCTACAACTCTATCTATTTTGATAGGTTATATCTTAAGAAAAAATCATTATTCACGATTATTATGTCTTGGAATAAAAAAATAAGGATATATATATGAATAAAAAATTTGACTATTTAGTAGTTGGAGCGGGCCCATTTGGTGCTGTATTTGCTCATGAAGCGCACAAGCGTGGTAAATCTGTACTTGTCATTGATCGTCGCAATCACATAGCAGGTAATCTATATTGTGAAAGCAAAGATGATATTAACATTCACGTCTATGGTGCTCATATTTTCCATACATCCTTGAAACATGTGTGGGATTATGTCAATCAATTTGCTGAGTTTAATCACTATGTAAATAGTCCTGTAGCAAATTATAAAGGTGAGATGTACAATTTGCCGTTCAATATGAACACATTCTCTAAAATGTGGAATATTCGAACTCCAAAAGAGGCACAAGATATCATTACTAAACAACGAGCTGCTATATTAGGGGAGCCAAAGAACTTAGAAGAGCAAGCTATTAGTCTTGTAGGTACGGATATTTATGAAAAGCTCATCAAAGGGTATACGGAAAAACAATGGGGCCGTAAATGTACAGAGTTACCAGCTTTCATTATTAAACGATTACCTGTGCGCTATACATATGATAATAACTATTTTAATGATCGCTTCCAAGGTATTCCTATGGGTGGCTATACCAAGATGATTGAACGCATGTTAGAAGGCATTGAAGTCCGTTTAGGTGTAGACTTCCTCAAATATCGGAACGAATACGAAACTCTGGCAGATAAGATTATCTACACAGGCCCTATAGATGAATACTTTGGTTATTCTGAAGGGATATTAGAATATCGTGGTCTTCACTTTGAAACAGAGCGTCTCGAAGAGGAAAATCATCAAGGCGTTGCGGTAGTGAACTATACGGAAGGAGAGATTCCGTATACTCGTATCATTGAACATAAGCATTTTGAGTTTGGTACACAGTCTGTTACGTATGTAACAAAAGAATATCCAAAGGACTGGAAAATCGGTGAGGAAGCATATTATCCAGTAAATGACGTAAAGAATTTAGATTTATATTCTAAATATGTTAAAAAAGCTAAAGCGATTTCTAATGTTATCTTTGGTGGTCGTTTAGGGGAATATAAATATTACGATATGGATAAGGTCATTGCTAGTGCTTTAGCATTAGTAAAAAAGGAATTAGCATAAGTTTTGTTACTGTCGTAGGTATAGATTTGATAATCAATACTCATGTAGGAGAGTACTAGTGAATATTAAGATTTTAGTAGCAACACATAAACAATATTGGATGCCTGAAGATTCTGTCTATATGCCAATTCATGTAGGGCGAGAAGGTAAGTCTGATATTGGTTATACAGGGGATCATACAGGAGATAATATATCTTTAAAGAATGCTAATTACTGTGAATTGACGGGCCTCTATTGGGCGTGGAAAAATCTTGATGCGGATTATATTGGTCTCGTTCATTATAGACGTTACTTTACGCGCAAAGAAGTTCGTTCTGTAGAGGCGAAAAAAGAGCAAATCTTGACTGGTTTTGAATGGGAACAATTACTTTCCGAATATCCTGTAGTAGTAGCGGATAAGCGTAAATATTATATCGAATCCAATCGCTCTCATTATAATCATGCTCATCATTCAGAAGGCCTTGATGTGGCAGAGCAAATTATCGCTGAGAAATATCCAGAATATAGTGCTGCATTTACAAAGGTTTGTAACCGTACTTGGGCGCATATGTTTAACATGTTTGTTATGCGTCGTGACTTATTTGATCAATACTGCGAGTGGATGTTCTCCATTTTAGAAGAAATTGAAAATCGTGTTGATATTTCTAATTACGATAGGTACGAAGCACGTATTTATGGTTTTGTAAGTGAAATTTTGCTCGATGTATGGCTCGAAGCGAATAACATCAACTATAAAGAACAAAACGTATCATTTATGGAGCCACAAAACTGGTTGAAAAAAGGTGGATTATTCTTAAAAAGAAAATTCTTTAAATAATAGACTTATTTGTATTATGGAGGAATTTTTTTGATGCGAGAAATTGGGTTTTCGGAGATTAAGGGTGTCGCTTTAGATATTTTAAAAGATGTGGCACATTTTTGTGATACACATGATATTCGATATGTATTAGCGTATGGAACGATGTTGGGAGCCGTTAGACATAGAGGCTTTATTCCATGGGATGATGATATTGATATCATGATGCCACGCGATGATTATAATCGCTTTATTAAGTCATATAATGACCATAATCCAAGATATCAAGTATATTCTATTGAAACCGATGATAGTTATACCTATACAATGGCAAAGGTATTCGATCAAGAAACAGTTATGGTTGATAATACATTGTGGCGTAATTTTGATAAAGCTGGTGTATTTATAGATATCTTTCCTATTGATGGGTTACCGGATGATACACAGGCTCAACAAAAACTTTTTAGACACCAACAACTTTTAAACTTGTTATTCCATGGGTCTTCTATGAAGTTTACATTCAGTAATCGCTATGTAGACTCTAAAGGTAGCTTTGCTAAGTTAAAAGGTTATGTTCGGACATTTTTAAAATTTGGTGCTATCGGCTTAATGCATTTTTTGCCAACTACAAGTTTAATTAAAAAGATTAACCAAGATGCACAACAGTATCCATTTTCCAATGCGAAATACATAAGTGTTCTCGTTGATTGTGCAAGTGGTAATAAACGAGAGGTATATGAAAAGACCTTGTTTGATAATAGAAGCTTATATCCTTTTGAGGATACTGAGTTTTGGGGACTTACAGATAGCGATTTCTATTTAAGTCATTTGTACAATAATTATATGGAAGCACCACCTAAAGATCGACAGGTACCGCATCATAACTACAGAGTGTATTGGAAACAATAAGAGGGGATTATATTATGAAACTATTTACAGTAGGACCAACTCAAATGAGACAGGAAATTCTTGATGTAAGACATCAACAAGTTCCTTATTTTAGAACAACGGAATTTTCTGAAGTTATGTTAGATTCAGATAGACTGCTCAAAAAGTTTATGAATGCACCAGAAAGCTATAAATCCATCTATCTAACAGCCTCTGGTACAGGTGCATTAGAAGCGACTATTATGAATTGTATGAATGAAACAGACCATGTACTAGTTATTAATGGTGGTACATTTGGTCAACGTTTTGTCGATTTATGTGAACTTCATGAAATTCCTCATACTATGATTAAACTAGAAGATGGTGAGGCGTTGACTGCTAAACACTTTGCGGCAGTAGAAGAACAAGCTTTTACCTTTGTTATTGCTAATATTGATGAAACTTCTACAGCGCAGTTATATGATATTAATTTATTAAGTTGTTTTGCGAAAAAGAAACAAGCGTACCTGGTAATTGATGCGATTAGTTCGTTTTTAATTGATCATTATGATATGGCTGGTAATAATATTGATGTTACTATTTTGAGTTCTCAAAAGGGACTTTGTATCGCACCAGGTATATCTCCTATTGTAATTAGTGATAGATTATATGAAGAACGTGTAAAAAATAATCATATTAAGAATCTTTACTTCGATTTTAACCAATATGTAAAAAACTTTACGAGAGGTCAAACACCATTCACACCTGCTGTTGGGGTATGTTTAGAAATGAATAAGGCATTACATCTTATTGAAGAGGAAGGTTTTGAAAATTATTTAGCTCGTATTGATAGTGTGGCTAAGGATTTTAGAAATAGAATTAAAGAATTACCTGTATCTATTCCTACTTTCACTATTAGTAATGCAGTTACGCCCATTCGTTTTGAACAACCAATTGCTAAAGATGTATTTACAATCTTGAAGGATAAATATGATATTTTTGTAAATCCTACGGGTGGCGTTAACGAGGACTATGTTCTAAGGGTGGCACATATTGGGGATACGACCATTGAAGATAATGAATTTCTCGTTGAAACATTGAAATCAGTAATTAAAGAGATTACAGGTAAATAGCATGGTAAAGGTAATAACATATGGAACATATGATTTGTTTCATGAAGGGCATTATAATCTATTAAAAAATGCGAAAGCATTAGGTGACTACCTTATTGTTGGTGTTACATCTGACTACTTTGATAAGTCGAGAGGTAAATTTAATGTTCGTGATTCTTTGATGACGCGTATTGATAATGTGCGCGCTACAGGTTTTGCAGATGAAATCGTAGTAGAAGAATATTTTGGACAAAAAATAGATGATATCAAACGATTCAATATAGATATATTTACTGTGGGATCTGATTGGGAAGGATATTTTGATTATTTAAATGAGTATTGTAAGGTAGTTTACTTACCAAGAACACAAGGCATTTCTAGTACTCAAATCAGAAATTCCAAGAATGTTAGATTGGGTATTATCGGTAATGAAGTTATTTTAGATAGATTTTTAGATGAAGCTAAATTTGTAAGTGGTATTGATATTATAGGTGGTTACACAGAAATAGATGCGGTTGATACTATCTATAAATCACATCAGTTTAATGATTTAGAGCAATTTAGTTCATCTAAAATATTGCTAGATGAGGTAGATGCGGTATACATTAATATGCCATTATCTAAACGTGTAACTTATATCGAAAAAGCACTACAAGCCAAAAAACATGTATTAACAGAATTCCCATTTAGCAGTGACCTTGATGAAACATTACGTTTAATGAACTTGGCGAAAACTTCCAACTTAGTATTAATGGAAGGACTGAAGACAGCGTATAGTCCTGCTTTTAGTAAATTAATAGCCATGGCACGTAGTGGGCAAATCGGTAAGATATTTAATGTGGAAGCCAATTTCACACAGGTATTAGGCGATGATTTAGAGAATCAAGTTAGGATAGCAGGGGGCAGTATTTTATCTCTCGCTGCATATCCTTTATTAGCAATCTTTAAATTATTGGGTTTTGATTATAATCATGTTGATTTTATAAGCCATAAAGTCGATGATGTCGATATTTTATCAAAGATTAATTTTGTCTATGATGATGCTATGGCTTCTGCTACAGTAGCTATTAATGCCAAAGCAGAAGGTGATTTAGTTATATCTGGTTCAAAAGGGTATATTTACGTACCAGCGCCTTGGTGGAAAACAGAATTTTTTGAATTGCGTTTTGAAGATGTGAACTTGAATCGAAAATACTTCTATAAATTTGAAGGGGAAGGTTTACGCTACGAGATTGTTGAATTCTTAACATGTATTAGAAAGAATTCTGAAAGTTTCTTAATGAGCCATCAAGATATGATTGAAGAGGTGCGTGTTCTCGATAAATTTGTATCTAATACAGATGTTACTGTTATTTAGTATAGGGTTGGATGAGTATGCAACAATTATCTTTACGTGAAGTCCAATTAGAAGAGTTGAATCTGCTCAAAGATTTTGACCAATTTTGTAAAAAATATAATTTAAAATATAGTCTGTGTTATGGCACATTAATAGGTGCAGCTCGACATAAAGGATTTATACCTTGGGATGATGATATTGATGTTTGCATGCCTAGACCTGATTATGAACGGTTATTAACGTTAAAAGAGCATTATGATCATGATGGATTAGAGTTAATCGCCAATCCTATTAATTATAGCTTGGATGCAACCTATGCAGCTATAATTAATAAAAACATTCCTTGTGAAAACACATATTCTAATACATTGCGTAGTAAGTATTTGTGGATAGATATTTTCCCTGTTGATGGATTTAGTGAAGATATGTCCATCATGAAAGAGATTTATGATAAATCGATTTTTTATCAAAGAATACTTACATTAGCTAGTGCTAAGCTGTTTAAGGGTCAATCTCTCATCCATACTTTAGGCAAATTAGTTGTTGTGCCATTATGTCGTTTATTTGGTAAACAGCATTGTATTGATATCATGGATCAGTTAGCTAAATCCTATGATTACACTACATCAGAGCATGTTGGTGTAATTGCATGGGGTGAAGGTGTAAAGGAACGATTACCTAAACAAGATTTTGAAAAGATGACTACCATTGAATTTGAAGACCAATCATTCTCTGTTATGTCTTGTTGGAGAGAATACCTGGACAATATGTATGATGATTATATGCAGATGCCTCCTGAGGATCAACGCTGTGGACATAATATTATTGCGTATAAGATAGATCGAAAGGATTAAATTATGCAACCTTTACTTTCTATTATTGTTCCTATTTATAATGTTGAACAATATTTGGACAGATGCATTCAATCTATACTAAATCAAACCTATCAGAATTTAGAAATTATTTTAGTTGATGATGGTGCAACGGATTGTAGTGGTGTTATTGCAGATTCTTATGCGGCGAAGGATAAACGAATTAAGGTCTTTCACAAAGAGAATGGGGGGCTTTCCGATGCTCGTAACTATGGTTTAGATCATGTTACAGGGGACTATATTTTATTCATTGATAGTGATGACTTTATTGTGAATACAATGTGTGAAAGACTGATTACTGTAGCGAATAATAACAATGCTGATATAGTATCTTGTAATTATTATATCTATAGAGGTGATGATGATATCAGTATACATACTATGTCTGTTCAATATGATAAACGAACTTTTACAGGCATGGATATGTTACGGTATTATCTACTAAAAACGGAACCATTTGATTTAAATGTAGTATGGAATAAAATTTTTAAATTGGATTTATTCAATGGAGTGGTGCCAGTTCGTTTTCCAAAGGGACGAGTTCAAGAGGATAATTTTACTATTTTCATGTTATTTTTGAATGCTAATAGTATAGTAACAGTAAATGAACCACTTTATTATTATGTACAACGCGCAGGTAGTATAATGGCTACTTTCACTAGACGTTTTATGATAGATACAATAGAGTCCCACATATATATGAGTGATTATCTTATGAATCACTGCAGTAGTGTAAAGAATGAGTTGCAATTATATCTTTTAAATTCCTATGTGGAATTATCTCGTAGAGTCTGTGCCAATAAATGTAAGAAAGAGTACAATGATTTACTAATTCAATATAAACACTATGTATTAGATCATACGGCTGATACTAGCCATAATCCAATGTGGAAGTGTAAACAATATATAAAAAGGCTATTGGTTAAATTGTATTATTAAATATGAATCATAGTCATATTTGTACGATTATATATTACATATAATTAAAGCCCATAGAGATTATCTTTATATTTTTATTGATAATACTATGGGGTTTTCTCTAATTATGAAAGTATAGTTAGTAATATTTAATAGATATTAATGTTAGAGGATGGGTAATGTGAGAAAGAGTTACTCCGTATTAATAGAGAATATATTTTCTTTACTGACCTTGCGCGCTTTAGAATATATATTAGCGTTTATTTTAGTACCATATTTGATTCGCGTATTAGGACCATTGCATTTTGGGATGATTGCCTTTATGCAGGGGATTATGGAATATTTCCGTATTTTTGTAGATTTTGGTTATTCCTTAACAGCGCCAAAGGCAATAGCACAGGCTGAAGAACAGAACATAAGCTCTCTATTTGCCAAATATTTTTATGGAAAAGTATGTATATTAATATTTATTACCGCGGTATTTTTTGCTATTTATAATCTACAACGCATATTATTAGGAAATACAATTGATATATTATTATTTCAGGTCATGTACTGTGGAATTATAGGCAATGTTTTATTTCCTGTATGGTTTTTCCAGGGCATACAGAAGATGCGGTATATTACCATCTTAAATATGAGTGGTCGTATCTGTACAATGCTAGGTATATTTTTACTTGTAAAATCTCCAGATGATTATATACTTGCTGCATTCTTACAATCTTGTACTCCATTAATTGCAGGTATTTTTTCAATAGTTTGGTTAAGAAAACACTATACAGGATTATTCAAATTGCCACCTATGGGTGAGATTATTAATTCTTATAAAGAAGGCTGGTCTATATTCGTATCTTCGTTGGCAGTTAACTTGTATACTGCAACTAATGTAGTAGTATTAGGTATGCTTACGAATAATGTTATCGTTGGTTACTATAGTGCTGCTGATAAATTAATTACCTGTGTTCGAAGAGGTATATATGCTGTAAGTGATGCAATATATCCATTTATAAGTAAGATGATGAGAGATGATATTCCTAAGGGATTACAGTTTATTAAAAAGCAATTATTCCTGTATTTGATTGTAGGCCTTGTTGGTTGTACATCTTTATTTTTCTTTTCAGATACTATAGTTAGGCTATTGTTCGGAGCTGATTATGATTTAACTGTTGATGTATTACGAATCTTGTCTTTTGTTCCATTAGCTGTTGCTATTAGTACTGTATTGGGTGAAGAAACGATGTTACCCCTTAATATGAATAGTGCTTATAGTCGGACTCTAGTATTGGGAGCTTTCTTTAGTTTGATATCTATATTTCCATTGTGTTATTTGTGGGGGGCTAAAGGAGTAGCAATAACAATGCTATTAACAGAATTTTTAATTATGAGTATTATGGGAGGTTTATTAAGGAAGCAACTCTTTTAAGAGGTATTAAGTAGTTTGAGAGATTTGAGAGGTTTGTTTCAATATGATTAGTTTAGCATATTATAAAATTCAAGAGATTTTGCTTTGTGCAATGATAATTTCATTACCCTTAATGCGGATACCAGATCGGTATACCTTATTTTCGATGGGAAATAATCTGTCGATGGTATTTTTGTTTTTTTCTATTTTTTTATTTATTGTGTATAGCATATGGAAAAAGAAGACAGAGGTTCCATTTAAACTGTATTTTATAATATCTGTTGTTTGGATTGTTTTTTGTACTATATTGGGGGTATTTTCTTTCCCTTTTTACGATACTGTAATTTATACGTACTTAATCAATACATCCGTTGTTCAAAAATTATATACTCTATTCCCTTCATTTGTAGGTAATGAATTTGTTCTACAAGTAAAGTTGATGGTGTCCTTAGTTTGGTATTTATTCAGAAACTTTATATTTCCATTAATTGGTTTATTCTTAATCATTTTTAATCTTTATAAAGATGATTATAAAAAAGGCCTTGATACCATTGTTAATGCTGCAAGAATATTAACAATTCTATGTATAGCTTACTCTGTTATAGAGGTTTCTTGGCTATGGAGTGGTTCGGATTATTTAGCTAGTATACTAGTAACTATTAATAATAGCTTATATGATCCTGTTGTACAAAGTGGGTGGTGGCCTCCAGAATTATGGCCAGGCCAACTTAGAAGCCTTGCATTAGAACCATCCTATTTTAGTATGATTGCCGTATTTTTAGCTCCATTATTAGGTATTCATTATGTGAGTGACAAAAATAAGTTTGATATTGTATTAGCATTTCTATTGATTTCTATGATTTTCTTAACTAAAGCGCGAACTGGTGTTGTTGTTTATCTATTTGAACTTGTTGCGTTTATTGTATTAAGCCTAATGTTTAGATATAAATCTTGGTGGAAGCTATGTCTATTTATAATTGGTCTTAGTGTATTAAGTTATTCGTTTGTCATTGTGGGAGACTCCGTGGCGAGCCCTCTTATTAGAGCAAGTATTTCAGAAATAAACACTGTTGATGAAACCTCTAAAGCTGTATCGGTAGAAAAAGCGCTAGATAACTATATTGATAGTAATGTTAAATCTGTTAGTAATGCGAGCTCACGGTCTAACTCAGCAAGATTTGGTAATACGGTAGCTATGTTTAAAGTAGGTCTAGATTACCCTCTGTTTGGTGTTGGTAGAGGTTTGCATTCTAACTATATGGTGGATCGATTCCCGGATTTTGCTAAAGATAGTGGAGAGGTTAAGCAATGGACAGAGGATGTGTTACGAAAAGGGTTTTTAGCGTTTGAATACCCTGTACTCAACGAATTTGCAGCCATATTGGCTTGGTTTGGTGTTATAGGGGAACTATTATTTATTACACCAATTTTATATATTTTATATAAAACATATAGAATTAGACGACATATACAAAATCCGACGTTAGTTTATTTATTAGTAGCATTCTTTGGTCAGATTGTATGCTTTATGAGTAATGAATTTATATTAGCGTATCCAACCCTTGTAGGAATTTTGATTTGTTATATTAAATTTTATGAGAATAGTAACATATAAATTGTATATGTACAGGTATTATGTTTGCTACAATTTTTGATACGATAAAAAAATGTGCTGTTATCAAGAAATTAATAATAGAGGAGCTTATAAGTGGTAGGAAAATGAAAATACGATTGCCAAAAACTATTAGTTGATTAGATGATACAAAATGCTAATTTTTTGTACATTAATTATTATCGTAATAACTATAGCTTAATAAAAAGGCAGCTGGTGTATAATCAGCTGTCTTTTTATGTGTAAAATTTGTCACAACATTCTCATATATTTCATGTATTTTATGATGTATACAAGTCATCCTGGTAGTTATCAGTTGGCGTAGTATTCATATAGTTTGAGAGGAAGAATATGAGGTATAGAGAATGAGAGCGAGCAATATTGAATTGTTGCGTATCATTTCGATGATACTAATTATTATGCACCATTTTAGCGTGCACGGTTGTTTTCCCTTTATGCCAGATTTAACGTTTAATAAGGTGTTTCTCCAAGTATTTGGACTTGGAGGCAAGGCTGGTGTAGTTGCCTTTGTTATGATAACGGGCTATTTTATGGTTTCTAGTAGTTTTAAGCTGCACAAGTTTGTCAAGTTAGTAGGGCAAATATGGTTTTGCAGCATTGCCATGTTGGGCGTGGCTATGGGTTTAGGACTCGATACGGTGACGTCAAGAAATATGATGCTTGCGCTATTGACCATTGGTGCCATGAGTTGGTTCGCCCAGAACTTTTTAGTACTCTATTTATTAACGCCTATTATTAATCGAGTGCTTCATTGGCTACAGCATAAATACTACGTTATACTCCTAGTGGCTTCCACGGTAATTTGGTTCTTAATACCGACGGCATTGAATTTGTGGCCTAATGTACCGCATACTACCTTTGGTTTCAAACATATCTTTTCCTTTGTCATATTCTATTCGATGGGGGCGTACATCAAGCTGTACGGTTCACATATAACAAAGAAAATAGGTATTATATTTAGCACCATAGGCTTTGTAGGGGCCTTTCTAGGGGATATTCTCGTCGATGTACTAGCCATGACGAATCCAGTATATATGAAACAGATTTTCTACTTTACACAAAATGATTATGGCTTCTTTCAATTGCTATTAGGCATTGGCTTATTTATTATTTTTTTGAAAGCAAAGATCACTTATCGTCCTTGGATTAATGTGGTGGCATCTACTACCTTTGGCATATACCTATTGCATGATAATAAGCTATTTCTTCATTACATGTGGGATAATGTATTGGCAACGTATCAGTACTATAATTCAATAGTATTACCTCTGTATGCAATCTTTGTAGTGGCTCTCATTTTTGTCATCGGTATGACCGTAGACTATGTGCGGCTAGCTTTCATAGAAAAACCTGTGATGAAAGCAATCACGCCAAGCCTCGAGCGCATTCAGTCAAGGGTTGAGAAAGTACTGCCATTATAATGCGATTATCGGTATTTTTTGGTATAATATATAAGTATTCTTACCATAAAACGGGAGGTAATTATAATGCGTAAATTCTTGTATATGTTAGCAGTATTGCTTGTATTAATTGGCATTAGCACAAACGATGTAGAAGCTCGTCAAGATGTGTATGCTACGACATATCTCGGTAACAGCTGGTATGTAGATCAAGACTCTGTAAAGCGAGTGGGAGATATACTTAATTTTACAGTGTACACAACAGCAGGTCTTAGCTATAAAGTGACATCTAGTGATGACAACTATTACAATGCAGACGTGTTTTACGATAATAATAAACTCGTATCGGATAATGGCCAATCCGTCTGGAAATCTCCAGGCATGATGGCAGCTATGCGCGTGGCGCGTAAATAAGAATAAAAGGCAGCGATTAAATCGCTGCCTTTTTTGTTAACATACTTTCGTATATTTCTATATATAGATTCTTATTGATTCGCTTATATGTTCGCCATATAATTATCTTAGGATAGCCGGCGAGGTTGGGCCTCTCTTCGTTAATGAAGGGAGGGGTGTCTATGAGTGATTATGAACTAATCATGCTCCTGCTTCAAGTAATGGCTGTTGTCATCGCTTTCGGAGCTCTAGTAGCACTTATTTGCTTTGGAAAAAGCAAATAGCCCTTCGTTACCAGTAACTGGATAACTGAAAGGCCATTTCATCAATTATTTATAGTTCTGAGATGAGCCTAACGGAACCACTCGCTTGGCTATCTACTTATATTATAGAGATAATCACATATATCGTCAAATTGAGATGAAACACTTTATAACAATGTACTCATATTTGATAATGAATGAATGCTAATTAAATAGTTATAAAACTGCGTATGACTAAAACTACATATTAATAATAACTACATATAAATAATCATAAAAGCTGTACATACATAGATTAGACTAAACGGCTTTGATGTCAAAATTATTTTACATCAAAGGGACGTTCAAAAATCGACTATGTGTGTACAGCTTTTTGGTGTTTTGGTTTTAGTGTGTTTGTGTGAAAGTAGTTATAGGACTACTATAAAGTGATCTTATTATTTTTCAAGTTTGTCTACCAAGCGTTTTACTGTTTCTTGTAGATCTTTATTTTGTGTTTCTAATGCTTGTACGCGTTGTTCTAGTGCGTTATAAGAGGCAGGGGACATAGCCGTAGATAAAGATTTTCCCGGTTTATAGGTGATGCCTACATTGGCCATAACGTGATTGTTCATCGTAAATCCTGTGGTGAGTAAAAGATTATCTTTGTGATAATAGCCTACACCTAGAGCTACTGCATTCGCATTTTTATAATGACCGTAGCCTGCCATGTATTGAACGCGATTATCTGGATCATATGGTAGTGGATGCAGTGCGGCTAACGCAGCGGCACGAGCATCGCCTTTATTGGATTCTGATTCGACACGTTGTACCTCTTGAGATACATGTTGTACAGATTTTTCAATGGTGCTGATAGAATTATTAAGCTGTTGACTTGTACTTTTACCAAGGGTATCAATCATTTGATGAACGCCGTAGAGTTGGGATCCGTTGATTGCATCAGTAGAGGTAGCACTCACGCGACCTGCTGCGAGATTGGTAATTGTCCGTTCCTTGCCCTTAGCCCCTATGGATACTGTTGATACAGGGGCGGTGCCGGCATAGTTGACGGTAGTACCATTTTCAAAGGTATGGCTTGCTGTACCGACTACATCGCCGTCAGCGGAATCATTGCCAAGGACAACTCCGTTTTTTAGAGAGGTAGTCACATTATTGCCGAGAACAAAGGTGTTTTCTCCAGAAATGTGGTTGTAATTACCTATACTGTAAGAATTGGCTGCATCAATAGCTGTTTTACCGTATTCGCCCTGGCCGAATACACCGGATGCGGTCGCTTTTTCAGATAGTGTATTATAAGAGCCTACGGCCAAGCCCTTAGCAGCCTTTACATTCACATAATGCCCTACGGCAAGGTCGAACTGTCCGTTTACTGTCGAATTTGACCCGATGGCTACAGAATTGCTGGCTTTACTGTTAGCACCCTGGAAGTTCCCAATCCACACGTTTTTATCACCTGCGGATTTTTCCCCTGATTGAGTCCCCATGACAATGGAGTTTGTCAACTGGCTTGCATTACCTGCGGCGAAACCGACGGTTATGTTAAAATCGCCGGTACTGTCTCGGAATGACTTCGCCCCAAGGTTGATATTGCCGCCGCCTGATGAGCCGGCCCCAGCAGCTGCACCCAAGGCTATGTTATTGCCTTGGGCATTGGGCCCCTTACCTTTTCCGTTCGCCGCACCGGCATTCTCACCGAGGGTGATGTTGCCGCCTGTTCCTGTGGTGAAAGTTTGACCTTCCTTGCCGATGTTACCATTGTTATCAACGATATTAACCGGCGCCGCATAAACTGAGGCGGATAAAGCTACCATTACAACACTTGCTAATACAAAACGTTTCTTACTCATCGTATACACTCCTTTGTGTACAAACAAACTTTCACAAAACTTTCATAAAAAGACTTACATGGCTACTATAATACCAAAAAGGTATATTGTAAATAAAATATTCGTATAATTCCAATAAATATACAATATATTCTATAGGTATTTATAGTTGATAAGAAATCTTTGACACATAATTATAAAGTTTAAATATTTATTTATTCTATAAATTGTAATCTATATGGATTGACAATCCTCTATATATTTATATAAAATAGAAATACTTTCATGTGTTATTCATGATAAAATCATGAGTTATCGGCATGCGTAATCGTGTGTAATTAAGTATTATGTACATGATTAAGTATGTACGGTATTAAGTAATGAGAAGTGTGTTTGTACGTAAGAGTGTGTAATGAAATATATAATCGTGTTGATGAGTGCCCTTTGCATGTTCGTTATGCCCGTATCGGGGGAGCAGGTAAATAAAGCAGAGCAGCCTATGCAGGGGACTACGGTAAAACAAGTTCATAGTGAAAGTAAGACCGTATTATCTGACGACTTAGATACATTCCATGTTAATTCATCTCATACTCCAGATCATGTCATCGGTCAGGGCGGATTGGAGATGCCAGACTCCACAGATAAAAAGACGACTCGTTATTCCGATACGGATGCGGTCAACTCTGCGTTGCAGGCGGTGGTCATGACTGGTGTTCATTCCGCAATGCACGGATCGAAGGCAAAACCGTGGATGCAGCGAACCGTCTTGTCATTGCGCTTTCAGAAAAACTGGAAGCCCTTGTACGGTGTGGAAACATTGCAGCCGTTAGGTTATTATGATGAGACATCTCGTCATGTGTGGTTTACACAGGAGCGGTTGGCGAATGCAGCGGATACAGGAACGACGGCGAATGTGGGCATCGGCTATCGCCGAATCGCAGCGAACAATGAACACTATTACGGAGGCAATCTGTTTTATGACCATCGGTTCAGAGGCAATCACGGTCGCATGAGTGTTGGGCTAGAGTACGTGTCGGGGATCGGTGCGTTTCGCATGAACTGGTATCGCGGTGTGTCTGGCGAGCGTTTCCTTGATGGTGCGACACGCATGGAAAATGTGTCTAACGGATATACTGCGGAGTACGGGACTAGTTTCAAGAATGCCCGTTGGGCGCGCGTGTATATGGAGGCCTATCGTTGGCAGTTGCGGCGCAGTGCGGATAAGCATGGCTTGCGGATCGGTACGGAGTTGCAGCTCACGCCGAGAATTTCCGTAGACATGGGCTACAACAAGCCGGAGCATGAGCACGGCAGTCCGTACGGTAAAATCATGTTCCGTCTAGCCGGTGTCGATACGGCTTGGTTTGGTGGTAACCATCGATCGGATACAAAAACATCGGTTCGTGCTAATATGTTGGAAAATGTGCGTCGTCAACATACGGTGCACGTTGATTGATAGATAGATTGATATATATATTTATTATTTTGATAAAAGTAGCATAAGAATCTATATTTATTTTTTAGATAAAAGCAACATAAGGAGCTGTTTTATAGTATCAGATGATTATCATTTGGTATGAAAAGACAGTTCCTTTTTTATACATTAATTCATAAAAATTTATTTTGTTTACAAAATAGAAAAAGAGTGGCACAATATTCATGAAAATATAATGAAGAATAAGTTACACGTGGAATTCATTAGGGAATGGAGAGGATAAAATGAGCAAGCGTAAACTTATATTATCTGTGTTGATTAATGGTGTGTTGTTATCGAGTCTATATGTGGCCGGAGCGGTGGATGTGTCACCGGGCAACGGGAACGGTGTAGCAATTGGCACGGGCAGTAGTGCACCGAAGGCGGAAAACGTAGCCATTGGTAAAGGGGCTACTATAGCGTATTCGGGTGGTGTCGGACAGCCGTCCACAGGTGATATTGTAATTGGTGGCAAGGCACATATTAATAATTATATTGATCAAGGTGGCGGCATTGCCATAGGTGCGAATTCATTCGTCGAAAATATGGTAGGCGGAATGGAAAGAGCGTTTGATTTTAATCAGGCTGGATATAAAAATTTTTTGGGTATACCTTTCGGGCTCCCAAAAAATCCTGAAAAGATGGTAACCGGAATGGCTATTGGTCAAAACACCTATGCTCGTTCTGGCAGTATTATGTTGGGGACCCATAATTATAAAGGAAAATTAGGTGATGTGGATGTAGATAGTTCTAATACCAAAAATAATAATGGACATTTATTTTCCACAACTATAGGAGCGAATAGTTATTCTAATGGTTTGTTTTCTTCTATTGTAGGGGCTTATTCGATTGCCTCTTCAGGTTATCCTACTACTACCGCTGATGCCACTAAGAATTTTGGTGCTACTATTACAGGGTCTTTAAATAGTATTGAATCGGCAAGTGCTAGCTCTCAATACTCTGGTGTTGCAAATAGTATCGTAGGCACGGCCAATCGGACCTTTAACTCCAATGGGTCTCTCGTATTTGGTGCTGGGAATGAAATAACGAATTCTGTAACCAGTATTTCAGCGCCAAGTTCGGGCGGTAATTCCGCTAAGGAATTAGCTGAGAAATTACGTTCCGCTGTCAAAAATTCTAACGGTGGCGGTTCTACTATGGCATTTGGTAGCGGTAATAAGGCGGATTATACACTTCGCTCTGCACTTATGGGTGTAAATAACACATTGACTGGCTCCCAAGGCAAAGAAAGTGAGAATACCATGTTAACGGGCTTTCACAATACGGCGGATAAGGTGTCCAATACGACCGTAATAGGGTCTGAAAATACGGTGACTAATTCTAAGAACAGTCTTGTGATGGGGGATAATCGTGAGGTAAAAGATGCCAATCATGCGGTTCTCATCGGTTCTACAGACAGCAAGACTACGACATCTGTTAATAATGCGGTCGCTGTCGGACATAATACGAATGTAACCGTAGAGGGCGGCGTTGCATTGGGCAGTGAATCGAAGGCTACTGTGGCGGCTGGATCCGTTGGGTATGATCCGAGTACAAAGGCACAGTCCACGAATACGGATTCTACGTGGAAGGCGACTAAATCAGCCGTATCTGTCGGTGATGCAAATAACAATATTACGCGTCAGATTACATCCGTAGCAGCCGGTACAAAGGATACGGATGCGGTGAATGTGGCACAGCTCAAAAAGTTGCAAAATCAAGTGAATGCGAACGGCTCCACTACCGTCAGTGCAGGTAAACATATTAATGTGACAACTACGACGAACGGAACGACTAAAGATTATAAGGTAAGCCTATCTGACGATATAACGAATCAGATTACAAATAACACGACAAACATTAACAATATACAAGGTGATGTGACCAATATTAAAAAGAATGTAACCAATATTCAGGGTGACATTACTAATATCAAGCAGGATGTAACGAATATGGGGCGGAATGTAGCTCGCCTCGATAAAAAGGTTAACAAATCTGTGGCCGGAGCGGCTGCACTTGCCGCTTTGCATCCATTGGATTTCGATCCTGATGCAAAATGGGACTTTGCTGCTGGTTATGGCCACTATCATGACGGCAACGCCGCTGCATTGGGGGCTTTTTATAGACCGAATGAGGACTTGCAGTTTAGTGTAGGATCTACTGTTGGTAATGGCGAAACCGTTGTAAATGCAGGTATGTCTGTGAAAGTAGGTGCTCACAGTAATGTATCCCGTTCTCGTGTAGCTATCGGTAAGGAAGTTTTGGAACTTAAGAAAACTGTAGCGGTACAAAATGCACAGATTCAAAAGTTGACTGCTCTTTTGAATGGCCTGGCTGGAACAAATATGAAAGCAGACCACAGCACATTATTCCCTGATGTGCCGAATAATCACTGGGCATATGCGGCGGTTAGCGATCTATCTCGACGGGGTCTTGTGGAAGGCTATCCTGATGGTACATTCGGAGGGGATCGTATGTTGACCCGTTATGAATTTGCTCAAATTGTGTACCGAGCTATTCAAAACGGTGTTGTCGTCGATGATCGACTCGTATCTGAATTTGGTCCTGAAATGGCGTTATTCCGTGTGGATACTATTGCCAAGAATCATGAAGGACAACCAACTATTGAACGTGTAAGGGTTAATAAAAAATAGAATATATATATATGATTTATATTGTGAAAGCCGAGGCTCTAGGGCCTCGGCTTTTTCGTGTACCTGTAGGTGATAAATTTTCTGTATATAAAATTATCTTATCTATGAAAGCATTAAACTGAAAAGTCTAAAAATATGAAATTGATTACGTAATTACAATAATCGTTATATTCCGATATGTGGATTTATCGTAATAATTGATAGGAAAGATGAAGATTCTATTTCTTAAAATTAAAAAGTATTAAATATGAAATAAATAAACGACAAAAATGAAGAAAAGATGAAAAAGTTGTTTACAAGATAGAAATTTTTTGATATTGTATTGCCGTGGGTGAGTATATGATGATACATCATAAATATTTATAGTATTCAGATTGTAATTTAGAATACTATTATTCTGTGCAAGAAGTGTAGATGATAATTAATCTTTATACTTCTTCTTTTTATTATCTTTGCAATGTTATGCAACACAAGTGGTGTGTTTTACTGAGTTTTCGGTAAGAAAGGATAATCATGAATCGAATTTATAATGTCATTTGGAGTAAGACAAAAAAATGCTATGTAGTAGTATCTGAAATCGTAAAAACAGGTGGTGGTAAGGCGAAATCCGTACAAAACGGTACAACCTGGGCTCGTATGAGTGCAGTTATGGCGGTAGCTGCATTATTGATGGGTGGTAATATTACTGCGGTTCATGCGGCTGGCGATCATACTGCTATGATTATTGATGGTGTAAATGGTGCTGGGTATGTTACTGGCAAACCACAGTCTAGTGATGGTAGTTATTTATACAACTATCAAAATCCAGGGAATTTAAAACCATTTGATAATAGTAATGATAGCAGCAATTATACAACAAATATGTTCTCCGGTATTTCTATCGGTAGTAATACAAATATACGAGAAGGTACTACAAACTATTATTCCGGTTTAGCTATTGGTAACTATGCTCAAGCTACAGGTGGTATTTCCTTTGCTTTAGGTCATTATGCTCAGGCTTTATCACCATCTGCTATGGCTCTTGGTACAGCTACAAAGGCGAGCGGATTTAACTCCTTGGCTATGATGCGTCAATCCGCTGCAGAAGGTGAGTTCTCTGCAGCATTAGGTACTGCATCTTGGGCAAAGGGTAATGGTAGTTTCGCCATGGGTTACTCCGCTACAGCAAAAGCGGATCAATCTATTGCAATCGGTGCAGCAGAAACTATAAAATTACCTGGTCAACAACATGGTACTCCTAGTGCACAATATAATGCCAATGGTAATACCGTAACAGAAGGTGTTCGTTCTCTTGCATTCGGTACAAAGGCGAGAACATCTACTGCTGCATCTGACTCCATGGCATTCGGTTCTTCATCCAGCACTGGTGGCGCCAATGCGGTAGCTATGGGTTATAGTGCTAATGCTAGTGCAGAGAATGCGTTTGCTATCGGTAATACAGCGCAATCATCCGCACAAAATGCGGTAGCGATGGGTAAAAGTGCAAATGCAAGTGGTGTAAGTAGTTTTGCTATGGGTAGTAGTTCTAATGCTGCTGGTGCTGATGCTATCGCTATGGGTAGTTCTTCCCAAGCAAAATTATCCAACTCCATCGCATTAGGTGGTAATGCTAAATCCTTGGGTGCTGATGCGCTTGCACTTGGTGGTGCGGCGAATGCCTCTAAAGATGGTGCCATTGCAATCGGTAAAGAAGCAAAAGCAAACAATACTAATACGACAGCTATCGGTCTTGGTGCAACTGTTACAGGTACTAACTCCATGGCTATTGGTACAAATGCCGTTGCAGAATCCAATAACTCCTTGGCATTGGGTACTGGTACGGAAGTAAGAGGTGCCTTGGTTAATGGTTTCTCTGCTTTCACTAACCAACAAAATAACAATGTTGCAAACGGTGTAGTTGCGGTAGGTAACGTAGGTTCTGAACGCCGTATCATCAATGTAGCAGGCGGTGAAAACGATACTGACGCAACAAATGTAAAACAATTAAAATTTGTAAACAGTAACTTGGCAAAATCCATCGCTGGTCCTACCTATACGGGCTATGAAGCGAATGGTTCTACATATAAAGCGCCTGATTTCAATATCAAGAATAGCACATACCATACGGTAAAAGAGGCTGTTGAAGAGGCGCAAACGAATTTCTTTAGTGCTAAAGGCACATCTGCCGATGCGAACTACGATAACACAGGTGCTACAGGCAATAACGCGACAGCAGCCGGTGTACGTACTTCTGCAGCAGGTAACTTCGCTACAGCTGTCGGTGCTGATGCGACTGCAGCGAATGCGAACAGCACTGCTATCGGTTATAAAGCTAAATCCAGCGTAGATGACGGCGTTGCATTGGGTGCGAATTCCGTTGCTTCCGTTGTGGCCGGTAAATCAGGTTATAATGTTAAAACTGCAGACAGCCGTACAAACGGATATAGCGGATTGACAGGTGCTGCGTTGACATCCACTATGGGTGCAGTGTCCGTAGGTGACGGCGGTACAAAAACTCGTCAGATCACAAACGTGGCTGCAGGTACAGCTGATACTGATGCTGTTAACGTGGCACAATTGCGCAATGTTAATTTGAAAGTAGCCGGCAATACCGGTAAAAACGACGTTTTATTGGACAACCAGACATTGACAGTAAAAGGCGACGGTTCTTATGTTACGACATCTGTTAACAATCAGACAATCGATGTGACGTTGACTGATGCCACTAAGAACAAGATTGACAATGCGGCAAATAAAGACTTGTCCAACATTACGGACGGCGGTAAATCCGTTATCCGTGATGAAGCTCAAAAAGCAGTTAAAGTTGTTGCTGGTAAAAACACAACGATTACAGAAGGTACTGACGGTACATATAAAACATATAAAGTTGACGTAGATGCTCCTGACTATCAATTAGTTGAAAACAGTAGTGCTGCTGATAAGGCTTACACTGTATCTGGCAATAAAGTTGACTTGACTGTACAAGATGCTAAAAATCCTGCGAATAAGAAAACTGTAACTATCAAGGATATTGCATCTAAAACAGAACTTGATGATACAAAAACAGAGCTTATCAATAAAGGTCTTAAATTCGACGCTAATACAGGCGGCGAAAAAACAAATAAATTAGGCTCCAAGGTAACAGTAGCTGGTGATGGTACTAATATCAGCACTACGATTACACAGACCGGTGACGATACAACAATTAAGGTTGCATTGGGTCAAGACATCAATGTTAATACGGTAACTGCTACAAAAACTGTAAAAGCTGGTACTGCTACTATGGGTAACCAATCTGTAACAGACAACAAGAGTGCTGCTCAGAACGGTAATTTTGTATCCGGTTTGGACAATAAAAATTGGACATTAACAGATCCTGCCTTTGTATCTGGTCGTGCGGCAACAGAAGATCAACTTAAAATTGTTAGTGATGCTGTGAAAGCGGCTAACTCAAGTGCTACGGACTACCGTTTAATCGCTAATCCGAATAACGCGGCAGATGGTTCTTATAAAGTTGATAACAATAAAGTTGATCTACAAGTGAAGGACGATAAATCCGGTACAGTTAATACTGTGACAATTAAGGATATTGCATCCAAAACTGAGCTTGATAAAGTAAAAGATCGTTCCGTAAAATATGACGGTAATACAGGCCATGACACAGTAACATTAGAAGGTGCTAATGGTACAAAGATTACCAACTTGAAAGATGGTAACGTAGCGGCTGGCTCTAAAGACGCTGTAAACGGTGGTCAATTACATCAAGTTAAGCAGGATCTTGGTGACCAAATCACAAATACTAAAAATGATTTAAACAATAAGATTGATACAACTAAACAAGATCTTATTGATAAGGGTCTTAAATTCGACGCTAATAACGGCGGTGAAAAAACAAATAAATTGGGCTCCAAAGTAACTGTTAAAGGTGATAATTCCAACATCATTACGGAAATCTCTCAAGACGGTAACGGCGATAGCACAATTGATGTAAAACTTGGTAAAAACCTTAATGTAGAAACAATTACTGCTACTGGTGCAAACGGCAAAGAAGGTAAAATCGGCATCAACGGTAAAGATGGTGTAACAACTAACATTTCCGTTACTCGTGACGGTCAATCCGGTGTAGATGGTGCTCCTGGCGGGACTACAACTCGTATTACGTACCAAAAACCTGATGGCTCTAACGAAGAAGTGGCAACTTTGAACGACGGCCTTAAATTCAAAGGCGACATGGGTGCTACATCTAATGTTAAACTTAACAAACAAGTGGACATCACAGGTGGTGTAACAAGTGCTTCTGATCTTGCTACAGGTAATAATATCGGTGTTACTTCTGCGTCTGTCGGCGCTGATGGCAATGCAAAATTACAATTGCAATTGGCGAAAAACTTGACTGGTTTGCAATCTGTAACGGCATCCGACACTGTGAAAGCAGGCACTGCCACTGTAGGTAATCATACGGTAGCGGATAAAAAAGGTGGCAACCAAACTGGTAACTTTGTAACAGGTTTAGATAATAGAACTTGGGACATTTCAGATCCTACGTATGTAGAGGGACGCGCAGCGACAGAAGACCAACTTAAGAAGGTTAGCGATGCTTTGAAAGCATCTAATGCAAGTGCTACAGATTACCGCTTAATTGCTAATCCGAACAACGCCGTAGACGGCTCTTATAAAGTTGAAAACAATCAAGTTGACTTGAAGGTAAAAGACGAAAAATCCAGTGATGTTAAAACTGTAACGATTAAGGATATTGCGTCCAAAACTGAACTTGATAAGGTAAAAGACCGTTCCGTAAAATATGACGGTGATACTGATAAAGATACAGTAACTTTGGAAGGTCCTAACGGCACAAAAATTACTAACTTGAAAGATGGTAACGTAGCGGCTGGTTCTAAAGATGCTGTAAACGGCGGTCAATTACACGATGCTAAAAACGAATTAAATAATAATATCAATAATACGAAAACAGATCTTATCAATACAGGTCTTAAATTTGATGCTAATGTAGGCGGTGTACAAACTAACAAATTAGGCTCCACTGTTACAATTCAAGGTGAAGGCACTGCAGCTGACGCTGATTACAGTGGTGAAAACCTTAAAACTTTTATCAAACAAGATGCGGCGACAGGCAATACGACTATCGACGTGAAGATGAATAAAAACCTTAAAGCTGAATCTGTGAAGGTTGGCAAAAATGGTAAGGATGGCGTATCTATTACAGGTCCTGACACAGCGAACGGTACAGATGGCAAGGTAGCTGTTACTGACAAAAATGGTAAAGAAGCAGTTTCTATTTCCGGTAAGGATGGCGTAGGCCACATCGGCTTGACAGGCCCTGCCGGAACAAACGGCGTGAACGGTACTAATGGTATCGACTTGTCCGTAAAACCTGGTTACGATGATCCTGCTACTGGCGTTAAAGGCGAAAAAGGTGTAGACGGTACAAACGGTCTTACACGTATCGTTTACAAAGACGGCAACGGCGAACACCAAGTTGCGACTATGGAGGACGGTTTACAATTCACTGGTAACAATTCTGGTACTGTGAATAAACAAAAATTGAATTCCTTGGTGAAAGTACAAGGTGAAGGCGTAACTGAAGCTGAATCTGCAGCGTTCAAGAGCGCAGCCGGCAATATCAACGTAAAAGCTGATGGCACTAACAAATTGGAACTTCAATTGGCGAAAGACCTTAAAAATCTTGATTCCGTAACGGCTGCTAAGACTGTGAAAGCAGGCGGTGCTACTATGGGTAGTCAAACTGTTAACAACGCGGCCGGCGACAGCGAAACAGGCAACTATGTAACAGGTCTTGATAATAAAGATTGGGATGCAGATAAGATTGTATCCGGTCGTGCGGCAACAGAAGATCAGTTGAAAAAAGCGTTGGATGCTCAAAGTGCTAACTCCACTGATTATCGTTTGATCAGAAATCAAGCAGCAGGCTCCAATGGAGACTACACTGTGGATGCGAACGGCGATGTAGCGTTGACTGTACAAGATAAGAATCATCCAGATAAAACAGAAACCGTTACCATCAAAGACGTTGCTTCTAAATCCAAACTTGATAAATTGAATGACCGCGCTGTTAAGTATGATTTGGATCCTACTGGTAATCCTGATAAATCCAAGGTAACTTACGAAGGTCCTGCATATAACAATAAGCAAGGCGGTACTCACGTAACGAATGTGGCATATGCTACAGGCAACGATGGTAGCGAAGCGGTTAATGTAGACTACTTAAATGACAAAATCAAAGATAGTGCAGACGCATTGACTAATAAAGGTTTGAAATTTGATGCTAATCAAGGCGGAGAAAAAACTAATAAGCTTGGCTCTAAAGTGACTATTAAAGGTGAAGGCACGGCAGCTGACGAAGATTACAGCGGCGAAAACCTTAAAACTTTCATCACACAAGACCAAACATCTGGTGATACAACTATCAACGTAAAGATGAATAAAAACCTTAAAGCTGAATCCGTGAAAGTTGGCAAAGACGGTAAGAACGGCGTGTCCATTACAGGTCCTGATAACGGTACAGACGGCAAGGTAGCTGTGACTGGTAAGGACGGTAAAGAAGCTGTATCTATTTCTGGTAAAGACGGCGTAGGTCACATCGGTCTTAACGGTAAAGACGGCCATAGCGCTGACATTTCTGTTGAAAAAGGTGATCCAGACCTCAACGGTAACGAAATCACTCGTATCAAATACACTGATGAAAAGGGTAAGACACATCAAGTGGCAACCAAAGATGACGGTATGGCATATGGTGGTGACAACGGCGACGTTATCAAGAAAAAACTTAATGAACAATTGGACATTAAGGGCGGCGTAACAAACGAAGCTGATTTGACTGAAAACAATATTGGCGTTATCAGCAAAAATAATATTCTCAATGTTCGTTTGGCAAAAGACCTTAAAGACTTGAACTCCATTACTTTCAACAACGGAGCTAATGGTGCAAATGGTAAAACCGTTGTAAACGGCGAAGGCATGACTATTAATGATGCAGCAGGTAATCCATTGACAGCTGTTACAAAAGACGGCGTGAAGATTACTGATGGTCCATCCATGACGAAAGATGGCATCGATGCAGCTGGTAATAAAATTACAAACGTTCAAGACGGTAATGTTGCAAAAGATAGCAAAGACGCTGTAAACGGTGGCCAATTGCATGATGCTGTTGAAAGCCTTAAATCCAAAGGCTTCGGTCTAGAAGCAGAAGACGGCCAATCTGTGAAAAAAGCTCTTGGTGAAACTGTTAAAGTTAAAGGTGATGACACGAATATCAAAACATCCGTAGACGACGGCGCTGTTAAGGTAGAATTGAAAAAAGACATCACTGTAGACACTGTAACAGCTACCACTGTAACAACAGGCGACACTAAGATGGATACAAACGGCGTTACTATCAAGGACGGCGCTAATGAAGCAACTAAGTTGACTAAAGACGGCTTGCAAATCAATGATGGTGGTAATAAAGCTGTTACTATCAACAAAGATGGCTTAACAATCGAAAACGGTCCTAAGGTAACAAAAGAGGGTATCGATGCGGCTGATAAGAAGATCACTAATGTAGCTGATGGTACTATTGGCGCTGGTAGCAAGGACGCTGTAAACGGCGGTCAATTGCATACAGCTATCGAAGACATCAAATCCACAGGCTTTGGCCTTAAAGCGGAAGACGGTCAATCCGTGAAGAAACCTCTGGGCGAAACAATCGACTTGAAAGGTGACGGCAACATTAAGACTTCCGTAGACAACGGCGCTATCAAGATGGCATTAAATGATAAGATCACTCTTGGTCAAGATCCAGCAAAACAAGTTAATATCGACGGTTCTGCAGGTACAATTACAGCTGGCAACGGCGGTAATCAAGTTAAGATTGACGGCAATGACGGTTCCGTAACGGCAAATACTGTGAAAGCTGGCGATGTAGTTGTAGGCAAGCAAACTTCTGACGGTAAAGAAGGCAACTTCGTAACAGGCTTGGATAACAAAACTTGGGATCCTGAAAACCCAGTAGCAGTTCCTGGTCGTGCCGCAACAGAAGACCAATTGAAAGCTGTTAATGATGACTTCAATAACAAAGCAAGAACAGGCCGTGTATTCCAAGGTGATCAACCTGGCGATAGCGGTAAAGTGGTTCGTGGATTGGGAGATACTATGAACCTTACTGGTGGTGCTGATGTGAACCGTTTGGCAGACAACAATATTGGTGTTGTGAAAAATGCTGCTGGTGATGGCTATAACATCAAGTTGGCTAAAGACTTGAAAGGTCTTGAGTCCGTAACTACTACAGATGCTGCTGGTAATACGACTGTTATGAACGGTGGCGGTGTGACAATTACACCTGCTCAAGGTAATGCAGTAAGCCTTACTAAAGACGGCCTTAACAACGGCGGTAATAGAATTACTAATGTAGGCCCTGGCGTAGATGGTACTGATGCGGTTAACGTAAATCAATTGAGCAGTGCTATGCGTAGCGTAGATGGTAAGATCGCTGATGTAGGTGCTACTAGTGCAGCTATTTCCGGCCTTAAACCATTACAATATGATCCATTGGAACCAACTCAAGTATTGGCTGCTGTAGGTCACTACAAAGGCAGCACAGCTGCTGCTGTGGGCGTAGCGCACTATACTAATGAATCTACAATGTTCCATATGGGCGTATCTCTCGGCGGTCATGACAACATGATTAATGCGGGCGTATCCTACAAATTTGGTACATCCGATGCTAAGAAAGCAGTTCCAGCTCGTTATAAAGCAGGCCCTATCAGCTCTGCATATGTATTGCAAGATGAAGTAACTGCGTTGAAAGCTGAAAATGAACGCATGAAACAACATGACTTAGAGTTAACTGCTAAATACGATCAAGTACAACGCGATAATGAAGAAATGAAAGCTCAAATCGCATTGTTGATGCAACAAGTAGGACTTTCTAAATAGAAAGAATTCTTAGTCTTGTTATGTAAGGAATATGAAAGCCGCCCTTTTTGGGGCGGCTCATCATAAGGAGGAAGTATGAAATTCAAAACATTTATGCCTGTATTGGCACTTGCTTGTGTATGCGCGGTAGGTCAAGCGGATGCGGCTCAAGATCGATTGATGATGCCGGAACAACCGACTGAACCATTGAATGTGCTTGAAACAGAAGTGGCCCTTTCCGTACCTAGCGAAGAAGTTCGCGACGTAGTGAATGCTTTCACACAATTCCAATTGGACCAAAAGGGCAAACGTATCATGGACGATTCCCGCGTTATGACCGGTCAAGAGCGTTACCGTAACAATGTGTTGTACTACATGAACGTTCGTCGCAGCTGGTACATCGTGAGCCATCGTTATAAAAACGACAGTTATGCGCGCTTGGCTTTAGACCGCTTGTACAACGATTACAAGCAGTTCTTTACGGACCATGCGACGGTGTCTGAAGACGCTAAATTGGACTATGCGCAACAAATCATCGATATCTTGGATCGTAATACGGCTAATGTACATGATGATGAATTGCGTTTCTACATGAACGAAATGGTGATCTTCAGCTTGAACGAAGCTATGAAAGACGGTAATAATCGCGTGAAACCTGTGGATGAAAAAATGGGTCCTACGGTGGATGAACTTCCTACAGTAGACCTTCGCAAAGCGATTAATGCACCTACAATTCAATAAAATTTAGACTATATCATATGATGAAAGCCGAGGCACAAATTGCCTCGGCTTTTGTCATACATAGAGTAAATCTTTTATATATA
Organism: Veillonella parvula; assembly: GCF_032472435.1. Lineage (GTDB taxonomy): Bacteria > Bacillota > Negativicutes > Veillonellales > Veillonellaceae > Veillonella > Veillonella parvula_N. Next base: position 202,138 of record NZ_JAWEGM010000003.1, read on the forward strand.
AATATGTAAATTTAATTCCATAAATATATAGAAAAGATGAAGAATTTTTATCTTATTTTTTAAATCTATTAAATAAACTATAAAAATGAATGAAACATGAAAAAGTTGTTTACAATATTGAATATTTTTGATATAGTAGTCGCTAGAGTGAGTATCTTATAGGAAAAGATATACGTAATAGTACTTAAACTATAGTATTGAGTACTATTGTTTTATGTTAGAAGTGTAGATGATTTTTTATATCTATTACTTCTTCTTTTATTTTACTTTTTTATATGAGGCTATAAACATAATGCGTAACCGGCAAGTCCGGTAATTCGGTGAGAAAGGAATAACATGAATCGAATTTATAATGTAATTTGGAGTAAAGCTAAAAATTGCTACGTTGTAGTATCTGAGTTAGTTAAGAGCGGTGGCGGTAAAGCTAGTGTGAATTCTGCAAGAACGAGCATTACTTTTCGTGCGGCTTTATGCGCGTTTGCTATTACGGGTTGTTTAGTATCGGGAATTGCAGAAGCAAATGTAATACAAGGCCCTGGCGCTGCTGCTACTGGTAGCAATAGCGTGGCAGTCGGCGATAATGCAAAATCCGCAGGTGCTAAGTCTGTGGCGATAGGTAATGACGCGGCTACATTAGCAACAAGTGAAAATGGTATTGCCATCGGTAATGGTGCGAAGGCTGAAGGTCAACAACGAGTGAAGGTTCCATATCCTGCGGGTACTATTGCTATCGGTCAAGGATCAGTGGCAAAGGAAAATGGCGATATTGTAATAGGTCGTCAAGCAAAGAGCACGATTTCCATGTATCATCAACAACCTGGCTCCGGCGCAGTTGTAATGGGTGCAGAAGCTGCTTCTTACGGTTCTCGTGGTGACGTAGTCATCGGTGCTGCAGCGGAAGCTAATATAATTAGAAAGAATGCTACTGTTGATGGTGACGGACAGCTGTTTTCACAATCTGTAGCTATCGGTAGTGTAGCGAAGGTATATGGCACACAATCTGTCGCTATCGGTGGTGATGTAAGATCTATTGGACACTCTTCTATCGCTATCGGCGGTGATGATATCGATAAAGCAAAACCTGATTTATATAAGGCTATTCCTGATTTAGCGGTGCCAGGTACGCAGAAAAACTTTAACCGTGAAGTGGCTGCGTTGCATCCAGGTGGATTGGGTACAGCAGCTCTTAATGATAGTAAGAACTATGTAAATACTGCATCTATCGGAAATGCAAGCCTTGCTATTGGTATGATGACGCAGTCTTTAGGCACGGGTTCTAATGCTATCGGTGCTAACTCCTTGTCAAAAGGTGTGGCTAGCTCCGCTATCGGTGCTATGGCTCGTAGCTGGGGAAATAACTCTCTTGCTATCGGTAGCCAAGCAGGAGCTTATGGTGAAAAATCTACATCCCTCGGTGATGCGAATACAGTGGGTTTTGATATGACGAATGCCACTCTATCTGGTTCAGCTGCAGGTGCTCTAGGTAGAGGCAATAAGGTGTATGGTAATAATGCATACGCTATCGGTAGTGAAAATACAGTAGGGACGGCTACTGTTACAGAAACTACAGAGTCTAATGGCGATAAAATTAAAAAGGTTACTGCTGGTACAGTTAAAGGTAATAAAGCTGGTGCGTTCGGTTACAAGAACACCATTACAACGGATAACTCTTACGTGGTAGGTAGTAACTCCACTATTACCGCAGATAACGGCATGGTTTTAGGTAATAGTGCTACTGTAACAGGGGCTAACGGTTTAGCTCTTGGCAATAATACAAAAGTAGCCAATGACAATGCCGTAGCCATCGGTAATGGCTCTGAAACAGCAGCGGCTGTGGCGACTCCTTCTGCTACAATCAATGGGGTAACTCATAACTTTGCAGGCACAAACCCTGCTTCCACAGTAAGTGTAGGTAAGGCAGGTATGGAACGGACTGTTACTAATGTAGCGGCTGGTCGTATTTCTGCTACATCCACTGATGCTATCAATGGCAGCCAATTGTTTGCAGTTAAAACGGAAGTAGAAAAAGGCGTATCCTATGCAGGCGATGTAAAAGCTGCAGCAGCTGCAGATAATAAATTCACGCGTAAATTAGGCGAACAAACTAATGTTGTAGGCGGCGTGACTGATGTAACTAAATTGACAGATAACAATATCGGTGTCGTTTCCAATGGCACTGATACATTAAATATTAAATTGGCTAAAACATTGACCGGTTTGGACAGCGTTACAGCTGGCGGTACTACTATCAATAACGGCGGTTTGACCGTAGATGGTAAAAACTATGTATCTCCAAACGGTATCAATGCGAACAACCAAAAGATTACCAATGTAGCTGATGGCACTAACTCTAATGATGCGGTTAACTATGGTCAATTACAAAATGTGATTAACTCTATCGATAAAGCGCCTACTGTGAAAGCAAAAGATGCAAATGTAACTGTAACAGAAGGTACAAATGCAGCAGGTGGTAAGGAATATATTGTTGGATTAGGTAATACAATCAATGTTGGTACTGCACATCCTGTAACTGTAGATGGTAATGCAGGCCATGTTACAGGCCTTCAAAATACAGATTGGAATGTAGATAATCCTGTAGCTGTTCCTGGTCGCGCGGCTACAGAAGATCAGTTGAAAAAGGTTAACGATACAGTTAATACCAATAAGGATCAAATCGATAAAAATAAACAAGCTATCGCAGATAACAAACAAAATATCACAACAAATGCCGGTAATATTGCTAATAATACGCAAAATATCGCAAAGAACGCTGGCGATATCGTTACCATCAATAAAACTATTGAAAAAGGTTTGAATTTTGATGGTGACTCCGGTGCAACAATCAATAAGAAATTGGGTGATACTGTTGCTGTTAAAGGCGGTGCTACAGGCACATTGTCTGACAACAATATCGGTGTTGTATCCGATGGTACGGGCACATTGAATGTGAAATTGGCTAAAACATTGACAGGTTTGGATAGCGTCACAGCTGGTGATACTACTATCAATAACGGCGGTTTGACCGTAGGTGGTAAGAATTATGTATCTCCAAATGGTATCAATGCAAACGACCAAAAGGTAACAAATGTTGCTAACGGCGACGTGGCTCCAAACTCCAAAGATGCAGTTAACGGTGGTCAATTACATCAAGTTAAGCAAGATCTTGGTGACCAAATTACGAATACCAAGAATGATTTAAATAATAAAATTGATAATACTAAAACTGACCTTATCAATAAAGGCCTTCGTTTTAACGCGGATAATGACGATGAAAAAACGAATAAATTAGGCTCTAAAGTAACTGTAAACGGCGATGATAACATCACTACAGAAATTACTCAAACTGGTGATGATACTAAGATTGCTCTTAAATTAAAGAAAGACCTTAATGTTAGATCTGTTACGGCTACGGACACTGTGAAAGCAGGGGACGTAACAATGGGTAAACAAGCTGATGGTGCGAACCCTGGTAATACAGGCAACTATATTACTGGTCTTGATAATAAGACTTGGGATCCAGGTAATGTTGTATCTGGTCGTGCCGCAACAGAGGACCAATTGAAACAAGCTTTGGCAAATCAAACGGCAACAGGTCTTAAATTTGATGCCAATGTAGGCGGTGTACAAACTAGTAAATTAGGTTCTACCGTAATCGTACAAGGCGAAGGTAAAGCTGCTGATAGCGATTATAGCGGTGAAAATATTAAGACTTTCATCAAACAAGATGCAGCAACAGGCAACACGACCATTGACGTGAAGATGAGCAAAAATCTTAAAGCTGAATCTGTAAAAGTTGGCAAAGGTGATAATAAGGATGGTGTATCTATCACAGGTCCAGATGGTGCGAACGGTACAGATGGCAAGGTAGGCATTACTGGTAAAGACGGTAAAGAAGCTGTATCTATGTCCGGCAAAGACGGTGTAGGTTACATCGGTCTTAATGGTAAGGACGGCCGTAGTGCGGATATCTCTGCTGAAAAAGGCGACCCTGATATCGAAGGCAACGAAATCACGCGTATTAAATACCAAGACGAAAATGGTAAAACACACCAAGTGGCAACTAAAGACGATGGTATGAAATACGGTGGTGATAGCGGTGCCGTGATCAACAAAAAGCTTAATGAGCAAGTAAACGTAATCGGTGGCATTACTGATGCTAGCAAGTTGACTACTGAAGATAATTTAGGTGTCGTATCCGATGGTAGCAATAACCTCAAGGTTCGTATGGCAAAAGACTTAAAAGGTCTTGAAACAGTAACAACTAAAGATGCTGCAGGCAACACTACAGTTGTAAATGGCGGCGGCATGAAAATTACACCTGCTAGCGGTAACCCTGTGAGTCTAACTAAAGATGGTTTGGATAATGGTGGTAACAAGATTACGAATGTAGCTGCTGGTACAGCTCCAACTGATGCAGTCAATAAATCTCAATTGGATCAAGCTGCAGCTGCTGCGACTACAACGGTAACAGCGGGCGATAATATTAAGGTTACGCCAAGCGACAATCCGAATGGTTCCAAAAACTATGAAGTAAGTCTTAAAGACCAAGTAACATTGGGCTCCGATCCGAAGAAACAAATCGCTATCGATGGCAATGCAGGCACAATCAAAGCTGGCGACAAGGTTGAAATCGACGGCGATAAAGGGACTATTAAAGTTGGTAAAGATGGTCAAGATGGCGTATCCATCACAGGCCCAGATACGGCGAACGGCATAGACGGCAAGGTAGGTATCGCTGGTAAAGACGGTAAAGATGCTGTATCCATGTCCGGTAAAGACGGTGTAGGTCACATCGGTCTTAATGGTAAGGACGGTCGCAGTGCTGATATCTCTGTTGAAAAAGGTGACCCTGATATCGAAGGCAACGAAATCACGCGTATTAAATACCAAGACGAAAATGGTAAAATCCACCAAGTGGCAACTAAAGACGATGGTATGAAATACGGTGGCGATAGCGGTGCGGTGATTAACAAAAAGCTTAATGAACAAGTAAACGTTATCGGCGGTATTACTGATGCTAGCAAGTTGACTACAGAAGATAATTTAGGTGTCGTATCCGACGGTACTGGTAATCTCAAGGTTCGTATGGCTAAAGACTTGAAAGGTCTTGAAACAGTAACCACTAAGGACGCTGCGGGCAACACCACAGTTGTGAACGGTGGCGGTGTAACAATTACACCTGCTAGCGGTAATGCAGTAAGCCTTACTAAAGATGGCCTTAACAACGGTGGTAATACAATTACCAATGTTGCGGCTGGTGTAAACGGCACTGATGCGGTTAACGTAAATCAATTAAAAGGTGCAACAGATAAGATGGCGAATGCAATTAATGCTGTAGCGGGCGAAACACAACGTGTAGGCGCACATGCAGCGGCTATGGCTGCGTTGAAACCAATTCAATACGATCCATTGGAGCCAACTCAAGTAATGGCTGGTGTTGGTAATTACCGAGGTGAAACTGCGGCGGCGTTAGGTGTTGCACATTACTCTGCAGAAGATACTATGTTCCATTTGGGCGTATCTGTTGGTGGTCATCATAATATGGTGAATGCTGGTGTAACTCACAAATTCGGTAACTCCGATGCGAAGAAAGCGATTCCAGAACGTTATAAAGGTGGCCCTATCAGCTCTGTTTATGTGTTGCAAGATGAAGTAACAGCATTGAAAGCTGAAAATGCACGCATGCAAGAAAGCCTTAACGAATTGTCTTCAGTGAAGGCTGATAATGCACGCATGCAACAACGTATTGATGAATTATCCTCTGTGAAGGAAGATAATGAACAAATGAAGGCTCAAATTGCATTGTTGATGCAACAAGCAGGGCTTACAAAGTAAATTTGACTTGATTAAATGGGTTATTTAGTATACTCTAGTCATGTAAGAATCATGTAAGGAATATGAAAGCCGCCCTTCGGGGGGCGGCTCGTCATTAGGAGGATTTATGAAATTCAAAACATTTATGCCTGTATTGGCACTTGCTTGTGTATGCGCGGTAGGTCAAGCGGATGCGGCTCAAGATCGATTGATGATGCCAGAACAACCGGCTGAACCATTAAACGTAATTGAAGCGGAAGTAGCTGTTCCTGTACCTAGCGAAGAAGTTCGCGACGTTGTTAATGCTTTCACACAATTCCAATTGGACCAAAAGGGCAAACGTATCATGGATGATTCCCGCGTTATGACTGGTCAAGAGCGTTACCGTAACAATGTGTTGTACTACATGAACGTTCGCCGCAGCTGGTACATCGTGAGCCATCGTTATAAAAATGATAGCTATGGTCGTTTGGCGTTAGATCGTTTGTATAATGATTACAAACAGTTCTTTACAGAACATGCGACTGTATCTGAAGACGCTAAATTAGACTATGCGCAACAAATCATCGATATCTTGGATCGCAATACAGCCAATGTACATGATGATGAATTGCGTTTCTACATGAACGAAATGGTGATCTTCAGCTTGAATGAAGCTATGAAAGACGGCAATAATCGCGTGAAACCTGTGGATGAAAAAGCAGCTCCTGCGATGGACGAACTTCACACAGTGGATCTTCGTAAAGCGATTAATGCACCAACAATTCAATAATTTTAGATTATCCAATTATAAGAATTAAGTGTTGTTGTGTTGTATTGTATTTCTTATAATTGTATGACCGATAAAAAATATCGGGGTGTTGTTTGTATTAACAATACCCCGATATTTTTATGCATATAATTTTGCAATCAATGTGATTCGCTGACCTTGAATCACCTTATATGTAATTTTTTTTACGATGGCCGTAAAGTTGTGATGCAGAAATTGTAACTGATCGTTAGGTTGAACGTCCGCATCATATGTGAATACGCCTTCTTCCCCATTAAAGCGACCTTTGATTGTGAAAGTTTGATTATCTCGTGTAACTACGATATCTTCTTCGGTAACCGTATTTGGTTTATCTATATTTTGTTGTAAGATATTGAGTTCTGACATAGATTTCTTCCTCCTTTCTGCTTTCAGTATAACAATAAAAATTAAAAAACACATGGAGTAATCGTATAAATTGTTTTTATACACATATGCTCTATTTCTATAAAGCCTATAAAGCCCGCCGATACGCCTTTAGAGGGACTTGGAATAAAAAAAGGAATGAAGGCGATTTGAATTTCACCTGTCATTCCTTTTACTATATAATAAAATGCTACCTTTATTGATTGTGCAATAGTTAATTGGCTTAAGTAGGTATGTAGTAATTGTGTACGTACATTGAGTCAAAATGGCAGAAACACTGTACGATATCCATTTATGAAAAGATATCATTCTATTATATGATCTATCATAAATCAGAATGATGAAGAGAAAATAAATTGATTATATATGGTGTAATATTGGTACATAATTATGGAGCATATTAGTATTATTTATGAAAGTTGGTGAATAATAGTAAAAAAATACAGCATTTATGCAGAATATTCAGTATATTTAATTTTATCGAAATTATTAATAACTTAAACACAAAAGTTTTATGAAAATAAAATGAAAAAAAGTTTACTTTTCCCGTAATATGTGGTATTTTAGATATACACATTCAAGAATGTCGATGAATTCTTAATACATCATCGATACATCATTGTTATTTCATTAAATATGTAGATAGTTAGTTAGTAAGTTTTATAAGTTTTATAGGAGAAAGATTAATGAATCGAGTATTTAAAGTGATTTGGAATCGCACAAAGGGCTGCTATGTTGTTGTGGCAGAAACAGCAAAGAACATGACGAAACGTTCTTCTTTGTCGGTTGTATTCTCTAAAATGGTAGGTGCTACAGCAGTTGCCGTTATGCTGACAGGCGTTATGATGCCTACCGATGCCTTAGGGGCACCTATTACAAGAGGTAACGGTGCACAAGCTGAAAATGACGGTGGTATTGCTATCGGTGATAATACGGCATCTAAGGGTGACTATAGTATTTCAATCGGTACTAATGCATCTGTAGGTAGAGGTGATACTGATGAAGGTAAAACACAGAGCGGTATTGCTATCGGACAAGGTGCAACTGTAACTGTTGATGTTGCCAAAGGGGCAGATGTTCCAGCAGATCAAAGAACAGGTGGTATCGCCATCGGTCAAGGTGCAACGACCAAGGTTGTTAATGCAATTGCTGTTGGTTCCGGTACTAGTGCTGATGGTGCACAAGCTGTAACTATCGGTCATAACTCTCGTTCGATTACCAATAACAGTGTAGCATTAGGTAATGAAACACGCGTGGCATCTCTTAATGGTTTTGCTCTTGGTAATAATGCGCGTGCCGGCTATGATGAAACCAATAAATTGATAGGTCTTCCTAATGACCAAGCCTTCGGTTCCAATGCACGTGCTTATGGTGGTTCTTCCATGGCGTTCGGTAATGATGCGAAATCCAGTGGTGGTGGTGCGGTTTCTATAGGTAACGGTTCTCAATCTAGAGGTGATTGGGCGGTAGCTATCGGTAATGGCTCTAAAGCTTTGAAACAGGGCTCTTCTGCATTGGGGACGAATGCTACAACTAATAGCTCTCACTCTACTGCACTCGGTTGGGGTAGTACTACAAATGGCTACGCTGATATCGCGGCTGGTGATGGTTCTGTTGCATCTGGTGGTAATTCCCTAGCAATAGGTGTGCAATCTTCTACATCTACTGGTGCGGTAGGTGCTGTAGCATTAGGTTTAAGCAGTAAAGCTGAGCAAACAAACTCTATGGCATTAGGTGTATCTGCTAATGCTGCACATGAACGTTCCGTTGCACTAGGTGCTAACTCCAAGACTGATGCTACAGTAAGCACACCAAATCAATTGGTAAATGGTTTATGGTATAAAAACTATGCCGGCGGTTCTGCTGATTCCACAATCAGTGTAGGTAGTGATACGGTAAAACGTACCATTACAAATGTAGCTGCCGGTCGTGTGAATGCACAATCTACAGATGCAATCAACGGTAGCCAATTATATGGTGTTGCTAATACTTTAGGTAATTTGGCAAGTACTACAAAAGGCATTTTAGGTGGCAATGCAGCGCTTGACCCTGATACGGGTAACTTGTCGATGAGCAATATCGGTAACACAGGTAAAGGCACGATTCACGATGCTATTAAATTCAATAAAGACACAATAGATAAAGGCCTTAACTTTGATGCTAATACAGGTGGCACGAAAAATAATCTATTAGGTTCTAAAGTTACCATCAAAGGTGACGGCAACAATATTAATGCCGCAATTACACAAGCTAATGGTGATACAACTATTAATATGACTTTGGGTAACACCGTTACAATAGGTGCAGCGAACCCTGTAACGATTAATGGTACTACAGGCCATGTAACAGGCCTTCAAAATAAAGACTGGAATGTAGATAATCCTGTAGCTGTATCCGGCCGTGCTGCGACAGAAGATCAGTTGAAAAAGGTAAACGATAAAGTTAATACCAATAAAGCTGCCATCGATAAAAATGCTGGAGATATCAATACTAACAAGCAAAACATCACAAAAAATGCTGGCGACATTGCGAATAACAAAACTGATATCGCTAAAAATAAGCAAGATATTTCCACTATTAACACAAAGATTAATAAAGGCTTGAACTTTGCTGGCGACACAGGCACTGTAAGTAATCGACAATTAGGTGATACTGTAACTGTTAAAGGCGGTGCTACAGGCACATTGTCTGACGGTAATATCGGTGTTGTATCCGATGGTAATGGCACATTGAATGTGAAATTAGCTAAAACATTGACAGGCTTAGATAGCGTTACAGCTGGTAATACTAAGATTGATAATGGTGGCTTGACCGTAGGTGGTAAGAACTATGTATCTACAACAGGTCTCAATGCGAATAATCAAAAGATTACTAATGTTGCAGATGGTAGTAGCACTAATGATGCAGTTAACTATGGACAATTACAAGCTGCTATCGGCGGTACAGCCAAAGCATCCACTGTAAAAGCAAAGGATGCGAATGTAACTGTAACAGAAAGTACAAACGCAGCAGGCGGTAAGGAATATACTGTTGGTTTAGGTAATAAAATTACCGTAGGTACTGCAAACCCTGTAACTGTAGACGGTGATGCTGGTCATGTAACAGGCCTTACAAATACAGATTGGAATGTAGATAATCCTGTGGCTGTATCCGGTCGCGGTGCTACAGAAGATCAGTTGAAAAAGGTTAATGATAAAGTTAACACTAATAAAACTGCTATTGATAAAGGTTTGAACTTTGATGGTGACTCCGGTGCAGTTATCAATAAAAAATTAGGTGAAAAACTGTCTGTCAAAGGCGGTGCAACAGGCACATTATCCGACGGTAATATCGGTGTTGAATCTGATGGCAATGGCACATTGAATGTGAAATTGGCGAAAACGTTAAGCGGTTTAGATAGCGTTACAGCTGGTGGTACTACTATCAACAACAGCGGTTTGACTGTAGGTGGTAAAACATATGTATCTCCAACAGGTATCAATGCAAATGACCAAAAGGTAACGAATGTTGCTAACGGGGATGTGTCTGCTAATTCCAAAGATGCAGTCAACGGCGGTCAATTGCACGATGCTAAAAATGAACTTATCAACAAGGGCCTTCGTTTCGATGCTGATAATAACGATGTAAAAACGAACAAACTTGGTTCTAAAGTAACAGTAAATGGTGATGGTAATATTACTACTGAAATTACGCAAACCGGCGATGATACTACAATCGGCGTTAAATTGAACAAAAATCTTAATGTTCAAACATTGACGGCTACAGATACTGTGAAAGCCGGCGGTGTAACAATGGGTAAACACGCTGATTCTAACAACTATGTAACTGGTCTTGATAATAAAGATTGGGATGTGAATACAACTAATCCTGTAAGCGGTCGCGCTGCTACAGAAGATCAATTGAAAAAGATTAGTGATGTTGTTAAGAACCAAGGTGCTGCTGCTACAGATTACCGTTTGGTGAAAAATACAGCTGCTGCAGATAATGCTTATACAGTTGATTCTAACGGTGATGTTGACTTGACTGTAGAGGATAAAAACCATGCAGGTACAAAAGAGACTGTTAAGATTAAGGACGTTGCGTCTAAATCTAGCCTCGAAAAATTAAACGATCGTGCTGTTAAGTATGACTTGGATCCTGCTGGCAGTCCAGATTACACAAAAGTAACTTATGAAGGCCCTGCCTATGGTAATAAGACTGGTGGTACTCACGTAACAAATGTGGCGTATGCGACAGGTAATAATGGCAGCGAAGCGGTTAATGTGGATTACTTGAAAGATAGAATCAAAGATAGCGAAGATGCATTAACTAATAAAGGTTTGAAATTCGACGCTAACAGTGGCGGTGTAAAAACTAATAAACTTGGCTCTACGGTTACTGTTAAGGGCGAAGGTAATGATGCTGATGCTAACTACAGCGGTGAAAACCTTAAAACTTTCATTACACAAGATAAAAATGGCAACACAACTATCGATGTGAAGATGAACAAAAACCTCAAAGCTGATAGTGTGGCTATTGCTGGTAAACCGGGTCAAGATGGCGTTACACTTAAAGGTGGCGACGCTAAAAACGGTGTAAATGGTACAAGCATTAATCGTTTAGTGACTGAAGATAAAGATGGCAATACACATACGCTTGCAACCCTTGATGATGGTATGATGTACGGCGGCGATACAGGTAATGTAATTAAAAAGAAACTTAACAATCAAGTGAATGTTAAGGGTGGTATCTCCGATGAAAGCAAATTAGCTGCTGAAGATAACATTGGTGTAGTTTCTGACGGTTCCGATACATTGAAATTGCGCTTGGCGAAAGAATTGAAAGGCTTGACATCTGCTACTTTCACAAACGGTGGTAATAATACTGTTATCAATGGTGATGGTATGACCATCAATCGTGCTGGTGGCGATGCAGTAAGTCTTACAAAAGACGGCTTAAATAACGGCGGTAACAAGATTACGAATGTAGCTGACGGCACAGACCCTAACGATGCAGTTAATAAATCTCAATTGGATAAAGCTACAGCAGCTGCATCTACAACGGTATCGGCAGGTAATAATATTACTGTGACACCTAGCACCAATGCGAACGGTTCCAAGAACTATGAAGTAAGTCTTAAAGATCAAGTGACATTGGGCTCTGATGCTACGAAACAAATCGCGATGGACGGTACTACAGGTACCATCAAGGCTGGTGATAAAGTTACAATCGATGGCAATAAAGGCACAATTAAAGCTGGCAATGTAACAATTGACGGTGAAAACGGTACCATTAAAGCTGGCGACAAGGTAACTATCGACGGTAAAGATGGTAAGATTGCGGCAGGCAAGGTATCTGTTGATGGTAAAGACGGCTACGTGACAGGTTTGGAAAATAAAGATTGGGATCCTAACAATATCACAAGCGGTCGTGCTGCTACAGAAGACCAATTGCAAAAATCTCACAAAGCCTTGGATAATAAGATTACTAACCTAGGTGATGAAATTACGAAAAAAGGTATGAATTTCGCCGGTAATACAGGTGAATTCCACCGTGATTTAGGCCAAAAGGTTACTATCAAAGGTGAAGGTACAGAGTCTGACGATAAATACTCTGGTGAAAATATTAAAACAGTAGCCGACCAAGATGGTAATGTTAATATCAAGATGGCGAAAGACCTTAAGACTGACAGCTTAACTACTGATAAAGTAAAAGTTGGCAAAAACGGTCAAGATGGCGTATCCATTACAGGCCCTAACGGTGCTGATGGTACAGACGGCAAAGTAGGTATCACAGGCAAAGACGGTAAAGATGCTGTATCCATGTCCGGTAAAGATGGTGTTGGTCATATCGGTTTAACTGGTAAAGACGGCCGTAATGCGGACATTACCGTTGATAAAGGTGATCCAGACTTAGACGGTAACAACATCACTCGTATTAAGTACCAAGACGAAAACGGTAAGACCCACCAAGTGGCAACTAAAGATGATGGTATGAAATACGGTGGCGATAGCGGTTCCGTAATCAAGAAAAAGCTTAACGAACAAGTTAATGTAGTGGGTGGCATTACTGATGCTAGCAAGTTGACTACAGAAGACAATTTAGGTGTCGTATCCGATGGTACTGGTAACCTTAAGGTTCGTATGGCGAAAGACTTGAAAGGCCTTGAAACAGTAACCACTAAGGATGCTTCAGGTAATACTACTGTTATGAACGGTGGCGGTGTAACAATTACACCTGCTAGCGGTAATGCTGTAAGCCTTACTAAAGATGGCCTCAACAACGGCGGTAATACAATTACCAATGTAGGCCCTGGTGTAAACGGCACTGATGCAGTTAACGTAAATCAATTGAAAGGTGCTACAGACGGTTTAGCTAATGCTATTAACTCCGTAGCAGGCGAAACACAACGTGTAGGCGCACATGCAGCGGCTATGTCTGCATTGAAACCTATTCAATATGATCCATTGGAACCAACTCAAGTAATGGCTGGTATCGGTAATTACAGAGGTGAAACTGCGGCGGCTCTTGGCGTTGCACATTACACAGCAGAAGATACAATGTTCCATGTAGGTGTATCTGTTGGTAGCCACCATAACATGGTGAATGCTGGTGTAACTCGTAAATTCGGTACTTCTGATGCTAAGAAAGCAGTTCCTGAACGTTACAAAGGTGGCCCTATTAGCTCCATGTACGTAATGCAAGATGAAATGACTGCTTTGAAAGCTAAGTACGAAAAAGTACAACGCGACAATGAAGAAATGAGAGCACAAATTGCATTATTGATGCAACAAGCGGGCTTGAAATAATATGAAATAACATATTGATACGGCAGTGCTTATAAAAGGCGCCAAAAGCGAAATGCTTTTGGCGCCTTTTTCTATATAAAAAAATAGTTTAAATGGCTGTTATGAGCATATATATGTCATGGTTAATTTGTAATGTAATTAAAATAGGTGAGTAATAATTGGATCATAATAGTTTACTAAGGTGAAATACATTTTTTTATGAAGTTAATTTTATGCGAAAAAATTAGTACATTTAGCATATTCATAAAGTATATGATGGTGTTTTTGTATATTCATAAATATTTATGATTTGGAAGTGAGTGTAGCGTGAAAAATTTTTTACTTTTACCATAGAATATGATATGTTTAATATGATATGCATCGGTAAATAGCCATATATTAACTGTATTTTTACTTTTTAAAATAGTTATAAAATATTTTATTATATTCATATAATCTGATAGTTTTATGCAAGGAGTAAGACGAGATGAACCGAATTTTTAAAGTAATCTGGAGTCGTACAAAGGGATGTTATGTCGTTGTAGCTGAAACAGCGAAAAATATGTCGAAACGCTCGACAATGACAACGGTATTTGCCAAGATGTCAGGGCCTGTAATCGCTGCGGCTTTGTGTATGTCCGTGATGTCTCCAATGATCGTGCATGGGAGTACTATTGTACAAGGGGCCGGTGCTCAGGCTAAAAATGGCACTGTAGCGATAGGTGACAATAGTACAGCAATGGCAGATAACAGTGTGGCTTTGGGGACAGGGGCTACTGTTACAAAAACTAATAGGGCTAATGTTGGTAATGTGCAAGGCATTGCAATCGGAAGAAATGCAACAGTTGAAGTCAATAATGGTGTTGCGATAGGAAATGCGACAAAGGTAGCCTCTTTAAATGGTTTTGCCCTCGGGAATACCTCTTGGGCTGGATATGATGAGGCGGGTAATTATATAGGAGCTGATAATGATCAAGCATTTGGTACCAATGCCAGAGCTTGGGGTGGATCCTCCATGGCCTTTGGTAATGATGCTAAAGCAGGCGGTGCTGGTGCAGTAGCGATTGGTAATGGATCGCAAGCAAGAGGTAAATGGGGTGTTGCAATCGGTAATAATGCACAAGCTAAGGGCGAAGGGTCCAGAGCTCTTGGTGTAAACTCCTATGCAGTAGGACTCAACTCCATTGCAATGGGCTGGGAAAGTAATGCACGTGAGGATTCTTCTTTAGCTATTGGTACAAATTCTGATTCAGTTCAGAAAAATAGTATTGCCATCGGTAATCGTGCAGTTAGCTATGCAGAGGATAGCGTTACTCTCGGCAGAAATACGACGGTAAATAAAAATCATAATCGTTCAGTTGCATTAGGTACTAATTCTGCGACTGCGGATACTCATAGTACACCGAATCAACTTGTAAATGGTTTGTGGTATAAGAATTTAGCTGGTGGCAATGCGGATTCTACTGTTAGTATCGGTAATGATACGGTAAAACGTACGATTACCAATGTGGCAGCAGGGCGTATGAATTCTTCGTCTACAGATGCTATTAATGGTAGTCAGCTATATGCCGTAGCAAATAGCTTAGGCAATTTAGCCACTACTACTAAAAATATCCTTGGCGGTAATGCAGCGCTCGATCCTGATACCGGTAAATTAACGATGAGTGATATCGGCTTTACAGGTAAAAGCACGATCCACGATGCTATTAGATATAATAAGGACAATATCGATAAAGGATTGTTCTTTTATGGTGATAACTTTGTTCAGAACCAAGTAAAATTAGGTGACACAGTAAGAATAAAAGGTGGCGCTACCGGTGCTTTGGCTGACAACAATATTGGGGTTCAAGCAGACGGAAATGGCACACTAAATGTGAAATTGGCTAAAAAAATAACTGGTTTGGATAGCGTAACAGCAGGAACTGCTACGATTGATAATAAAGGGGTGTCTGTAGGCGGTAAACTCTATGTGTCAACAGGTGGTCTTAATGCCAATAATCAACAGCTTAGAGGTGTTGCAGACGGTAGCGGTAGTCAGGATGCAGTTAACTACGGTCAGTTGCAACGCGCAATTAACGGTACAGCTAAAGAAGCCATAGTAAAAGCAAATGATGATGGTAATATTACGATAAAAGAAAACTCAACGGCGAAAGGTGGTAAGGAGTATACTGTTGGCTTAAATTATAAGATTACTGTAGGGAAAGGGGCGGCCTCGCATCCTGTAACCATAGATAGTGGTACAGGAACGGTCACAGGTCTTACCAATACATCATGGAATGTAAATAATCCAGCACCTGTTACAGGACGTGCTGCTACGGAAGATCAGTTAAAGCGGGTTAATGAGAGAGTTAATTCCAATCAGTATTTTATTAATCAAAATACGCAGAATATCTCAGATAACTCAAGCCGTATTGGTGCCAATGCACGAAATATCACAAAAATACAAGGTGATATTACTACTAATAAGAATGATATTAACACTATCAATAATACTCTTGAAAAAGGGCTCTATTTTAGCAGCGATACAGGTGCTTCGATTAAGAGAAAATTAGGTGATACTTTAGTCATTAAAGGCGGTGCTACAGGGGCATTATCCGATAATAATATTGGTGTTGTATCCGATGGTACCGGTAGATTGACTGTAAAGTTGGCAAAATATTTAACAGGATTAGAGAGCGTTAATGCAGGAAATACTACTATTAGTAAAAATGGTTTGAGTGTAGGTGCTAGAACCTATGTAACACCTGATGGCATCAATGCTAATAATCAAAAGATTACTGGTGTTGCTAATGGTATAGCGCCTAACGATGCGGTTAATTTCAGTCAATTACAAAGTGCTATCGGTGGTACTGCAAAGGCGACTACAGTAAAATCAAAGGATGCAAATGTAACCGTAACAGAAGGTACCAATGTGAATGGTGGTAGGGAATACACTGTTGGATTGGGCAATAAACTTGCGGTAGGTACGGCACATCCTGTAACTGTGGACGGAACCGCAGGAACTGTAACAGGACTTACTAATGCTGCTTGGAATGTAAATAATCCACAAGCCGTAACTGGTCGTGCTGCAACGGAAGATCAGTTAAAAACTGTTAATACGCAAGTCAATACAAATAAGGATAAAATAGCTCAGAACACAACTGACATTGCTCAAAATGCGACTGATATCGGTAAGAATAAACAAGATATAACTAAGAACAAGACTGATATAGCTCAAAATACTACTGATATCGGTAAAAATAAGACTGATATTGCACAAAACAAGCAAAATATTACTCAGAACACACAAGATATTGCGACTAATAAAAATGCTATCTCTACAATCAATACAACTATTGCTAAAGGTCTAAATTTTGATGGAGACAGCGGTGCTGTAATTAACAAACAGTTGGGCGATAAGCTTAGCATCAAGGGCGGTGCAGCGGCTGCGAATTTGACGGATAATAATATCGGTGTCGTATCTGATGGCAGCACATTAAATGTAAAACTAGCTAAAACATTAACCGGTTTGGATAGCGTAACGGCTGGTGGTACAACGATCAATAGTGGTGGGTTAACCGTAGGTGGTAAGACCTATGTATCTCCGAACGGCATCAATGCAAACGACAAGAAAATAACTAATGTTGCTGATGGTGACGTGGCGGCTAACTCCAAAGAGGCAGTTAACGGCGGTCAACTTCATGCGGCTAAAACCGAATTAAATAACAACATTAATGATGCTAAGACTGAATTAAACAAAAATATCGGTGATACCAAAACTGAACTCAATAAAAATATTAATGACGCTAAAACCGAACTGAACGGCAATATAGATAATGCAAAAACCGAGCTAAACAATAATATATCGACAGCGAAGAATGATGTGATTAATACCGGTCTCAAGTTTGATGCGGATACAGGTGGAACTAAGACCAATAAACTGGGTTCCAAGGTAACGGTAAATGGCGATGATAATATTACGACAGAAATCAGTCAAACTGGTGACGATACTAAGATCGGTCTTAAATTAAAGAAAGATCTCAATGTTACTACTGTTACTGCCGCTGATACTGTGAAAGCTGGCACTGTGACTATGGGCAAACAATCAGGTGGTGCCGGTGGTGCAAACGGTAACTTTGTGACAGGGCTCGATAATAAGTCTTGGAATGCGGATAATCCTCAAGCTGTAAGTGGTCGTGCTGCAACAGAAGATCAGTTGAAATCCGTTAATGATAAGGTCAATACAAATGTAACTAATATCAATAAAGGATTAAACTTTAACGGTGATAGCGGTGCTGCGATTAATAAAAAATTAGGCGACACTGTTACCATTAAAGGTGGTGCTACGGCGGATCTTACAGATAATAATATCGGTGTCGTATCTGATGGCAGCACATTAAATGTGAAGCTGGCTAAAACATTAACCGGTTTGGATAGCGTAACAGCTGGCGGAACGACTATTAATAGTGGTGGGTTGACTGTAGGCGGTAAGACCTATGTGACGACGAACGGTATCAATGCGAATAATCAAAAGATTACCGGTCTAGCAAAAGGCACAGATCCTACTGATGCGGTTAACTTTAGTCAGTTGCAGGATGCTATCGGTGGAACTGCTAAGGCAAGTACTGTGAAAGCTAAAAACAGCAATATCACTGTAGAAGAAGGTACAAATGCAGCTGGTGGTAAGGAATTTACAATCGGACTAGGCGATAAAATCACCCTAGGAACTGCTAATCCTGTATCTGTTGATGGTACTGCAGGCACGATAACAGGTCTTACCAATACTGCTTGGGATGTAGATAATCCTCAAGCCGTAACCGGCCGTGCTGCAACGGAAGATCAGTTGAAGTCTGTTAATACACAAGTTAATACAAACAAGGACAAAATAGCTCAAAATACAACTGACATCGGCAAGAATAAGCAAGATATAGCTAAGAACAAGACTGATATAGCTCAGAATACGACTGATATCAGTAAGAATAAGCAAGATATAGCTAAAAATACGGCTGATATCACCAAGAATACAACCGATATTGGCAAGAATACGACTGATATTGCACAAAATAAACAAAATATCGCTCAAAATACACAAGATATTACGACCAATAGAAATGCTATCTCTACGATTAATACGACTATCGCTAAAGGTCTTAACTTCGATGGAGATAGCGGCGCTGTAATTAACAAACAGTTGGGCGATAAGCTCAGCATCAAAGGTGGTGCTACGGCTGCGAACTTGACGGATAATAATATCGGTGTCGTATCTGATGGCACAACATTGAACGTGAAGTTAGCGAAAACATTGACTGGTTTAGATAGTGTTACAGCTGGTGGTACAACTATTAATGCTGGTGGTTTAACTGTAGGCGGTAAGACTTATGTATCTTCGAACGGTATCAATGCAAATGACCAAAAGATTACCAATGTGGCTGATGGTGAAATTGCGGCGAATTCCAAAGATGCGGTGAACGGTGGTCAATTACATAAAGCCAAAACTGAGTTAAACAAAAATATCGCTGATACAAAGACTGAATTAAATAAAAACATTAGCGATACTAAGACCGAGTTGAATAAAAACATCGCTGACACTAAAACTGAACTCAACAATAATATTAATGACGCTAAGACCGAACTTACCAACAAAGGCCTTCGTTTTGACGCAGATAATAATGACGAAAAAACGAATAAATTAGGCTCCAAGGTAACTGTAAACGGTGACGACAATATTACGACGGAAATCAGCCAAACTGGCGACGATACAAAAATCGGCCTTACATTGAAGAAAGATCTTAACGTTACATCTGTTACGGCTACGGAAACTGTGAAAGCCGGCACTGTAACCATGGGTAAACAATCCGATGGTGCAACTCCTGCTAATACGGGTAATTACGTGACAGGTCTTGATAATAAGACATGGAGTGTAACTAATCCTACTGCTGTCAGCGGACGTGCTGCAACAGAAGATCAATTGAAGACAGTTACTGAAGCTATCAAAACTCAAGGTGCTAATGCAACGGACTTCAGTCTTGTTGCTAATCCAGCGACGGGTTCCAATGGTGACTACACTGTAGATGCCAACGGTGACGTAGCATTGACAGTTCAAGATAAGAATCATCCTGATCAAACAAAAACCGTAACGATTAAGGATGTGGCGTCTAAATCCGAAGTAGATAAAGGTCTAAACTTTGACGGTGATTCTGGTACAACTATCAATAAAAAGTTGGGTGGCACTGTTGCCATTAAAGGTGGAGCTGCAGCTGCCAATTTAACGGATAATAATATTGGCGTTGTATCTGACGGGACAGGCACATTAAACGTGAAGTTGGCAAAAACATTAACTGGTTTAGACAGTGTAACAGCTGGCGGTACAACCATCAATAGTGGTGGTTTGACCATAGGTGGTAAGACTTATGTATCTTCGAACGGTATCAATGCAAATGACCAAAAGATTACCAATGTGGCTAACGGTGAAGTAGCGGCAAACTCCAAAGATGCGGTTAACGGTGGTCAACTGCATGAAGCCAAAACTGAGTTAAACAAAAATATCGTTGATACAAAGACTGAATTAAATAAAAACATTAGTGATACTAAGACCGAATTAAACAAAAACATCGGTGATACCAAGACTGAGCTCAATAAAAAAATTGGTGACACTAAAACTGAACTCAACAATAATATTAATGATGCTAAGACTGAACTTACCAATAAAGGCCTTCGTTTTGACGCGGATAATAACGATGAAAAAACGAATAAATTAGGCTCCAAGGTAACGGTAAACGGCGACGATAATATTACGACGGAAATCACGCAAACCGGTGATGATACGAAGATTGGCCTTAAATTGAAGAAAGATCTTAATGTTACATCTGTTACGGCTATGGAAACTGTGAAAGCTGGCACTGTAACCATGGGTAAACAAGCCGATGGTGTAACTCCAGCTAATACGGGTAATTACGTAACAGGTCTTGATAATAAGGCGTGGAGCATTGATAACCCTACGATTGCATCTGGCCGTGCAGCAACGGAAGATCAATTGAAAACGGTTAGTGATGAAGTTAAGAAACAAGGTGCTAGTGCAACAGACTTTAGTCTCGTTGCGAATCCTACGGCGGGTTCCAATGGTGACTACACTGTAGATGCCAACGGTGACGTAGCATTGACAGTTCAAGATAAGAATCATCCAGATCAAACAAAAACCGTAACGATTAAAGATGTGGCGTCTAAATCCGAAGTGGATAAAGGCTTGAACTTTGACGGTGACTCTGGTACGACTATCAATAAGAAGCTAGGTGGTACTGTTGCCATTAAAGGTGGAGCTGCGGCTACAGATTTAACGGATAATAATATTGGTGTTGTATCTGATGGCACAGGCACATTGAACGTGAAGTTGGCTAAAACATTAACTGGTTTAGATAGCGTAACAGCTGGCGGTACAACCATCAATAGTGGTGGTTTGACCGTAGGCGGTAAGAATTATGTATCTCCAAATGGCATTAATGCGAACGACCAAAAGATTACCAATGTTGCTGATGGTAATATTGCGGCTAATTCTAAAGATGCGGTTAACGGCGGTCAATTGCATGACGCTAAAACTGAGTTAAATAAAAATATTAGCGATGCTAAGACCGAGTTGAATAAAAATATCAGTGATACCAAAACTGAACTCAACAATAATATTAATGACGCTAAAACTGAACTTACCAATAAAGGCCTTCGTTTTGACGCAGATAATAACGCTGAAAAAACGAATAAACTAGGCTCTAAGGTAACAGTAAACGGCGACGACAATATTACGACGGAAATCACGCAAACCGGTGACGATACGAAGATTGGCCTTAAATTGAAGAAAGACCTTAACGTTACCACTGTTACGGCAGCGGAAACTGTGAAAGCTGGCACTGTAACCATGGGTAAACAGTCCGATGGTGCAAGCCCTGTTAATATGGGTAACTACGTAACAGGTCTTGATAATAAGACTTGGGATGCAAGTAATGTCGTATCCGGTCGTGCTGCAACAGAGGACCAATTGAAACAAGCCTTGGCAGGTCAAACTGATACAGGCCTTAAATTCAATGCCAATGTAGGCGGTGTACAAACTAATAAATTAGGCTCTACTATCACTGTTCAAGGTGAAGGAAAAGCTGCTGATGCCGACTATAGCGGTGACAATATTAAGACTTTCATCAAACAAGATGCTGCAACAGGTAATACAACAATTGATGTAAAAATGAACAAAAACCTTAAGGCTGAATCTGTGAAAGTCGGCAAAGACGGTAAGGACGGCGTATCTCTTACAGGTCCGGATGCGGCGAATGGCACCGACGGTAAAGTAGCTGTTACAGATAAAAACGGCAAGGATGTAGTGTCTATGTCCGGTAAAGACGGTGTAGGTCACATCGGTTTAACTGGTAAAGATGGTCGCAGTGCGGATATTATCGCTGATAAAGGCGCTGCTGATGTTAATGGAAATGAAATCACGCGCATTAAATACCAAGATGAAAATGGCACAACCCATCAAGTGGCAACCAAAGATGATGGCATGGCATATGGTGGTGACTCCGGTACTACCATCAAGAAGAAACTTAATGAACAATTGGACATTAAGGGTGGTGTCACCAATGAATCTGAGTTGACCGAAAACAATATCGGTGTTATTAGCAAAAATAATATCCTTAATGTTCGTTTGGCAAAAAATCTGAAAGGCCTAGATTCCATAACTTTCAACAATGGCACTAATGGTGCAAACGGTAAAACCGTTGTTAATGGTGAAGGCATGACCGTTCAAGATAAGGATGGCAACCCGTTGACTGCTATTACAAAGGACGGCGTGAAGATTACCAATGGTCCATCTATGACGAAAGATGGTATTGATGCAGCCGGCAATAAGATTACAAACGTAGCTGACGGTACAAATCCTAAGGATGCGGTTAATAAATCTCAATTGGATACAGCGGCTAACGCTGCTAAGGCAATCGTAACAGAAGGTAATAATATTAAAGTAGATAAGACCACTAATGGTGATGGCTCTACAAATTACAAAGTGGGCCTCAAAGACCAAATAACAATGGGATCTGATGCTACGAAACAAATTGCGATGGATGGTACAACCGGTACAATCAAAGCCGGTGACAAGGTTACAATCGACGGCAACAAAGGCACCATTAAAGCAGGTGATAAAGTTGAAATCGATGGTGATAAGGGCACAATCAAGGCTGGTAATGTGGCGATTGACGGTACAAACGGTACAATTAAGGCTGGCGACAAGGTAACTATTGATGGTAAAGATGGTAAGATTGCAGCAGGTAAGGTCTCTGTTGATGGCAAGGACGGTCATGTGACAGGTTTGGAAAACAAAGATTGGGATCCTAACAATATCACAAGTGGTCGTGCTGCTACAGAAGATCAATTGCAGAAGTCCCATAAAGCCTTGGATAATAAGATTAATAATTTAGGTGATGACATTACGAAGAAAGGCATGGATTTTGCCGGTAATACAGGTGATTTCCACCGTGATTTAGGTCAAAAGGTTACCATAAAAGGTGAAGGCCAAGGGGCCGATAGTGATTATTCTGGAGAAAATATTAAAACAGTAGCCGAAAATGGTAATGTTACTATTAAAATGGCTAAGAATCTTAAGACCGATAGCATTACTACCAAAACGGTCACTGCCGATACGGTAACGACTGATAAGGTGAAAGTCGGCAAAAATGGTCAAGATGGCGTTTCCATTACAGGTCCAGACGCTGCGAATAGTACAGACGGCAAAGTAGCTGTTACAGGTAAAGACGGTAAAGATGCTGTATCTATGTCGGGCAAAGACGGCGTTGGTCACATCGGTTTAACTGGCAAAGATGGTCGCAATGCGGATATAACTGCTGATAAGGGTGATTCTGATCTCGGAGGCAATGCTATTACTCGTATTAAGTACCAAGATGAACAGGGCAAGACACATCAAGTGGCAACCAAAGACGATGGTATGAAATACGGTGGCGATTCCGGTAATGTGATTAACAAAAAGCTTAACGAACAGGTAAACGTAGTCGGTGGCATTACTGATGCTAGCAAGTTGACGTCCGAAGATAATGTAGGCGTCGTATCTGACGGGACTAATCTTAAAGTTCGTATGGCGAAAGATTTGAAAGGTTTTACATCTGTAACTACTAAGGATGCTGGAGGTAACTCTACGGTTGTAAACGGCAGTGGCATAACCATTACTCCTGCTAGCGGTAACACCGTAAGCCTTACTAAAGATGGATTGAATAACGGTGGTAAAACAATTAGCAATGTAGGCCCTGGTGTAAACGGCACGGATGCGGTTAACGTAAATCAATTGAAGGGTGTTACGGAAGGAATGGCTAATGCTATTAATTCCGTGGCGGGCGAAACGCAACGTGTAGGTGCTCATGCGGCAGCTATGTCTGCGTTGAAACCGATTCAATATGATCCGTTAGAACCAACTCAAGTGATGGCTGGTATCGGCAATTACAGAGGTGAAACCGCAGCGGCGTTAGGTGTTGCACATTATACATCGGAAGATACTATGTTCCATGCAGGCGTATCTGTTGGTAGTCGTCATAATATGGTGAATGCCGGTGTAACTCGTAAATTCGGTTCTTCTGATGAGAAGAAGGCTATTCCTGAGCGCTACAAGGGCGGTCCTATCAGCTCTATGTACGTAATGCAGGATGAAATGACTGCTTTGAAAGCTGAAAATGCACGCATGAAAGCGCAGGATGAAAAATTAACTGCAGACTATGCGGCATTGAAAGAAGACAACCTTCGTCTACAGAAAGATAACGAAGAAACTAAACGACAATTAGCTCTTATTATGAGTCGTTTAGGCATGTAAATCATATAAATTTCATTTTATATTCATGTGGTAAAATCTGTTAATGTACCAGAAAATACCCATGAAGATTAGATGATTTTAACCCTATATGGTATATAAGATGAAAGAACGAAAGTCTACTGTGAAAAGACTTTTGTTCTTTTTTTGTATTTGACTTCACAAACCTTTCATAATAGTGTATAATACAGAACATATAATTTTAATCGAAAATTATGAATATGATTAATTTACTATAAAATCATTAGTTTTAGATTATAAGTGTTGTTTGGCCCATTGTAGCAAGGGTTTTTATGATTGAAAATATATTTAAATGAGTAAGAAAATCAATTTTTAAAAGAAGTTTAAAGTTCTGAAAATAAATGAGCGAAATGTGAAAAAAATATATTTACATTCATAAACTAATCTGATATTTTATATGTATAGTAATTAAATTTTTGATGAAAATTTTATTATTTTTAGTGTTTTAGTGTTGGTTTTAGAATCCCTTATAAAACTGTGTGAAAGGTAGGTACTACTAAATGAATCGTATTTATAGGGTAATTTGGAGTCAGGTACGGGGCGCATATGTCGTTGTATCTGAAATTGCAAAAAGCCATACTCGTGGCTCCAAAAGCTTTGTTAGTAATTCCGCTAAAGCTTCGGTAAAAGTTGGCTTGGCGGCTATGGTTTTAACCTGCGGTAGTGGGTTGATTTCGGGTGTTGATGCAGCGCCTAACAGAGGCCTTTCTTTGGCTCCTGGTGAAGGCCCTAGTGATGGTGGGTTTACGTATTTATATCCTAGCCAAAATTCTCCTTATATTCAGATGTATGATTACAAAACACCAGGGAATCCAGGACTAGGAAATTTATATACAAATAATAAGGTGTTTGGTATCCAAATCGGTAACAATGCGAATGCTCGTGCTAATGATGGCTCCGTATCCGGTATTTCTATCGGTGACTATTCCCAATCTCGTGCGTTGGGTATCGGTTTAGGCCACTATGCTCAATCTGAACAAATCGGTGCTATTGCTGTTGGTTCTGCTGCGAAGGCAAAAGGCTTTAACTCCTTGGCGATGATGCGTCAAGCCTATGCAGGTGAACAATATGCGGCAGCTATTGGTACGGCAGCATCCGCACAAGGTAAAGCGAGCTTGGCTATGGGCCACTCCGCATTAGCAACAGGTGATCAATCCATTGCTATCGGTTCTGCAAATCCTGATCCATTAACAGATGCAAAAGGTACACCGTACACAGCATATGACGGAACTACTAATACTCAAGCTAATGCAGCTCGTGCTATTGCTATCGGTCAAGGTGCTAAATCAAATACTGATGATAGTATAGCTATGGGTACAGGTGCTAATGTAGCGGCAGGTAGAAATTATAAAGGTGAAAACTTTACTCATGGCATAGCTATCGGCAGTAATGCCCTTTCTCAGGGAATACAAGGTGTAGCAATTGGTAATCGTGCTGCTCATTATCGTGATAACGCAGTAGCTATTGGTAACAATGCTAAAACATATGCTGTAGATGGTGTTTCAATCGGTAACAATGCTGAATCCGGCATTCAAAATGATCCTCAATACAAAGTAAATAATTCCGTTGCTGTAGGTAACTCTGCACGTGCTCATGGTGGTTCCGGCGTTGCTCTTGGTAATGATACATATGCATTGGGCGGATCTTCTGTGGCTGCAGGTAATGCGGCATGGGCATTAGGTGAACGTTCCACAGCTATCGGTAACAATGCTCATTCTGAAGGTTACGGCTCTATTGCTATGGGTCGTGAAGCGAGTGCTTTGAGTACTCAAGATGGGGACAAGAAAAATGTTGTGGCTATCGGTGATGATGCACAAGCAACTGGTTCCCGTTCCATCGCATTGGGCGTAAGCGCTCAAGCTGGTACATTAGAACGTGTACGTGATCGTAGCGTTTACAAAGATAATCCTGAATTAATCACTAAACTTAAAGCTCAAAAAGAAGTAACTGATGCGGTAGCAATCGGTAGCGAAGCAAGTGTACAAGAAAACGAAGGCTTAGCTCTCGGTAGCAAAGCAACAGTAAATAATGTTCGTGGCGTTGCATTAGGTGCTAATTCTGCAACAGCTGCTCCTGTAAGTACTGCTAGTGAAACAATTAACGGTTTGAAATACAACTATGCAGGTGGTAGTGCTGATTCCACAGTTAGCGTAGGTAATACTTCTACAAAACGTACAATTACTAATGTTGCTGCTGGTCGTGTAAGCGCACAATCTACAGATGCTATTAACGGTAGCCAATTATATGGCGTTGCTAATGCAGTAGGTAATGTAGCTAACAGCACTAAGAATATCTTGGGCGGTAATGCTCAGGTTGACCAAAACGGTACTATCACCATGACTAATATTGGTGATACAGGTAAAAACACTGTTCATGAAGCTATTAAATCCGCAAACTCCGGTTGGGAACTTCAAGTTAATGGCCAAAAGGTTAAAGATGTAAAAGCTCCAAACCGTACAGTGAACTTTAACGCTGGTAAAAATATTAAATTAGAAGGCGCCGGAGACAATGTTACAGTTGCAACAGTTGATAATGCAAACTTCAACTCCGTTACAACTGGTAGCGTATCTATGAGCAAAACCGGTATCAATGCTGGTGGTTATCAAATTACCAATGTACAATCTGGCGGTGATACATTAACAAATGCGGCTAATATCGGTGATATTTCTCGTATTGCTGCAAAATACGATAAATACTTGCAACGTGGTTCTGCAACGTATGAAGCAAACGGTAATGGCAAGATTAACATGACCGGTACAAATGGTTTGACTGCTGAAGTAACAGGTTTGAAAAACACGTATGTTACATCTGGTACAGTATCCAATGACGGTAAGAGATTGACATTGACACGTAATGACAATCAAACATTCGATGTTGATATCTCTAAAATCTCTAATGGTCTTTCCAAAACTGACTACCGTTTGATTGCAAACCCTGCAGCAGGTAGCAATGGCGAATATAAAGTAGCTGCTGATGGTAGCATGACATTGACTGTTGCTGATGCTGACGGTTCCAACCCTAGACAAGTTAAGTTGACGAACCTTGCTTCTAAAGAGCAACAAGATATTAACACTACTAATATCACAAATAACACTAACAAAATCGCTAAAGGCTTGAGCTTCAGAGGCGATGACAATGTTAAAATCAATAAACAACTTGGTGATACATTGGGCGTTACAGGTGGTGCAAATACCGGTGCTTTAACAGACAACAACATCGGTGTTGTAGCTAAAGACGGTAACCTTAATGTTAAGTTGGCAAAAGACCTAACTGGCTTGAATAGCGTAACTGCAGGTTCTGTGCGTGTAGGTAAACATAGCGACAATAAAAACTATGTAACTGGTTTGGACAATAAAGAATGGAATGTTCAAAACCCTACCATCACATCTGGTCGTGCAGCAACTGAAGATCAGTTGAAAAAAGTGTCTGATGAAATCAAGACTACTAATGCGGCTAAAACAGATTACCGTTTGATCAACAATACAAACTCTGCGGATGGTTCTTACTCTGTAGAAAATAACAAGGTTGATTTAAAAGTTAAAGATGAAGCTCATCCTAACAACCCTGCTAATACAGTAACAATTAACAACATCGCATCCAAAACTGAATTGGATAAATTGACAGAACGCGCTGTTAAATATGATCTTAACGGTACTACTGTTAATAAAAACAAGGTTACTTTGGAAGGCCAAGGCGGTACAACAATTACTAACTTGAAAGCTGGTGAAGTATCCTCTACTTCTACAGATGCTGTAAACGGTAGTCAATTACATGATGTGAAAATCGAAGCAGGTAAACATTCTAAAGTTACTGTTTCCGATGATAACCTCAAATTGACAACTACTCCTGCTACAAGCACTGAAGGTGCTAAATATGATCTTCGTTTGAATAACAAAGTGACATTAGGTAGCGGTAACAATCAAGTAGTTCTTGATGGTACAGCAGGTAGAGTAACTGCTAGTGGCGTTGTAATGGGCGCTCAAACTGTTCAAAATACGAAACATGCAAGCGAAACTGGTAATTATGTAACTAACTTGAGCAATAAGAGCTGGGATTCCACATCTATCGTATCCGGTCGTGCAGCGACTGAAGATCAGTTGAAAAAAGTTAGCGAGCAAATTACCCAACAAGGTAGCAGTGCAACTGACTATCGTCTTGTAAGAAACTCCAGCGCTGACGGTTCCTACAAGGTAAACGACAATGGTGAAGTATCCTTGACTGTAGAGGATAAAAACCATGCAGGCGTTAAAGAGCAAGTTACAATCAATAATATTGCATCCAAGACTTCTGTAGATAAATTGACAGATCGTGCTGTTAAATACGACATCAATAACGGTGTTGTTGATAAAACTAAGGTAACATTGGAAGGTGCTAATGGTACTACTATTACAAATGTAAAAGATGGTGCTGTAACAGCTACATCTACAGATGCTATTAATGGTAGCCAATTGTTCAAGACTAAAGAAGAATTGATCAATAAAGGCATGAAGTTCGGTGCTGACTCCGGTAATGTAATCAATAAAAAACTTGGCGAACAAGTAAACGTTAAAGGTGGCATTACAGAAGCATCCAAATTGACTGCTGAAGACAATATCGGTGTTGTATCCGATGGCTCTAACGACTTGAAAGTTCGTTTGGCTAAAGACCTTAAAGGTTTGAACAGCGTAACTGTAGGCGATACAAAAGTTACTTCCAACGGTGTAACTATCAGCAACGGTGCTACAAACAATGCATCTGTATCCCTTACTAAAACTGGCTTGGATAATGGTGGTAACAAGATTACTAACGTTGCTCGTGGTACAATCGATAGCGATGCAGTAAACTTGGCACAATTGAAAGAAGTATCCAACAGCGCATCTGCAGCAAACACGAAGGTAGCTGAAGGTAAAAACATTAAAGTTGATGAAAGCATCGACAATGTAACTAAAGCTAAAACATATACTGTAGGCTTGAAAGATGAAGTAACATTAGGTGCAGGTAACACAGCTATAAATATTAACGGTACAACAGGTATCGTGAAAGCTGGCACTGGCGATAATGCTGTGACTATCAATGGCACAAATGGTACTATCAACTCCGGTAAAGTAACTATCAATGGTACTACAGGTACTGTTAACGAATTAACTAACAGAACTTGGAACCCTAAAGCTATTACTAATGGTCAAGCTGCTACAGAAGATCAATTGAAAGTAGTAGACAATAAAATTGATACTACAAAAACTGAAATCGTAGAAAAAGGCTTGGACTTCCAAGGCGATGCAGGCACTGCAATTCATAAAGACCTTGGTCAAACATTGAAAATCTCTGGTGGTCAAGCTGATGCATCTAAACTTTCAGAAAATAACATCGGCGTAGTTAATAACAACGGCGTATTGAATGTTAAACTTGCTAAAGATTTGACAGGTTTGAACAGTGTAACAACTGGTGCTACAACTATTAACAACAATGGCTTGACAATCGGTGGTAACACATTTGTTACAAGCAACGGCTTCAATGCTAACGATACTCAAATCACAAACGTGAAAGCTGGTACAGAGGATAATCACGCAGTTAACCTTAAACAGTTGAAAGAAGTATCTAACAATGCAGCTGCAGCTAAAACTGTTGTAAAAGCTGGCAAAAACATCAATGTAACTGATTCTGAAGATCCACTTACTAAAGCTAAGACTTATACAGTTGGTTTACAAGATACAGTAACATTGGGTTCCGGCAATACAGCTGTTAATATCGACGGTACAAAAGGTATTGTGAAAGCCGGCGAAGGCAATAATGCAGTGACTATTAACGGTACAAACAGCACAATTAATGCTGGTAACGTAGCGATTAACGGTGTAACAGGCAATATCAATTCCGGTAAAGTTCTTGTTAATGGTGCTAAGGGTACTGTAAACAGCTTAACAAATATCACTTGGGATGCTAATAACATTACAAGCGGTCAAGCTGCTACAGAAGATCAATTGAAATCTGTTGATAAGAAAATTACTGAGAACAGCACTGACTTGACTAAGAAGGGCTTGAACTTCCAAGGTGATGATGCTACAAGCATTCATAAAGACCTTGGTCAAACATTGAATATTACTGGCGGTCAAGCTGATGCATCTAAACTTTCAGAAAATAACATCGGCGTAGTTAATAACAACGGCGTATTGAATGTTAAACTTGCTAAAGAGTTGACTGGCTTAACAAGTGTAACAACTGGTGCTACAACAATTAATAACGAAGGTTTAACAATTGGTGGTAAGAAATTCGTTACAGCTAACGGTTTTGATGCTAACAATACACAAATCAAAAACGTAAAAGCTGGTACTGACGGTAATGATGCAGTTAACTTGAATCAATTGAATGAAGTTAAAAATGCATCCAACACTACAGTAGAAGGTAGCGAAAACATCAATGTTAACTCCACAGTAGATCCTAATACACAAGCTAAAACTTACAAAGTAGCGTTGAAAGACAATGTAACTTTGGGTTCTGGCAATAATGCAATCAACATCAACGGTACTACAGGTATCATAAAAGCTGGTGACGGTGCTAATGCTGTAACTATCAATGGTACAAACGGCACTATTAACTCCGGTAAAGTGACTGTCAATGGTACTACAGGTACTGTAAACAACTTGACAAACATTACTTGGGATGGCAAAAACTTCACAAGCGGTCAAGCTGCAACAGAAGACCAATTGAAAATTGTTGATAAGAAAATCACTGACAACAGCACTGACTTGACTAAGAAAGGCTTGAACTTCCAAGCTGATTCTGGCGAAGCAATTCATAAAGATCTTGGTCAAACATTGGATGTTGTAGGTGGCATTATTGATAAAACTAAATTGTCCGACAACAACATCGGTGTAGTATCCGAAAATGGTAAGTTGAATGTTAAACTTGCAAAAGATTTAACGGGCTTGAACAGTGTAACTACTGGTCAAACAACTATCAACAACGATGGCTTGAAAATTAACAACAAACAATTCGTTACAGCTAATGGCTTTAACGCTAACAATACGCAAATCAAAAACGTAACTGCTGGTGTAGAAGACAACGATGCTGTTAACGTTAAACAATTGAACGATGTAAAAGCTGCATCTAATACAAAAGTAGAAGGCAGCAAAAACATTAATGTTGATGAAACTGTAGATCAAACTACAAAAGCTAAAACTTACACAGTTGCATTGAAAGACACTGTAACATTAGGTTCTGGTAATAATGCAGTCAACATCGATGGTACAAAAGGTATCGTAAAAGCTGGCGACGGCACTAATGCAGTAACTATCAACGGTGTAAACAGCACAATTAATGCTGGCAAAGTTGCAATCGATGGTGTAACAGGCAATATTAATGCAGGTAAAGTTCTTGTTAACGGTGCAAACGGTACTGTAAACAACTTGACTAACACAACTTGGAATCCTGCAAACATCACAAGCGGTCAAGCTGCAACAGAAGACCAATTGAAATCTGTAGATCAAAAAGTTACAGACAACACTAATAAAGGCTTGAACTTCCAAGGTGATGATGCAACAAAAATTCATAAAAACCTTGGTGAAACATTGGATGTTGTAGGTGGCACTTCTGATAAAGCTAAATTGTCTGACAATAACATCGGTGTGGTATCTGAAAACGGTAAGTTGAATGTTAAACTTGCAAAAGACTTAACAGGCTTGAACAGCGTAACAACTGGTCAAACAACTATCAATAACGATGGCTTGACAATCAACAACAAACAATTCGTTACAGCTAATGGCTTCAACGCTAACAATACGCAAATCAAAAACGTAACTGCTGGTGTAGAAGACAATGATGCTGTTAACGTTAAACAATTGAACGATGTAAAAGCTGCATCTAATACAAAAGTAAAAGGTAGCAAAAACATCAATGTTGATGAAGCTGTAGATCCAACTACAAAAGCTAAAACTTACACAGTTGCGTTGAAAGATACTGTAACATTAGGTTCCGGTAACACAGCAGTTAACATCGATGGTACAACTGGTATCGTAAAAGCTGGTAACGGTGCGAATGCAGTAACTATCAATGGTGTAACAGGCAACATTAATGCAGGTAAAGTTCTTGTTAACGGTGCAAATGGTACTGTAAACAACTTGACTAACATTACTTGGAACCCTAATAACATCACAAGCGGTCAAGCTGCAACAGAAGATCAATTGAAAGTTGTAGATAACAAAATTGATAAGAACACTGAAAACTTGACTAAGAAAGGCTTGAACTTCCAAGCTGATTCTGGCGAAGTAATCCATAAAGATCTTGGTCAAACATTGGATGTTGTAGGTGGCATTACTGATAAAGCTAAATTGTCTGACAAGAATATCGGTGTTGTATCTGAAAACGGTAAGTTGAATGTTAAACTTGCAAAAGATTTAACAGGCTTGAACAGCGTAACAACTGGTCAAACAACTATCAACAACAATGGCTTGACTATTGGTGGTAATACATTTGTTACAAACAACGGCTTCAATGCTAACAATACGCAAATCAAAAATGTTAAAGCTGGTACAGAAGATAGTGATGCTGTTAACCTTAAACAATTGAACGAAGTAAAAGCTGCGTCCGATACTAAGGTAAAAGGTAGCAAGAACATCCATGTTGAAGAAGAAATCAACGATCTTACAAAAGCTAAAACATACACTGTAAACTTGAAAGATACAGTGACATTGGGCTCCGGTAGTACATCAGTTCATTTCGATGGTACAACAGGTATCATTAGAGCTGGCGAAGGTGCTAATGCTGTAAATATCAATGGTACAAACGGTACAATCAACTCCGGTAAGGTAACTATCAACGGTGGTTCTGGTACTGTTAACGATTTGACTAACAGAACTTGGGATCCTAATAAGATCACTAATGGTCAAGCTGCAACAGAAGATCAATTGAAAGTTGTAGACAACAAAATTGATAAGAACACTCAAGACTTGACTAAGAAAGGCTTGAACTTCAAAGGCGACTCCGGTGAAGCTATCCATAAAGACCTCGGTCAAACATTGGGACTCAAAGGCGGCGAAGCTGATGCTTCTAAACTTTCAAATGGTAACATTGGTGTAGTTAATGAAAACGGTAACTTGAACGTTAAACTTGCTAAGAACCTTAAAGGTCTTGATTCCGTAACTGTTGGTTCCGATCCAAACAAACAAGTTGTTCTTGATAATAAAGGCGTGTCTGTTGGCGGTAAAACATATATCTCCAACGAAGGCTTAAACGCAAATAATCAAAAGATTACTAACGTGGCAGCTGGTGTAAATGATACAGATGCAGTTAACGTTCAACAGTTGAAGAGCAGCATGGCGGCAGCAACTACAACAGTGAAAGCTGGCGATAGCGGCAATACAACTGTAACAGCTACAACAAATGCGGATAAGTCCAAAACATACACTGTAGATATCAAAAAAGACTTGAACCTTCGCAGTGTAACTACAACTACTGACGATCAACAACACTCTACTGTAACAAATGGTGTAGGTGTTACAAGCACTGATACATTAGGTAATACGACTGCTCTTACTGCAGGTAATGTGAAAGTATCCGATAATCAAAATAATACAACTCAAACAACAGCTAAAGGTGTACTTGTAGATAATCCAACTAAGGCCACTGAATTGACTGCTGATGGTGTTGTAACTACTGATAAACGGACTAAGAGCACAAGAACAACTGCAGATGGCATGGTAGTTACATCCGGCATGGGTGGTACTAAAGTAACTACTACTGTTAGCAGCAACGGTGTTGCAATTACTACTCCTCCAGCAGGTCAAGGTTCCCCTAAAGATGGTACTGGTGCAGTAACATTGACTAAGGACGGCTTGAACAATGGCGGTAATAAAGTAGTTAACATGGCAAGTGGCTATGCTGAAGGCGAAGATATTAACAATATTGCTGATAATAGCAGCAGCTTAACAAATGGTGCTAACATCGGCGACTTGAAGAAAGGTATCGACGGCCTTAAGAAAGCTGGCTTGGACTTTGCAGGTGATAAAGGTTCATTCCATCGTGACCTAGGTCAAAAAGTGACTGTTAAAGGTGGCGTTACTGATGAAAGCAAACTTTCCACTGCAAATAATATCGGTGTTATCTCTGACAACAACGGTAGCTTGAATGTTCGTTTGGCAAAAGATATTACTGGTATCAATTCCATTACAACTATGGATAACTCCGGTCATACAACTGTGACAAACGGTAACGGTATTACAATCAAAAATAATGGTGGTGGCAGCGTATCCTTAACAAGCTCTGGCTTGAACAACGGTGGTAATAAGATTACTAACGTAGCGCCAGGCGAAATTAGCTCCACTTCTACTGATGCTGTTAATGGTTCCCAACTTAATCGTGTTGCAAACAGCATGAATAATGTTGTAAACGAAGTTCGTCAAGTTGGTGCAATGTCCTCCGCGTTGTCCGCATTGAAACCTATGGCTTATGACCCTTACGAACCTACTCAAATCATGGCAGGTTACGGTAACTACCGTGGTGACTCCGCATTGGCATTAGGTGTGGCTCATTATAAGAATGAATCCATGATGTTACATGCTGGTGTTGCTTGGGCAGGCAGCAATAGCCATATGATGGCAAATGCTGGTGTAACTTGGAAAGTAGGTAACAGAGACGGCGAAGCAGAAACTGCAGATCGTTATCGTAAAGGACCTATCAGTTCTACATATGCAATGCAACGTGAACTTGCTGCAATGAAAGCTGAAAATCAAGGATTAAAAGGTGAAGTAGCTGATTTGAAAGCTGAAAATGAACAAATGAAAGCTAATATTGCTGCAATGATGGCAAGACTAGGTTTATAATACGTTCATACTGAACATTACGGGTTGAGGATTCCCTTTTGGGGGTCCTCCCACCCGATTTAATTCGTTGATAGAAAAGAGGAATATATAATGAAAAAATCCACTTTGCTTGCTTTCACAGCGGCAGTATTATTCGGCAGTGGCGTATTCCATGTTAATGCGGCATCTGCTACATATGATGATCCATTGCTTTTACCAAATCCGGCTAAAGCGCCTACAACCGGTTCTGTTGTATTGGTTCCTGTGGCTAGCCCTCAGGCGGTGCAAAGTATCCATGAATTTGTGAAAGCATGGGAAAATGCGGAAAAACATATTGCTTTAGCTGAAAGCAAAAAGAATAATCATCAAGCGTTAACTAAAGAAGAAGCTAAATGGTTACATTCTAAAGATAAGCATAATTATGCTGATTATTTCCGTAAACATTCTTTAGGTTATGTACATGGCCAAGAAACTGCATTGAACTGGAATGGTGAAAACCGTAATAAAAACGAGTATAGCTATTACACATTCCCTAAATATGATAAGGACCAAGGTTACACAAATAGCTATGGTTACAATGTATTGCGCAGCATGGTTGATCGCATGAATGAATTGCTTCAAAAACAAAAGGCCGTTGGCGGTCCTTTGACTGATGAAGAAGCACAAGCATTGGAAGATGCTATGCTTGATATCATGGCTCAAGATCAAGAACATGTATCTAATGAAGAATTGCGTTATTACATGAACGAAGCAGTTTGGTTTGCTACAAAACAAACTGTGAAAAATATGTCTGCAGAAGAACCTTCTGTTGGCGATATGCACGAAATCAATCTTCGTGAAGCGATTCAAACAGATAACTAATTATCTAATACATATATAACTAAATCTTTATATGTATAACTTTTGTTGTATAGGGTATGCAGATGCAATACCTTATATATAAAAGTTTTTAATATACAGTGTTGAAACGCAAATAAGGGATTCTATAAACACACTGTTATATAGGCAAGAAGCCGCAACAGAATGCAATATGTATTCTTGTTGCGGCTTCTTTTTGCTTTAAATTCTCCTTATATGATATGTCTAAAAGAGTGATATAACTCAAGTTTCGAATCTGTAAAATTAGGCCGTGAAATTGTGCAAAAATAATGGTAAAAATTTTCTGAAATTTGTAGTAAAATTTGTCCAAATTTTGTTGACATGAGTATATGGAAATGTTATTATATTCAAGTACCCCATATGAAGGGGCACAGATCTTTGAAAACTGAACAATGATAGGTAATCAATCGAAATGATTGAGCATATGCCAGAGTGCGGGTTTTGACACAGTCAAAACCAACCATAATTCAAAGTTACTTCAATGTAACGACAACAAATAATGAGCTATTCAAATAGCTTCAAGATATCTTGGAGAGTTTGATCCTGG
>NZ_JAWEGM010000004.1:0-272245 GCF_032472435.1 Veillonella parvula
GTGATTGCAGCAGTCAAAGTAGTTTTACCATGGTCAACGTGACCGATTGTACCGATGTTAACATGCGGTTTCGTACGTTCAAATTTTTCTTTTGCCATTAGGATTATATCCTCCTTCACAAAAACAAATTACATTCTAGTATTAATATAATATATTAACCCTAATTTATCAATGGAATATAAGATTTCCTTACCTATTATTATACCATATATACAAAGTCTTAGAATAGCATGTCATATGTAAAGAAATAAAAAAATCCCCACCAAGGTGAGGTTTAATGGTGGCGGCACACGGATTTGAACCGCGGACACACCGGGTATGAACCGATTGCTCTAGCCAACTGAGCTATGCCGCCATGTATGGAGCTAGTGACCGGGATTGAACCGGTGACCTTATCCTTACCAAGGATACGCTCTGCCGACTGAGCTACACCAGCACAATGAACGATCATTTCACTGTGGTTTTTATGGTTGCGGGGACAGGACTTGAACCTGCGACCTTCGGGTTATGAGCCCGACGAGCTACCAACTGCTCCACCCCGCTATGAATGGTGGAGGGAGAAGGATTCGAACCTTCGAAGTCGAAGACGGCAGATTTACAGTCTGCTCCCTTTGGCCGCTCGGGAATCCCTCCATAAATAAAATGGAGCTGGCGATAGGAATTGAACCCACAACCTGCTGATTACAAGTCAGCTGCTCTACCTATTGAGCTACGCCAGCATCATTACGACAAGATGAATTGTATCACCTAGCACACTAAGTGTCAAGAACATTTAAAAACTTTTTTGAAGTTTTTCGTTCACTGTGGTCACTCTTAGTGCTTAATCATAATAACATGAAACGATACCCTATGCAAGTATTTTGTCAAAAAAAATTTATATTTTATCAATCCTCTATAAAATGCCTCGTTTTCAGTATATATCCAGTAATCAACTTTTATTTACTAGTATATTCTTTATATACCTTTACATAGTTTCATTCCTTACCAGTCCATGTCTGCTAACATCCATATTTCAGGTTTACTAAAATCAAATAATAGGAAATTACAAAACTATATTTTTTACCTAATAACTGTAATTATATAACTAAAAAAGGAGATAGCCCGCTATCTCCTTCTATACATTTATAGTTTTCCCTATATTCAACCAATATGTTCAAACATACATTTAGTCGATTGCAATAACATGATCTGGATGTGCAATACTAACTACAGCATGTTTAGGATTATTGTTATGTTCTAAGTACAACTGATCCCCTTCAATATGTCCACGCCAGCCAACGACAATAGGATACTTCTTACTAATAGTTTTTAACAACTCAAATGGTTTTAGATTTAAGATAGGTGCAAAGAATACATTAATGCCATCTAGCAAGACTACTTCCGTATCGCTACGGCTAAGAGCACGGCAAATAACTTCTTCCGCTAATTGAGGCCGTTCATCACGAGGCACGAGCAAAAACTCTTCCTCGATGAGTTGCTTAGCTTCCAAGTATTTCCAGCCCTTCTGCTCAGACAATTCACGAATTAGCAAACTTTTACCAGAACCTGGACCACCAACGATAAACAATATACGTTCATCATCACCTTGAATCTTTTCCCAACGTTCTTTTACATCTTGTACAGTAACCATACCCTTTGCCTCCTCGCTGTGACCTATCCTATTTTACAGGACGGTCAGATAACATAACGGATTTGATATATTGGTTTTTATCATCTAGGGCAAACTGTAAATAAGAGTTGCTTGCCGCTGGATTTTTATATTCATATACGGTAGACGTCCCCGCCTTTGTTGTAGATTCAACAATACGAGTTGGCATACCATACACAAAGAGCAATAAATATTTGGTATCACCCATCGCGATTCCACGACGTGTAGGCGTATAAACATTTAATAATACGCGATTGATAAGATCTTTTTTATCTACACTCACACCGTATTCATTATAGCCAATAAATGTGGAGCCAAACAATATGCCTTGATGTTTCCAATCATTATTAGGATCATTAACAAAATGGTCATTCAACTTGAAACCACGCAATACAAAATCATCAGCCGTAAGTGTACCAGCTTCAAAATCATACACTTCAGCTTTCGGCAATCCAAACCTAGGCCATACTTGTCCACTAATAATGTCTACAGCCTCTATATTGCTTTGTTTAATGGTGAAAGCAATATATTCTTTTTGCTGACCAAGCATAGATTGTTGTTGGCTATTACTATTTGTATTCTCTACAGGACTCTTAAACTCCTTTTTTTGAGGCAATGAATTTTCGGAATGCCCCTCATAAAGGAAAATATACGTCTCATTTTTCTTATCACGCCACATCGCATTAGGACTGCCATAGGCAAATATCAATTCCATCCGTGTGCTACCAGGGCCAATGTCACGTACTGTATTAGCGCCTTTTTTCGTACTATGAATATTTGTAATAGTATTTGGTTCAAAGAAGTAAGTCGCCCCTTGACCGCGCAATTGATTGTTAACCAACAATTCTTGAGCAGGTCCAGTATATACAGTTACTGCTACATCTTTCATGTAATACGTAGTAAAGTTATCACGTACCTCAGTTTTTTCTACATCTTTTGGGACTTCAAACTGATTCCCCAATCGGTATGTGCCAATAGCATAGTCATCTTGAGAACCTAAAGGCGGTAAACTGTTTGCCGTATAAGACTTACCAATATCAGCTAAATTATTCTGAGTGATACTCGGCAAAGGACCTTCGTTCTCACTAGCCGCTTGCCAGAATTGTATAGAATCACCAAATTCAGTTACAGCCATTTGCTCTGCGAGCCATCCAGTTTTAGAACCTTCCTGTTTTGTTTTTGGGTCCAGCTTAACAACTCTAACTGGTGCATTATGAAGGTAAGACAAGCTATCAACCTCACCAGTTCCATCTACACTACCATCATTGCTCGCATTAGCGGAATCTTGAGCTACAACGTTAGTGTCATCAGTAGTTTCTACTGCAACTGGATTAACAGTGGAAATGGCAGGCTCTGCTGCATAACTGATTGTAGTAGCACACAAGCCCACAAGGAGGGCCGCTACAATACGGCTCTTCATAGAATAGTTCATCGATTATTCTCCAACTGTGCACGCAACCAATTCAACCATGGTTCAAGACCGTTGTGGGCCGTGCAACTTACTTCAAAAATTTCTCCATTTGGATTTAAATTACGGATATCTTGTATTGCCTGCTCCTTTTTGAAAGGCACATAGGGCAATAAATCAATCTTGTTAATAAGGATGGCCTTAGACTCTTTAAAGATTAACGGATACTTAAGGGGCTTATCTTCACCTTCGGTAACAGATAAAACCGTTACTTTCATGCTTTCACCAATCTCAAATTCCGCAGGGCACACTAAATTGCCTACATTTTCGATAATAATCATATCGAGGTCATCAAGATTCAGATCACCTAAGGCATCTTGAATCATCTGTGCATCGAGATGGCACCCACCAACCGTATTAATCTGGATAACAGGCACACCCAACTCATGAATGCGCTTGGCATCCTTTGCCGTAAATAAATCGCCTTCAATAACGGCTAAGCGATACTCCTTTTTTAAATCTTGTAGGGTTGCCTCCAAAAGAGAAGTCTTACCTGCCCCAGGTGAACCTAACAGATTAAATACAAATATATTCTTTTTCTTAAACAACTGTTGTAAAGCCTCTGCAATAGCATCGTTTTTTGCCAGTACATTAGTTTTAACTTGAACTTGCATGCCCTAACCTTTCTATCAATCGATATCCATAGAGGTCACTTGTAACTCACGACCGCCTATAGTTTGTACGAAATGGCTGTCACAATAAGGACAAATAAACGTATAATTTTTTACAGAAAATATTTTATCACAATCTAAACACTTTCCTTCAATAGGAATAGTATTGATTTCTATGCGTGAGCCTTCCGCAGGGGTTCCCTTTGTAATGGCTTCCCAACAAAATAACAATGAATCAGGTTCTACCCCACTCATTAACCCTAAGTCTAGTTGAATAGAATGAATGACTGTCGCATCGTGTTGACGTAAGGTATCGAGCGCTACATCAAGAATACCTTCTGCTATAGACATCTCATGCATGGTATGCCTCATATACCGCTTCTAGCATCATTGTCGTTGTTACGGATCCAACACCTCCTGGTACAGGAGTAATGGCAGATGCAATATCTTTTACCGCATCATAATCAACATCACCTACAGTTTTGCCGTCCAGTTCATTAATACCTACATCAATAACAACAGCACCAGGCTTAATCATATTAGCAGTAATCATATGAGCACGACCAGCCGCAGCAATAATAATATCACCACGCTTTACTTGCTCTACTAGATCAGAAGTTCTAGAATGGCACATTGTAACAGTACCATGTGCAGCGAGTGCCATAAGCGCTACAGGTTTACCGATAACTTGGCTACGACCGACTACAACCACATGTTTTCCTTCTAAAGGAATATTATAGTGATTTAAAATAGCCATACAAGCCTTAGCCGTACAAGGAGCAAAGCCACCCTTACCAGCTGTTACTAAACCGATGTTATATGTTGTAAGACCATCAATATCTTTTTTAGGATCTAATATATCGATAAGAGCTTCTGTATCAATGTGTTTAGGCATTGGCATTAGCGGTAAAATTCCATGAATAGATGGATCAGTATTTAATTCATGCAACGCCGCTACTACTTCATCTTGCGTTGCCGTTTCAGGCAATTGCTTTAGCACAAAACCATAGCCAAAATTTTTAGCTGTTTTTTCCATAAATGTAGCATACATATGAGCGCCGTGGTCTTCACCGACAAGTAACACTGCCATAGTAATCACAGAGTTGCCTACTGCTGCAACTTTTTCTTGTAAAATCGCCTTGTGGGCATCTGCTACCGCTTTCCCTCGTAATTCGATCATAAGTATCTCCATTCATTCAAACTATTTATAAAAAAGGTGCCTCCTGAGAGGCACCAAAGTCTCTTATTCTATTATATAACGAACTGTCTATAATTTCTAATTATCTACTAAAGTGAACGGTAATTGCCGTCCCGGGTTGAACAGTAGTGCCCCCACTTTCATCTTGAGAAACGGCAATACCCGTTCCATCTGGCTTAAACGCAAGTCCCGCCTTATGTAACCAATCACGTACCTCACCATAGGTGAAGCCCGTAAAATTAGGTAATGTTACGGAACCATCACCAGAAAGATGTGGCTCTGGTAATGTATTGCTAGTTTTAACAGCTACAGGAGTACTTTCTTTAACATACGGACTCATTTGGTAATACCGTACAAGTTGAGATACGATGTCCTTAAATACAGGGGCTACAATTTGACTACCATAATAAGAACCCTTTTGTGGGTCATCAATAACGACAAGAACTACAAATTTTGGATCCTCTACAGGGCCAAAGCCAATAAAGGACGCAATGTATTGTCCGTCGAGATAACCGCCATGTTTGGTATCTAGTTTTTGCGCCGTACCAGTTTTACCGCCGAAGTGATAACCTTCTACCATCGCTTTTGTACCGCCACCTTCGGATACTTCTTTTTCTAGAATATCTACAATGGTTTTAGCGGTTTCCGCCGGAACTGGTTGTCCCACAACAGATGTTTCAGTCGTACTTGTAACATCGCCTTGAGAGTTACTATAAGACTTGATGATATGTGGTTTCATCATAGCCCCACCATTAGAAAGTGCACCAAAGGCGCGAACCATTTGTAATGGTGTAACCGCAATACCTTGACCGATGGACATAGTCGCAACGTCTAGCTTACTCATATCCTCTGGATTATACAAAATACCTGCTCCTTCACCAGGCAATTCAATACCTGTTTCAGAGCCAAAGCCATAATCACGTATATATTTCGAGAGAATATCTGCACCTGTTAATGTACCAATTTCAGCCATACCAGTATTAATAGAGTACTTCAAAATATCTAGCAAACGAACAGGACCATATCCCTCACCATTCCAGTTTCTAATGATATGTCCATTGGCAGCGAAGGCCCCTTTATCGTTATACACAGTGTCTAACTTCCATTTGCCTGCTGCAAGAGCTGCAGATGCAATGATAGGTTTGAATGTAGAGCCTGGTTCATATAAATTGGTAACCGCAATATTTTTGAAAGCCTCTTCACCACTTTGGTTGTAGTTATTAGGATCATAACTTGGACGATTGGCCATCGCTAATATTTCACCGGTCTTTGGATCCATAACGATAACGCTGGCATGCTTAGCTCCTGTATCAACCATCGCCTTATCAAGAGCGCGTTCTGCAATAAATTGGATGGTCGCATCGATTGTTAATGTTACGCTTTTACCCTTATCAGGTAAGAACTTGGACAATACGGAACCAAAGATAGCATTACCTTTGTTATCAGTAGCAACGATTTCTTGCTGCACACCACCCTTTAACTCTTCATCAAGGACCATTTCGAGGCCATCAAGGCCTTTATCATCGGTGCCTACAAACCCTAGTATTTGAGCCGCTAGTACACCATTTGGGTAATAACGTTTGGACTCTTCCACAAAGTTAAGGCCCGCAATATTATTCTCCTTAATGACTTGTGCCACCGCCTTAGACTTGTCCGCATCCATCATGCGATTAATCCATACGAAGGCAGAATCCTCTTGCAGAGCTTTCACAATATTTTCTTTTGACATGGTTACATATGGCGAAATGAGTTCCGCAATCTCTTGGGGAGACTGTTTAATCATCTTAGGATCCGCATACAAAGATTTTGTAACCACACTCATCGCCAAAGGCTTACCATTACGGTCATAGATCGTACCGCGCGGTGATTGTAATTTTCTATCTACTTGAACCTGTAATAAATTTTTCTTCTCCAGGTCAAATGTATCAAAGACCTGCAACTGTGCCAAACGCCCTATGAGGACAAAGGCAACAGTCATGAGAATGGCAAGACACCAAGTAGTACGACTCCAACCACTCATGCGTCGCAACGCTTTATTTAGTAAATTCATCATTTCTCCACTGGACGGCGTAACTTATGGTCTAATGCGTCATATAGCGCATCTGGTTTATTAGGAATAACCCCATTTTGTACCTGACCTAATAAATACTGCAATCCTTCCCCTACTTGTTTCCCAGCGAGCTTAATCACTCGTTCGTCATAATTTAAGTCCTTGGTATGTACAGGCATCTCTAAACTAAGATCTGCCATACATTCTCCAAAGGCTAATGTTCCGTCTGTAGACGAGTAAGGTTTCCCACAACCTAATACATCGGCAGCACAAACCTTAGCTAATTGCTCCCATGCAGTGCGCATAATTTGGCTATCTCGGAATTCACCACTACGGGCTTCCTTGCGAAGCCATTTTTTCTCATTTGCATCGCCATTTTGTACAAAATAGTGAAAGCGCATGTGGTTTTTCACAATCCACGCCACGCGTTTTACAAAGGCCTCCGGATATCCTAGTCGGGTTAATAACGTTTCTGCCATCTCCGCTCCTAGTGTATCATGCCCACGATCCGTAAGGCGTCCATTGATAACAGCACGTACCGCTGGCATTCCCTTTGCCACATCATGTAATAAGGCACCCCAACGCAACACCAAATCCGGCTCCGTATGGGACACAACGGCTAATGTATGGTACCAACCATCGAATTCATGAAAGTCCTTTTCTTGGGGCAAATTCACGAGATGATATAGTTCAGGCAAGATGGGAACCTCCCGAGCCGCACCATTTTCTACAACACGACAAGAGCATTCTGCCAAGCGGGATTGAACAAGGACATCAAGGCCTTTAGCCACCGCAG
Organism: Veillonella parvula; assembly: GCF_032472435.1. Taxonomy (GTDB): domain Bacteria; phylum Bacillota; class Negativicutes; order Veillonellales; family Veillonellaceae; genus Veillonella; species Veillonella parvula_N. The sequence goes on from NZ_JAWEGM010000004.1 coordinate 7,772, forward strand.
GCTCTAACATGAGACGATTAATCTCATTTCGTACACGTTCTAAAGACAAGCCAGGTACGCGGTGAAAAGCCTTGGGCATAGCCTCTAATAGGTCTTTACTCGGCAAAAAATCCAACTTCGCCACAAAACGGCACGCTCTAAATAATCGTAACGCATCTTCTTCAAAACGTTCCTGCGCATTACCAATGGTTCGTAACGTCTTATGTTTAATATCACGTCGTCCACCTACAAGGTCTATAACTTCACCATAACGGTTCATAGCCATGCCGTTGACAGTAAAATCACGACGCAACACATCTTCTTCTAAGGTATCGGCATAAGTAATTTCTTCGGGACGATGGCTATCTGCACCATATCGTTCTGTTCTATATGTAGCGATTTCGTATTGCTTGCCCTCTAATGTAGCTACCACTACACCAAAAGATTTTCCTACGAGGTCTGTCGTTTGAATATCATGACCGCGAAGAACCTCAATCACTGTATCGGGACGTGCAGACGTCACAATATCGAAGTCATGTGGCTTTTGATGCATCAAAATATCGCGCACAGCGCCGCCTATGATATAAGCTTCATGGCCGGCTTCTTCTAATACGGTCAATATTCGATTTGCTTGTTCCATCATACACGCTCCTTTCTGAACTAGTCTAATCTTTATTTTACTACAAATGAAAGCATGAAAAAAGTGCAATCCTTATAAGGATTGCACTCGTTCTGCAATAGCTGTACCTGTCGGTGTCACCGCAAGACCGCCATCACTTGTTTCACGCAATGCTGCCGGCATAGCACGGCCTATATTATTCATCGCTTCGATAACTTCATCTGGTGGAATTTGGCTTTCAATATTCATTAACGCCATTTCAGATGCAGTAATAGCATGGACTGCATAAAAGCCATTACGCTTAACACATGGCACCTCTACGAGCCCTGCTACCGGATCACAAGCAAGCCCCAATAGATTTTTCATGCACAATGCGATAGCATGACCTACTTGACGTGGTGAACCGCCCATCATTTCGACAATCGCTCCTGCTGCCATACACGCAGCCGTACCAATTTCCGCTTGGCAACCGCCAACAGCACCAGCAACACAAGCGCGATTTGCTACTACATTACCAATACCGGACGCAGCTAAGAAGCCTTTTACAACTGTGGCTCTCTCTAATTGGTAGTGGTCTGCTACGGCTTTCACCGCACCAGGCATAACACCACAAGAGCCCGCCGTAGGACAAGCAACAATGCGGAACATCTTTGCATTTGCCTCATTTACAGCAATAGCATACGTCATTGCCTTATACGCAATATCGCTCATAAAACGAGGTGTTTGCCCATTAAGCTGTGCCGCTTGACCACCGGACATACCAGAAGCCGTTTTCTCCGCATAAGCTATGCCATCTTGAATGGAGCTTTCAAAAATATCTAAGCGATTCTCTATTTCACGAACAACCGCGTCTTCACTGCGGTCGTAATTCTCTAATTCATAACGCAATACTACATCGCCAAAAGAAATATTGTTTTCCTCACCTAGGCGAATAATATCTGCAATTGTATCATATGCATAACTCATCATTCGCCCTCCTATAATGCTTCAAAGGTCATCACATCCTGGATGCCTGGAAACTCGCGCATAAACTGAACTGTAATAGGATTTACCACTGTATCTGTAGTAATAACCATGACTGCATCCTTATGCTTGCCCTTACGGAATACGCGCATCGTAGCGATGTTAATATCAGACTCGCTCAAAGCTTGGCTGATAAGAGAAATCGCACCAGGTCTATCCTCATGGAACACTACAAGAGTGAACTCATCTCCTGTAATGGACATATCATTTCCATCTACTTCGGTAATCATAATCTGACCACCGCCGAGAGAGCGACCAATAACAGTCATATGACGATTATGTTCATCATACATATCAAAACGCACCACATTCGGATGCCCTACATCAAGAGGAGACTCAATAAAAGAAAACTCCATCCCCTCTTTTTTCGCTAATTCATGGGCAACTCGGATGTTCGCATCATCCTCTTTATAACCTAATAAGCCGCCAATCAAAGCACGATCCGTGCCATGCCCTTTATAGGTTTTTGCAAAAGATCCATATAATGTTAAATCTACCTTTTTGGGAGTAGAACGAAAAATACAACGCGCCATCTTCCCTAGCCGCGCAGCACCCGCTGTATGCGAACTAGACGGACCAATCATAATAGGCCCTATAATATCAAAAATACTGTTCATACATACCTCTATATACACATAAACCATGTGAAAAAATCCTATTTCACCTATAGTATAGCAACCAATATCGAGCCTTGTCTATATGCACATTAGGGGCATATTTGTTTGTCTACAGAGGACTACTATTCTTATGAAAGCTGTTCTAAAACTTTGTATATTGATGGGACGCATCCATATCTACAGTTATAAAAGGGAAAGACTATACTTATGCAGCGACATCTCCCCCTCACCTCACTATTCTGATGAAAGCTATTTTATGAGTTTGTATATTGATGGGACTTATATTTCAGAAACGTTTTACTTATGGGCATAACCTATTGAGGGCCGACTTACGCTGAGTATGGAGGCATGAGATAGGTTATGCCCATTAGTAATCTAGTTGTCGCAATACTGTCAGGCCCCATCAATAAACAAACACTCGATAGATAGCTTTCACAATAATAGTAAAAAAACGCACCTAAGGATAACCCTAGGTGCGTTATTTATAACAACAGTCCTAAATCATAAAAGAGAGGGGACGTAGGACTGTGGTTAACAGATTAATAGATCCTATTAGCCCAAGATAGCTTTCATGTCAGCTTCTGGAGTTGTAATTGGATGTAATTGGAATTTATCTACCAAAATGTTCAATACATTGCTGGAGAAGAATTTAGGCAAGGAAGGTCCGATGTAAATGTTACGGATACCCAATGCCAACAATGTTAACAAGATACATACCGCTTTTTGTTCGTACCAGGACAATACCAATGTCAATGGCAAATCGTTTACATCACATTCAAATGCACCAGCTAAAGCTACTGCTACTTGAATAGCGGAGTAAGCATCGTTACATTGACCCATATCAAGGATACGAGGGATGCCACCGATTTCGCCGATGTTCATGTCGTTGAAACGGAATTTACCACAAGCCAATGTCAATACTACAGTATCATTTGGAGTTTGTTTAACGAATTCAGTGTAGTAGTTACGGCCTACTTTAGCACCGTCACAACCACCTACCAAGAAGAAGTGTTTAATAGCGCCAGCTTTTACAGCGTCAATTACTTTATCAGCAATACCCAATACTGTGCCATGACCGAAACCAGTAGTTACTTCATGACCACCGTTGATACCAGTGAATTCTTGAGCTTCTTTGTAGCCGCCCAATTCGATAGCACGGTTGATAACTGCGGAGAAGTCTTTAGTACCATCTTCTTTTTCTTCGATATGTGCACAACCATCGAAACCTACCATATCTGTAGTGAAGATATTAGCTTTGTAGTTTTCTTTTGGTGGCATAATGCAGTTTGTAGTGAACAAGAATGCACCAGGAACATCAACAAATTCTTTTTGTTGGTTTTGCCATGCTGTACCGAAGTTACCTTTCAATTGAGGATGTTTCTTCAATTCAGGATAAGCGTGGCAAGGCAACATTTCACCATGAGTATAGATATTTACACCTTTACCATCAGTTTGTTCCAATAATTGTTTCAAGTCATGAAGGTCATGACCAGTTACAACGATGAAAGGACCTGGTTCTACAGTCAAAGGAACTGTAGTTGGTACAGGTGTACCATATGTTTCAGTATTAGCTTTATCAAGAACAGCCATACATTTCAAGTTAATTTGACCAAATTCCATCAAAAGATCAAGCCATTCTTCAGCACTGTGATCTTTAGCGAATTCTACCATGCCTTTAACGAACCAAGCGTCAACATCAGCATCGTGGAAGCCAAGGCGAGCAGCATGCCATGCATATGCAGCCATACCACGCATACCTAACAATAATGTGGAACGAAGGGATACGATGTCTTCTTCACCTTTCCACAATTGTTCCCAATCGAAATTTTGTTGAGCGCTATCCACTTTTGCATGGTAAGCATTTACTTCGTCAATGAATTCTTGAACGCGGTCTTCAGAGAAGTTTACGTTTGTTACACACATGAACAAACCGCGCATAATATAATCGATACCTTCTTTAGTATGACCCTTTACGTCTAAAGCGCGAGCCAAGCCAACTAAGGCAGCAGTTAATTCGTCTTGTAAGTTAGCAACTGGTGCAGTTTTACCACATACACCTTGTACAGTACAGCCACCTGGTGCTGCAGATTGTTCGCATTGATAACAGAACATACTCATTTAAAAATCCTCCTTTGCGAGACTTCCTCGCAGTCAAGCTAGATAATATAAAACCTATACATTACACTGATGTTTTATCAGTTGTCTGATTGATTACATTTGAAAGTATAACGTAAAGATGATACAATTTCTGTAGCTTGAGCAACAAATAAAAACTTTTTCAAAAATTTTCCTGACTTCCCTTATGGAACAGGTAGACCATTTAGTCTTATACTTTTATTATACAATAATCATTTTTAATTGCTATAGACTTTATCACACCGGAGGTGCTTATGAAACAAATACTTTCAAACGATATCATTAATCAATATATGCCCACCCTCGTGAAATGTCCTTTATTCAATACATTAGGAGAGCCAGAGCTGCGTAGCTATTTAAATAATGCCAAAGTTATCATCCACAGTTACCAAAAAAATGATTTTATAGCCCTCGCTGGAGATCCTATGGAGGGTATTGGTGTCATTCTTGAAGGCAGCGCTTTACTGACTCGTGAAAATGTAATGGGGCAACGGGTTATTATGGCAAACTTAGAGCAATCAGATATTTTTGGAGAAGCACTACTATTTAGCAAACAGCCTTTATGGCCTGCTACCATTAAAGCAACAAAAGCAACTAAAATTATGTTTATTCCCCTTGAAACCTTTATTAAAACATTACCGGATTGTCATCAATGCCAAACTAAAATCCTATCTAATCTATTAGAGGATTTATCTGAAAAAGCAATTCTATTAACCAGAAAAGTCCACTACCTCACATTAAAAGGGATGCGCGAAAAGATTTTTGCGTACTTAACAGATATTTATAAACGTCAGCATTCTAACACAATTCAATTACCCCACAACCGCGAGCAAATGGCTGAGGTTCTCAATGTATCTCGCACAGCCCTTAGCCGTGAATTAGGACGCCTTCGCGATGAAGGTCTCATTGATATTACAGGGCGCACCGTAACAATTAAAAATATTGAAGACATTGAAGAATTCGGCTTTAACACCTTTTAATACTTAATGTCTATTAAATTTAACAAACTAAAAAGTCTCTCAAGATTATCTTGAGAGACTTTTTTATTACACGACTCATAAAATATATAACGGTTTTAAGTATATAATAACTATATAATATAATTTTTCAAACTATATAGTGCTTAAAATTGTAAATTAGAACCAATGAGACAAATCAAATTCTTCACCAATGGTTGCTTTCACATGAGCACGACCTAAGTAAAGGCCTAACAATGTTAAGCTAATTTTAGACATTGGCGTGCTATCAAAGACATCAGCTAAGTCCAATAGAACCGGTGAAATATCATCCATGATATCACGCGCCTCTTGTCCCCTGAAAGCAGTAGGTTTGCTCTTCATCAGAGCTAAAAGATCACGTTGAACCATAGCATTAGAAATTCGTGTTTGTCTAAAGAATTGTGGTGCTAAAGACTCATCTACCAAGGCTAATTTATAAAGATTGGAGTTCAAGCTACGCACCACATAACGTGGATCCACACCATGACCATCTGTAGCACGGAAGAGTTCTTCCTTAGAGAAACCACGATAGTTGAATACAAACGGATATGAATTCGACAACACTTGGCATAAAGTGATAGGCTCTTGTTCTTCTTGTGTACAGCGTAAATAGTCTAGCTGGCGATAGAAGGAATCATTTCGAGGCAAATCAGAGATGAATGGCTCAATATATTTTTCCACATAATGTTGGAAATGAATCAATCCATAGTTATTAGAGTTTCTAGAATATTGTAACAATAATGTTAAGGCCATAACTTGGAAGTGACCTAAAGTTAAATGAGGTAATACACGTAATGCATCAAAAGCTACGAGGTATGGCGTACTAGATTTAGGAGATTGAACCACATCTAGAAAAGCACCTAACGCAGCGGACTTCATCCACTCTGTATTTGTAGCGGCATATGCCTTTTGCATACTCATCAACGCTTCTTGAATAACAATATTCTCTAGTAATGCATTCACTTCAACAATTTTTGTAATATTGAGAGCTGCTAAAGCATCTCTTGTAATAGATTCTACATAGTGTTGCGTATCACCATGTAACACCCCAAAGGAATGAACAAATGGTGCTATAGCCAACTCAACGCATTTATCCTCATGCGCCGCTTTTGCCCATTGACCATGCGGTTCCTCCTCTTCAGTTAAACTTGTTGCCGCCAATTGTGCTTCAATTTCAGAAGCATCAAACAAACGCGTTTCATCTAATACCGATGGGCCTTCCGCGGTTTGTATTTCGTTCGCACCACCTATCATCTGCGTAGCATCTATGCTATCCGCTTCATCAGCTTCAAAGGCTTCCACAGATTCACCCATAGCAATTGTATCTTCAACAGAGTTTGCGTTATTGAGAAGTTCATCTGTAACAACATCGAGGACAATAGTTTTATCCACCAACGGAGTAACACCTTGATTAGCTTGATTAGCTTGCTTAAGATCTGATACGGCTGTCATCACAATGGTTTCATCCCCTATTGGAGTGCCATTATCCGAACCTATTGGTGTTCCATTATCCGAACCTAATGCTAACGCATATTCTCCCTCTGAAACATGACTTGAATTAGACTTTAGAGTACTTCTTCTATTATAAGAGGTATCTATAGGATCAACCAGAGGTTCAGCCGGTTCTCGCTCTTCACCGACCACCGTTTCAACTGTATCCGGAATTGATGCAGTATATACATTAGTTCCACTCGTATGTGTGATTGTTACATTGCCCTCTTGCGACTCCGTTGCAAATATAACATCATGATGCTCTTTAAGATTATTTTTATTACTTATGTTTTTATAGGATTTTTCTTTTGCCTTACTTTCACCATCACCACCGCTAAATACAGCATAGCAAACAGCAAAGAATCCCAATGCCACGACGGCTAATACAAAATACGGTATTAGGTTTGACATACTATCCCCCTACATCAATGCTTCATTATATGCAGCACGCTCACCGCCAATGCTCTTCGGACGAATACGACAAGCGGTCACATGTGCTTTCCCAATTTCTTTCACACAAAGACGTACAGGCACTGCAACGTGTTTCATGTGCATACCAATGAAAGTATCTCCAATATCGATGCCCACATCAGCTTGAATAAATTCAACCATCACAGGATCATCAAAATGTTCGTACGCCACCACAGCCAGGGCACCACCCGCATGACGTTGAGGAACAACATTAACTTCCTCCTCCCATGTCATAGCGCTACGGTCCATAACAAGTGCACGATTAATATGTTCACAACATTGAATCGCCAAGTTAAGTCCTTTAGCCTTAACAGCATTGTATATTTCATCAAATACGACCTGAGCCACATCAAGGTGAGAGTCAGTGCCGATTTTTTTACCTACAATTTCGCTAGTGGAACAGCCAACAACGAATAATTGACCTTCGCGAACCTTTGCTAAATCAAGTAATTCAGCCATCGCGTTGCGAGTTGACTGACGAATAGTTTCTACAGAAGTCATGTTATCGCCTCACTCAAATTGAATGTATAAAATCTATATGTATATTATCATAAAACCGACAGAATCGGTAGACTAAACTCTACACGTAACGGATGAACATCTTATGATTATAGCTTAACAACAAAAAGAGGCTTGCTTCAGCAAGCCTCTTTCAATCACTCAATGGTGATATTAGATTTTTCTGTAAGGTTTTTGGCCTAATTCGTAGAAGTTATTACCTTCAGTATCGCCAACTACGATGCAAGGGAAATCTTCAACAGTCAATTCAGCCAAAGCTTCTGGTCCAAGTTCACCATAAGCAAGTACTTCATATTTTTTGATGGATTTTGCAATCAATGCTGCCGCGCCACCAACTGCTGCGAAGTATGTGCAACCATTTTTCTTCATGGATTCAACTACTTCTGGTTTACGGGAACCTTTACCAATCATGCCTTTGATACCTTGATCAAGCATTGTTGGTGTGTAAGCATCCATACGACCGGAAGTTGTAGGACCAGCGGAACCAATTGGATCACCAGGTTTTGCAGGTGTTGGTCCAAGATAATAAACAAACTTATTTGTCCAGTCGATTGGCAATTTTTCACCACGCGCTAAAGCTTCAGTCATAACTTTATGAGCAGCGTCACGAGCGGAGTAAATTTTACCAGTAATAAGAACGCTATCACCAACTTTTAATTTGCGGGAAAACTCTTCATTATATTCTTCAGTATTAATGCGAATTGATTCAGCCATTGTTTTTACCTCCTATCGATTAAAGTACTACGTGAGCATGACGAGCAGCATGGCACATGATAGTAACTGCAACAGGAAGACCTGCGATGTGAGTTGCACCCCATTCGATGTTTACACCGATACAAGTTGTAGTGCCACCCAATTGTGGTCCAATACCAGTTTTGTTAACCATTTCCATGATTTCTTCTTCTAATTTTGCATAGTCTGCATCTTTATGAGGTACACTAATGTCACGAAGCAACGCTTTTTTGGACATAACAGCTGCTTGGTCCATAGTACCGCCAATACCAATGCCGAGTACGATTGGAGGGCATGGGTTAGGGCCTGCATGTTTTACGATTTCAAGGACTGCATTTTTAACGCCTTCCACACCATCAGCAGGTACGAGCATAGCTACATCGGATTTATTTTCAGAACCGAAACCTTTTAATTCTACTTGAATATCTACTTTATCGCCAGGAACGATTTCAGTGTAGATGATTGCAGGTGTGTTATTTTGTGTATTTTTACGGTTGAACAATGGTTCAGCTACAACGGATTTACGAAGATAACCTTCAACATAACCAGCTGCAACACCAGCATTGATAGCTTCTGTAAGATCACCACCAACGAAATGAACATCTTGACCAACTTTTAAGAATACCATAGTCATACCAGTATCTTGGCAGTATGGACGATCTTCAGCATCGGCAATTTCTGCATTTTTAATAATTTGATCAAGAACGATACGACCTACTGAAGACTCTTCTGTTTCACGGCCTTTTTTCAAACCTTCATAGATGTCTTTTGGCAAGTGGTAAGCTGCGTCCATACACATTTGACGGACTGTTTTTGTGATTTCAGATACTTGAATCTCGCGCAAGATAATCCCTCCTCAGGAAAATAGTTGAATATTAATTCTAATACCGATGAGATAAAATAAAATTCTCAAACATATGAAAGAATATCTATCTCAAACCGATGAGATTAACTCTATACATAAATCGTAGCACACAATATAAGGGGATTCAACGTCTCACCTATACAGTTTTCTCAATGCTTTTCCAGTTTTTGAGAATTGTTTTCACGAATATTTTTGTATATATTTCGGTTTTTCAATAGCCTACATAGACTTTATTCTCCAGTCACTAAAAAAGCCCCATTTTGTGATAAAAGTCATAGTCTATCACATATCAATAAGATTTTAATATCTTACATTTTTACCTACTTTCTTATATATAAATTTGGTTTAAAATGAACCACAAACATAGACTATATCTAATAAGATAAATACACTTTTGTCTTAACTGATACTACTTTTCAACTAAATCTTTTAAACTTTTCTATAATGCATATGTATACCGATTATCTTCAATATACTTATATTGCTAACTCCCATTCATTTGGAGCCATACAATCACCTTAGAACGCAGTAAATATCTATAGTTAATAAGCTCTATAGATTTTATTAATTTTAATGACTCTCTCATCAAAATTATTGATAACTAATTTTATTTATAAAGTTATGTCTTTTAGTCATAATTGACAATATCTATTTTATAGTGTTCTAAAAAAAATGCTTGCTTTTATAATTAAACTAACATATAATAACAATCGTACCATTCCTCGATAGCTCAGTCGGTAGAGCAATCGGCTGTTAACCGATCGGTCGTAGGTTCGAGTCCTACTCGAGGAGCCATTTTGGCCCGTTGGTCAAGCTCACCACCATGGACGATTAGCTCAGCTGGGAGAGCGCCTGCCTTACAAGCAGGATGTCGGCAGTTCGATCCTGTCATCGTCCACCAGACTAAAGAAGCAAGCTATTAAGCTTGCTTCTTTTTTTTGTATATATGATATAATAATATAAATTGTATAATTTGTAATTTTAAAAGAGTTTTATTAAGAGGAGGAATTATGTTACATAACTTCGGACTCTATAAACGTCCACTACTTACAGTACTTGCTGTACTACTCACAACTGCATTTACAACAGCCAGTGCCGCTATGATCGATTTGAGTCAATTAACACCAAATACAACACAACCTGTAGCTCTTAGCACTATACAAAGTAGCACAAGTAATGAAGCTCCTACATTAGCCCCTGAAACGAATATGGAGCCTGTCATAAAAGTGGCTGCAACACCAACATCTACACCGATTTCTGGAGCTCCGGAAAAAGCCACAATTAATACTTCTAGTACAAGTCATGATGGACACTTAGAAAACTTTCCGAGCCGTAAAGTTACTATTGTTGTACCAGCAAATTTGCGCAATGAAAACACAGCTCAATTTGGTCGCTACATGACAGATCGCTTATCAAATACACTTAAATATCCTTACTATGATACAACCATCGTAAGTACTAACACACCAACTGCAGAAATTAAAGCCGCTGATCTTGCTCAAATTGCAGAGGCCCAAAATTCTGAAATCGTTATTATGCCTGTACCATTACAAGACGTATATGTACAAGTTAATACTATTAATAGCCCAGATCCGTATAATAAGGATAATCATGAAATTTATATCGCCGCAAAGGTTAATGCCCTTTTATACTATTATGATGTAAACGATAAGATAATCCATACTGTTCGTACGGGCTTCAACCAAACTGATGACTCTTTGACTATGCCAACACATAAATCAGTTTGGAACAAAGTTATGACTATATTACTTGATAAATTACCATACAAACGAATTCCAACAGACCGTGACCGTTACCAAGCACCTGGTATCAATTCTGAGGCACCTGTTGTACTAGATTTTCAAGTAGAACAACCTAAGAATACTGCATACTCCTTAAAAGGTGTGAGCGTTTTATAATCAAAATTAGAAAGATAAAAAGGCTAGCCAGCTGGCTAGCCTTTTTCTTATAACATTTTTGTAACATGCAAGCGCAATAAGGCACGTTGCAATGCTGCTTCCGCTCTTTCTACATCAATATCAGGTGTAGGATTTGATAACCGACCTTCTGCACGCTCTTTAGCTCGACGAGCACGTTCCACATCAATGGATGTTGGATCTTGACAGTCAGGGGTTACAATACTCACCTTATTATGTTCAATTTCACAGAAGCCACCAAATACAGCATATTCACGAGATGTTCCATCTGGTTGTTCAATGCGTAAAGGTGCCAAGTCTAATGCAATAATCATAGGCGCATGATTTGGCAAAATACCAAAACCACCATCGATAGCTTTACCTACAAAGAATGTAGATTGGCCCTCGAATACGATTGCATCAGGTGTAATTATCTGTAGGGTCATAGGTTCCGCCATGGATTATTCCCCCTTCTCTTGCATTTCCTTTGCTTTTTGAATGGCTTCATCAATGGTACCAACCATGTAGAATGCACCTTCTGGCAATTCATCATGTTTACCATCCAAGATCTCTCTGAAGCCTCTCAATGTTTCGGACAATGGCACATATTTACCAGGAGAACCGGTAAATACTTCTGCTACGAAGAATGGTTGACTCAAGAAACGTTGAATCTTACGAGCGCGAGATACAGTGAGTTTATCTTCGTCAGACAATTCTTCCATACCGAGGATTGCGATAATATCTTGAAGATCGCGATATTTTTGCAATACTTCTTGTACTCCACGAGCTACTGCGTAGTGCTCTTCACCAAGTACATGTGGGTCCAAAATACGGCTTGTAGAGTCCAGAGGATCCACCGCTGGATAAATACCAAGTTCCGCAATGGAACGAGACAATACTGTTGTCGCATCCAAGTGAGCGAATGTCGCTGCTGGAGCCGGGTCAGTCAAGTCATCGGCAGGTACATATACAGCTTGTACGGAGGTAATAGAGCCTTCTTTTGTAGATGTAATACGCTCTTGCAATGCCCCTACGTCATTAGCCAATGTAGGTTGGTAACCTACGGCAGATGGCATACGACCTAAGAGGGCGGATACTTCGGACCCCGCTTGAATAAAGCGGAAGATGTTATCGATGAACAAGAGCACGTCTTGTTTTTTCACATCACGGAAGTATTCAGCCATTGTAAGACCAGTAAGACCTACGCGCATACGAGCCCCTGGTGGCTCATTCATTTGTCCATATACGAGGGCTGTTTTATTGATAACGCCAGACTCTTTCATTTCGTTCCACAAGTCATTACCTTCACGAGTACGTTCCCCTACACCGGAGAATACGGAATAGCCGCCGTGCTCTGTAGCAACATTGTGAATCAATTCCATAATCAATACGGTTTTACCTACACCGGCACCACCGAAAAGACCGATTTTACCACCTTTTACGTATGGAGCGATAAGGTCAACGACCTTAATACCTGTTTCCAAGATTTGTGTATCTGGAGAAAGGTCATCAAATTTAGGTGCTGGACGGTGAATAGGCCATTTTTCATCAGCCACAACTGGAGCTGGATCATGGTCTACAGTTTCACCAAGTACGTTAAAGATACGACCCAATACGCCTTCCCCTACAGGAACGGAAATTGGAGCACCAGTATCTTCTGCTTCCATATTACGTGTCATACCGTCAGTAGAACTCATGGCAACGCAACGAACTGTATCGTCGCCTAAGTGTTGCATAACCTCTACTACGATTTTTTGTCTATCGTGTGCCTTGTGGTCATGGTAGATGTGGATGGCGTTGTAGATAGCTGGTAAATGACCAGCATCAAAGCGCACGTCTACAACTGGGCCGATGACCTGCACAACTTTACCAATATTATTACTCATCGACAGATGTCTCCTTATCTATTGCAAGGCATTAGCGCCACCAACGATTTCAGAAATTTCGTTTGTAATACTAGATTGACGCAACTTGTTGTATTCAAGGCCTAAGGACTCAATGAGTTCCCCTGCATTATCTGTAGCCGATGTCATAGCCGTCATACGAGCACCTAATTCACTAGCTGCAGATTGCAACAATCCATTATAAACTGTAATTTCTAAGTATTTTGGCAGCAACGCCTCCAAGACGGATACGGCGGACGGCATGAAATCATACTCTTCGCCTTTTACCTCATCTTGTGGTTGCTCTATTGGCAACAAGCGCTCAGCCTGTGCAATTTGCGTCATAGAATTTACAAAACGTGTATAGATCATGATGACTTCGTCTACTTCATGACGTTCATATAGTGAAAGTGCTTCATGCATAATAGTACGCGCATGTTCATAGGATGGTTTATCCGAGAAGCCCGCATAGGACTTATCGATATTAATTCCTCTAGATTTCATGCTATCTCTAGGCTTTCTGCCTGCCGTGATAACACGGTACGTATCAGGAGATTTACCATGTAATTGTTCCATAGCAAATTTTAACACATTAGACGAGAATGCCCCTGCAAGACCTTTATCTGCACCTACTACAATATAGCAAGTGCGTTCTACAGGCCGCACATCTAAAAGAGGGCTTTCAAAGCCTTCTAAATCACTATTCGACATATGACGCAAGATTTGCCCTATCTTTTCTGCGTAAGGACGAGTAGCTTCCGCTTTTGTTTGTGCCCTACGAAGACGAGCAGAAGCTACCATCTTCATCGCTTTTGTAATTTGTTGCGTATTGGTAACACTTTTTATGCGTTTTCGCAAATCTTGTGCACTAGCCATACATTACGCCTCCTTACGAGACACTAATGTATGTGTAGAGCCAAATGCTTCAACACATTCTGGGATTGCTTGCTTCAATAGATTTTCAGTTTCTTCGTCAATTTTCTTAGACGTTTCAATGTTAGTGATGATTTCAGGGTAATTTGCTTTTACATAACGTAAAAGTTCAGCTTCAAAGGACAATACATCCGCCACTTGAATATCTGCTAAGTACCCTTTAGTACCAGCGTAAAGGTTGATAACCATTTCCGCTACACTCATAGGCTCATATTGACCTTGTTTTAACATTTCAGTTAAGCGTTCACCACGATCAAGTTGAGCGCGTGTAGCCGCATCAAGGTCGGAACCAAACTGAGCGAAAGCAGCCAACTCACGATATTGAGCAAGGTCCAAACGCAATTGGCCCGCCACTTGCTTCATCGCTTTAGTTTGTGCGCTACCACCTACACGGGATACGGACAAACCTACGTCAACAGCTGGACGAATACCAGAATAGAACATATCTGTTCCCAAGAAAATTTGACCATCAGTAATGGAAATTACGTTTGTTGGAATGTATGCAGATACGTCACCTGCTTGTGTTTCAATGATTGGCAACGCTGTAATAGAACCTCCACCAAGTTCAGATGAAAGTTTCGCAGCCCGCTCTAATAGACGACTGTGTAAGTAGAATACGTCACCTGGATATGCTTCACGCCCTGGTGGACGGCGCAATAATAGGGACATAGCACGATATGCAGCCGCTTGTTTTGTTAAGTCATCATATACGCATAATACGTGTTTACCTTGGTACATAAAGTATTCACCCATGGCAACACCAGCATATGGTGCAATGTATTGAAGAGGTGCACCTGTGGAAGCACTCGCAGAAACTACGATTGTATATTCCATAGCACCTGCTTCTTCAAGCTTTTGCACTACGCGAGCAACCGTAGATTCTTTTTGACCAATAGCTACATAAATACAAATAACATCTTTGCCTTTTTGGTTCAAAATAGTATCTAAGGCAATCGCAGTTTTACCTGTACCACGGTCACCGATGATAAGCTCACGTTGACCACGGCCGATTGGTACCATCGCATCAATCGCTTTAAGACCTGTTTGCAATGGTTCATTTACGGATTGACGATCCGCAATACCAGGTGCTGGATGTTCGATAGGACGACGTTCTGTAGCTTGAATAGCACCCTTGCCATCAAGAGGTTGACCAAGAGGATTTACTACACGACCAATCAAGGCATCTCCAGCAGGAACGTCCATAATTTTGCCAGTACGACGCACTTGGTCCCCTTCTTTAATCAAGAAGTCATCACCTAATAGTACGGCACCAACATTATCTAATTCTAAGTTCAAAACCAAGCCATATACGCCGTGTGGTAATTCTAGCAACTCACCGGCCATGGCTCTTTCAAGACCATAAATATGGGCGATGCCATCCCCTACGTCGAGAACAGTACCCACGTCATCGACATTGAGGTCAACATCATAGTCCTGAATCTGCTGTTTGATTATAGCAGTGATTTCTTCAGGCTTCATTTTCATATATACCCATTCACCCCTATCTAATAGAGTTCGTTCTTAATAAAGATTTTTCTAATTCCTCTAAACGACGAGATACAGAACCATCAATGCGTTTATCTCCTACTTGGATAACGATACCACCCATAATTGATGGATCTTGGCGCACAGATAAAATAACATCTTTCCCTGTTACTTCTCGTAATTTAGCTTGTACAGATGCTTCTACCTCAGCTGTGATTGGTTCTGCTACAGTTACAGTAGCTTCCAAAATACCACGAGCTTCTCGTGATTTTTGAATAAACGCTGCAATGGCCTGCGCAATATAACGATGGCGCCCACGTTTAATCATCACATAGATAAAATGTAAAGCAACTTTGTCGATACTAGATTCAAAGATAGAACCAACTAACTTAATCTTTGCATCTTCTGTAACGATTGGATTTTCAAGGAATGAACGAAGTTCAGGCTGTTCCGCCATAACGGACGCTACATAACCTAATTGCTCCTCCATGAGTTCCAAAATATTTTGTTCTTGAGCTAATTCAAACATAGCTGAACTGTATTTATCTGCTACAATTTCTATGCTCATCGTATCACAACCCTATCGTTTTACTATCAAGTTGACGAATAGCGTCTTCGATCAATTTTGTATTAGTTTCGCTGTTCATATCTTTAGCAACAACTTTACCAGCCATAGCTACAGATAAAGATACCACTTCGTTACGCAAGCTGTTCATAGCACGATCGCGTTCAATAGCGATATCTTGGCGAGCACGATTTTTTTCTTGTTCAATTTGCTCGCGTGCTGTTGACAATTGTTCACGTGTTGTATTTTCTGCTTCTTGAACTGCTTTTTCAACAATTTGTTGTGCCTCTATACGAGCATTAGCAATTTGAGCTGCATAATCAGCTTTAAACCCCTCTGCTTCTGCGCGAGCTTGTTCTGCAGCTTCTAAGTCTTTAGCAATTCGTTCTTTACGTTCTGTCATTATAGCCAATAATGGTTTATATGCAAAACGAGCCAATAGCCAAACTAATATAAAAAAGTTCAACATTTGAGCAAGAATCGTTCCAAGGCTTAAGTCAACCAAGGTTATTCCTCCTCGTTATTATCTGAATAACAAAATAAATGCTACTACTACACCGATGATAGGCATCGCTTCGATCAAACCAATCGCTACGAACATAGTAGACATCAATTGACCGCGCAATTCAGGTTGGCGTGTAATACCTTCAATAACTTTGCTAGATACAAGACCATCACCGATACCTGCACCAATAGCACCACAACCTACTGCAATTGCCGCTGCTAACGCGAATAAACCTTGAGCTTCCATAATATATCCTCCATATAAATTAATTAATGTTCCTCACTAAGCCCCATCCCCAAATAGGATGCAGTAAGAACGGTAAAAATAAAGGCTTGAATAATACCAATAAATAGACTAAAAGCAATCCAAACCCATGGTACCGGCACAAACCAAGGCAAGTTATATAATACTTCTAACAAAATTTCACCTGCCACAATGTTACCGAATAGACGGAAAGCAAGTGTAACAGGTCTAGCAATTTCCTCGAAAATATTGAGTATTAACAAAGCCTTATAAGGTCGTACAAAATGCTTAAAATAAGATAAGCCTTTAACTTTAACCCCCATAACCCATACCACTAATGTACTACATAAAGCTAATGCAATTGTAGTGTTAATATCGGATGTTGGTGATGTTAAAGCCTTGAATGTTGGCATTAAGCCTAACTCATTTCCTACAAAAATAAATAAGAAAAACGTAAATAACAAGGAACTCACCATCGGCCAATGGCGACCCAAATTCGGAGCTAATTGCCCCTCTAAGCCTTCTAATATAGATTCCACTATATTCTGCAAGCCTACAGGCACCAATTTACGTCCCCGGGTGGCTAATACTGTTATCAGTATTACAATAGCCATAGTAACCCATGTAGCAATTAAAGTATCCATATTAAATGTCAACCCCAACCACTGCACGACCTCATGGTGTCCCGCATGTAATTCCACGTTCTCAACCCCTTCCATAAACCTAATAAAAACCTAATATATTTACATTAATATAAATATAATATATATGTATCATCATACATCGTTATAGATATATAATCAACACTTGAAGGGTAAACAATTCCAAATAATCATAAATAGAATGTATTCAATACATTATTAGAATACGACTCCATGTCTTATTAAAATCCACATCAATACATTAATTGGAATACAATACATTAATTTAAATGCAATAAAATTCTTAATTAAAATAATAAAAATTAGAACCGTCCACTAAGCCGCCAATACACTATATAAAGTGCAGGCTGGATAAGTGCGATCGCTACAAACATACTAATTGCTTCTACATGGGGAATCTTCAAACCTAATACGACTAAAGATCCAACAAGCATAAGACGCCACACCATCTGTCTACGCACCTTACGAACAGCCTTATAAGGATCACTTAACATAATCGCTTGACCATGTAGTGCAAGGCTAAGCAAGTAGAGCACCATTATAAAAATGCCCCACAGCCATCCCCATACATAGTGTTGTAATCCGCATGCAACCTGTATTATTACACCTAAAAAGGCAATAAAAAAACAAGTCAGTAGCACGCGCACTATGAATTTTATATATTGATTCATACATACCTCACTACTTAACTTGTTTATACAACATATAAAACCCTGTTATAGCTCCTATTAGGCCAAATATGACCATGCAGAGTGGTTCTATTTGAAGCCAAGTATCCAATTTATAACCTAGCCAAATAAAACCTCCTATACAGGAGACCAGTGTGACCCCCGCTGATGTTGCCATGGCGAGGGCTTTCACAAGATCCTTATCCATATTATTTACCAAAACGTTCAGGACGACGCGCATCACCTAAGAATTCATGTCGCAACGCTTGAATGATGCGTTCAGAGGCTTTTCCGTCACCATATGGGTTAACAGAATTAGACATTAACTTATACGCTTCAGCATTGCTCAATAATTCATAAGCGGCTTTATGTACCGCATCTTTATCAGTACCTACAAGGCGAACAGTGCCTGCTTCTACCGCTTCAGGACGTTCTGTCGTATCACGTAATACGAGAACTGGCTTACCAAGAGCTGGAGCTTCCTCTTGAATCCCACCTGAATCAGTCAAAATCAAGTAAGATTTAGCCATCAAGTTTGCAAATGGTTCATAGTCAAGAGGGTCAATTAATGTAACACGCTCCACAGAACCAAGTTCCTCTTGTACAACTTGGCGAACTTTAGGATTTTTATGTACAGGGAAAACAACTTGAATATCTTCAAATTCATTGATTAAATCTCGAATGGCTTGATATACATGACGCATAGGTTCACCTAAGTTTTCTCGGCGATGTGTGGTAACAAGAACCGTACGTTTTTTAGGATCAAGAGCATTAATAGCTGCATCATCGAATACATAGCTGTCTTGTACCGTCGTATCAAGAGCATCGATAACAGTATTCCCCGTTACATAAAGATGTTCTGTATTAATATTTTCTTTTTTTAAATTGCTTTCAGAACTAGAAGTAGGCGCAAAGTGATACGTCGCAATAGAGCCCGTCAATTTGCGATTCATCTCTTCAGGGAACGGAGAGTAAATATCACCCGTCCGTAGTCCTGCTTCCACGTGACCTACAGGAATTTCTTGGTAGAAAGAAGCCAATGCCCCAGCAAAGGTAGTTGTAGTATCACCATGAACGAGTACCACATCAGGTTTTGCTTCTTCTAATACATCTTTAAGGCCCATCAAAGCACGATTAGTTACATCATATAGTGTTTGACCTTGGCTCATAATATTTAAATCATAGTCTGGGGTAATATTAAACAAGTTTAGTACTTGATCAAGCATATCTCGATGCTGTGCCGTAACGGTGACGATAGGTTCCATATCTGGTGCTGCTTGTAATGCTTTTACAAGAGGAGCCATCTTGATAGCCTCAGGTCTTGTACCAAAGATTGTCATAACTTTTAACATAGTTGCCTCCAACGTAGTAGGATAGAAAAAATGGGGCGCCAAGCGCCCCACAGATGGTTATTCCTTATGAGAATCATCAGTATTCTCCAAGGCTTTAGCCAATTCATCGCGATCAAAGGATATGGTATCATCCGAGTCGCTGCGTTCAATTGTAGGACGTGGTAACGGATGCCCTGCCGCATCACTATGCATGATAACGCCAAGGCGTCGTGCAATATAAATACTACACAAGAAAATTACTAATACCAAGGTCGCGCCGACCCAAGCATTAACCTCTGCAACGATAACAGATACACCGCCGAAAAGAGCTGTTACTGCATACATCAACAATACAGCTTGCTTTTGTGTTAATCCTTGTGCCAATAAACGATGGTGAACATGACCTTTATCGGGTTTAAAGATGGGACGTCCACTGATTTTACGGCGCACAATGGCAAATAAGGTATCCAAAATAGGCAAGCCTAACACAATGGCTGGTACCACCAGAGCAATCATAGCAGCCGTCTTTACGGCCCCCATAACGGATATAGCCGCTAATGTATAGCCTAATAACATGGATCCCGTATCACCCATGAATATTTTTGCAGGATTGAAGTTATACCGCAAGAAACCTACAGTCGCACCTGCTAAAGCAAGAGAGATACAAGCAAGATCAGTTTGACCAAGTTGCAATGTCATTGCACAAACAGCGATACATGCGATAAAGGAAATACCTGCAGCTAAGCCATCAAGGCCATCGATGAGGTTTACAATATTTGTAAAACCAACTATCCAGAAAATAGTCAATGGAATAGCCCAATACTTGAGATATACTACACCACCCCAAGGAAGGTTGATGAAATCTACTCGAATATCATAAGCCACCAAAATAGCGGCTGCTATAATTTGGCCCATTAACTTAGTTTTTGGCTCAATTTGTTTAATGTCGTCCCAAATACCAACTAGCACCAAAATGACTGTACCAAGGACAAACCCAAACAATTTATGATCATGCGGAATGGAATCGTTAAAAAGAACCGATCCCACATAACCGAGAAAGATTGCTAATCCACCAAGTCGTGGAATCGCACCATGATGCACCTTTCGAGCATCAGGCTTATCTATTGCCCCAACAGCAACGGCAAAGCGTTTTACCAATGGGGTAAGTGCAAAGGTTATGATGAGCGCTAGTGCAAAGGCCCACACATAATCGAGCACATATTCACTCATAAGACACCTCCAACAAGTAGGTTGTAAAAACGGATTAGTTCGTTAAGCTACGAATAGGAGCAGGAATTCTGCCACCACGGGCGATGAACTCGGCTGCACTATATGGACTCACTTCGATAATAGGAGCATAACCTAATAATCCACCAAATTCAACAACCTCTCCAACAGTCTTACCAGGTACAGGAATTACACGAACCGCAGTTGTCTTATTATTAATCATACCAATTGCTGATTCATCTGCAATGATAGCAGAAATGGTGTCAGCAGTAGTGTCTCCAGGAATAGCAATCATATCAAGCCCTACAGAACAAACACATGTCATGGCCTCTAATTTATCAAGCGTCAAACTGCCACAGGATACAGCATCAATCATGCCTGCATCTTCCGAGACAGGAATGAATGCACCACTAAGACCACCTACGTGAGAGGAAGCCATAAGACCACCTTTTTTCACCGCATCATTAAGTAATGCTAGTGCCGCTGTAGTACCATGACAACCACAAGAGGACAAGCCCATTTCTTCAAGAACATGAGCTACAGAGTCACCTACAGCTGGCGTTGGTGCCAAAGATAAATCAATAATACCAAATGGTTTACCTAGGCGGCGAGATGCCTCTTGGGCTACCAATTGACCTACGCGCGTGATTTTGAAAGCAGTACGTTTAATCGTTTCTGCTACAACATCAAAGGATTGGCCTCGAACGGATTCAAGCGCATGTTTTACAACGCCCGGTCCAGATACACCTACAGAAATAGCACTATCCCCTTCTGTTACCCCGAAGAAAGCACCCGCCATAAATGGATTATCCTCTACAGGATTACAGAATATTACGAGCTTAGCACAACCAAGAGCATCATTATCCTTTGTAAGCTCTGCAGTTTTCTTAACGATGATTCCCATGTCTCGCACTGCGTCCATGTTAATACCAGTTTTAGTAGAGCCCACAGCAACAGAGCTACAAACGATATCCGTAGTTGCCAGCGCTTCAGGAATAGAGTCAATCAAAATGCGGTCAGCTCGAGTGGCGCCCTTTGTTACAAGCGCAGAAAAGCCGCCAATAAAATTAACACCTACAGTTTTTGCAGCACGATCCATAGCTTCCGCCACAGGAACATAAGATGTTAAATCACTACCTCCTGCAACTAGAGAAATGGGTGTTACAGAAATACGCTTATTGATAATAGGGATGCCGAATTCTCGCTCAATATCTTCCCCTGTAGATACAAGATGTTCTGCCTCTTTTGTAATACGGTCATAAATACGGTCACACAGCTCTTTACCAGAACTAGATGCACATTCAAGCAAGCTAATTCCCATCGTGATAGTACGCACATCAAGCTTGTTATCATGAATCATCTGATTCGTTTCTAAAATATTATCGATAGATAACATAAGTGCCTCCTATCCTACGCGGTGCATGCTTAAGAAAATATCAGCATGTTGTGCACGGATTTCAACACCTAGTTCTTTACCTTGAGTCGTCAAAGCCTCTTGGATAGCTGTAAGATTTTTCATGTCTTCAGACTTGGTTTCACACATCATAATCATATTGAAAACGCCATCAAGGATGGTCTGATTAATGGACATAATATTTACACCGTAGTTAGCGAGTACGGTACTAACTCCAGCAATGATACCAACGCGGTCTACGCCGACAACGGTAACAACTAATTTCATAACATCACCTTCTCTAAGCACTACAAACTATATAGCCAGTAAAGGGCATTCAATAAACTATATTAATATATTATAACACATTTATTATTTTTCATGAGTGAAATCTTTATGAGTTTTCTATTGAAAACAATATGTTATACTTCGTCAGACAAAGCACTTGTTACAATCTCTTCACCAGCAGTTAACAATGCGATAAGACCTTTGTCACCTTTATAGCTTTCACCATAAATTTTATATAAATCTTCAGTGCCAGATGGGCGTGCTACAAACCATCCTGTTTCCGTTTCCACACGAACACCATCGATAGGCATATCTTTATACAGAGAAGTAGTGCGAACATTAGTAATCGCATCACCATCTACTTCGGTAGCCGTAATGGAGCTTGCATTTAATTGTTTCAACTTAGCCTTGGCCGCCTTTGTACAAGGTGCATCAATACGACCAAAACGAGGATCGCCACACCCTACAACAAGATTATTATAGAGTCGGTCAACAGTAGCCCCCATAACAGCATACATTTCCATCGCAAGGAGAGCCATTACCATGCCATCTTTATCAGTAGTCCATACGGTACCATCTTTTTTAAGGAACGATGCACCAGCAGATTCTTCACCGCCAATGCCAATCTCACCATCGAATAATAGGGAACTAAAATATTTAAAACCTACTGGAACCTCATAAACAGGAACCTCTTTACTAGCAGCCCATTTATCAATCATAGTGGTACAAACAACGGTTTTACCGACCCCTTTATTTGTCCAACCACGTGTCGTAAACAAATAATCCGCCGCAGTCACAAGGAATGCATTTGGAGAAGCTAGCCCATGCGGACTAACGATACCATAGCGATCATAATCAGGGTCATTCCCAACAGCGAGATCATAATTACCAATTTGTTTAATTACGTCAGCCATGGCATATTCAGATGAGCAATCCATACGTACCTTACCATCATGGTCATAGGTCATGAAGCTAAAGGTTGGATCATACTCATCATTAATAATATCTAGGTTTAGATTATACCGCTCTTTAATAGCTCGCCAATAACCTAGTCCACTACCGCCGAGGGCATTAACGAGGACCTTAGGTTTTGCACTTTGTATTGCCTCCATATTAATAATAGAAGACAGTTCTTCTACGTACAGGCCTTTATAGTCATACGGAACTTGTTGATCAGGTTCAATATTGTCGATACTAATACGTTTGAACCCTTCTAATTCACAATATGCACGAACATATTCATTAGCACGGGTTTCAATCCATTTTGTAACGAGAGTATCCGCCGGGCCGCCATTAGTAGCGTTATACTTGATGCCACCGTTATCTGGAGGATTATGAGATGGCGTAATCACGATACCATCCGCTTTATCATCATGGCTTTCATTATAACGAATAATGGCACGAGATATAGATGGTGTCGGCACAAAATCCATATCGGAATCAACCATTGCCGTTACACCATTGCCAGCAAGAACCTCTAGAACCGTTACAAGGGCTGGCTGAGATAAAGCATGTGTATCTTGACCGACAAAAATCGGACCTGTAGCGCCGAATTGGCCACGGCCATCACAAATAGCCTGTGTAATAGCGGCCACATGTAAATCCGTAAAAGTACCATTTAAAGATGTACCGCGATGGCCAGATGTGCCAAAGGATACGAGTTGTGTCGGATCTGTAATATCCGGAGCATTATCAAAATATGCATCCACAAGGGTTTGCACATCGATAATATCTTGTTCTTGTACAGGCGTACCTGCTAATTTGTGAGTCATAGAAACCTCTAATCTTATCTTGAGGGCAAGCCCTCTTATTTTACAACCTTGATATTCTATCAATTACATTAAATTATTTCCAAAATGTATGTATCATTCATAAAATATTATATTTACACATAATTAATATAAGATGACAACAGCCAGAGATTTTATCATAATTCTTTATTTTGATTTGTTACAACTATTTTCATCTATTACAACATTATTGTTCGCTTCGGTAGTTATATCTTGTGATTTCAGCTGTTTAGATATTTCCGCAGGAACAATAGGTTGAGTAAAACCTTGCCCGATAACCTCTTGAGCATCAGTAATCAAGATAAACACATTTGGGTCCGCTTCTTGAATAACCTCTTTCAATTTATTTACCTGCAGCAAGTTAACTGCAACCATCACAATTTGCTTAGGCGTCCGTGTATAAGCGCCAATGCCATTGATAATAGTAGCACCACGACCAACCTTATTGATAATACACTCACATACTTCATCGGTGCGATAGGTAATGATAAAAGCAACTTTACGTTGATTAAAGCCGATTACCACCTTATTTGTAATAATAGTATACACATACACACTGATAAGAGTTACAGCTACCGCTTCAAGTCCAACAACTCCGACAGCAACTAAGAGGATGGCACAGTTGATAGCGCTATTAATGGACCCCATTTGAAGGCCATAATATTTGCGAACGATAAGTGCAATTGGATCAAGGCCTCCTGTATTACCACCTACACGATAGACGATACCAAGCCCTAGTCCAGTTGTGATACCGGCCATCATAGAACTGAGTAGTGGATCTTTGATAATCATGTCATATTGCAAGAAACTAAACAGATCAATCATCCACGATAACATGAGCGTACCATACAAGGTATTAAGCACTATGCGTTTACCAAGCCACTTCCAAGCAGCCCAAAATATAGGGACGTTCAAAATAACGTTCCAAGAACCAACGGATAATCCCGTTAAATAATACAAAATTAACCCTACCCCACTAATACCAGTACTAACCAGCTTGTGAGGTAGTACAAAGGCATCTAAACCAGCACCAAAAATTGCACAACCAATAGCAACTATGACACATTGATAGACAACATCTTTATACTTGGCGAACATAGCTCCCTCCAAATTGCCATTTCACTATAAATATTCTATAATGAACTAGTTAAAACATACGCTGTTTACAATGCTTTTAATAATCAAACAACAGGTATATACAAAATCATCATAAACCACTTAATGGTTATTTTCAATCACTTTATAACAGTATAAAATAAACATATAAACTGCATATATTTTGTACATTACAAACGAGGCTATTATGAGTAAAAGTTTTGAGCAACTCGGTTGCAGCAAAATTAATATTGGGCTTGCTATTACAGGCAAACGTGACGATGGATACCACAACATCGATTCCATATTTCAATCGATTCGCCTTAGTGATTCTATTTATTTCGCTAAGCATCATTCCGTAGTATTTTCCGGTGGTGCTCCCGAATTACCTGACTACATGCAAAAACTCGTAAGCTATGGAGAAGATAATCTCGCGCTCAAAGCATTACGCGCCATACAGGCCTATACGGGTTGTAAAGCCGGTGCCGCCATCCACCTATTAAAACGCGTCCCTATTCAAGCGGGTCTTGGTGGCGGTAGTGCAGACGCAGCAGCCATGTTATTAGGTCTCAACCGCTTTTGGGACTTACGTCTTACACAAGAGGAACTTTTAAATATTGGTGCCTCACTCGGATCTGATGTGCCATTCCTACTACAAGGTGGTACAGCTCGCGGAACAGGTCGTGGCGAAGTGTTAACCTATAGTCAATCGCCAGAAGCACATTGGCTATTACTAGTAAAGCCAAAGGTATCTATTTCTACAGCAGTTGCTTATGGTCGCTTCAGCGGTAAATCTAAAGCCACCACAAAAACGATCGATACCGTTCTGAATCATCTTAAGAATAATGATTTACAATCTGCTTTTACTAGTAGCGCTAATACTTTCGAAGAATTATTATTCCCAGATCACGAAGAACTAGGAATATGTAAGGAGTTTTTCACCAACCGTGGTTACCCAACCATCATGACAGGAAGCGGTCCTACGATGGTAGTATTACTTAACAAACCTATGGAAGCCTTGCAATTACAAGAAGAGATTAAAGCAGCTGGTCATGATTGGCTATCACTCATTACTAAAACATGTACACAGGAGGACTTAGTATGACAAAACGGTTACAACCTATACGACTCGATGCGTATAAACCACTAAGAGAAGTTGTAAGTGAAACATTGCGTCAAGCCATCCAAGATGGAGTGTTAAAACCTGGGGAGCGCCTCATGGAAATTCCCCTTGCCGAAGAGTTAGGCGTAAGTCGTACCCCCATTCGTGAAGCCATACGTAAACTAGAACTAGAAGGCTTTGTCGTTATGGTGCCTCGCCGCGGCACCTACGTTGCCAACATCTCTTTGAAGGATATCACTCAAGTATTTGAAATCCGCTCTGCCCTTGAAGAACTTGCAGCAGGTCTTGCAGCAGAACGCATTACAGAAGAGGAAATCGAAACGTTGGAAAGAATGCTCGTAGAAATTGGGGATCATATGGAAAACAAAAATATGGAATCCGTCGTCGCTGCAGACGTAGAGTTCCACGAAGTCCTCTACCGCGCTTCTCGTAACGAAAGATTAGCAGACATCGTTCACAACTTGCGAGAACAAACCTACCGTTTCCGCAGTTTCTCTATGAATCAACCAGGTCGACTTAGAAAAACTTGGGAGGAGCATCGTCAATTAGTGGAAGCCATCGCCTCTCACAATGCAACGCAAGCTCGTAAACTAGCTCGAATTCACATGGAACATTCTGAACAAACCTTGTTGCAAGGAATGGAAGAATCACAAGAATTTACTAAGGCATAAAAACATTCTACAAAAATACTATATAAAGCAAAAATCCTTCCTATTTGTGAAGGATTTTTGTTTTACATAGTCTATAGAAATTGATACAATATCATTGATTAGTATGAAATATGGATTTTTTATAAGAAAGGGAGTTTTTATGGAAGCAATGCTCAATGATGCTATATCCACCATAAACGGTTATTTATGGAGTTATTTCATCATTTTTATTCTCATCGGCGCAGGTCTCTTCTTTACGATGACAACGAATTTTGTACAAATTCGCATGATTAAAGAAATGATTCGCCTCGTAATTAATGGCGCAGGTAGCTCTACAGAAAAGAACCATGTATCCTCATTTCAAGCATTCTGTGTTAGTACCGCATCTCGTGTAGGTGTTGGTAACATCGCAGGTATAGCTATTGCCGTTGTACTTGGTGGCCCTGGTGCTATTTTCTGGATGTGGGTTATCGCACTCATCGGTGCTGCCACTGGCTTCATCGAATCTACATTAGCACAAATCTACAAAGAACCTGTTGCTAAGGGCGGTTTCTATGGCGGACCAGCTTACTATATTCGGTATGGTCTAAACAACAAGGCATTATCTATTCTATTTGCTATTTTAATCAGTATTACCTATGGTTGGATTTACAATTCTGTACAAGCCAATACATTGGCTGCATCTCTCCAGGTATTCAACCTTGATGTGTCCTATACAGGCGCTGTAGTAGCAGTCCTTCTTGGCATTATCATTTTCGGTGGTATCAACCGCGTTGCAAAAGCATCTGAAATCATTGTTCCTATCATGGCGATTCTATACATTGCTACTGCGTTATTTGTGGTAATTATGAATATCACCCAATTCCCACATGTAATCTATACTATTTTCTCCTCCGCATTCGAGCCTGTTGCAGCAGGTGGTGGCTTATTAGGTGCTACTGTTATGAATGGTATCAAACGGGGGCTCTTCTCTAACGAAGCCGGTGAAGGTTCTGTTCCAAACGCAGCCGCTACGGCAGCTGTTAACCACCCTGTGGAACAAGGTCTTGTACAAGCATTCGGCGTATTCCTTGATACATTCATCATTTGTACAGCTTCTGCTTTCATCGTACTCATCGTGGGTGATTACAGCACTACAGGTCTAACAGGTATTGCTCTTGTACAACATAACCTAGCTCAACAACTTGGTTCTTGGGCGCCTACAGCCGTAGCCATTTTCATCGTTATGTTCTCCTTTAGTTCCTTAATTGGTAACTATTACTACGGTGAAATCAATATCAGCCACTTAACAAACAAACGATTCTACCTACATTTGTTCCGTATTGGCGTAATTCTTATGACATTTGTGGGCTCTATTGCCTCTCTAGATCTCGTATGGAATCTAGCCGATTTATTCATGGCTTTCTTAGTATTAACTAACGTAAGTTCCATCGTACGCATGGGCCGCACAGCAGGTCTTGCCCTTGACGACTATATCAAACAACGCAAAGCAGGTATTGAAACGCCTGTATTTAACCGTTCCATCCTAAACCACAAATATGGCATCGTATGGTGGGGCGATGGTCAAACTACAGACTCCTCCGTACCTCCTACTCCGATTGAAGATACAGTGGAAAAATAAAATATATTTACCTATGAGGCTAGTGAAAGTATCTTTCACCAGTCTTTTCCGTATAATCTTAAAATAGCTTATTAGTACATATATAAAGGTCTATATTTTTCAGAATATAGATCTTTATTTTTTTGTAAAAGTATCCATTTTCATAGATAAAAACATTGTTCACTAGCAGATTATACCGTGATAAAGATTATAGTAATTATCTATATTTTTACAACTTTCAAAGGTCAAAAACTATAGAATATATTTATGAAAATATAAAGGGTATTCTGTTTACAATGTCGAATACTTAAGTATGCGATAAAATTAGCACTAATTAAACTATTAATTTACTCTATTATCCAGGAGGTAATTATGAGCGGTTATAACCCATATGAAAACATGTTAAACACGTTAGACGTAGCAGCTGAAAAGCTCGGCTATACTCGTAGTGAATACGAAGTGTTACGTCACCCAGAACGGGAACTAAAGGTAGCAGTTCCTCTTCAACTCGACAATGGTGAAGTTCGCGTATACGAAGGTTATCGTTGCCAACATTCCACATTGCGTGGTAGCGCTAAAGGCGGTCTTCGCTTCCATCCTGATTCTGACGAAAATGAAGTACGTGCACTAGCAGCATGGATGACTATTAAAAATGCTATCGCTAACATTCCTTATGGCGGTGGTAAAGGCGGCATCAAAGTCGATCCAAAAACTTTAAACCCTCGTGAATTAGAACGCTTAACTCGTAACTTCGTACGTCGTATTGCACCTATCATCGGTGTTAATACAGACGTTCCTGCACCAGACGTAAATACGAATGCCCAAATCATGAGCTGGATTGCTGACGAATACAGCACATTAAAAGGCGAATGGAGCCCAGGTATCGTTACAGGTAAACCAATCGAAGTTGGCGGTTCCTTAGGCCGTAATGAAGCGACTGGTCGTGGTTGCCTCATCGCATTGCAAAGCTACCTCGCTAAGAAAAACTTGGATATCAAAAACCTTACTGTTGCAGTTCAAGGCTTTGGTAACGTAGGTTCCGTAGGTGCTCGTCTCATTGCACAAGCAGGTGCAAAAGTTGTGGCTATCGGCGACGTAAGCGTTAACATCTACAATCCTAACGGTCTCGATGTTGAAAAAGCATATGAATATGCTAACTCCCATGGTCGTTCCCTCGAAGGTTACAGCGAACCAGGCATGACTACAATTGGACCTCAAGAGTTATTGGCTCAACCAGTTGATGTATTATATATGGCAGCCCTTGAAAACCAATTAAACAAAGACAACATGGAAAATATCCAAGCTAAGATTATCTTGGAAGGCGCTAATGGTCCTACTACTAATGATGCAGATAAATACTTCTATGAAAAGGGCATCGATATCATTCCTGACGTGCTTGCCAATGGCGGTGGCGTAGTTGTATCCTACTATGAATGGGTACAAAACAAAGCTAGCTTCTACTGGACTGAAGAAGAGGTTAATGAAAGATTAACTAAGAATATGCAAAACAGCTTCGAAGCTGTTTGGGAAATGCAACATAAATATAATGTACCACCTCGTCAAGCAGCGTACATGGTTGCTCTTGAACGCCTCGTAGTTGAAACTAAATGGCGTGGCTATAACTGCTAAACTCCTATACCTCCATACATTTTAGCCATAAAAAAGGCGTAAGCTCAATTTGAGCTTACGCCTTTTTATTTGTATTCGTTAATGCTCCATATGAATAGAAATTAACGCCCTCTCTTTAGTTTTATTTGAAAGCACCTAATAAGGCAGCCATGCTAGGACGACTGATCAAAGCTTTCACCAATACAGAACCAAGAATCGCTGGAATGGTTTGACCTACCATAAGATTCAACACTAATGGCCAGTACGGTAGGCCAAGTAATGGGCTGAGCCACAATGGCACACATAGTGCAGGCACAAAGACAATGGGAAGCATTGCCCACCAAGCGCTGAGACCAAGCTTGCGCATCCCTACGATGATGCCTGTCGTTACTACACCGACACCAAAGCCCCCTATCATATCGAAGATACCAAGACCGCCGAATAGGAAGTTAGAAATGAGGTTGCCAATCCCCATGGGAATCACCAAGAACGGAAAGGCATAAGCAAGTGCATATAATGATGTTGCTATACGAATTTGATAAGCCCCGAAGGAAACGCTTTGCGTTACATACAATACAACGATGTACAATGCCACAACCATGGCAGAAATAGTCAATTTGCGTGTAGAAATCATAACACTCACCTCCTCAAAATAAAAAAAGCATGGCAAAACTACCATGCTTACAATGCTTATGAATTTCCGTAGTTTTGTTTAGAGACAGGATGGTTTCAAACTGTCTTATTTAGTTGTCGCCTTTAGGCAGTACTAATATTAGCATATATCTAATATTTTCGCAATCAATTTAGATTTAAGCGGACTTTTTAGGGCTAACTACTATTAGTATTAAGTTTGTAAGGTCGGGGTGGTGGCAGATACCTTTCCTCATCGCTCCACTGGCGAACCGGTCATCGGCCGAAGGCCTCGACCTGCCAAAGTCGCTCTTTGAAAAGGTATCTGCCACCACTTCAAATTTAGCAACTCTACTTATACCCTAATACTAGTGACGTACAAGTCCGCCTTAAATCACATATACATGCTACTCTATTAGAATATATGTAAAGTAGCCGCCTAAAAGGCGACTACTTGTCTAAGCCAGTTTATGGGAATTATAGTGCTGGGTCTTCGACTCCGTTTGCGTGGAAGGCTTTGGCTCTGTCGATACAGGTGCCGCAGTGTCCGCATGGTTTGTCTCCGCCTTCGTAGCAGGACCAGGTAAGGTGGTATGGTACGCCGAGGCGTAGGCCTTCTTTTACGATGTCTGCTTTATTAGAGTTAATAAAGGGTGCTTCTAAGGAGCATTCTTTACCGGATCCTTCAAAGATGGCGTCCCCCATGGATTTGTAGAATTGTTCTGTACAGTCAGGGTATGCATTGCCTGCCGCATCATCACTGTGAGCACCGTAGTAGATATAGCCGCAGTCTAAAGATAGTGCCAAGGATGCTGCGGCGGATAGGAATAGACCATTTCTAAACGGTACATAAGTGCTTACTGTACCTTCACCTTTTGCATCTTGTTGTTCTTTGTAGGAACCTTGTGGAATATCTTCACTAGATTGTACTAATAAAGAGCAGTTACTAAAGGCAAATAGCTTAGCAACATCCATCGTTTTACCTTCCATACCGTAGTACTCTAAAATAGCTATAGCAGCCTCTAATTCCTTACTATGTTTTTGACCATATTGAATCGATAAGGGTACCACATTATCTTTGCCAAATCGTTCAATAGCAAGGGCTAAACACGTAGTACTATCTACACCTCCGCTAAATAGAACGACAGCTTTTTGTTTTTGAGCCATAGTATCTCCTTTTCTATCACAACAGCCTCATCCGTAGATGAGGCTGTACTTTTATATTCACTAAAATTTTATAGATCAATAACCAATTCTACTGGACAGTGATCAGAGCCAAAGATTTGTTGATGAATCTTCGCTTCTTGGATTTTATCATCAAGGCGTTTGGATGTGATGAAATAGTCAATTCTCCATCCTGTATTCCGTTCACGAGCTTTCCCCATATAGGACCACCAGCTGTATTGCTCAATAGCATCTGGATAGAGGTGACGGAATGTATCTGTAAAGCCTGCCCCTAAGAGTTCTGTCATCTTTGCACGCTCTTCATCGGAGAAGCCTGCATTTTTACGGTTCGTCTTAGGATTTTTTAGGTCAATTTCTTGGTGTGCTACATTGAGATCACCACATAGAATGACAGGCTTTTTCTTATCTAATTCAAGTAGATAATTGCGGAATGCATCTTCCCAAGTCATACGATAATCAAGGCGAGCTAATTCACGTTGGCTATTCGGTGTATAACAGCATACCAAATAGAAATTATCGTATTCAGCAGTGATAACACGGCCCTCTTGATCGTGTTCTTCAATACCGATGCCATTAGTTACGGACAATGGCTTAATACGCGTGAATACAGCCGTACCACTATAGCCCTTCTTAACTGCACTATTCCAATATTGCTCATACCCTGGCAATTCCAAAGAAATTTGATCAGGTTGCAATTTTGTTTCTTGCAGGCAGAAAATATCAGCATCTAATTCGTTAAAGGATTCCATAAATCCCTTTGTTACAGCGGCGCGTAGACCGTTTACATTCCAAGAAATTAATTTCAATTCTTACTCCTTTACAATACGTCGCATCAATCTAATAATATTCACCGTATTTAAATTGGTGAAAGTCTCTTTCACATAAAATATACGTCAAGTTTTTGCTTAATGTAAGCTAATCTAAGGATTATATGTTAGCAATACTACTGCTTTTTATGTTTCTTAGCATGTCTTGCTTCTGCACGAGCCTTGCGGGCATTTTCATTTGCTTTAAGATCGCTTTCACGTTTCTCACGAAAATAGTTAGCCACCGCCGACAAGACAAGGATTACTAATACAGTTACATTAAACATACCTGGTCCGAAGGTATAGATGTGATAACACAAATAACCAAAGGCAACGACTGTTAATAATTGTTTTAATAAATTCATTCGTCCTCCTATGTTAGTTTAATGTTTCTACACCTGTGCTAAGAGGAAAACCTTCATACGTTACCCAGTCACTAGAACTACCAACATATAAAGCAGATTCAAGGCCTACTTCACTCATGGTTAACAACGCATTGCAGGCAGTCACACCAGACCCACAGTACGTTACAACTGGCCTATTTTGGTAGATTTCGTTGTAATACTCAGCCTCTAAATCTTTCAAGGATTTAGGACCATCTACGGTATAGCCACTTTCATAAAAATGATTAACAGCCCCAGGAATATGTCCTGTCATTCCATCCATCGTATCCACTTGAGATCCATCATAACGGAATGGCGCACGAGCATCAATAATAACATGATCTCCGCTTTCACTAGCCTTGAGCACCTCATCGCGACTCATAACCATATCCGTTTGCAACTCGTAGTTAAAGATAGATGGTTCAGCAGGTAACGGGGTCGGCTCTTTAGTTAGGAGATGGCCCTCTCGAACCCAACGTTCAATACCACCAGACAAAACGCGTACATCTGTTAAGCCCATGTAACGTAGCGTCCACCAAAGTCGGCCCGCTAAGAATAGCCAAGAATCATATACTACAACCTTTGAATTACGAGTGATGCCATAAGACTCAAAGGTATGAGCCAACTGTTCCATATCTGGCAATGGGTGACGACCACCATGCTCACCTAAAGGACCAGTCAAATCCTTATCTAAATCTACCGCATAAGCCCCCTTAATATGGCCTTTTTTATAATCTTGATACCCTCGAGCATCTAAAATGATGACCTCATCGAGACAAGCTAATAATTCTTTAGGAGTGATAAAATTTGACATGTTGTACTCCTTTCTTTGATTATATCGAAAAATACAAATCTGATAATATTATTATATACGACTACAACGGGATATACAATTAAATGCTACTGATATTAAAAACTCATCACAATTGCGTAATCCATCTTCAATAGCAGATAATACATTACGCCCTTCCCCATTAGCAATAAGTTCCGAAGATGTAGCAAAATTGATTAAATGATTCGATTCTGACATAACGAACTCCCCATATAATGAATACTATACTTGCTATTATACCAGCCGCAGCTGCAACGTCTAGAGAGTATATAGTTTTACTTTTAAAAGTATATTTTTATAACAGCTTACAGCCTCATTCATCGTTTAATCGCTAATTATAAATATAAATACATGTCCAAATCTAACATTTTCATCTATTCCTTATAATTATCGTATCTATACGTCTTTTTTGCCACGTAAAGTTGTGATATAATGTAAATAATTACTCTTAGGACATTAGTCTGTCCAAATGGATCCAAAAGAGTTAGTGTGTTTTCAAGGAGCGTGCGCAGTTGAAAAAGGGGTACATCAAGTTAATAGCAGCCATTGTGCTCGGTGCTGCTATTATCGGTGGTGGGATCTATGGGGTGTATACACTCTTATCATCCAATACAACGACAATTTTATATCGATCAACCGTTGACGATAAAATCAACGCCATACGACCTTATATTGTTGCATTAGATGCATATAACTCCTACAGTGTAGCCTATGCTAGCCAATTACAGCCAACTCTTGAAGAGTTGCGCAATGGGTCTCATAATACGACGATTACCTTACCTAAATATAAGGAACTTAAAGCTGCATTAGAGGTAGCAAAACAAGATAGTTCTACGCCCTACGAAGATGTAAACCAAGCAACAAATGATGTCCTCGTAGTACTTGATCAAATTATTCCTATTGCTGATCAGTTGCAATCTTACTATGTGGAACGTCGTTATGAAAAGGATAATTATAAAGGTAGCGATGAGCTAGCAGCTCAATATGTACCTTTAGCAGAACAGTTCTACGCTACATATAATGCATTAGACTTAGCTTTAGATAATCGTAATAATGAGCTTTATAACGAACGCATGACTGAGTATCAGGGAGAAAAACGGGAAAATGCGGTTAACTTTATAGAGATAAATCTCATAACAGCACAAACTATTGACCTTATTGATCCAGATGGGAATACAGACACCCAAAAGGTAGAATCAAACTTACAACAAATTACACAACGCCTCAATAAATTACAACCTGGTACTACACCAGAAGTACAAAATGCGGTAAGAGAGTATCAAGACTCAGTAAAAGAATTTGTTGCAGAGGCACGCAACTACATTATTATCAACTCATCTTATGGCGAAGCTTATACGCAATTATTTACCAAGTATAATAAAATGATTGGCAAGGCCAATGCAGTTAACATGGCAGACTTAGATGTAACAGAAAAAAAATAATATTTAGATAACACAAAGGACTAGCCCATGCGAGCTAGTCCTTTTATTTTTATGTAAGCAACAACCTTTATTCTCTTTTCAAGTCTTTCGTAATGATGTAATATTCACTTGGCGAAATCTTAAGCCCCTTTATATAGCTTTTACAAATCATATTAATTTTTGGATACCCTAAGAATAATGATGCACTATCATCTAACAATATTTCTTGGGCTTCCACAATGGCATTATAACGTTGTGTATCATCTATAGTTGTTTCTGCCAAAGCAAGTAGTTCATCATATTTAGGATTACTAAAACCAGACACATTGGTTGGATTAGAACCATCAATATTTGTACCCCAATATTGTTTTAAGAACCATACAGGACTACCAGTGCTAGCAGTTGACACACTAGTTATTGCCAAGTCATATTCACCAGAACGTGTTACCTTATCAACTACACTAGAATCAACAATCTCTACATTAACATCTATACCAATTTTTTTATAATCAACCTGCAATGCTTCTGCATATAAGATAACCTCAGGTCTAGATGTGTAGGTATAGAAATTAAGGCGTAATTTCTTGCCATCCTTATCTACATAACCATCTCCATCAGTATCTACCCATCCAGACTGTGCCAATAAAGCTTTTGCACGTTCTACATTATACGTTTCAGGAATTTTAATGTCGTTATATCCATAATTTAAACTTGGTGGCAACGGAGTTCTCCCCGCTACAAAAGTATCTTTAAATAGTTTTTTTGCATAATTCTCACGATCTGCTCCCGCCACTAAAGCACGTCTTACATTAATATCATTCAAGTATCCATTGTGGTTCATACGAACCATAACAACACGCAATGAAGGAGTTTCTTCAATGATATAGTCATTACTATCTTTAAATAATCCATACTCACCGGCAGCAATATTAACGGCCATATCAATATCGCCAGCTTGTAATGCCATGGCACGAGTATTCACATCATTAATAGAGTCCACAACTACATGTTTAAACCCAACATCACCGTCCCAATAATTTTCATTTCTATCTAACTCAATACGATCTTTAGTAAAAGATATAGGCACATATGGACCCGTCGCAATAGGTCCCTCTTTACTAAAATCACGTCCATCACGTTCTGATTGAACGTCTACAATCAAGAATAAAGGATCACCTAATAATCCAGGCAAATTGGGATATACCTTATCAGTACGAATAGTTAAAGTCTGTCCATTTGCTTCCATTAAGTCATAAGAAAAAAAGGATTTTGCACGTTTACTCTTTTGGAATGCACGTTCAAGCGATTCCTTAACAGCTTGTGCCGTAACCTTACGTCCATTAGAAAACTTGACCTTATCATTAATAACAAAAGTCCAAGTCTTATAATCATCTCCTACTGACCAAGAAGAAGCAATCCATGGTTGTGGTTTCATAGAGTCATCAAATTTAACAAGATTCTCCCCTATACCATATCGCACAATTCCCCAACTAAAGTAATTCTCAGTAGGTTCTAAAGTCTCTGCATAAGACATAGCTCCTACTTTTAATGTGTCCTTATTGGTGTCTTTTCCACATCCAGAAAATATTAGAGTACCCGCCAATAGAATACACATCCCCAATAATGAATACTTTTTTAACCTCATGTCAACCTCCAACTATATGTTTAATTTCTCCAAAAAATATTGATATATAAATATATCAATACTAAATACTATAATCTATAGTATTTATCCTTACAAATGAGAACTATTTATAGAATCATAGCCAACTTGAATCGTTAAGTTTTCAAGATACTTATTAAATAAAGTATTAAAGGTACAAAAAGGGCTATTACATAATATATAGCTTTACTGCTTTATGTAATAGCCCCAATAGTAGCATAAGTACTAGTTAATTAGATTCTATTATTTACGTTTCAAATCTTTTGTAATGATATAGTATTCAGACGGTGTTATCTTAATACCATCAATATGTTTATTACCTACAATATTAATTTTAGGATACCCAAGGAATAATGCTACAGCGTTATCTAACATCAGTTGCTGTGCATTGATAACCGCATTACGACGTACCACTGGATCACTACTGCTTTCACCAAGAGCCAACAATTCATCGAAACGAGGATTAGAGAAGCCAGAGCCATTAGTTTCAACGCCTGTACCCCAATATTGTTTCAAGAACCATACTGGTTGACCCGTATTAGCGGTTACAACACTGGAGATAATCATATCATAATCACCAGATTGAGATAATGTGTCGATAACCGCATAATCTACGATTTTAATTCGTAAATCTACACCGATTTTTTTGTAGTCCGCTTGCAATGCTTCCGCATATAATGGCAATTCAGGACGAGTTGTATAGGCATAAAAATCAAGTACTAGATTTTCACCATCTTTATCAACAATGCCATCACCATTCGTATCTTCATAGCCTTCCTGTTTAAGTAATTCTTTAGCGCGCTCTACATTATATTTATTAGGATCGCGTAATTGGTTAAAGCCATAATCGATGGATGGTGGCAATGGAGCCTTACCAGCTACGAACGTATCTTTCATGAGATTTTTCGCATAAGACTCGCGGTCTGCCGCTGCAATGAGGGCTGCACGAAGATTTGGATTTCGTAGTTTCCCCTTTTGCCCCATACGAACAAATACATCACGCAAGGAAGACATTTCATAGATAGTGAAGTTCTTATCATTTTGGAAGATACTATATTCACCAGGTCCAATGCTAATAGCCATATCTACATCACCAGATTGTAATGCCATAGCACGCGTATTCGCATCATTAATGGAAGGAATCTCAACCTTGGCAAAGCCTGCTTTACCATCCCAGTAATTATCATTACGTTTTAGTTCAGCACGCTCTTTTGTGAAAGAGGATACTACATATGGACCAGTACCAATAGGACCTTCCTTTGCAATATCACGACCATTCGCCTCTGCTGTCACATCCATAATCAAAAACAATGGATCTCCTAACAAGTTGGGCAAGTTATAATATTCCTTGTCAGTCTTGATGGTCAACTCCTGACCGTTAGCAGTAATTTCTGTATAGTTAAAGAACGTTTTTGCTCGTTTACTTTTAGCAAAAGTTCGTTCTAAAGATGCTTTTACCGCCTCAGCTGTCAAACTATTACCATTTGAGAATTTAACTTTATCATTGATGGTGAAAGTCCATGTTAACTTGTCATCACCTTGCTTCCAAGAGGTGGCAAGCCAAGGCGTTGCTTTCATTTGATCATCAAACTTGATAAGCGTTTCACCTATACCAAATCGTACAACGGCCCAACTAAAATAATTTTCCGTTGGTTCTAATGTGCCAGCAAAACTAATAGCCCCTACCTTTAATACATCATTAGATGAAGCAGAATCTTGATTCATACAACCAACAGTTCCGAGCATAGTCACACCAAGGGTCATACCAATTAGTAAAGCCTTGCGTAATCCTTTCATTTATACACCTAACCTTTCTACACACATTAACTATCTATTTATACTCAGATACTCACTATTTTTTGCATTAACATAATCTAGTAAATATAACCTGCTTTTACAATAGTTAATATAAAGAGAATCTATGTACATCACTTCATATGAGCATATCTTGTTATACCCATAGGGGTATATTTTATACAGTCAACTATACTATATATTAGGTGTTAACACAATGTATAATTTGAGAAACATTTCAATATATCTATTAAAAAATTTCATATCTTAACTATGCATAAAAATAGCAGTTAGTCTTGAAACTAACTGCTATTTTAAGTTTACCTATCCGATGTAACTCTCTACATTTCAAATTTATACTTTTGAAATTTTGAAAGTAAATTTTCCTATTAAGCTTCTAATGCAGCCTCATCCAAGGTAAGCGGCTTATGATCTTGACCAATTTCAAAGATAGAGCTCAATAAAACCTTTGTATATGGATGTTTTGCATCCGCCAAGTGGAAAGCATCTAGTTCTTCAACGATAGCACCTTTGTACATTACGACCACCTTGTGGCACATCGTACGAATAAAGGCAATATCATGAGCAATAAATAGGTATGTTAAATTTTTCTTTTTTTGTAAACGCGCCAAAAGGTACGCAATGGAGTCTTGTACAGATACATCTAGGGCACTAGTAGCCTCGTCTAACACGAGGATTTCGGGCTCTAAAACGA
The DNA here is from genome assembly GCF_032472435.1 of Veillonella parvula. GTDB lineage: Bacteria > Bacillota > Negativicutes > Veillonellales > Veillonellaceae > Veillonella > Veillonella parvula_N. Next base: position 47,616 of record NZ_JAWEGM010000004.1, read on the forward strand.
TAGCACGAGCAATGGCAACACGTTGGCGTTGACCACCAGACATTTCATGAGGATAGCGATGCATAAACTCACGAGGTAAATCTACCATTTCCAGGTAGTCACCTGCGATTTGCTCTTCTTTTCCCTTTTCAAGAAGACCAAAATTATAAAGTGGCTCAAGAATGATATCTTTAACCTTCATACGTGGGTTAAAAGCTGCAGATGGATCTTGGAATACCATTTGAATCTTTTTACGATATTCTTTCGTTTGTTCAGAATTCATATGTTGAATCTCTACACCATCTACATAAATCTCGCCTTCCGTAATAGGAAGCATTTTCATGATCATACGAACCAATGTTGTTTTCCCAGAGCCAGATTCACCTACAATACCAAGGGACTGACCTTTTTCGAGAGTTATATTAATATCCTTACATGCTTCGAGTTCACCACCAGTGGGAAGTGGGAATCGTTTACATACATTTTTTAATTCTACTGCGTAGTTAGTCAATGTAACGACCTCCTCCCAATGTTGGTACAGCCTCTTTTAATTGTTTCGTATATTCATTAGATGGATTTTCCAAAATGTCTTTAGGAGTACCTGCATCTACGACACGGCCCTTTTTCATAACGATAATGTAGTCTGACATATACGCCGCTACACCAAGATTATGGGTTACCATTACGATTGCGGAGTTATGCTCTTTAGCTAGTTCAAGCATTTGCATAACCACTTGAGATTGTGTTGTTACATCGAGTGCAGATGTCGGTTCGTCACCGATGAGTAATGCTGGGTCCAATGCTAACGCCATAGCAATACCAACACGTTGACGTTGACCACCAGATAATTCGTGTGGATAACGGCGCAATATATCCGCTCCATTAGGAAGAGATACAGATTCTAATAACTCAATTGCTCGTCGATCACATTCATCATTAGTGATTTCAATATGAGATGTAAACAATTCTCTAAATTGTTTACCAATGCGAACAATTGGATCTAATGCACTACCACTATCTTGGAAAATCATAGCCATATCTTTACCACGTATGGCTCTCCATTCTGACTTAGATAGGGTACGAAGGTTGTGACCGTTAAAGATCATTGTACCGTCTGTAACCTCACCACCTACAGATAATAAACCCATGAGGGCCCGGATTACAGTAGTTTTACCGGATCCGGACTCACCTACAATGGTTAATACCTTACCGCGTTCCAAGGTAAAGTTCACATCCATAACAGCAGGCACACCTTGGTACGCAATGTTAAGGTTTTCTACAGTTAGTATGTTTTCTGCCATTATAGCTCCTCACTATTTTGTAATTTTGTTAGTAATCCAGTAGTAATCACTTGGGTACATTACAGCACCTTTCAAGTAAGAACCTGTAACGATATTAGTTTTAGGATAGCCTAAGAATAATGCAGCACCATCATTCATCAACAATTGTTGAATTTGCATTGCGTAATCACGACGTTTTGCTGGGTCGAATTCAGTTTCAGCTGCATCTAACAATTGGTCAACTTGTGGATTGGAGTAACCAGAACCATTTTGAGGGTTGGAGCCATTGTTGTTAGTGTGCCAATAGTTAGCCAAGAACCAGATTGGATCACCTGTATTAGCTGTTACAATGTTGGAGATAAGCATATCATAGTCGCCGTCTTGACCCATTTTATCGATCAAGTTATAGTCAACTGTTTTGATTTTCATATCGATGCCAACCTTTTTAAGGTCTGCTTGAACAGCTTCTGCATAAAGTGGTAATTCTGCACGAGAGTTATATACTATGAAGTTGAATGTTAATGGTTTGCCATCTTTATCAAGGATCCCATCGCCATCAGTATCTTTCCAACCATCTTCAGCCAACAATTGTTTAGAACGTTCAGGATTATACGCATTAGGATCTTTCAAATCGTTGAAGCCATAGTCCATGGATGGTGGAATTGGAGCAGAACCAGGAATAAATGTACCTTTTAACAATACATCAGCATAGTTTTTACGGTCTGTTGCAGAGATAACTGCAGCACGAACTTTGTCATCCCCAAGAATACCTTTTTGATTAATACGGGCCAATACGACACGAAGAGATGCGATTTCATCTACTTTGAATTTATCATTGCCTTGGAATAAACCAATTTCACCAGGACCGATGTTAACAGCCATATCTACGTCGCCAGATTGTAAGCTCAAAGCACGCGTATTAGGGTCATCGATGGAAGGAATTTCTACAGTTTTAAATGGTACTGTACCATCCCAGTAGTTTTCGTTCGCAGCCATTTCAGCACGTTCTTTAGTGAAGGATTTAACTACATATGGGCCTGTACCGATAGGACCTTCCTTCGCAAAGTTACGGCCATCTTTTTCAGCTTGAACGTCAACGATTAGGAACAACGGATCCGCTAAAAGGCCAGGCATATTAGGATATTCTTTTGTTGTATGAATAACTAATTGTTGACCATTAGCTTCCATAGAGTCATATTCGAAGAATGTTTTCGCACGATTAGACTTTGCAAAAGCACGTTCAATAGACGCCTTTACAGCTGCTGCATCAACTTTTTTACCATTGGAGAATTTCACCTTATCATTGATTGTGAAAGTCCACGTTTTATGATCTGGGGATACTTCCCATTTAGATGCAATCCATGGTTGAGGTTTCATTTGTTCGTCAAACTTAGCCAATGTTTCACCTACACCATAGCGCATTACAACCCATGCGAAGAAGTTTTCTGTAGGTTCTAATGTGGATGCGAAGTTAGTAACGCCTACTTTTAATACATCTTTGTTAGCAGCACCATTATTATCAGACCCACAACCAGCTATGAAGGAACCCATCATTACAATACTAAGACCTGCTAAAAGGGCCTTTTTCCAAGATTTTTTCATGTAAAATCTCCTTGTACAATTACATACAAAACATAAAAACATTTAAACATCAAGACTATGATAATCCAAAATAGTCAGTGATGGAAAAACCATTATTTATACCTATTCACATAGAAGCTTTTACAAGAGAAATTACCACCAAAAGCTTTCAAAACATGAATAGATATACTATATTATCCTTGGTTTTTAGGATCCACTACATCACGTAAGGAATCGGACCAAAGATTAAAAATAGCAACCACGATAAGGATGGACATACCAGGGAATGCCATGAGCCATGGACTCGTTTGCAAGTACTGGCGACCCTCGTTAAGCATAAGACCCCATTCTGGAGTCGGTGGCTGAGCACCAAAGCCAAGGAAGGATAAACCTGCTACCTCAATCATGATAGCCCCGATATCTAATGCACCTGTTGTAATAACGAGAGGCATAATATTAGGAATGATATGACGTCTGATGATGGCCGTCGTAGATGCGCCCATCATAACAGCAGCCGTTACATATTCCTCACCGCGCACCTTGAGCGTCATAGAACGTACAATACGAGCATATTTTGCCCAACCTACAACAGATAAGGCTAAAATCGTATTTACAATGCTACCACCTAGAATACCAGCAATAGCAATAGCCAATACGATACCAGGGAATGATAACATAATATCAGCTAGGCGCATGAGGACCATTTCGACTTTGCCGCCAAAATATCCTGCTATAGCACCGATGATAGTACCAATGCTCACCATGATAACGACGATGGATACGCCCATGAACAAGGATAATTGAGTACCATAAATGATACGAGATAATACATCACGTCCTAATTTATCTGTACCAAACCAATGTTGGCTGCTTGGTGCTTGCAATGCCTGATTTATATTTGAGGTGAAAGCATCGCCCGGTGCAAGCCAGGGTGCAAAGATAGCGATGAGAACAATGATAATCATCAACCCACTATAGAAAGAGAACAATTTATGTTTTTGAATAAATTCTGCCATTATGCTCTCTCCCTTTTCAATCTAGGGTCTAATAAGATATATGATGCATCAACCAATGCGTTAATACACATATATGCTAAAGCAACCCACAACACAAAACCTTCAATCAATGGATAATCGCGCATAGTAATAGCATAAATTGCCATATTCCCAAGTCCCGGCCAAGAGAATACCATTTCTACGACTGCCACACCACCTAGTAACCAACCAATAACAACACCAAGAATAGTGATGAGTGGTAACACCGCATTAGGTAAAATATGACCGAATAAAATTTTTATCTCACTAACACCGCGAGCACGAGCGCCAATAACATAATCCTTTTGCATTTCCTCAAGGATAACGAGCCGCACTTGACGCATGTATTTAGACCCAACAACAACTGCCAAAGTAATAGCGGGCAAAATAACACCAGACGCAGTCACTCGAGAGGATGCAATCGGTACAAGGCCCAATTTAAGACCGAAGATGTAAATCAGTACAAGACCTAACCAGAACGTAGGCATAGATACGCCTACGAAGGATAGAAATCTCAACACATAATCAACCCATTTGTTACGATTTAAGGCGCTTATAATACCTGCAGGCAATGCATAGAGCAGCGTAAATACTAAAGCCGTACCCGCTAACATTAATGTACCTGGTAAAGCCTCCAACATACGATCTACTACTGGTTTTTTAGCAGAATAACTCATCCCTAAATCACCTTGTGCGGCATTGACGACCCAGTTTGCATACTGTACTACAAATGGTTTATCTAACCCAAGCTGAGCTCGAGTTTCATCGATAAGCTCCTGAGATACGATAGTATCTGCCGTTTCAAGTAACATCGTTACTGGGTCACCTGGTGCTAAATAGGTGAGACAAAATGTCAAAAATGTGATGCCAAACAAGGTAACAATAAATTGCCCCAATTGTTTGACAAAGCGTTTGCCCATAGGCGCCTCCTAAACTCTCTAAACACTAACAACAATTCAAATGACAAACTAATGGTACTAGCTTTTTTATATAGCGATGAAGCTTAAAGGCTAGGGAACGAAAAAAGGTTAGTCGCCCGACTAACCCAAATTAAGCACAGCATATGTATACCATGCCTTTAGAGCAGGCTTTCTGACTCTGATTCATCGCAACATTTCGGCCTTCCCAGTTTCCCAGTGACCCTATAATGAAACCTTGCTCCTCATTACAGCTATTTGCATAGTATGGGTTTTTCACCCATTTTCCTCTTTTACGCTCGGTAAATACCGACACTCACTAGTTCATTCATTTTTATCGATTATAAATATACTATATTAACACTCTATTTACAATACATATACCCCTTATGGGTATATATATTTCACGTATTTTCAATATAATTTTTATACTGATAAAAAATATTGATTAGTGATTAAATTCACAATCCTGCATAAAACCATATAAATTAACTTATATAAATAATTTTTTATTATATTTACTGTATAAGACGGTATATATATTAATTTTAATAATAACAAAGCAACGTAAAAACTTTATTATAAAATCTTTTTATGCACAGCAAAAATTTGATTAATAATAAAAATGCTCTTTAAGTTTTTTCAAATTAGACACTCATGAATTATAAGTCTAATTTATAATTATCATAAAAAAGAGGCTATTACCGAAGTAATAGCCTCTAATAAGACGAGATGTATTCAGTTAATCAATACTTTGTTGTAAGCGGTGTGCTCTGCGTGTATCCCACGCTTTACGCAAAACATAAATCACCAAACCTATGCTTACTGCCACTGCGCTACCTACCATAGCATCAAAACCACATGCGTAGATTGCATATAGACAATAAAGAACGCCTATACCGAACAAGTAATTAGAGCGTTTAATACGACTTTCAGCTACGCCAGCCATACGCATCATTGTAGGTACTGCCAAAATGCACAATACATACGGTACTACGTTAGTTACAACCGCTAAGTTTACTAAGATTTCAAATTGCTCACGCAAGGATTCGCTTGCAGTGAATAAAGTAAGTAATGTTTCAACAGCGAGTAAAATCAATACACCACGAACAGGAGCATCTTTGCTATTTACACGAGCGAATATTTTAGGGAAGTAACCATGTTCTGCTGCACTTTTGAAGACGCGAGACAATGTGAATTGCCAGCAAAGCAAAGCGCCAAAGCAAGAAATAACCATAGCAGCCATAACGATGTTTGCAATTGTATCATTGAACATGTATACGAATGTCAAACCGAATGGTGCATTAGAATTTAATAAATCAACGTTAGGCACAATACCTGCCATAACGTTTGTGGACAAGATATAAACCACGGCCACTGCTAATGTACCCGCCACAGTTGCGATAGGTACGTTTTTCTTTGGATTCTCAACAGCATCAGCATTAGCCGCTGCGGACTCAAATCCTAGGAAGCCCCATAAAGTTAGGGAAATAGATTGTTTTACCGCATCATAAAGCGGAAGATCATTTGGGTTCCATGCCGCCCAATAAATAGATGGATCAAACCAATACCAGCCGATTGTACCGATTAATAAAACCGGAACAATAGAGCCCCAAATAGTCATATTGCTGAGTCGACCTGTGAAACGATTCCCTCTGAAGTTTAGAATCGCTGCAAACCACAAGAGCACAATTGTTACCTGACTTGTTTGTGTCGCATTGAGGTCAACGCCAAAGAAAGCTGCGCCATAACCTACGGCAGATACCGCGATGGCGATATTAGCAATGATGAGAGATATGCTGTAAGCATAGCTCGCCATAAAATGTCCAGTTTTACCGAAGCGATGTTCTGCATAACCGCCCATGCCCCCTTGTTTTTGGGAGAACATACCCGCTTGAGCAAAAATATACGCTAGTAAAAGCGCACCCACAGCTGTCACGAGCCAAGATAAAACTGAAATAGTACCAACTTGAGCCAAATTAGTTGGTAACATAATGATCCCAGCTCCTAGCATATTGGCTGCTACCATTGTGGTTAGCTGGAATACAGACATTTTTTTAGCGGTGGTTTTCATGTATCAATCCCCTTTCACTAAGGTGAATTTTTTCTCGTCCATAATTCACTTAAAATATATATACCGCTAAGTAAATCCAGTTCGTGCTGTGATGGGCTTGAATGTGAATTTACCGTTTTTATTCTTATTACGAGTTAAATAATAACACCTATGAAACCAAAATAAAAGTACTTTATTGGCGGACAAGCTATATTACACGAATTGAATAAATCATAGGTAATTTATCATCAAAATTGAACAGAACTCATTTTAATTGTGGCAAAGTATATTTTTACCCTATTTTATTCTGTGTATAGATGTAATTTTTCCTATCTATCACGGTTATAGTGTCCTAGTACAAGACTATTATTTCCTCACAGTCCACTATATGTGTACACACAAATGCATCATTTTAATAGTGAATTATCAATTAGAATTTTGGGATTTATAGGTATCGTCTAGCTTTTAAATAAAAAATCGATATACATATAAGTATAATGGGCAATATTAGACCCTTAATGAAATCCTTATATGTATATCGATCTCAGACTTTCAAATTTATATTGATAATTATTCTTTACTTTTATTGTTGATGTATTCTTACACTACTTTTATGCCTGTACGGATTCAATAATATGTTTCCATTCAGTAATTTGTTTTTCTTCTGTAGCGATAATAGCTTTGCCATTATTACGTTGTCGTTCCACACACTCCGGAGCCGTACCAGAATAGTTATTACGACCTGCAACACAAGCTTCGATGGAGATAGCGTCAAGAATATCTGCATCAAAATGGTTGGAAATAGCTTTGAAGTCCTCTACGGATAGATCAAGGAGTACACAACCTTTTTCGATGCAATGATGCACCGCATTACCTACGATTTCATGGGCTTCACGGAATGGGACACCTTTCTTCGCAAGATAATCTGCCATATCCGTAGCATTAGAGAAGTCGTCATCAAGGACTGCTTTCATATGAGCCCCATTGACCTTCATACCACGAATCATAGCCGCATTAATGGACAATGCGAAGTGTACTGTATCAATAGCATCGAAGATACCTTCTTTATCCTCTTGCATATCCTTGTTGTATGTAAGAGGCAAGCCTTTCAAAGTTGTTAAAAGGCCTAACAAATGACCATAGGTACGGCCTGTTTTGCCACGAACCAGCTCGCAAACGTCAGGATTTTTCTTTTGAGGCATGATGCTAGAGCCCGTGCAGTGAGCATCATCAAGTTCAATAAAATTGAACTCATTGGTAGACCACAAGATCAACTCTTCGCTAAGACGACTCAAGTGCATCATCACTAGAGATGCAAAGGACAAGAATTCAACTACGTAGTCACGGTCAGATACGGCGTCCATACTATTTTCGTAAATACGAGAAAAGCCCAAAAGCTTTTGCGTATATGTTTGATCAATGCCGTATGTAGAACCAGCTAATGCGCCGGCCCCAAGTGGCATGATGTCAGCATGTTTGAATACCATCAACAAACGATCAAAATCGCGTTCCAACATAGAGAAATAGGCCATCATATGATGCCCAAACAATACAGGTTGAGCCCGTTGTAAGTGCGTATAGCCAGGCATGATAACATCACTATACTTTTCAGCTGTTTCGATGAGAGCCTTCTGCATATCTACGATGAGTTCACCCATTTCCACAACAGCTTTACGCACGTACATGTGCAAGTCTACTGCGCATTGGTCATTACGGCTACGGCCGGTATGCAAACGACCACCCGCTTCACCGATGTCATCAGTTAAACGCTTTTCAATATTCATATGAATATCTTCAAGAGCTACAGAAAATGGGAATTCCCCTTTATCGATTTGCCCTTTAATCTTTGCTAAACCTGCTAAAATTGCATCTCGATCTGCGTCGGAGATAATATTTTGTTTTGCTAGCATAGTCGCATGTGCCTTGCTGCCTGCAATATCTTCGGCGTACATCCGCGCATCAAAAGCGATAGAGGATGTAAAATCCTCTACCGCTTTATCAGTGCCTTTTGTGAAACGCCCGCCCCACAATTTAGCCATTATTTACCTGCTTTCTCTTTCATCAGTGCATTAATTTTGAGAGGTAAACCGAACAAGTTAATGAAGCCTTCTGCATCAGATTGATCGTATACATCATCTTCTTCAAATGTTACGAAATCTTCGCTGTACAAGGAATATGGGGAAGTGCTGCCCGCAGAAATGATATTTCCTTTGTACAATTTAAGTTTTACTTCACCAGTTACAGTTTTTTGAGTTTCATCAACAAACGCTTGTAATGCGTTCATCAATGGTGCAAACCACATGCCATCATATACGAGTTCAGCGTATTTGTTAGCAATGAGTTCTTTGTAGTGGTATGTAGCTCTGTCGAGGCAAAGGTATTCAAGTTCTCTGTGAGCATACATGATGATAGAGCCACCTGGGTTTTCATAAACACCACGAGATTTCATACCTACCAATCTATTTTCGACGATATCTACAACGCCTACACCATAGTGTGCACCGATTTCGTTGAGTTTTTCTAATATTTGTAATGGAGTACCTTCTTGACCATCTACAGCTACAGGTACACCTTCTTTGAAGGATACAGTTACATAACCAGCTTCATCTGGAGCTTGTTCAGGAGTATGTGTTACCAAGTACACATCATCTTTAGGCGCATTTGCTGGATTTTCAAGATCGCCGCCTTCATGGGACAAATGCCATACGTTTTGGTCCATAGAATATGGGTGAGATTTTGTAGCTACAACTGGAATATCGTGTTTAGCAGCATATTCCATGCAATCTGTTCTAGATTTCAAATCCCATTCTCTCCAAGGAGCAATGATTTTCATGTTAGGAGCTAATGCTTTGATAGTCAACTCAAAACGAACTTGGTCATTACCTTTACCAGTCGCACCGTGAGCGATTGCATCAGCCCCTTCTTTTTTAGCAATATCTACAAGGATTTTACCAATTAAAGGTCTAGCAAAGGATGTACCTAATAAATATTTGCCTTCATAAACTGCACCAGCTTTTATTGTAGGCCAAATATAATCTTTTACAAACTCTTCCTTAGCGTCAACGATGTACGCTTTAGATGCGCCAGATTTGATTGCTTTTTTCTCAACTGCATCATAATCCTCAGGTTGGCCCAAGTCTACACACACAGCAATAACTTCAGCGCCATAATTTTCTTTTAACCAAGGAATGATAACAGAAGTATCTAAGCCACCAGAATATGCGAGTACTACTTTATTTGCTTTACCCATGATAACACCTCATAAACCACTATCTATTTAAACTCATATAATCAATACAATATCAGATAATTGTGAAAGCACCGTGGTATTTTCTATCCCGACAGGCATTTTCTCCTTCTGACAAAAAATAGTATACACCTGTATAATTATAAATGCAAGTATTATTTTTATTCACTTTAATAATATATTTCTTTTCCGAACTAATAAAAAACTATATCTAGTAATCGAACACCAGATATAGCTTATTAAATATATTAAGTTATTCTTCCACAAGCTCTAAGTCCTGTTCATACGCATAGTCTGCTTCTGCTTGTGTAATCATGCCTTGGTCTACCATTTGTTCGAGCACCAGCTTTTGTCGAGCTTTAGCCCCTTCATAGTTCGTGTAAGGATCTAAATAGGACGGTGCATTGGGTAATGCAGCGAGCAAAGCGCTTTGCCCCAATGTTAATCGACTGGGACTCGTCCCAAAGTATCCGTGAGCTGCTTCGTAGATACCATAATAATTATGACCATAATATACGGTATTCAAATACATAGTTAAAATTTCTTCCTTAGAATAGTAATGTTCCATCTCGCTAGCGAGGATGGCCTCTTCTACCTTACGACTCATGATGCGCTTTGAGGAAAGGAACAGATTTTTTACAAGTTGTTGTGTAATAGTACTACCGCCTTCCAAGGTTTCACCTGCTATGGTATTTGTGTACAAGGCGCGAATAATACCGAGTACATCAATAGCTCCATGTTTATAATACCGCTTATCTTCAATAGCGATTAATGCATTTTTTGTATACTCAGGAATAACATCCCCTTTCACCCAATGCTCTTTTGAAACACGTTGATTAAGAGCTATCTGTACTTTATCTCTAAATGTAAACAGGCGTATAATTCGATCCGTACGACTGAGCGTGTCTTCACTTTGTTCTATTTGTTTTTCAACAAGTGTATGAGCTTTACTCTCACGATTTGTCCCTTGAAAGCTATGGTATCCGTCATATATAAACATAGCCAAAATCATGACCACCACGAATACAACTAGGTTTCGAAGGTAGCGAAATACTTTCATTTCTTTCACCTATTTCTTAAAGGTCTGTAATATAAACACATGTAAACATAAGTTTATAATCTAGCCATCTATACAATACCTTATATACATATACAAATATAAAGTATATTAAATGTATTGTATCACATCAATCAAGAAGAAGATATGTAAAACACTAGTTTTTACGTCCACTCATACTACAAATATATTTAATATATCTTATAACGGCACGACACTATATATCTATAAATACCGATTAATGCATATTAGTTATACTTATTAAGTTGTATTAAAAACTTTAAATAGAGTATAATATATGAGATGATAAAAACATGCCTATGGAGGAGTAATATGAAACAGTGTATGGATTCAGAAAATCTGCATCGTCGATTGCGTAAAATCTTAGGTCAAGTGCAAGCTATTGATCGAATGATTGAAGAAGACATTCCCTGCGAAGATGTGTTGAGCCAAATTAATGCAGCTAAGTCTGCACTACATAAAGTAGGACAAGTAATTCTTGAAGGACATATCAACCACTGCGTACGAGATGGTATCGAACATGGTGACGTGGAAAAAACCATTAGCGACTTTACAAAAGCTGTAGAGCGCTTTGCAAATATGGGTAAATAAAAAAGGACTCTACAAATGTAGAGTCCTTTTTATTATTCCCATATTAATCGTGGTTAGTTGTTAAGAATTCGCTCAATGCAGCGAGAGCATCATCTTCGTCAGCACCGTCAGCAGTCAATGTAACGGATGTTCCTTTTGTAGCCCCCAAAGTCAATACAGTTAAGATGGATTTAGCATCTGCTGTTTTACTATTAGCAGCGATAGTCACTTTGGAAGCAAACTTAGCAGCCAATTGTGTGAAGGCTGTAGCAGGACGAGCATGTAAACCAGATTCGTTAGTAATTTCTACTGTTAATTCTTTCATGATAACCTCTTTCTATCGCGATAGGCAGAGCCTATCTCATACGTTCTAATAGATATATTGTATCAATATCAAGCATTTCAATTCAAGTATATTACATCTTATTTGCTATGTAATGATCCTATTTAACAAAAATAGAATTATAATAAACCTTTTTCAGCTAATACAGATTTAGCGTATTCTGTAATTTCTTCTGCTGTGTCCATAGTAAGTGCTTTGTTTGCCACCTCTTCACATTCTGCTTTGGAAACAGAACGTAAAATGTTTTTAATAAGAGGAATAGAAGAAGCAGTCATGGAGAATTCGTCGAGACCAAGACCTAATAGAATCATGGTCGCCACAGGATCGCTAGCAAGCTCACCACACATACCTGTAAACTTACCTTGTTCATGACTGGCATCAATAATGTGTTTAATAAGACGTAACACACCTGGATGCAACGGTTGATACAAGCTACCGATCGCTTCGTTCATACGGTCTACTGCCAATGTGTATTGGCAAAGATCATTCGTACCGATACTAAAGAAGTCTACATATTTAGCAAGAATTGGAGATATAACAGCTGCCGCAGGTACTTCGATCATGATGCCAACCTTGATATCCTTGTTGAAATCCTTTCCTTCAGCCGCCAGCTCCGTCTTACATTCATCAAGCATTGCATTCGCTTGTTTCACTTCCTCAACGGAAGCAATCATAGGATACATGATGTGAATATCACCAAATGCACTAGCTCGTAACAAGGCACGCAATTGTACCTTAAAGATATCTGGACGATTTAAAGAAATACGAATGGCACGATAGCCTAGGAATGGGTTCATTTCACTTGGCAAATCAAGGCATTTTAATTCCTTGTCACCACCGATATCCATGGTACGAATGATAACCGGTTGCCCTTTCATCTCTTGGGCTACCTTTTTATATTCTTCAAATTGTACATCTTCTGTAGGCAGTTCATCGTTTTCCATGTAAAGAAATTCTGTGCGGTACAAACCAATACCTTGTGCCCCCATAGTGAGCACATGTTTAGCATCCTTTGCCTTGCCGATGTTACCGAATAATTCTACATGGTGACCATCAGTGGTGGTAGCTTCAAGATTAGCAGATTCGCGCAACCGTTTTAATTCCTCTTGAAACGCCAACGCTTGATTTGTATATTCCGTCCAATCCGCATCAGATGGATTGATTTCTACGATACCATCGGTACCAAGAACGACTGCTTTGTCGCCATCAGCGAAACTTTCAATATCGCCGACTCCCATAACAGCGGGAATTTCGAGTGTACGAGCCATGATAGCCGCATGAGATGTAGGACCACCCGCCGCAGTGACAATGCCTTTTACCACATTTTTATCGAGGGAGGCCGTATCAGATGGTGCCAAATCATGAGCCACCAAGATAACTTCGCCAGAAATATGTGATAAACCGCGAGGATTCATACCTAATATATTGCGCATCAAACGATCGCCGATATCTTTAATATCTGCACCTCGTTCACGCATGTAGGCATCTTCCATACCAAGGAAGATATTGGCAAAGCTTTCAATTGTTTGAGACGTGGCCGCTACCACGTTCATATGGCTAGACTCAACAAGGGATTTAATTCCGTCAGACAAGGATGGGTCTTGAGCGATTTGCATGTGCGCTTCAAAAATAGCGGCCTCTTCTGGTCCCATTTCATCCAACGCTTTTTTACGAATAGTATCCAATTGTTTTAAGGTAGATGCCATAGCAGTTGCAAACTTGCTAATTTCTTCTTCTACCTTGTCTTCCGCTACAGTGTAATCAGGAATGACAATTTCCTCTTGAATATATCTATATACATTGCCTACTGCAACGCCACGAGATCCAGAAATCCCTTGAATTCGCATATATGTTCCTCTTTCTATTACGATTAGCTACATTACTTTTTATTTTATCATTTCTCGGTTAAACAATAAAGCAACAAACATCTCATTTTCGAGGGCCTTTTATGATATAATATAGAATATATAATTATATGCATCTGAGACTTTCACGGGCTTCATGGTGAAAGTCTTACTTATTGATAGGAGACTTTATGAAATTAACAAAAATGCATGGTCTCGGCAATGATTTCATCCTATTTGCCGACCCACAAGGGACTTCTAAAGACTACACAGACCTCGCTATCCGCCTTTGCGATCGTCGCACGGGTATTGGTGCCGATGGTCTTGCCATCCTAGTACCTTCCGAAACTTGTGATGTGCGCATGCGTATCATCAACTCCGATGGTAGTGAAGCAGAAATGTGCGGTAATGCGATTCGGTGCTTTGCCAAATACGCTTATGAACACGGTGAAACTACGAAAGAGACTTTCACCATCGAAACCTTAGCAGGCATAATGAAGCCTACCTTGACTATCGAAAACGGTATAGTCACACAAGTTACTGTAGACATGGGCAAACCATTCTTCAAAGCCCAAGACATTCCTATGAATGTAAACATGGATAAGGTTATCGACGTAGACCTCGATGTAAACGGTGAGACCGTAATAGTAAGCTCCGTATTGCTCGGCGTGCCTCATACGGAGGTATTCATCGACGACATTACAAAGGCCCCTGTTACAACACAAGGCCCAATCCTTGAAAAGCACGATGCCTTCCCTGCTAACACAAATGTAAACTACATTGAAGTAGTAAATGACAAACATATCAAGGTGCGCACTTGGGAGCGCGGCGCTGGTGCTACCTTAGCTTGTGGAACAGGCTCTTGTGCCTCTGCCGTTATGTCCTTTGAAAAGGGCTTAACAGGCCGCGAAGTAGATGTGGAACTCTATTTAGGAACATTGCATATTTCATACTTGGAGGATGGCACGGTGCTCATGACAGGCCCGGCTGAGGAAGTCTTCGAAACAGAACTTCCTATCGATTAAAATGAAGTGGTTACAACTTATATTAAATGCGTTCCTAAGGTACCAACAGGGCCGCACACTCATGCCACGGAATATAGAGCCCCTTTTGGGACTACTTGCATCCATTCTCGTCATCCTCATCGCCGTAGCCAATAGCATCGCTATTGGTTATGCCTTGATTGTCGTATGGAGCATCATGGCCTACGTGTTCTACCGCAAAGGATATACACTAAAAGAATTATTAAACCTATCTTGGACAGGTGCGAAAACATCCATCGTAGTGATGCAAATCTTCCTTCTCATCGGTTGGCTCATCGCCATGTGGCAAGCAGCAGGCGTTATTCCTATGATTATCGCCACAGGTATCGATTTAATTGATCCATCCATCTTTATCGTCTGTGCCTTTTTAATAACAGCTATAGTGAGTATGTTGTTAGGTACTGCACTAGGCACTGTAGGCACGATAGGCATCGTACTCATCACGATGGCAAGAGCTGGAAGTATTCCAGAAAATATTGTGGCCGGTGCCATTATTGCAGGTGCTTACTTTGGTGATCGAAACGGTCCACTATCCTCTAGTGCATCTCTTGTAGCGGCCTTGACCCATACAAAGGTATCGACAAATATTCCCATCATGTTTAAAGATGGTATTCCAGCACTCATCATCTCTACAGTGCTGTATCTATTACTATCTCAATGGTACCCACTCAATTACGAAAATAGTTTACTATCCGATACAATTCACTTTATTTTCAATATCGATTGGACTTTATGGATTCCAGTCATCATCGTCATTGGCCTATTGCCTTTGAAAGTATCTATCCGTTGGCCTATCGGACTCAGTGCATTAGCGGCGGCCATTCTAGCCTATACCAATCAGGATGTGAGCCTCTCAGAGTTGGGATGGTATACCTTAACAGGCTTTGAACTACCGCACTATAATCCACTAGCTAATATCATTCATGGCGGCGGTCTACAAACGATGTTTATCCCTACCCTTTCAATTTTTATGGCTACTGCCATTTCAGGCATGCTCGAAGGGGTTGGCTTCTGGAACGATATACGACAACTGTTAGAGCGAGCTAAAACACGGAGCGATGTATTTGCTGCCAATGTAGGTCTTGCTTTCTTAACAGGTGCGGTTGGATGCAGCCAAGCTATTGCGGTAGTTATGACGCACTCTATTATGCGTATTACCTACGCACAGCGAGGTATTCAAGACGAAGATGTAATGCTAGAATTTGAAAATAGTGGCATTCTCATCGCTCCATTACAACCATGGAATATCGCTGCCTACGTGCCCATTGTCATGATGGGTACAAGTTCAACAGGTTATGTACCATTTGCCTTCTTCCTATATCTAGTACCACTCATCTATTGGTTACGATTACGGAAGCAAGATCAACCAATCATACGCTAATTAGTATTATCTCAAAAGGGGAAATTGTATGATTTATACCATTACCTTTAATCCAGCTCTCGATTATATCGTGCGCCTTGATCACCTCAAGACGGGTACTATTAATCGCACCATCCAAGAATACGTTCTCGGTGGTGGCAAAGGTATCAACGTATCTATCGTGCTCAACAATCTTGGCATGGATACGACAGCACTCGGCTTCATCGCAGGGTTTACAGGCGAAGAAATCGTAACACAACTCAAGAAATTCGGCGTGAAAGAAGATTTCATCCGGCTTCGCGAAGGATTAACCCGCATCAATGTTAAGGTAAAAGCCTCTGATGAGGAAACAGAGATTAATGGCCGCGGCCCAATCATCGGTACCGACGAATTAGAAGCTCTATACAAACAGCTTGATGCGTTGACCGAAAAGGACACCTTAATCCTTGCTGGCAGCATTCCTTCTAGCCTACCAAGCGATATGTACGAACTCATTATGGAGCGCTTACAACATAAAAATATTCGCATCGTAGTCGATGCTACAAAGGATCTACTCACAAAAGTCTTGCCTTATAAACCATTTTTAATTAAGCCAAATAATCACGAGCTTAGTGAAATCTTTGGGCGCACTTTATCTACAAAAGATCAGCTTGTAGAAGCAGCAAAAACATTGCAAGAGAAAGGCGCACAACACGTGCTCATCTCCATGGCTGGTGATGGTGCTATTTTGGTGTCCGCTGACGGCACTGTATATACCAGTCCTGCCCCTAAAGGAACTCTCGTGAATTCCGTGGGTGCTGGCGACTCCATGGTAGCCGGCTTTATTACGGGCTATGAAAAGACGGGTGACTTACAAGAGGCGCTCTATTGGGGTATCTCCAGTGGCTCTGCCTCCGCTTACTCTGAAAACCTCGCAACCCTTGAAGAAGTAGAAACACTGCTTTCACAAGTACGAGTTAAATAGTTTTATATTTTATGTGCATCAAGGAGTACACATATGAAAATCACTGATCTATTAAAACCTCAATCTATCCTACTGAATGCAGATCCTGTCACAAAAGCTGACGCCATTTACACCTTAAGTGAATTGATGGACAAAGGAGGCTATTTGACAGACAAGGCAGAATATTTAAAAGCTGTCTTCGCTCGTGAAGAGTCTGGTTCTACAGGCCTTGGCGACGGTATTGCCACACCACATGCTAAATCTGCAGGAGTAAAAGAACCATGCCTCGCCGCTATGGTTGTACCTAATGGGGTAGACTTTGAAGCATTAGATGGTCAACCTTCTCGCCTATTCTTCATGATTGCGGCTCCAGAAGGCGCCGCTGACACTCATGTTGAGGTATTGAGCAAACTAGCAACTATGGTGATTGACCCAGACTTCAAAGAAGCCCTAATTCAAGCGGCTACTGTTGATCGATTCTTAGAGCTCATTACAGCTAAAGAAGAAGGAAACTTTGACCCATCCGTAGAAGGATATATCAAACCAGCAGAGGATCAAAAAGCAACCAGCATTACCGATGCTATCGAAGCAAAGGCTACAGAAGCAATTGAAAAGGTAGCACCTAAGATTTCTGTAGATAACCCGCATTATGATGTACTTGCTGTTACTGGCTGCCCTACAGGCATTGCACATACCTATATGGCGGCTGAATCTTTAGAACGCAAAGCTAAAGAAATGGGTGTTTCTTTAAAAGTAGAAAAGAATGGTGCATCTGGTGTTAAAGACGCTCTTACAGCAGAAGAAATCGAGCACGCTAAATGCATTATCGTAGCTTCTGACCGTCAAGTAGAGATGGCACGCTTTGATGGCAAACCTATGATTCAAACTAAGGTTGCGAACGGCATCAATAAAGCGGAAGAGTTATTGCGTGAAGCTATGGCTGGTACAGCACCTGTATACCATGCTTCCCCATCTGACAAAAATGGTGCAGTGGCTGCATTCGATGCGGCAGATAACTTTGGTCGTCAAATCTACAAACATTTGATGAATGGTGTCTCCCACATGTTGCCATTCGTTATCGGTGGCGGTATCTTAATTGCCCTTGCCTTTTTATTCGATGTATTCGACCCAGCAAATCCTAAAAACTTTGGTTCCGGTACACCTCTTGCAGCTTTCTTAATGCAAATCGGTGGCGCTTCCTTTGGCTTCATGTTACCCGTATTAGCGGGTTACATCGCTATGAGTATTGCGGACCGTCCAGGTCTTGTAGCTGGTTTTGTTGGAGGCTTATTAGCTAACCAAGGTGGCTCTGGTTTCCTAGGTGCATTGATTGCCGGTTTCGCAGCAGGTTATTTGGTATTATTAGTTAAGAAATTAGTATCTGGTTTACCTCAAGCCTTAGAAGGTACAAAACCGGTTCTCTTCTACCCTGTGCTTGGCGTATTATTCATTGGTATCGCCATTACCTTTATCATCAATCCTCCTGTATCCGCACTTAACCACTGGTTGATGGACTCCTTGCAATCCATGGGCACAACGAGCCGCGTATTGTTAGGTCTTATCTTTGGTGCTATGATGTCCGTTGACATGGGCGGCCCTGTAAACAAAGCGGCTTATGTTATCGGTACTGGTGCTCTTGCAACTGGCGAATACGGTATTATGGCGGCTGTCATGGCAGGCGGTATGGTTCCTCCATTGGCAATCGCTCTTTGTACTACATTCTTCCCTAGCCGCTTCACAGAGGCTGAACGTAAATCTGGTATCACAAACTACATCATGGGCCTTTCCTTCATCACAGAAGGTGCCATCCCATTTGCAGCAGCCGATCCAGTTCGCGTATTACCAGCTTGTATTATCGGTGCTGGTACAGCCGGTGCGTTATCCATGTTCTTCGAATGCACACTACGCGCTCCACACGGCGGCATTTTTGTAGTACCAACAATTGGTAATCCACTACTATACCTTGCGTCCATCGCAATCGGTTCCGTTGTGGCTTGCTTTATCTTAGCACTTGTAAAGCCAAGCTTAAAAAATAGTATCACAAAATAAATCATTAAAATTAACCATCAATTATAGCTTATATATGATTGATTGATGGCTGATAATTGTTGATTGTTTATGATGAGTTTCGACGATTAGCAGTTAGTAACTAATAGTTAACATTTAGCGACTAATTGATTAATGACTCTTATGATGGTAAAAGCTAGTGTCACACTAGTAGATATAGTAAAAGGACTAGAATATACGTATTCTGAACTGACCTAAAATTGGACATAATTTAGGAGGTATAGTTCAAAAATATACGTGCTCTAGTCCTTTTCTTATATTCAAAAATAATTAATATTATTTTATAATTCATTATCAAAACTACTTTCAAAAGTGGAAGCAAATCCTCAAAACTGTACAATTACATCGATTTATGTTAAACTATATAAATATTAATTAACTTTAAAATTATAAATTATTATTAGAAATCTAGTTCGGAGAACTAATTCATGAAATCATCCAAAAATTGTAAGGTTACTGCTGCATTTCTTGCCGCAGCTGCGCTGGGTGGTGTTGCCCATGCAGAGCCTACACTTAACATGAATGATTTAGTAGGTACGAGTACCAGTGCTGAATCAACGACACAAAGTACTACAAGTGTAGCAACTCCAGTCGTGAAACCAATGGCAACTCAGCCAGTCTTACCAACTACACCACAACCAGCCACCATTGTACAACAACAAGCACCATCGATGGCACAACCTCAACCATCCTACGTGATGCAACCAGCAACGGTTAGCCCTATACAAACTCAACAAGTTACACCATTACAAGCAGTACCGCAACAAGTAGTACCAATGCAATCTCAACAACAGGTTCAAGCTCAACCTCAGTATGTTGTCAATAAAGATACAAAGGCTGTCATGGAACCTACATTAGCAATGCACAGCTTGATAAATGTACAGCGAAAAACTGAACCTGTTACTGTAGAGAAACCAGTAGATGGTAAGCAACAAGTACAAACTACACAAGTACAGCGTACGCCTGTTGTTATTCAACAAGAATCCATAGCGCCATTAACTGTATCTAATACTACAGTAACAAAAGCCGTAGTAGCAAAACAGAGGCTTACGATTCGAGATATTCAACGAGCTGAGCGTGAACGTTTAGCTCAACTAGCCGCGGAAGAAGCAGCTCAACAAGAAAATGTATCACAAGTTGATCAACAACAACTCGCTCAAAAACAAGCTGAAGCTCAACGGCAAGCAGCACTACAAGCACAACAACAAGCAGAAGCACAACGGCAAGAAGCTTTGCGGGCGGAACAAGAACGTGTGGTAGCTCAGCAAACCGAGGCACAACGACAAGCGGCTTTACGTGCTGAACAGGAACGTATTGCGGCTCAACAAGCTGAGCAAGCTCGTATTGCAGAAGAACGCCGTCAAGCGGCTGAGCTAGAACGCATCCGTATCCAAGAGGAACAACGCCGTATTGCTGAGCAACAAGCAAATCAAGAACGTTTAGCGGCTCAACAAGCCGAGGCGCAACGCCAAGCTGCTATTAGAGCTGAGCAAGAACGTATCGCCGCTCAACAAGCCGAGGCGCAACGTCAAGCGACTATTAGAGCAGAGCAAGAACGTATCGTCGCTCAACAAGCCGAGGAGCAACGTCAAGCGGCTATTAGAGCTGAACAGGAACGTATCGCCGCTCAACAAGCTGAGGCGCAACGACAAGAAGCTTTACGCGCTGAACAAGAGCGTATGGCGGCAGCTCAACAAGCTGAAGCTCAACGTCAAGCGGCTATTAGAGCTGAACAGAAACGTATCGCCGCTCAACAAGCCGAGGCGCAACGTCAAGCAGCTATTAGAGCTGAACAGGAACGTATCGCCGCTCAACAAGCCGAGGCTCAACGACAAGCTGCTATTAGAGCTGCTATTAGAGCGGAACAAGAACGTATCGCCGCTCAACAAGCCGAGGCTCAACGCCAAGCAGCTATTAAAGCTGAACAAGAGCGTATTGCCGCTCAACAAGCTGAGGCTCAACGCCAAGCGGCTATTAGAGCGGAGCAAGAACGTATTGCCGCTCAACAAGCCGAAGCGCAACGCCAAGCAGCTATTAAAGCAGAACAAGAACGTATTGCTGCTCAACAAGCTGAGGCTCAACGGCAAGCCGCTTTAAAAGCTGAACAAGAGCGTATCGCGGCCGAGAAAGCTAAAGCAGAACGCGAAGCTGCTATTAAGGCAGAGCAAGAACGTATTGCTGCTAAACAAGCGGAACTTGCAAGACAAGCTGCGATCCAAGAAGAACAAGAACGTTTAGCTGCTGAACAACTAGCAAAAGAAGAAGCGGCAGCTGCAGCTAAAGCTCGGGCTGAAGCAGAGGCAAAAGCTAAAGCAGAAGCGGACGCTGCTGCTAAAGCGCAAGCTGAAGCTGAGGCAAAAGCTAAAGCAGAAGCAGATGCTGCTGCTAAAGCTCAGGCAGAAGCCGAGGCAAAAGCTAAAGCAGAAGCAGATGCTGCAGCTAAAGCGCAGGCTGAAGCCGAGGCAAAAGCTAAATCTGAATCTGAAGCCGAAGCAAAAGCTAAATCTGAGGCAGAGACTAAACAGGTTCAAGAAAGTAAATTACCGCAATCTTATGTAGATGCTCGTAATACAGCCTCTACAAAAGGCTCTTCTGTAACAGAAGAGAAAAATATTCTTTCCCAACCAATGGATCCACCATTGCAAGCCAATGCATCTGCAAAAATTAGCCTTGCCTTTGACGCGAAAAATTACGAATCTATGTCTACGACAGTAGATAATAAGGAAATCAAATATCGTGCCTTCGAGTACATCCCTTACGTGGCTAATCCAATCGACATAGATCAGCAATACATGAACATTTATGTACCAGAGGAATATTTCAACAACGGCACTATCAACGGTTACAACACCCAAACAGCCCCTATCTTCATGCCAAATGCGGTAGGCGGTTATATGCCAAGTCAAGCTATGACTCCAAAAATGGAAAATGGTAAACCTAACAGTGTTCTTTACGCATTATCCCGTGGTTATGTAGTAGCTTCCCCTGCTACTCGTGGTCGTACCAATAAAGCTTCCGATGGCAACTTTATCGGTAAGGCCCCTGCAGTAATCGTTGACTTACAAGCGGCTACAGCCTACTTACACGCTAACGATTCCGCTATGCCAGGTAATGCAAACCGCATTATCACAAATGGTACAAGTGCAGGCGGTGGTGTATCCTTATTACAAGGTGCAACTGGTAACAGCTCCGACTTCCAACCATATTTACAAGCATTAGGTGCAGCTACAGCGGCAACTAATGTATACGCAGTATCTGCATATGCCCCTATCACTAACCTTGATGCGGCAGATATGGCTTACGAATGGAGCTATAACGGTATCACATCCTTTAACAAAGTAACTATGGGCCAAGGCGAATTACCACAAGCTAATGTAGGTGGCAACTCTGCTCCACCACAACGTACGACGAAACGTGTAAACTTGAATGCAGACGATCTATCATACTCTAAAATGCTCAGCGAACACTTCCCTGATTACGTAAATAACTTACAATTACGTGACTCTCTAGGTCGTGTACTAAAACTTGACAAGAACGGTAACGGTACTTTCAAAAATTATGTAAAAGAATTTATTGTTGCTGCCGCTAATAAAGCAGCAGCTAAAGGTACTGATTTATCCAAGCATACATACCTTGTACGAGATAATAAAACAGGAACTATCAAAGACATAAACTGGGAAGCATATAACCACTTTGTAAGTCGCTCAAAAGCGCCTGGTGCCTTTGACTCTCGTGCTAATGATACAGGTGAAAACAATCTATTTGGTACAAGTACTACAGATAATAATCACTTTACCATTACTGCTGCATTACACGATTCAACAGCTAACCAAGATGTATACGTAGAAAATGCTAAGATCGTTACTATGATGAACCCAATGAACTATCTTGGTTCTCCTGCTGCGACAAATGCACGATTCTATCGTATTCGTTATGGCACAGCCGACAGTAATACATCTGTTGCAATTCCTTTAATCGTAGGTACACGTGCTCAAAACCTTGGGTACAGAGTAGATATGGCAACACCATTTAATGTAGATCACTCTGGTGACTACGATTTAGAAGAATTATTCAACTGGATGGATAATATCGTTAAAAACGGTAGATAATCACAATTAAATACATACCAAAATACTAAAGGAGCTACCTAGTAGTTCCTTTTTCATATACAATTATAAATTTTCTTGTGTATTCAATTATAAATGTTATTGTGAAAGTCCCTCTCCGACTATGAATAATCTGCACCATTATTTAATCAGTACATCACCCTATTATAATAATAAAAGAATTCAATCAAAAAAGGATGCCCCCTGTAAAATACAGGGGGCATCTATGTGTTTGAGCCAGGTAAAAGCAATTATTATGCTTTCACCATGATAGGCGATTAAACTTCAGGGAACAATGCTGTAGATAAGTAGCGTTCGCCTGTATCAGGGAGAATTACTACAATATTTTTGCCTTTATTTTCAGGGCGTTTTGCCAATTCTTGAGCCGCCCAAAGCGCAGCACCAGAGGAAATACCTACCAATACGCCTTCTGTGTGACCGAAAGCTTGAGATGTAGCAAAAGCATCCTCGTTAGAAACTTGGATTACTTCATCGTAAATGTTAGTATCCAATGTATCTGGAATGAAGCCAGCACCTAAGCCTTGGATTTTATGAGGGCCTGGTTTACCATTAGACAATACAGGAGAATCTGCTGGTTCTACGGCAACCACATGTACATCAGGGTTTTGTTCTTTCAAGTAGCGACCTGCACCTGTCAACGTACCGCCTGTACCAACACCAGACACGTAGATATCTACAGTACCATCAGTATCTTGCCAGATTTCAGGTCCAGTTGTTCTGTAATGAATTGCTGGATTAGCTTGATTTACGAACTGACCTGCTTCAATAGCACCGGCTGTAGCCGTTACGATTTCCTTAGCTTTTGCAATAGCGCCTTTCATGCCAAGAGAACCGTCAGTCAATACGAGTTGCGCGCCATAACCAAGCATTAATTTACGGCGTTCAATGGACATCGTTTCAGGCATTACGATTACAACTTTATAACCAAGCGCAGCACCTACAGCAGACAAGCCAATACCAGTATTACCAGATGTAGCTTCTACGATTGTGCCGCCTGGTTGTAATTCACCAGATTCAACTGCAGCTTGAATGATTGCTGCTGCGATACGGTCTTTTACGGAACCGCCTGGGTTGAAGTATTCCAATTTTGCGAAAATATTAGCGTTTGCACCATATTTTTTACCAAAACGTGTAGCAGCTAATAATGGTGTTTTACCGATTAATTCAACAAAAGATTTTGCAATTTTAGACATAGTGGTCACTCCTTATTAAATAGAACCATCCCAATTATCATATTTTGTATCAAGTTTAGCATAGGTCCCATCGATTACATCTTGAAGGGTTACGTTTTCTAAATAATCATGAATATAGTTTTGTAATCCTGCCCAGAAACCAACAGTCCGTTCGTTGATCACTGTATCAGTACTCACCCCTTCATCAAGGGTAGAGATGATAGCCATAGATTCCTCTGTAGCAAGCAAAATTTCAATAATTGTATATTCTTTAGGACTTTTAGATAAGCGATAGCCGCCATACTTACCGCGGATACTATCCACTAGTTTTGCAGCGCCTAAACGAGCTACGATACCTTCTAGGTATTTTTCAGATATGCCTTGTCGTTCTGCCACAGATCGCAAGGAGACAGGTTTATCTTGACCTTGCTCTGCCAAATCGATGAGGACCATCAATGCATACCGACCTTTTGTGGAAATCCTCATATATTTTGCCTTTCTTTGTAAACGTTAGTGTTAAACACACCCCATATTATAAAGTACTTATATTATATTTATAAAACCTTTCATATTAATAGGAATTAATTTCATTATAGACCACTCACTATAAAAATGCAAGAACTTATTTCCTACTTTTATAAAGGGATATTTACTCATTCTATATTTATTGAGTTTATCCTATATTTTAACTTAATAACTTGCCTCGTAGAAAGCTCAAGTTATAATACTTTTGTTAATTCGCAACACAACGAAGTAAGGATAATCTTATAACACAAAAGGACCAGCCCGAAGGCCAGTCCTTTTGCGTATAGTTTGTAGTTTGTTATATGAGGTTTACCATGATGAATTGGAGAGGGTTCATCTGGTATTGGGACTTACCGTATCGTCAGGAAAACGATGCGCGCCCGTGTTTATGTCATTTGAGGAGTTGTCTAGATTACTCTAGCATTTAAGTATAAGTTTCTTAATTAGATTTTACCTACAAGATCAAGACCTGGTTTCAAAGTGTCTTTACCTGGCTTCCAACGTGCAGGGCACACTTGATCGCCATGTTTAGCTACGAATTGAGCAGCTTGTACTTTGCGAACTAATTCTTCAGCGGAACGGCCGATACCCATATCATGAATTTCTGCTGTACGCACGAAGCCTTCTGGATCTACTACGAATGTACCACGGTAAGCCATAGCAGATTCTTCTTGGAATACATCGAAGAAGTCAGCCAATTCATGTTTTTTGTCAGCTAACATGTAGTACTCGATTTTATTGATGCTTGGAGAAGCATCAGACCATGCTTTGTGAACGAATTCGGAGTCACAAGATACGGAGTAAACTTCGCAACCCAATTCTTTCAACTCTGCATAAGAGTTTTGTACGTCTTCCAACTCAGTAGGGCATACGAATGTAAAGTCTGCTGGATAGAATACGAATATAGACCATTTACCCAACACGTCTGCAGTGCTAACTTTTACCAATTCAGGTTTTTTGAAAGCATCAAGTGTAAATTCAGGAAGTTGTTTACCAATAATAGACATGTTATGTCCTCCTTATTTGAGTTCCATATGTAACGAATATATTTATATTGGTGTACTTACCACCGCATCTATATCTATCTTTGTCTATATAATAACAAATATCATTCAATATTGCAAGCATTATTTTTAAATTTATCGATATATTTTTCCAACTTTTTTCGATGTAAGCAAAAAAGAGAAGAAAGATGCTCATTTCTGAGCATCTTTCTTCTTTTTACGTACTATTTTTTTAGTTCTAAGATTGCATCTACGAAACCACGGAATAATGGGTGTGCATTATTTGGGCGAGATTTAAGTTCTGGATGTGCTTGTGTACCAATAAAGAATGGATGATTTTTTACTTCAATACTTTCAACGAGACGGCCATCTGGAGATGTACCGGAAATTACAAGGCCTGCATCAGTCAATTGTTGACGGTATTCATTGTTGAACTCATAGCGATGACGATGACGTTCATAAATCAAATCTTCCCCATAAGCTTCGTGAGTTTTCGTACCGGCTTCCACTTTGCATGGATAGATACCTAGGCGCATTGTACCGCCTTTTTTATCTACATCAACTTGATCACTCATCAAGTCAATTACTTTGTACTTAGCATTTTCATCGAATTCGCTAGAGGTTGCTCCTTCCATGCCACATACGTTACGAGCAAATTCCATTACTGCAGATTGCATGCCAAGGCATAGGCCAAGATATGGAATATTGTTTTCACGAGCGTATTGGATTGTGCGAATTTTACCTTCTACACCACGGGAACCAAAGCCACCAGGCACGATGATACCTTCAACACCTTCAAATACCTCTTTAGGATCTACAGAAGTATCATCAAGTTCTTCAGAGTCAATCCAACGAATATTCACTTTAGTACCTGTAGCAATACCAGCATGATCTAGAGCTTCAACTACGGATAAATACGCATCATGCAACGCTACATATTTACCAACGATAGCAACTGTAATATCTTTATTAGGATTCAAGATCTTATGAACCATTTCTTTCCATGCAGTCATATCACATGGACGATCTTCAAGACCTAACTTTTTGATAACAATATCATCAAGACCTTGATCTTGCATCATCAATGGCACTTCATAGATAGAGCTACAAGTTTGATTTTCAATAACTGCTTCAGGTTCTACGTCGCAGAACAAAGCAAGTTTTTCTTTCATATCATCAGAGATATGTTTCTCACTACGACATACCAAAATATCTGGTTGAATACCAATGCTACGCAATTCTTTTACACTATGTTGTGTAGGTTTTGTTTTCAACTCGCCTGCGGCATTGATGTAAGGCACTAACGTAACGTGAATGTAAAGTACATCGTTACGGCCTACTTCTTTTTTCACCTGGCGAATAGCTTCCATAAATGGCAAGCTTTCAATATCACCTACAGTACCGCCGATTTCAGTGATAACTACATCAGCATTATCCTCTTTACCTACACGGTAAACATTTTGTTTAATTTCATTTGTAATATGTGGAATTACTTGTACAGTGCTACCTAGGTAATCACCTTTGCGTTCTTTATTGATTACAGACCAATATACTTTACCAGCTGTAATATTAGAACGTTTGCTAAGGTTAATATCGATAAAGCGTTCATAATGCCCCAAATCAAGGTCCGTTTCGGCGCCGTCATCTGTTACGAATACTTCACCATGTTGGTAAGGGCTCATCGTACCAGGATCGATATTAATGTATGGATCAAATTTTTGAATCGTTACATTGAAACCGCGGTTTTTTAGTAAGCGACCCAAAGATGCTGCTGTAATCCCCTTTCCAAGAGAAGAAACAACGCCGCCAGTTACGAAAATATACTTAGTTGCCATGATGCCTCCCACCTATTACATTTTTTCCGGAGCGGAAATACCTAAAATACCCAAGCCTTGACGAAGAACGAGGGCAATCGCTGTGATTAATCCAAGACGAGCTTGTTGCAACGCTGGATCTACGCCAATGATACGACCTTGACGGTAGAATGAATGGAACATGCTTGCCAAATCGTATAAGTACCGAGCAATACGATGAGGTGCACGATGTTCAGCAGCTTGAACGACCTCTTCCGGATATTCAGCTAATTTCTTAATTAATTCTAATTCCATTTCACTTGTAAGTGTTGTGAAATCAGTTTCACTATAATCGCCAAATGCGATGCCAGCTTCACGCACTTGGTTGTAAATGCTGTGAATACGAGCATGAGCATATTGGATATAATACACCGGGTTGTCATTACTGCGAGATTTTGCCAAGTTAATATCAAAATCAAGTTGGCTGTCTAAGGAACGCATCAAGAAGAAATAGCGAGACGCATCTACGCCAACCTCTTCAATCAATTCATCTAATGTAACGCTATCACCACTACGTTTAGACAATTTAACAAGTTGTCCGTCACGGAACAATGCTACCATTTGTAATAACAATACTGTTAATTTATCAGGGTCATAACCAAATGCCGCCATAGCCGCTTTTACACGACATACATAGCCATGATGGTCAGCGCCCCAAATATCAATCATTTCTTTAAAGCCACGATCAAATTTATTGCGATGATACGCAATATCTGCCGCCAAATATGTAGGAACCCCATTATCACGAATAACTACGCGGTCTTTATCATCACCATAATCAGTAGATTTTAACCATAAAGCACCGTTTTTTTCATAAACTTTGCCAAGGGCCTTTAATGCCTCTACGGAATGATGAATCTCATCCGTTTCATGAACTGTACGTTCAGAGAACCAATTATCAAAAGTAACGCGGAAGTTTCTTAATGTTTCCTCTAAGCGAGCTAATTTTTCTTTTAAGCCCTCTTCCTTAAACAAGGCTACACGATCTGCTTCGTTCATAGCATTTAATTTATCAAAGCCTTCGCGTTCTGCAATCGCTTTCGCTGTTTCAATAATATCTGGGCCACGATAGCCATTTTCAGGGAACACTAAAGCCCCTTCTGGAATATCGAACTCAGGCATAGAACCGTCTTCATTACGTTTAGGCGGGAATACTAATTTAGCACCTTGTAACTCTTGGAAACGGTACTCAATGGAAATAGCCATGTTGTCGATTTGATTGCCTGCATCATTGATATAGTATTCAGATTGTACATTGTAACCCGCTGCACGTAACAAGTTTACAAGAGCACTACCGTATGCAGCACCGCGACCATGACCAACATGCAATGGTCCTGTAGGGTTTGCACTTACGTACTCTACTTGAATCGTATCGCGCGCACGCAATGGTTGAACACCGTACTCAGTACCAGCATTCAAAATGGCTTTTAACGTATCGTACACCATATCAGATTTCAAAAAGAAATTAATAAAACCTGCGCCGGCAACCTCAGCACGTTCAAGCCAATCAAAATTCATATGACTAATCAAAGCTTCAGCAATGGCTCGAGGATTTTGACGAGCTACACGAGCGGATTGCATAGCGATGTTTGTAGAAAAATCACCGAATTCCTTTTGAGGTGGCACTTCGAGAACGATTTCTGGATATTCCCCAGCCGGCAAATCACCGCTGTTAATCGTATCTTGTAATGCCTGTTCAATCCCCGATTTCAGGATTTCCTTCATGTCCATGCTCTATATCCTCCCGCACGTCTATATCTAACTGATTATAAAATTGCCATTCACCTTCAACGGAAATATCATATCCTAAATGAACATGACCTACGCCATCATGAAAGTCTACTGTTAATTCATGAGTATTTACAGCCATATGTAAATCACCATATGGTGTTTCATATACGGCTTCACGTTCTTCACCACGGACGTATTGATGACGCATATTGACAGCCCCTGTTCGGAGCAACACGATAGAATCATCATGAATTTTAATGGTCGTCTTAACCCCATCCAATCCAGTCACACTAGATTCTTCATAACGCACATATTGAGCATTACCTTTTTCATGTGACGTACCTGGGGAAATCAGTTCCACTACGGTATCCTTGCCATCCATATCTCGTTGTACACTCTTTACGGACACTAGAACCCGCTTCATTTTCAACCTCCATGGTAGTAATTAATCATCATATTATACCATAATCAAGGACTATTTTGCACCCTTAATGAGTCCCAATTTCTTAGTCTTCGTCATCCGTTTAATAGCATATTCTCTGCGTTGTGCTTCTTGTTTTTGATGAAAGCTTTCAGAATATACCAAGGTCACAGGACGACGTCCTCGCGTATATTTTGCACCACCTGGGATATCTCCATTGTGAGCATCTATTCGACGTTTGAGATCTGTAGTCCATCCACAATACAAAGAATCATCTGCACATCGCACCAAGTACACATAGTGCCGTTCTTCAGACTTAGCATCCTTATTTGCCATTTTTCGCATCATCAGTGATTGGTTCCAATGTAATGGTATTAATAATTACTGGCTCTACTGGCTTATCATTGCGGCCGGTTTTAACTTTGCCGATTTTTTCAACTACATCCATACCTTGTACTACAGTACCAAAGATAGTGTGTTTATTATCTAACCAATCCGTAGGTCCCAAGGTAATGAAAAATTGAGAACCTCCTGTATTAGGGCCACGGTTAGCCATGGCTAGAACGCCCATTTTATTGAAGTGTAAATCATTGGAGAATTCATCAGGAATTGTATAGCCTGGGCCACCAGCACCTGTGCCATCAGGATCTCCACCTTGAATCATAAAGCCTTCGATAACACGGTGAAATGTCACACCATTATAGAAACCTTTTTTTACGAGATAATCAAAATTTTTGACCGTAATCGGTGCTTTAGACCCTAACAAACGAACCTTAAATTGACCATAGTTTGTATCAAAGATAGCATATTCATCAGCAATTGGTGCGTTTGTAAAATTGGGCATAGCTACAGTTTCTGCTTTCACGGTATTACCTTGTGGTTGTTCACCACTGTTTGTACCACATGCAGTTGTACCAAGCACTGTAATCCCCAACATTGCGCATAAAGCCAAGCGTTTCCAGTTCATATGTCCCCCAAAATACTAATATTATATTTAACTAAAATGTAGATTTAAAATTTACATAGAAAAACCGCTCAACCCATGAGCGGCTCTTTTTTAGTATATCATATTATGACACTATTGAGATTAAAAATATAAGAAAATAATATAACAATATATAACAACAAAAAACAGAGCTTCAAAGGAGCTCTGTTTTTGTAATCCTCAAATAATCACGTAGTTAATTCGATTATTTAGAGTCAAATTGATCTGGAGTTGTATTGTTATAAGACTCAATATAATTATTGAAATTCTCAATCATGTCATTAAGGTTGTTTTCATTTGCATCGTTAAGTACTTGACGAACAGAACCAACTACAGAGTTATAAGAGTTAACAAGCACTTCTCCACGATCATTATTTATGCTCTTAAGCAATGTTTGAATTTCATTAAGTTCTTTTTCTACAGCTTGTTTGTCTGCATTTTTAGGAGCTTTTTCTACATTTTCTACAAGATTAGTCAAGCGAAGCGTAGATTCCATTGCTGCTGCATAGCCTTTTTTACCGTCTTTTTTCAATTTTTCGATTTGTTTCTTAGTTTGTTCAGTGTTAGCTTTGTTAAGAGCATCATTGAACTTCGCATAAGCAGCATCAAATTTTTCTACTTGTGCTACGTATTTAGCTGCTAGTTCTTTACCTTTAGCACCGCCATCGTTCATGTAAGCTTTAGAATCATCATAAGCTTTCAAATCTTTGAATGTTGGTACTAATTCATTAAGAATATTTAATACATTATCGCGTTCTGTATCAACTTCTTTGAACGTAGAGCCTTCTTTTTTAGATTTTTCCAAAGCATCTTTTAAAGTATCATAATGAGGTTGACGACCAATAGCACCTTCTTGGAAACCACCTTTTAATTTAGCCAAACTATCCGCATAGTTTTGACCCCAAGTTGCATTGTCACCATTGAAGTTGTTTGTTGCATCAATAAGTGTATTAAGCTTAGCAGCTGCTTTCTCATCGCTACCGCCATCAACAACGGAGGATACTACGGAGCCAATGCCACCCGCTTTATCACTGCCGCAACCAGAAACAAATAAACCTGCTGTCAATGCCGCTACACAAAGTAAAGTTGAAAATAATCTGCGTTTATTGTTCATATCTTCTCTTCTCCTTTTAACACATGAATATTAAACTAAGCGCATTATACTAACTATACTACACCAATTCTGTAGCCACAGCTACAAAATCAAATCTTCATATAAACTTCACCTAATTTAGAGGAATTATCAATAATTAATCGATCCATTTAAAATGCTTACACGCATTATAGATGCCATCTTTATCACAGTCTGTAGTAATATAATCAGCCTTTGCCTTTAATTCAGGGCGCGCATTACCCATAGCAATATTTAACCACTCAGGTCTAAACATAGATAAATCATTATACCCATCACCAAATACAACAGCTTGATTTGGCTTCATTCCAAAGTGTTCAAGCATATTACGAATACCCAACGCCTTTTCCATAGGCTCATATAGAACACAGCCATCACCATAACGAATGAGCTTATGTGTCATATGCTCGATATCCTTCTCCTCTTCCTCTCCTTCCTTGAAAAACACATAAATCTTATAAAATTCTTCAACACTATGAAAGTCAAAATTAGGGTCTACAGTTGTTTTAAATACATCCCAATTAGGATGCCACTCTAAAATTTCCTTATACGGCGTAATACGACCAAGTTTATTGCGGTCAGTTACAGCCCAAGGAATATTATGTGATTCTAAATACTCTAAATATTTAATGCATGCATCACGATCCATACCTATCATAGATACCAATTCATTATTAACAGTGATACTGTGACCACCATCTGCTACAAAATCAGTAAGACCCGCTTGCTCTGCGAAACGCTTAGCATCCACTTGAATACGACCAGTTGCTAAGGCTACACGGTGACCACGACGCTTTAACTCATCTAAACTGTATTGAGCACTTTCAGGGATTTTACCTTCAGGCCATACAGCTAAAGTATTATCAATATCAAAAAAGAAAAACTTTTGCTCCACGGTCCCTCCTAATCACGTCCACTCATTAACTTAAACCGTTCTTTTTGTGCTACATCTGGATATTTTTCATGGTCCACATCACTCAAAAATATATCTAGTGGTCGTACATATAAGTCACGTTGATCATATAATTTTTGATATACCACGAACTGTTCACTCGTTTCCGAATGAGTTGCAACATCTAACACGTAATAGTACATGCCTTTAAAATGACGATATAAGCCACCCTTTACAATTTCTTGCATTTATAACCTCATCACATAACATACACAAATAGTTACAAACCATATTAATCAAGAGATTCCATATATTGAATAGCCTTAGTCAACATATCTGCTGTAATTTTATATGGAGATACATCAATATCATGAACAGATGTAGCCTTTTCAACAATTTGAGGAATATGCGATGCAGTAAGATCTAATTGTGAAAGTTTAGTAGGCCAACCTAATTCGCGATATACTGGCAACCACCGTTGTAACTCATCCATTTGTTGGTCAACGGTTAACAAAATAAGTAAGCCATAAGCTACTATTTCACCATGCAAATGATTTTCTTCTGTTTCTTTATTAGTAACACAGCCATAACATACAGCATGAGCCATGTTGCTATTATATGCCATAGGAACACAACCTGATACAACACCGGTAGTAAAGATAACAGTCATAGCAATGGTATCAAAGGCATCACTACGTTTATTAGCTTGACTATCTTTATAGGCTTGTATACCATGTGCTAAAATTGGTTCACTACACATAGAAGCTAGAGTAAGGCCTAACTGAGTATTATAGTCTTGCTCGCGACTGCGAGCAGAAAGATGAGTTTCATAGTGTTTTGCAATAGTATCTCCCATTCCTGCCCACAAGTAACGGCTTGGTGCTTCTACGAGAATATCAGCATCAATAAAGCAGTGCACAGGAGGATGATTTACAAAAGCTACGTCATCAAAAGTATGATCTACCGTGTATACAGCTGCCACTTCTGACGTTGCCGCACAAGTAGACGCAATGGTTGGAATTGTAAAGAATGGTTTATCATCTAACTCTATAGCTACTACTTTTACCGTATCCATGGCCTTACCACCACCAACAGCAAACAAAAAGTCCGCATCTTTTACAGATGCCATTTGTGCAATTTCCTTGCCTCGAGCAAAAGTACACTCTCCACCAAAGTGGATAATATCTAGCACCTTAATCCCCGCTTTATCAAGCACTGGACGAATGTGTGGCAAAGCTTTAGAAAGAGCTGTTTCGCCACCGATGATAGCTACAGACTTGCCATATAATTTTGTAAACTTTGGAATAGCGTCAAATACATCATGACCTCCAAAACTATAACTAGGTAAACAATGAGTACTACGCATAAAATTTCCTTCCTTCTTTTATCATTTATATCCTTATTTATCCTTATTATAGAAACTTCTACACACAAAATCAATTTTATATGACAACAATCAAAACATAAAAAGGCTCTATACTCTCACAAAATGAAAGCATAGAGCCTTTATCTTTATTACTTATTATCGGAAGCAAGACCTTTATGGATAAGACCCACAACAAAGCCTAATACCGCAAAGCTTACCCAGCCCATACCAGCACTTTGGAATGGAATATATTGAGCAAAGAGCTGTTCCAAAGCTATAGGTGCAATACCTGCAGTCTCAAGACCAGTCATAAGAGCAGAGATCATTGTGAACGCTACAGTCCATGCATATACGCAACGACGACCACCGAACACATTATGAAGAAGTGCCAACAAAATGATTACGATAGTCAACGGATACAAGAGCATCAACACAGGGATTGCTGCACTGATGATTGTTTTCAAGCCAAACATACTAAGGCCAAAGGCCGCTAGAGAGAAAATTACTACATATAATTTGTAACTAATCTTTGGAGTCAGCTTATGGAAATACGTACCGCAAGAAGTGATAAGACCAATGCTTGTAGACAAGCAAGCTAGCAGAACGATGATAGCCAAGATAATTTGACCGAACTCACCAAACAAATAGTTAGCACTTACGGACAATACAGGAGCCCCTGTCTCGAACAAACCAAAACGTTCAACACTTGTAGCACCAATATTAGCGATAAATACATACACGATACCAAGAAGACCTACCGCAATTGCCCCCACCTCCATTACTGTTTTTGTAATCACAGCACGAGAGGTAGCACCACTAAGGCGTACAAAATCGATTACAAGAATAGCAAACACTACGGAAGCTAAGGCGTCCATTGTATTATAGCCATCTAGGAAACCTTGTAATACAGCCGTTGGTGCATCACCATATGCCGGTTGTGGCACCGCATAACCACCAAGTGGAGTAATAAAGGATTTAACAATTAACAACAGAATTACAAGTAGTAAAGCTGGTGTCAAAATATTACCGATACGGTTAACAAGTTTTTGCGGACTAATAGATAACCACAAAGAAATACCAAAGAATAATGCCAAGAAAATTGGTTCCATATTCATGCTTAAACCTTCAGCAAAAGGTTTAATTGCGATTTCATAAGCTACAGTACCAGTACGTGGCGTCGCAAACATTGGACCAATACTCAAGTATAAAGAAATTGTGTACAACAAGCCATAAATCGGATGAACACGACTTGCAAGTTCTTCAACATCTTTACAGGAAGAGTAACCCATAGCTGCAACACCTAAGAGTGGAAGGCCTACACCAGTTAATACGAAGCCGAGCAAAGCCCAACCTACATTATCACCAGCATGTTGCCCTAAGGCCGCTGGGAAAATCAAATTTCCTGCCCCAAAGAATAGAGCAAATAACATCATACCTATAGCCAAATAGGCACGGGTCGACAGATTGTCGTTACCATTCATAAATGTAACCCCCTTTAGGTCAATAAAATAATATTACCATTATAATCTAAAGGAGCTAAGGTATACAAGAAAAATATCCTCACTATTCTATATCCGTATAATGTTATTCCCATAAGTAAAAGGATTTAATTTTTAAATATAGCTGTAAAAGCATGTGACATCACACATCTTATACATATTCGTTCATGATATGGTAATAAACTATTATCTATGAAAGGTTTCTTATATGAACTTGCACATCATAGAAGGTACTACCCCACCCTTGATCTGTGGGACGAGCTGCGGTAAGCGCATTAATTGCCACGTGAGGATCACTCGATTGAGATTGCCACCATACACCTAGTGTTACCAATGTCCCTCTCTGTACTTCATCATCGTAGTATACTTTAATTTTTACACTGCCACGATCGTTATAGATTTCTACCTCAGCACCATCGTTTATGTTATACATTTTTGCATCTTCTGGATGGATGCGAAGTTTCATCAACTCAGGATCATTAAAGTCTAATTCGCAGAAGCTAGAGTCCAAAATTCGAATATCATTACCGATTATGAGCCAAAACGGTGCATTGTCACCATATGGAGGCATATACCGAATTAATGGTTCTACATCTTGCGGATTATATAATTCAATTTTTCCAGACGGTGTTTTGAAATCCATCTTATAATTTTCAGGTACCGTCATCTCCACAGGCTCACCGTTTAAAATCAACTCTTGGTCCCTCTTGGATATACGACTCGAAGTGTGCACAATTTGTTCAATAAGCTCTCTTTCACTAAGGTTAAAAAATGCATCCTCCAACCCCATACGTTTTGCTAACTCGGCGATAACTTGCCAATTGGAACGAGACTCCCCAACTGGATCAATCAATTTGTAACCCGTACCAATTGTGTAATGACCATAAGAATTATAAATATCATCATGCTCTACAGATGTTGTGGCCGGCAAAATAATATCCGCATATTTACAGGTATCCGTAAAAAAACGCTCATGCACAATTGTGAATAAGTCATTACGCATCAAACCTTTACGAACCACATTTTGATTAGGTGCTGTAATAGCAGGATTTGAGGAAAACACATATAAGCTATGGACCCCAACTCTTTCGGGATTTGTAAGCATCTCCCCAAGTTTAATCATAGGCATCAATCGTTTAGCTGGCGCATGAACATGAGCCTGTTGCATCATATCTTTGCCAATAAATTTACTACCACTAGCACTCGACAACAATCCCCCCCCAGGATATTGCCATGCTCCAACCACAGCAGGCAAGGCATTAATAGCACGGCATGTCATAGCACCATTACCATATCGAGACAAACCACTGCCGAGACGGATAAACGGCGCTTTTGATGTAGCGTATGCATGAGCGAACTCAGTCATACGATCCACGGAAACACCACAAATATCAGATGCTTTCTCCGGCGTAAAATTAAGCAACACCTCTTTTACCAGCTCATCGTAGCCTTGGACATGTTCCTTAATAAAATCTGTATCCGCCAAACCGTCACGATGAATGATATGGAGCATACCTAATGCTAGCGCTCCATCACTACCTGGTTTAACGTAAATATGCTCATGAGCTTGGCTAAAAGTATAGGTTTTATGAGTATCGATAATCCAAACGCGGGCACCA
The DNA here is from genome assembly GCF_032472435.1 of Veillonella parvula. Taxonomy (GTDB): domain Bacteria; phylum Bacillota; class Negativicutes; order Veillonellales; family Veillonellaceae; genus Veillonella; species Veillonella parvula_N. The sequence continues at coordinate 85,281 of NZ_JAWEGM010000004.1, forward strand.
TTCTTTTTTGCTATGTTCACATCGTGTAAAATATGAACATCTGTAGCTGTCGCATTTATCCCCCACAAGACGATACAGTCGCTATGTTGCGCCTCTTGTGGTTTAATACCTAATGTTTCACCATAAACGGACCGGAACCCCGCTTGTTTAGCAGGAGAGCAAATACCTCGATCTTGGTCTGTAGCACCAATACGGCGAAAAAAATAATCTGCTGCAGGACTCTGAATAACCCCCATTGTTCCTGCATAAGAGTAACGCAAAATACTTTCACTGCCATAAGTATCAATAGTTTCTTTGAAATTATTGACAATTGCATCAAGGGCTTCATCCCAACTAATACGAGTGTACTGAGCTTCACCAATTCCCTTTTTACCGACACGCTTCATAGGGTACTTCAAGCGCAACGGAGAATGGATTACTTTTTCATAATGTGCCATCTTAGGGCATAGTGTACCTCTTGTGAAAGCATGTGCTCTATCCCCTCGAACAGATATTACTTTATTATTATCGACTGATACAATGAGTCCGCATGCATCAGGACAATCGTAAGGGCATACAGATTTATATTCTTTCATGATAAGCACCTCGCTTATAAATTGTATAAACTATAGGATGTATATTTATATTATATTATAGTATGACTCGTATAAGTATAACCTTTTGCACATATTCTGAATTAAAAAGGTTTTAGAAATGATTATTTTATGTATATCAATGCATTCAATTATCACATTACATTTATGACCTCATCATTTATTTTGATATATGTAGTTAAACATTTCAAGTTTTATCGATATCTATCCATTATCATTCTTGTCCAATGCCTAAACAGATATACTAATAAGTTCTATAAAAATACCAAAATTCTTCAAAAAAATCATGTAATCATTACTAAAAGTCATAACCATATAGTTTTAGGTATAATCAGACATTTTAATAGTGTCGTATAGATTATGTGACAAAAATCACCGGTACGTATGCGTATTTAGTAATGTCGTTCAGACTGTAAGACTATTCAATCTCACTTGTTTCTGTGCTATACTGACAGTGTCATTTGAGAGGATATAGAACTCACAAGAAATCATTTTGAATTCATGGTTATCTAATGTGAAGTAGCTATATCAGGTACATATTTTCTGAAAAGAGGTTTTAACGATGGCAGACGCAAAAAACACTGTGTTATTCCCTTATGAAACACTAAAAAAATTGAGCATGGACGCTTTCCAAAAATTTGGTTTCTCCGAAAAAGAAGCTGACATCATCCAAGACGTACTTTTGACTTCTGACTTGTTCGGTATTCAAAGCCATGGTATGCAACGTATGGTTCGTTACCATAAAGGTATCACTAATGGCTTGATTAAAATCGACGCTAAACCTGAAATCGTAAAAGAAACTCCAATTTCTGCAGTTATCGACGGTCATGACGGCATGGGTCAATTATTGGGTCATAAAGCTATGGAAATGGCTATCGAAAAAGCTAAAAAATCCGGTGTTGGTATCGTATCTGTACGTAACTCCAACCACTACGGTATCGCTGGTTACTATGCTAAAATGGCATCCGACCAAGGCTTAATCGGTTTCTCTTGTACAAACTCCGAAGCAATCATGGTTCCTACATATGCTCGTAAAGCTATGCTTGGTTCTAACCCTATCGCTTGGACTGTACCAGCTGATCCAGTTGACTTCTTCTTCGATTGCTCCACTACAGTAGTAACTCGTGGTAAACTTGAAATGTACAACAAAATGGGCAAAGCTACTCCAGATGGCTGGGCTGTTAATAAAGACGGCGTTCCTTCCACTGATGCAGCTGAAGTATTGGGCAACATCTCCCGTCATGAAGGTGGCGGTATCCTTCCTTTAGGTGGTGCTACAGAAGTTCTTGGCGGTCACAAAGGTTATGGTAACGGCATGATTGCTGAGTTGTTCTCCTCTATCTTGTCCCAAGGTGGTACTTCCAACAAATGTATGGTTGGTGGTAAATCCAACATCTGTCATGGCTTCATGGCTATCAACCCTGAATTCTTCGGTGACCCTGCGGAAATCAAAAAACACTTCTCCCAATTCTTACAAGAATTACGTGAAGCACCTAAAGCTCAAGGTCAAGATCGTATCTATACTCATGGCGAAAAAGAACATGAATCCGTTGAAAAAGTTAAAGCTGAAGGCATCCCTGTACTTAACGGTACAATGCTTGAAGTTCAAGACCTTTGCAATGAATTAGGTCTAGACTTCAAATCCTACTTCGGCGATTATGTACCAGAAGCTCCTGCTACAATGTTCAAAGGTAACTACTAATACCTAAACTTAGTAATGGCCCTAACAAGGACTTGTAGTTAGTACAGAAGGGGACATAAACACTGTTTATGTCCCCTCTCTTATGTTTTTAACCTCATAGGCTATGAGGTTAAAAAATTTTATGTACTATATCAATTTTTATGATAAGTATATCTGTTATTTTATTGTAAGCTTTTATTTTAACTGAACTTTTACAAATTAACATCATAGCGATTTATTCATCAATTAAATTGATTAAACTACGTCGTCCTGTTGAGCATATATTTTTGTTTTACTTGAAAGGATGATCTTAGAAATGAGTGCTATCACCGTTCTATTAGCGCTATCTCCAATCATTTGGTTGATTGTAGCGTTATCCATCTTGAAATTACCTGCATGGCAAGCAACAAGTGTTGCTGCGATTGGTTCTTTCATTATCGCTATTACAGCATTCCAAGCTGACCCATTTATTATGGTCACTGGTGCCCTTGAAGGTGCCGCATTGGCAATCTGGCCAATCCTATTAGTTATTACAGCTGCTATCTTCGTTTATAACTTGGTAGTACATACGAAAGCAATGGAAACTATTAAAACCATGCTTTCTTCTGTAACATCTGATACTCGTGTACTTGCATTACTACTTGCATGGGGCTTTGGTGCCTTCATGGAAGGTATGGCTGGCTTCGGTACTGCCGTTGCAATTCCTGCAGCTATGATGGTTGCCGTAGGTTTTGACCCACTTAAATCTATCATCGCATGTCTCGTTGCAAACTCCGTACCAACAACATTTGGTTCTATCGGGATTCCAACAACTACATTGGCATCCTTAACAAACCTTGATCCAAGCCATTTAGGTACATTCATTTCCGTACAATTGTTCTTGCTTAACCTTATCGCTCCATTCTTTGTTGTTATGATTATTGGTGGCGGTATTAAAGCGTTAAAAGGCGTATTCCTTGTAACATTGCTTTCTGGTTTAGCATTAGCAGTTCCTGAAACTGTAATCAACGCTGTAATGGGTCCAGAATTATCCGTAATTTCTGCATCCATCGTTATCATGGCAGTTATCATTGGTTGTGCAAAAATCATGCCTCCTAATGATCCTAAATACGCAGTTAAACAAACTGGCGAAGTCCCTAAAGTTTCTGGTGGCGAAGGCCTTGTAGCTGCAATGCCATTCATCTTAATCTTCGTATTATTGTTATTAACTTCTAAATTGTTCCCTGCAATTAATGGTCCTCTTGCGTCCATTAAAACATCTGTACCTATTTATCAAGGTGCTGGTGCAAAACCTTACACATTCGTATGGATTGCAACTCCTGGTATTATGATTTTTATCGCTGGTATTGTTGGTGGTTTCATCCAAAAAGCAAAAGCTGGCGAAATCTTCGGTACATTGGGTAGCACAGTTAAAAACTTGAAATTCACATACCTTACAATCATCACAGTTGTTATGACAGCTAAATTGATGACTTACTCTGGTATGACTGCAGACATTGCAAAAGCAATGGTTGCTGGTACAGGTACATTGTATCCTCTATTCGCTCCTATCGTGGGTGCGTTGGGTGCATTCTTAACTGGTTCTGGTACAAACTCCAACGTATTGTTTGGTCCACTTCAAATCGCTGCAGCTCAAGGTTTAGATCCTACAAACTTCGAAGACCTTGGCTTCTGGTTGGCAGCAGTTAACTCCGGTGCAGCTGGTATCGGCAAAATGTTGTCCCCACAATCCATCGCGATTTCTATTGGTGCCGTAGGACCTGCTTTAAAAGCATACCTAGAAAACCACAAAGAAATCAGTGCTGAAGAAGCTCATAAACTAGAACATGAAATCGAAGCAAGCGTTATCATGAACAGTGCCTTCAAATACTTCATTGTATTCATCGTAATGCACGGTTGTATTTCCTTCTTCGGTCAACATTTCATCCATGAAATTCACCACTTTTTCTTCTAAGAACTGGTAACAAAAAAAGAACAGCTCTTCACGAGCTGTTCTTTTTTTGTTGCCACATATGAGAATACTACATATAACATGGCTTAATGATAATACAGTTTAGAGTTCACTAATTTGCTATAAATAATTGTAACAATCTATTAATAAGCCGCTTGCTCTACTTCCCATTTAGTAAAGGTCCCAGTATCTGTATCAATTTCAAAATCATATTCATAACCGTTATAATGTATTTCACCTTCATACTCTAAACGGCCATTCTCATAATCACGATTGAATTCAGTTACATTTGCAACTGTTGCACCCGGCACACGTGCTAAGGCGCTTTGAACAGCCTCATCAGAACTAATTGCTTCTACAGATGAAATCGTAGCTGTCCCGATTACTACTATTGCAGCTAACACAAAACCTTTTAGTAAATATTTCATATAATTCTCCCATCGCCAATAAACACATTGATATTTTTAGATATAATTAATATACTAATTGTAATCTATAAATAGAGATATAGCAAAGTCAATATTTCATATAGATATTTTTTCTCAATCATGGTAAAATACATCGTATCAAATAGAAAAAATTAAATGCAGTCTGCGAAGTGCGATTCGCAGACTTTTATTTTTCTCACTTTAGTATAGGAGGGTTTTATGACTCAAGAAAATTCTGCTAAGGTCTCTTTCATCTTAGTAGTATTCCTTGGTCTGTTGACAGCCATCACACCACTTGCAACAGATTTATATTTACCAGCATTACCAATTATGCCTAGTGAACTAAATACATCTGCATCAAATATTCAAATGACCATTGGTGTGATGACTTTTGGTGTTGCATTAGGTCAATTATTTGGAGGTCCTATTAGTGATACTATGGGCCGCAAGTTGCCTCTTATAACAGGCAACTTACTTTGCGTTATCTCTAGCATAATCTGTGCTTATGCACCAAGCATTGAAATACTTTTACTAGGACGCTTTCTACAAGGTTTAACAGGATCTGTGGGCGTTGTAATTGCTAAGGCCATCGCTCGAGATTTTGCATTTGGTCAAGAATTGACTAAACTCTTTGCATTGCTCATGATGGTTAACGGTTTGGCGCCAGTAATCGCTCCGCTCATCGGAGGTCAATTATTACTATTCACTACATGGCGCGTTATCTTCGTTATTTTAGCAATATTTTCTGCTATTCTATTAGTGGGATCTCTTCTCTTCCGTGAAAGCTTACCTAAAGAAAAACGCGTTACAGGTGGCGTTGCAACTGCTACAAAGAACTACATTACGCTTATTAAAGATAAGCGATTCCTTGGGCAAACACTAATCCAATTCTTTGCTTTTGGTGGATTCTTTGCGTATATCTCAGGTTCATCCTTTGTATACCAAAACATCTTCCAACTATCTGCACAAGAATTTAGCTATCTCTTTGGTATCAATAGCTGTGGTATTATCTTAGCTAGTGCCATAAGCGCTAGATTAAGTAATGTAATCACAGTTCGACAATTACTAACATTTGCCCTCTGGCAACTAACAATCGGCTCCTTGCTATTCTTAATAGCTATGCTTTTCGAATGGCCACTTATTCCTGTAACGGCCATTCTATTCTTTACCGTATGTACAGTATCCCTATTTGGCTCTGCCTCTTTCTCTATGGCAATGGCTAAATACGGTAAAATGGCTGGAAGTGCCTCTGCAGTACTTGGCTTTGCTAGCATGTTCTCTGCAGGAATCGTATCTCCATTAGTTGGTATTGGTGGGGAATATACGGGGATTCCCATGGGGATTACAATGCTAGTATGTGCAGTGCTTTCCTTATTGTGCCTATATGGTTTGGTAGAAAAAGATTAATCTCTTTTACACATTTGTATAAGCCCCACAATGGGGCCCGACTACAACAAAATAATATTAGTATATAAATAAGATACCCCTTTCCTTGCTCAGTACTTCGTAAAATCGCTTCGGAAAGGGGTATCGTATTTATATTAACATTATCTATAGAGGCGTCCCATTGTTGGGCTTTACAAGCATATTTCAAAATAGATTAATTCTTTAACTCTACAAACACCTAGGCATAATAACGAAAACCACCTACACAACTGATTGTAGGAGAAAGGAGATGTGCCATAGGCACATCTCCACATTTCTTCCCCCTCCTCTATCCAGTTATATTTTCAATGGGACATCTTCATAATTAGCGTATATAGAAAAGAATACAGCCCTCTCTGCAGCGATTTTACGGAACGTAGTGACGTACTGAGCCAAGAGAGGGCTGTATTTTTTCTATACTAGTAATATGCAGTTGTATTCGGGCCCCATTATAAAATGTAAGGGACCTTATCGCTTATTCACTAAATTCCATCCCAACTTCTCCCCACTGCACTAGTTATATTTTCAATGGGACCGCTTCATAACAGGTGTATATAGAAAAGAACACAGCCCTCTCTGCAGCGATTTTACGAAGTGTAGCGCCGTACTGAGCCAAGAGAGGGCTGTGTTTTTTCTATACTAGTGTTATGTAGTTGTCACGGAGCCCCATTGAAAATATAACAGAGCACCCTTATTCAAACATTGTCGATAGTAGTAGTTTCAATCGGTTTGCTTGGTTAACCGCACTGGATCCTGGATCGTAGTCGATAGCTGCGATTCGCACGTCTGGGTAGGCAGCGGATAGTGTTTTTACCATGCCTTTACCTGTTACGTGGTTTGGTAAACATCCAAATGGTTGTAAGCATACGATTTGTTTAGCCCCTTTTTCGATGAGGTCAATCATATCGCCTGTGAGGAACCAGCCTTCACCACATTGGTTACCAAGTCCGATGAATTGAGCTGCTTCTTTCGCTACTTCTGTCATACGTTGTAACGGGTCAAAGTGTTTTGACGCTGCTACGGCTTTTGCATATGGCAAGCGGTAGAGTTCAAGGGCTTCACGAGCCAATGTACCGAAGAAGCCAGATAGCCATGTACCATCAAGGTGCTTAGCACGGTATGTGCTATCCATTGCACAATACAAGAAGAAATCTAGCAAGCCAGATGTAACGACTTCGCCGCCTTCCTTTTCAATGAGCTCATTAATATGATTGTTAGCACTTGGATGGAATTTAACGTAAATTTCCCCTACAACGCCAACACGAGGTTTCTGTACATCCTTGTTGACTGGCAAGTTATCAAAGTCATGAATGATTTCTTTGATGTACTTATTATATTGTCGAAGACTGGCAGATGTAATATTATCACGTAATTTTTTAATCCAATAATCACATAATGCATCGGTAGAACCAGGATTTGTCTCGTATGGCCGTGTGGCAAGAACACATTGCATGAGCGCATCACCGTATACAACAGCTTGAATCATGCGATGTAAGAAACCTTTTGTCAACTTAAAGCCTGGTTGGCGTTCCATATCACTCGCATTAAGAGATAGAATAGGTACTTGTTTCATACCAGCATCAATCAATGCTTTACGTAAGTAACCGATGTAGTTTGTAGCACGACAACCACCACCAGTTTGAGAGATGATAACAGCCGTCTTATCTACATCATATTTACCGGATAATAGTGCGGACATGAGCTGCCCTACAACGATAATCGCTGGGTAACATGCATCATTATTAATGTATTTTAAACCCACTTCGATATCGTCACGCGTAGGCGCTGGCAACATTTCAAAGTCATATCCTTCATTTTTGAGAACTGGCTCTAAGAGGCTAAAATGCAATGGTGACATTTGTGGTACCAAGATTTTATAAGTCTTACGCATTTCTTCTGTAAAGACAACGCGATTGTAATCGTAAGTTGGTAATTTCTCTACCACTACCTCTTCCGGCGCCTCAGGATTATGATGACGACGCAAACTACGTTCCATTACAGATTGCAAGGATCGCAAACGGATTGTCACGGCTCCAAGGTTTGTACCTTCATCGATTTTGAGCAAGGTATGGATTTTGTGGTTTGCTGAAAGTATATCTTTTACCTGATCTGCTACGATAGAATCCAGTCCACAACCAAAGGAGTTAAGCTCTACAATTTGGAATCCTTCAGTTCTACTTACAAATTCAGCGGCACGATATAGGCGACTATGGTAGGACCATTGGTCTACAACACGTAAATGCTTGATTTCATTGCCTAATGGTGCAACGCCATCTTCTGTAAGAACAGCCATACCAAGAGATGTGATAAGTTCAGGAATACCGTGGTTAATACCGGAGTCCAAATGATATGGACGGCCAGCCAATACGATTGTCGGAATTTGTTCTGCCACGAGGCGAGACACAGTTTTCTTTGTCGTTTCACGGTAAGACGCTTTACAGTTTTCCTGCTCTTCCCAAGCGAGGTCTACAGCCTTAGCAATATCCTTCTTCTTTAAGTTTAAAAAATCCAATGCTTTCACAAGGGCCGGAACAAGGGATTTTTTATCAGCTAACGGCAAGAATGGTGCGTGGAATGGAGTATCGCCCAATACCTCTTGCATATTATTTTTGATAAGTTCTGGATAGGAAATAACCATTGGACAATGGTAATTATTGTCGCGGCTAAATTCCTTAGGGCCATGTTGAATACAAGGGTACCAAATAAAGTCTACCTGTGCATTCGCTAAGTCGCGAATGTGACCATGAACAGCTTTTGCTGGATAGCAAGCCGTATCGGATGGAATCGTATCGATAGCCTTATTGTATTGATCCTTAGTCGTATAATCTGAAAGGATTACTTCATAACCCAAGCTATTGAAGAATGTAAACCAGAATGGGAAGTCCTCATACATGTTGAGAACGCGAGGAATACCTACACGCATTTTACCTTCAAACTCTGGAATGTTTTTCTTCAAGTAGTAATCAAAGTAACGACGTAATTTTACATCTACCAAGTTAGGAACTGGCTTACGTTTCTCTTGGATCATATCGCCAGCACCGCGATCACAACGGTTGCCCGTTACGTACGTACGACCATCGGAGAAAGCATTGATAGTAAGCATGCAGTTATTTGGGCAAAGGCCACAATTGCGCATTGTCGTAGATACTTGTAAAGAATTAAGGCCTTCACTATCTAGCAATGTACTTTCACCCTTTTGTAACTCTTCCGCCGTTTCCGCTGCAAGAAGAGCCATACCGTATGCACCCATCAAGCCAGATACATCAGGGCGAATCACCTCTACGCCCATCAATTTCTCAAAGGCACGCAAAACAGATTCATTATAGAACGTACCACCTTGAACAACGATATGATCGCCTAATTCTTTAGGGTCTTTCACCTTAAGAACCTTATAAAGGGCATTTTTAATTACAGAATAAGCAAGACCTGCTGCGATATCTTGTACCGTAGCACCTTCTTTTTGAGCCTGCTTAACCTTAGAGTTCATAAATACAGTACAACGAGATCCTAAGTCGATTGGCATAGGTGCCAATAATCCTTCTTTTGCGAATTGATCGATAGGAATGCGTAGACCAGATGCAAATGTATCAATAAAAGAGCCGCAACCAGAGGAGCAAGCTTCGTTCAACACGATATCTTCGATGTACCCATCACGAACCTTACAGCATTTCATATCTTGACCGCCAATATCCAAAATAAAGGATACATCAGGGCAGAAGAATCGGGCCGCACGATAGTGAGCCATCGTTTCTACTTCACCAATATCGATGCCGAGGGCGCGTTTAAGAAAGGCCTCACCGTAGCCAGTTACGCCAGAGTGTGCAATATAGGCGCCTTTTGGCAATAATTCATATATTTTCTCGATGATTTCACGAGATTTTTCTAACGGTTTACCATGGTTAGGACCATAGTGAGAGAAGATAATTTCCTTGTTGCTATTGATAAGAACTACCTTAAGAGTAGTAGAGCCAGCATCAATACCAAGGTAACAAGGACCTTGAGCATCCTCGATATTCGCCTTTGGCGTTACCGCCTTAGCGTGACGAGCTCGGAACTCTTCTAATTCTTGTTCATTTTTAAACAGCGGATCCACACGGTCTGTAGCTTCCATAGGAATACCAATAAGTGCACCGATTTCCTTTGTCAATTGACCAACCGTAATCTCACGGCACTCATCTTTCATCAATGCCGCCCCTAAAGCGATGAATAATTCACCATTTTCAGGGATAATGCGATGCGCTTCATCTAGCTCTAAGGTATCACAGAAGCATTGGCGTAATTCAGACAAGAATGTCAACGGACCGCCAAGGAACGCTACATTACCTTCGATTTTATGACCGCATGCAAGGCCAGCAATCGTTTGATTTACAATTGCTTGGAATACAGATTTTGCAATATTTTCATGAGATGCACCTTGGTTTAACAAAGCTTGTACGTCTGTTTTAGCAAATACGCCACAGCGTGCCGCAATTGGATAAATCGTATCAGCATTCATGGCTAATTGGTTAAGGCCAGATGCATCTGTCTGCAATAAAGTCGCCATTTGGTCGATAAAAGCGCCCGTACCACCAGCACAGGAGCCATTCATACGATGTTCTGCAGTTTGACCTAAATACGTAACCTTCGCATCTTCACCACCAAGTTCGATGATAACGTCTGTCTCTGGATAGAGGGCTTTCACAGCTCGCGTTTCAGCAATAACCTCTTGTACGAATGGGATGCGCACCTTTTCGGCCATAGCCATCCCACCAGAACCAGTAATACATACATGAACAAGAGCGTCTTCATGACCAACTTGAGCCTCTTGTAACAAGGTATATACTGTGTCCAATATGTTTGCATAATGGCGTATGTACTTTTTATACAAATAATTATCGTGTTCGTCCAATAATACAACTTTAACCGTTGTAGACCCCACGTCAATCCCCATGCGTAGCATGTGCTGCATAAATACCTCTCTTTTTAACGACTGTATGACCACCTAAGTGACCATACTTATTTTTGTGAAAGTCTCACATGTAATATGTACAACATATATACTGTACTAAGCATCTAAAATAAAAAATTAAAATAGATAAGGATATAATACTTTCACCAAAATATCTAAATTTTTAAATATCCTATCTTTATTATACAACAAATGTAGATAAAATCTATGTTATTCTATATTCCAATGAGTTATATAGAATATGACTAAATTTGAATAACGACTCTAGATTGTTATAGGATGTAAAAAATATTATATCATTCTAAAATGAAAAAAAGTATATCTAATAGCACATCACTACAGTAATATATAAAGAGATAGATACATACATCGTTAAATCCAACAGATACAATGTTTTCCTTTCTATCAAGCGATCATATACAAATAAATAAGTAATCATGCCTAATAAAAAAGAGACTTCAATGAAACCATTAAAGTCTCTTTTTTCTACATTACTGATTATATTTTTTGTAATTTATTTATTTACTCTATATAAATTACATAACATTTTCATACAAACTAATAAGATCATCCTGATTTGCTGGGTATGGATTAAAGCGATAGCACATATCTTCTAATGCTCTGCTAGCCATGAGCGTAAGTTTTTCACCGGATGTAGCTTTGTCTACTCCAAACTCTGTTAGTGTCATAGGACATTCCAAAGTACGTTGTAACTTTATAATCGCTTCTAACAGGGCTCCTAATTTGTCACTTTCAGATGCTTTATGTGATGCAAAGCCTAATTTCGCAGATAATGCTGCATATTTCTTTGCTACCTCTTGATTATGAGAGCAGTTAAATGCAATTACATACGGCAAGAGCATGCTATTAGCTAGCCCATGAGGCACATGGAATTGTCCTCCCAACTGATGAGCCATGGCATGAACGATACCTAAGCCAGCCTTATTAAAGGAAAGCCCTGCAAGACATGATGCTTCGTGCATAGACATGCGGTCTTGCTCTGTAGCTGTTGGCTTATGACATTTTGGTAAGAATGTAAAGACAAGCTCGATCGCCTGTTGTGCCAATGCATCGGTGAAGTTATTTGCAGCAGTCGCCACATAGGCTTCTAGAGCATGAACGAGTACATCCATACCACTAAATGCAGTAACACTAGGTGGAGATGTTTTTACAAATAATGGCGTTAATAAAGCTTCATCAGGTAATACCGCATCATCTACAAGAGGATACTTAATTTGTGTTTCACTATCTGTAAGAACAGCAAAGGAAGTTACTTCAGAGCCTGTTCCACTTGTAGTAGGAATGGCGATGAATAATTTAATATCCATATGCTTTAACTTACGACCGAAATAAGCTATCCCTTTGCTCATATCGATGCAGGATCCACCACCAATAGCGATGATAACAGTCGGTTTAATAGCTTCCATAAATTCAATGCCTTTTACTACATGAGTTATGGGTGGGTCGGGTACTACATCTGTATATGTAGTCACCTTATTTTTACTATCCATTAACCCCATCACATACGTAAGGCTTGGTGAGTCTTTTAAAAATGGATCACATATGATAAGGATAGATTCATTATTAAATTCTGTAAGACGATTCAACGAATCTGTACCCGAATAAATTTGGGTTGGAAAAGTCCATTTATTCATATACTCACCACCTATCGAATATTAAATCCTGTTGTTAAACAACATCTACGACGGCGTGCAAAGCAGCGAGCCGATGTAGTGGATTCCCCAGTAGGTGTAGCGATTGTAAAGGTTGTCGTACCTTCACCGCTAAAGCCAAGACCGGCATAGGATGGGCCATTCTTAACAAAAATGGAAGTTTTCATTTTACGGGCCATCCGATTGAGGCGTTCCATATTTAAGGAATGCATTGTTGCCGTATGATGTAAGCCTGCTTCTAACATCAAGCATACATCGAGTCCTTCATCAAAGCTATCTACCGTTACAACAGGTAGAATAGGCATTAACATTTCAATGACTGCAAATGGATGGTCTTTTGGTGTGCGCATGATAATCAACCGTGGATCACCATTGTACGGAATATGTGCCGCATCAAGAATGACACTTGCATTCTTACCGACGAACTTTTTATTTGGTGTCCCATTTGGTAAGACTGTTAAATCTACGAGGCGTTGAATATCTTGTTGATTGTCAATGAGGACACATCCTGCTTTTACCATTTCTTGAACTAGCTGTGGCTCGATTTGGCGCATAGCAACGACGCTCTTTTCAGCGATACAAAGGATATTATTATCTAGGCTAGCACCGAGCACGATATCTTGGGCGGCCTTTTTAATATCTGCCGTTTCATCTACAAAGGCGGGTGGATTACCAGCACCTGCACCGATAACCTTTTTACCGCTTTGAAGCGCTTGTTTTACTACGCCAGGACCACCAGTAACAACTAATAAGCTCACATCTGGGTGTAGCATCATCTCTTGAGCAGACTCAATAGATGGTTCACGAAGTGTAACGATAAGGTTTTCAATGCCAATCGATTTAGCAATGATTTGGTTAAGTTCACTAACTAGCAATCGACTGAGATGCTTAGCACCAGGATGTACACTAAAGAATACTGCATTCCCTGCTGCTAGCATGCCGATAGTATTACATATTAACGTTTCTGCTGGATTTGTACTTGGTGTAATAGCCCCGATGACACCATAAGCAGACAGTTCATACAATGTCATGCCATTATCACCAGTTTCACACTCGGTAACGAGATCTTCTACACCCGGTGTTTTATCGAGTGTAAGGTTTAATTTTAATACTTTATCTGCAACACGCCCCATCCCTGTTTCTTCAACAGTTTTTTGAGCCAATTCTTGTACTCGTGGACGCATAGTAGCACGGATGTCTGCTATTACCTTTTCACGAGTTGCCAAGGTGCAATCTTCAAAACGCGCTTGCGCTGCTTTTGCTGCTTGAATTGCATCATCAACTGTATCAAATACACCTGGTTCAACTTGTCCCCTAGGCGCTTGTTTAACAGGTTGTGATGAGGCTGCTTCTTGCTTTTGCCCCTGTAATAGATCTATAACCATGGAGCGGATCATTTCTTTCAACTGTGTATTGTTTTCCACCATGAACCTCCATATAGGTTGCATTGCTGATGCAATGACCATGTCAACTAACAGTGTACACAATCAAGGATATATTCATGATGTGACACAATAACTAGGTTTAACTCTGGCACCAGCTATTTCCTATACAATTATTTTTCAAAACTATCAATAATACCCACAATAGCACAATCTACTGCGGTGCCTTTATCATCTTCGAAAATATGCCGTGCCGATGAGCCTCGAGTTAGAAGCACATATTCACCTTCACCAGCACATACTGTATCGACGGCGATTTCTATGCGCCCCGTCAACTCTTGTTCTCCATCGAGAATATCTACCATCATCAGTTTCATTCCCTTTAGAGATTCATGCTTTTGAGTAGATACGATACTACCCACTACTTTACCGACTTGCATACTTCTCGTTCCCTTCAATTATTGTGATACGTAAGCGCTCAATTTCATCTCGAGCAGCCATGGTAAACCGTTGCCCCCTATATATGACGATAATAGACTGACTTTCACAAGATCTTACAAAAGAGACCGTTATCCAGCCTTGATGGCTGGCATATATAGGACGACCAAATTTATCTAGAAATTTGATAGGCCAATCTAGAATAACTGATGGATTCATCAATGAGGTTACAGGGACTGCGAGGCGTATTGTCACCTCACAGTCATAAGCTAATGCACGGTGCAAACAGGCTACCCAAGGCACCAATGTATCGCTCATTAACTCTCGTATATGAGCATAATCTATACCAGCAAAAGAAATGAGTTGATTCTGCAACAATATATGTTCATCATAGCTATTGCATTCTGTGACCATAAACGTAGCAGTGGATGTCATCCGCTTTTCTAGGCGTTCTAGCACCAGTTTAACTAATGCATCCATATTAATGCTCACTTCCCATGGCAATTCCTAAGGGCGTTACAAATTCTGGATATAGCGGCTTATCTACGGGTAATCCTATATATTGACTGAAAGTTTTTGTAAACTCCTCAAAATTAGAAGCACCACCTACAACAACAATAGGAGTCCCTTTTTCATAACCACCCTCTTGTAACGCACGCTTAGAAATAGCTGCCATTTTTTCAACAACAGGCCGTATGGTTGCATATACATCGCGTTTATTTGCTTCATTCCGCTTATAAGCCTCCGCTTCAGGGATAGAGATTCCATAGGCCCCGCTAATAACAAGGTTCATATGGGTACCCCCTGTAGGCTCATCTACGGTATATACAACTCGGCCATCCTTTAAAATGCTTATGCCTGTAGTACCACCACCGACGTCGATAACAGCGCCATCGGTGATGCCTAGCACATTAGCAGCAGCGGTAGGTTCGTCTAAAATACAAGTTACTTCAAAACCGGCGCTTTCTAGAACGTGACCTACTACATCTTTATTCTTGCCTATCGTTCCAGGTGGAACAGCTGCTGCGGCATATACAAGTTCTGTGCCTAAGGCTGCCTCTGCCTTAGCCTTTAACGCTCGCGTAATTGTAACAGCTCCCACATAGTCAACTACAAGGCCGTCTCGAATAGATTCATTGTATTCAAAGGCGCCATATATAGGTTTACCTTTGTCGTTAACTACGGATAAGACAATAGATGATGTACCAAGGTCAATACCTACACGCAAATTCTTTTGATTATGAGAGCTCACTTGTTTGGACTCTACGAGATCAGAGAACTCTTGCAATGTATTATTTGCCTTTTTCAAACCCTTCATCGTATCACCTACTTTACTGTACAATTCTCGCCATCACTGTACCTTGTACATTGGCAGCATTTGCCTCATCTGTATCAATATGGAGTTCTAGGACAAAACCAGGTACGGCTCGAACTATGACATCACCAAATACAGTGGTGCGTTCTGGCGTTTGAAGTTCAACATTAACGCTATCACCGTCGTTTACATGGAACCGTTTTGCATCATCCGGCGACATGTGAATATGTCTCTTTGCAACAATACAAATAGGTTTTGTTATTTCCCCGTTTTCAGTACATAGAGTAATCTCTACGGCTGATTCTAAATGACCAGATAGCACAATAGGAGGCTTTATGCCTAATGTACGAGCATCGGTCAACGATACCTCCACTTGTGACTGTTTTCTAAGAGGACCTAGTACGCGGACATTTTGAATGACCCCTTTAGGCCCCACCAAAGTAACGGTTTGTTCTGAAGCAAACTCTCCAGTTTGTTTTAAGTCACTTTTCTTAGTAATAGCCTGATTCGGGAATAATACATCCCAGTCCGCCTGACATAGATGGACATGTCTATTGCTCACACCTACGGGAATGGACGATTCGAATATGGCTTCGATCACTTCTCGTACGATAGCACGAATCTGTTCCCAATCCATAAGCTATTATCCTTTCTTAGGTAAGATTAATTCTACGTCGCTATGAGGGCGTGGAATTACATGAGTAGATACTACTTCGCCCACTTTTTGTGCTGCTGCACAGCCTGCATCAACCGCTGCTTTTACAGCGCCTACATCACCGCGAACCATTACAGTTACAAGACCGGAACCGATTTTTTCAGTACCTTCTAATGTAACGTTAGCTGCTTTTACCATTGCGTCAGCCGCTTCAATTGCGCCTACTAAACCTTTTGTTTCTACCATGCCTAATGCGTTATTCATGATAATCTCCTTTATTATTTACTAATTTTTACTACTTTATTTCTTTTTAGAGTTTTTCTTTGGTGTTGTTTTCTTTGTACCTGTGGACTTAGAACTTTTCGGTTCTATGATAGTAGATACAATTTCATCTAACACTTCAACAACCTTTTCATCTAATTGGGGTTTCTCTGTTTTAGAAGTTGTAACTTCAGCTTTGACTGGTTCAGTTTCTATAACTTTTTTAGTTTCTTGAACACCAGCACTCGCCTTAGTTAACTGTGTCTCATCAGAAACCTTAGCAGGCTTATCTGTAAAATCATCATTAAAGGATTCTACTAAACCTTCTGCAGGTCTTGGAATTACCTTATGAGCTACATACAGGTTCATTCCTTTTGTAAGAGCCACACCAGTCTGAACAGCCGCTTCCACAGCTACTACATCACCGGCAACCTTTACTGTCATCCAGCCAAGGCCTCTCGCCTTTTCTATTCCTATCAACCGTACATTTGCAGCTTTAACCATTGCATCTGATGCGGTGATAGCCCCCAGTAAACCAGCTACTTCTAGTAACCCTAGTGAATCTTTCACTATGCCACCTCCCGACGTCTATTTCTGTTGATGATTCGCACACAGGATTCATGCATTCCTATAACGTTAGCTACGTTGCATATCTACTAACATTTGACGAATCAAATCTTTTAACTCTGGTTCTTGAGATTCTATTTTAGGTTCTTCTTTCGGGGTCGCCTGAACAGGCTCATCCTTGAGCATACCTACTTCATCTATTATATCCATAATGATAGCCCGTAACATTTGTTCATTTAGTTCTGCCATTATGAATCCTCCTATTCACATTGTGAAAGTATCATCTATTGCGACGTGATAATGATATGTAATGAATATATGGCTCTTTGAACTAACTTTCATTAAATAATGTAAGCATTACCTTTATTCTTAGGTCTTTCTCCCATGGTTTCTAATAATGCTAAACCTACATCACGTGCTGCTTTAACAGCTTGTTTAACAGCGCCAGAATCACCAGACATTAGTAAAACAACTTCATTTGACATATCTGAGCTCGATGGAGACTGATAATCTACCACATCTACATTTGCTGATTTAACTGCTGTATCCGCCATAACTACACCAATAGCTGCTGGGGCCCCAACGATCAAGCCAAAGGCTTTACCTTCTGGTGTTCCAAAGGCAGTCACTAATGCTTCTCCTGCGCGAGCTGTATATTGAACCTCCACATGACCAGCTTCGTTCATATATACCTCGCCGAAGGTACGTTCTAATTCACGCAATGCTACTTCTACAGAACGTCTTACATCAGATACATCATCGCCGCCAAATATGATAAGGGAACCAGAACCGGCGCCACCTTTCATATCACGGGCAAGTTCAATGCTAACAATCTCAGTATTCGTTGCTTTTACAGCTTCGTCAGCGGCCATGATTTGTGGCCCTGCACCTGTACGTGAACCTAAAATACCGATGGATTGATATGACTTAGTGAGCTGCATAGCTTCCAATACTTGACTGTCTACATTGGCAATAACGAGACCAATTGTATCGCCTGTTGTAGTGCTACCTACATGTTCAGTAATCATAGAAGTTTGTAATTGACTTACAGTAGGTGAACTTACAGGTGACGAAGCACATGATGCATTACCTGTTGCGCCTATTGCTTTACTTAAGTCAGTACCATCGATACGCATCAACACGCGTTTTAAAATCTCATCTACCATACTTTTAGTATCGGCCATAATTATTCACCCTTTGTTGGTAAAATACCTTCTACATCTTTATGTGGTCTTGGAATTACATGAGTAGAGATAACAATGCCTACGCGTTCAGCAGCAGCTGCACCTGCATCTACAGCAGCTTTTACAGCACCTACATCACCACGAACCATAACAGTAACGAGACCAGAGCCAATTTTTTCATTGCCCACGAGTTCCACATTAGCTGCTTTAAGCATTGCATCAGCTGCTTCAATAGCGCCTACTAGACCCTTAGTTTCCACCATACCTAATGCTTCTTGTGTCATCTGTTTTCTCTCCTTTTACAAAATATAGAATAATGATTACAAATTTATTTTTCTAATAGTTCCACCATAGTCCCTATATTCATAAAGGCAAAGTGAGCGGTTTTAAGCAACTGTACCATAAGTACAGCTCCTGTACCTTCACCTAATGCCATTTGTCCATGGATTGGAACTTCATCAAGACGAATATTTGCATAAGCCAATGCTGCGGCCATTCCTACCTCGCGAGAATAATGAGATGGAATACCGTATAATGGAGCTTCTCCATTCATTTGAGTAGCACAAGCCATGGCAACTGCTGTAATATATCCATCGATTACAAATGGAATATGTAGGTCTGTACAAGCTACCATAGCGCCTGTAATAGCGGCTATATCAAAGCCACCTACGCGGCTAATTACTTCTTTTGGACTATTTAAGTGCCCCTTATGATGAGATAGCGCAGTCCGTACAAACTCACGTTTTTGATTCATGTACGCTTCGTCTTCAGGACCGGATCCAGGACCTACGGTTATACGTGGGTCTAGCTTTGTAAGACCACTCAAGACCGCTGCTGACGTAGTCGTGTTACCAACACCCATTTCTCCGAAGGAAAATAGATTAATTCCCGATTCTGCATAGTAGACAACGCGGTTATATCCCGCTTGGTACGCTAAATCAAATTCTCCAGCGCTCATAGCAGCACCGTCTAATATATTCTTTGTGCCTTGAGCAACCTTTCGATCGACCCCAATACCTTGTGGGCAAGCAATACCTACATCTACCACTTCATAAGGAATATGGTTAAAGATACAATAATTAGCAACTGCACTTTTACCATCAATCATATTCTGAGACTGTTTACGAGTAATCTCATAGTTATAACCGATTAAACCATCTACGGAAATGCCATTATCTGCAGAAAAAATAATATGCTGAGTATGAATCTCAGGTTTCATATCCTGCCAAGCAAGACACATTTTTTTGAAATATCGTTCCCATAAACCCAAGCTTTTTGGAATGATCGCCTTATTTAAAATAAATTGATTAAGTTGTTCTTCAAAACCTTTGTCCATGGAAAAACCTTCTTTCAACTAACCGTATATGTAGTTACATAATTGTTTTAACGACTCTTCATCGTGAACTGATATTTCAAAAATCTTAGTGGCTCCTGCTAGTTTAAGATTGCGTCGAGGCGCCTCTATATCTTTACCCGTATCCACCTTTGATACAACACCTATAACCTCGCGGTTTAAGGAGTTACCAAAGCTTGGTGGGAATATGGTTGTTTCATCACCGGCTGGGATCATGAAAATCACTAAATCCGCATCATAGGCGTGCAAGATAATGCCTCGATAGTAATTAGGATTTTCCATGTATTCTCCTGGGGTATCGATGAAGTTTCCCACGCGCGTTATAGCTTGTGTCTTATGATACGTAGCCGAACCATGGGTAATCGTATCTGCTAATGTAGTCTTACCACATCCGCTCCGCCCTACTAGAAGGATATGCTTTTCTTTCTTTTCAGTGCTCATACTTACCCTTTCATTAGGATCTTGTTAAATCCGTTGGGAAGAATCCTAAAATGCGGTGCAGACCTTCAATAACACTGCGCAATGCAGATTCAACAGCAGATACATCACCAGTTATGAGAAGTGCCCCCGAAAATCTATCGATGAACCCGATTTCGATATCACCGGATTTACTTGCAATATCGGCTGCAATAATGGTCCCTTCGCCAGGTGTTATGGTAAGAATCCCAATAGCATTGCGACCTTTTTCCTCAAGCCCCATTTTTCTAAATAAATCTGGCTTAGGATTGGCAATAACATGGGCTATCGTAACCTGCTTTCCGGGTACAAATTCTTGTATGATGCGCTGTTTCGCATCAATTACCTCTTGAAAGGCCATATAATCTCCTCCTAATTCAAAACTGTTAATTCAACATTTACAACTAGATTCCGTATTATTAACTTTATCCTTCATGGTCCACGATTTAAGGTGCCACTAGTTTGAAGAATAATACGGCTAATCCGGCACCAATCAATGGTCCAATAAATGGTACCCATGCATATTGCCAATTAGCTGTTCCCTTATTAGGAATCGGTAAAATAAAGTACGCTAAGCGTGGACCAAAGTCACGTGCTGGATTTAACGCATACCCAGTAGTTGCACCAAAGGACATACCAATAGATGCTACTAAGATACCGATGACCATAGGTGCCAATCCATCAGCCATCTTACCTAAGCAGAGAATAGCTAGCATAAACATAAAGGTAGCTATAATTTCGGATATCAAATTGAAAGGTTTATTATCGATTGCTGGACCTGTTGCAAAAATTCCTACGCAGTTCCCTTCGTCAGGACCTGTTACTTTAAAGTGTGGATAATAGAATAGTGCAGCAATGGCAGCACCTGTAAAACCACCTGCAATTTGCGCTATAGACATTGGAATGACTTGATCCCAAGGGAATATACCAGCTACAGCAAGGGCAAAGGTAACTGCTGGATTCAAATGGCCAGGGCCACCAAGTGTAATACCTACGTATACACCAAAGGCTACGGCAAAGGCCCATCCAAAGATAATGTGTAACCAGTTAGTTCCAAAAATACTAACGATGGTTTTCTTTAATAGAATTGATGCATTTGTACTATTACCAAATGCAATTAGAACGGCAGTACCAACAAACTCACTAATATACATTTGCGTTACGTCCATTGTTTTCACCTCATAAATCTACATAGATTGTAATGCGTGAGATGCAATGTCCATATCCTGTGCCACGGTACCACCGCTAATGCCAAGTCCTCCCACAATCTTGCCATTGATGATGATTGGATATCCTCCACCAAAGGTGCAAATTTTACGGTTTACCATGGATTCTATGTTGAATAGATCGCCATCAGGCTGTGCGCTTGGATGTATTTGATGAGTTGCTGATTTAAGCGCCACTGCGGTATACGCCTTTGCCTGTGCGATGTCGTTACTGATGAGCAATGCATCTGACATACGTTGGAAATACATTAATACACCGTTTGCATCTACTATAGATACAACGATAGGTACGCCTATGGACTGAGCATAGTCCATTGCCGCTTGAGAAAGCTTCGTCATAATATGTTCTAACTCTGTTCCAGTTGTCATATCATAAACTCCAGTTTCAGCAGTATGCTCTATATTGCCTATGCCTTGATTCTTGTCTGTTCGTATTTTCGCAGGACTAGTTGCCACACGTTCTACAACGCGTTCTACAATTGTTTCTACAAATTGTACATAGTCTTCCATGCGAGCCATGATATATAGAGCATCAGATAGTCGATTAATAAATTTACGAACCTCATCGCGAATTGGTTCTACCTCACCTAAACTAATGAGTAATCGTTCACCGCGACGACAGACTGTGCGAGCCACATGTAGCTCTGCAGCAGATAGATAATTTCCGCTTAATATAAAGCTATGTTGCTGCGGCAATCGCTTTGTATAGTCATCGATCAAACGTTCCAAATCGCTTATATCTTGTTGTGAAATCAAATTGCTACTTTCACTAAGATTTTCTACATGAGGCGTTGCTACCTCCGCACATAAGCGGAAGAGCTGATGTTGTAATGTGTGAAGCACATGTTTATTGTCTGGTGAGACGACTAATTTCTCACATACACTAACCTGTGCATTTAATTCATCAAAGGTTCCATATGTGTTCACACGAAGTGAATTTTTAGGTACCCGTGTGCCATCAAAAAGGGCCGTTGTACCTGCATCACCGGTTTTCGTATAAATAGCCATATGCACCACCTCTCAAGTTAGTTGTATTTAAAAGGCCTCTTCCAATCGTTCATCAGAAACGAAAGGATTTCCTTTTACAAGGCGAGCTGCATTGACACCTAAGGTGCGTAAGCTATCTGGATATTGACTGTAACCACTAAGTCGGTAGATAAATTGATGGGCTGGTATATTTTTATAGGTCAATACAATAGCCTGTTCATCAACGCCTATACCTACAGATAAAGCGGAATTACGAGATGCCAGATCGGCCAATGCCATATGCGTACCACTATGGGACTCAATGACAACTGGTAGACCTTCCTCTTCAATACCATGTAGAACGGGTTTTAGTACATCCTCACTGATATGCTGTGTAGCATACAGCAAAATAGTTGGCTTGCTGATGATACTTTGGTCCATCATAGGCCTCCCTTCTGTGCATAGGATAATACCAAGCCTGTTGCTACCGCATTTCGTGCCCCTTCAACGCCTCGAATATTGCCTCGACCTGCTACTAATGCATATTGTGAAAGTGCATCGGTTACGAGTTGAGGAATTTCAAAGTCTAATGCAGAGCCACCTACGATAACTACGAATGGTATATCTCGCACATTATGAGTAGGACTAACAGATGCCAAAGCACGGAGAGAATTTGTTACAAATACCCGTTTCTTTGCCGTTTGACGGACACGCTTAATTGTTTCTAGAGGGATATCTCGTTCTACAGGAACGAGCCCATCAGGCGTAACGATAACAACGCGACCAAACAATGCTGCAGAAAGTGGTTCATTAAAGAACTGCACCGTTCCGTCTTCGTGACGAATGTGATATACACTGAGTACTTGAGCCAATGGATCTCGTTTAATAGCTTCTGCAATATGCATATCCTCTAAACCAAGTTCGGAGTTAATTAGCATTGTTACCATATTTCCTGCTCCCGCAAGATGAATGGCCTTAATTTTTCCTTCTTGATTGATGATAGATGCATCGGTAGAGCCTGCTCCTAAATCGAGTATGGCCATTGGTTTTGCTATCCCTGGTGTAGTCAAAGCGCCTAAGATAGCTGATTCAGCCTCTTCACCGCCGATTTCAACAGGAACGCCTAGTTCTTTTTCTACCTGCTTTGCAATGATTTCCATTTGTAGATGATCTGACTTAACCATAGAGGCAATGCCTACAGCCTGTTCCATAGAGAACTCACCTGCAAGACCGCCTTTCACATTAATAGGAACAGCCACATCTACAGCTAGTAAATCTTGAATATATACATCTTGAGGTGATTTATTCGTCAATTGCGCCATTGTGAGGCGAACCTTTTCAAGCATGCCACCTACATTCGTACCTGCTTCCCCGCTGATATCCTCAATAGAATGAACGGATTCAAGGGTTTCCATTATTTTCTCTGCCCCTGCAGATACATCGACGGATACAGTTCGGTCATTTCCCATAACAATGATGGATCCTGCCGGTATTACCCGTTCTTTAACGTCCCCTTCAGGTGTTTTAATAACTACTGCAGAGCGATTCCCGATGAGGGCCCTAGCAATTGGTACAATATTCTTTGTTTCCTCTGGTGAAAGCTCAAATACAGTGGCAATACCATAAGGATTAGATAATTGTGATACCACTTGCCCCGGTTCTACAACCTCTACCGCGGAAAGCATTTCCATTGGGATTTTATCGATATACGCAACCTCGTCTACGATAGGAATTTTATGATCTAGTCGATTATTGACGAGTACCCCATCATCGGCTTGAAGGATAGCAGCGCGAATATCATAACCGCGTTGACAGTAGGCATTGATAAGCTGTGCTACCAATTCAAAATCGATAATTTTAGGAGCTACCACGATGTATGGTTTATCTTGCGGCTTGTCGATAAGTTGTTCAATAGGAACCGTATAGCCTACGCCAAGGCCTAAACCACCTGGTGTTTTAGGATTGTGACCTATCATGGTCGATTCTGTAATTATGGTTTCAGTAATCGTTTCCATAGCCACATCGCCAATAACTGGTGTAGCCTCATTAATGCGAACTAAGTCAATGTCTCGTAGTGTAAGATTAGCAGACTTGATTAGCGACTTGAGGGCATCCATGAGCCCCACGATATTTTCGCGCGTTCCTTTAATACCAGTGGTGCTGGCAATAGCAGAAGATAAGAACTTTACCTCTCCATTGCTATGAATTTCGGCTAAGGCCGCTTCTGTTGTAGAGTTTCCGATATCGATGCCAACAATTCGTTTCATAATGACATCTCCTATAGGTTAATTATCACCTTTCAGTTTTTTACGACGTTCATAGTTCTCTGCTGCTTCACGTACAAAGTTTGCACAAATCGGAGCTCCTAAACCATCAAGCTCACTAGCAATATCTAATAATTCTTGTTTAGAAGAACGATATGGACGAAGTGCATTATACATTTCAAGCAAGCGTTTATCGCTAACTTTCGTCATTTCTGCAGCGCGGGAGAAGTTGAGTTCAATTTGATCACGGCCCCCAGCCTTAGCGATTTGACCTTGAGCTTTCAAAATAGATGGAGAAATTTTTAAATCATCCATTGTGATGTGACCTGCCATTACGTTATCCATCGTAATATGGCTCAAATCACGACCTTGACCTAAATCAATCCATTCAGGATGTTTTTTAGCAATCGGATAATCTTCGATTGTAGCCACTCTATCTACAACGGCTGTTCTATTAAGTGTAGATGATGTATGAGGCGTAGAGTAATGTGTAGTATTCCTCTTTGCCCCTTCTATTTCAGATACAATCTGCCGAATTAAGGCTTCTAATTCGTTAGTCATAGTAAACCTCCTTATACAGTGACACGAACTTCATCAGCTGGCTTACCTTTTACTACATGCTTAGTTTCCTTGATGTGAAGCAACGCAGACAATGCTTGGTATTTTGGACGAGCCATTTGATCGTTCAATGTTGGTACTGGTGTTGGGGATTCGCCCTTAGCGTATTTAGCAGCATTTTTACCTATGGCGCGGTATGTTTCAGCTGTTAATAGCGGTGCTTGAGGGAATAATTCCAAGTTTGAAAGTGGTTGTAAGTCCCGTTGGTGAATCAAGGTTGTCCCTTTAGATTGAATACCGATACATACACCGGATCCAGAAATAGAATCACCTTCAACGGCTACAGCTGCTACGTCAGAGGAACGGTATACGCGGATCACACGAGCTTTTAAGCCTTCTTCTTCGATACCAGCTACTAATTGACGAATCACCTCCTGATGCGGTACACCAACGATAGTTTGTCGTTGACTACGACCAAAGGCAGGGCCTACAGCGATGACTACTTCATCCGCGCTTGTGCCAGGTTGTGCAGGTCCACCAGTTTGGAGCCAGCTATCATCACCAGTTGGGTCTTCATGTCGAGGAGCCGCACTTGGTGTTGTACTTTCACCAACACTAGCCTTGAATTGTGGTGCCTCATGAACACCACCCATTTCTTGTAAAACATCTAGGATAATAGAGCGTAATACATCTCTGTTAATTTCAGCCATCATGACACCTCCTTATATATCCCGTGGATCAATGGCGTTTGGAATATCTTTAATACGTTCCCAATCTTCACCTTCCACACGATACCCTGTGCCAACACCTTGATAGTCATTTCTATTGTTAATCGCGGAGATAACGTTGAAATCACGGTCAAAGATGGCCGATGTTTGTAAGTAATCGCCGGAGATTTTTTGTTTTAATAGGTTCAAAATACTTTGTGCTACATCTTGATGACCTTCTTTAGCTAAGCCTTTTACGAAGTCAACGCCTGTAACACCACGGTTTAACAAGTCTTGTGCGGCTTTAATATCTGCCACCTTATCGCGAGGAGGCATATCTTTAGATCCATTCGCATATGTAGCAGCCTCTACCTCTTGATCTGTAATTGGAGGCAAACCTAAGGCTTTGAACAAAGCTTGTAATGCACGAGCCGCTTTATTACGAACCGCTACAACTTCTTCTTCGCGAGCAGGAATAAGACCGCCATTTACCTTGAGGTCACGTTGGATAACTGTCCAGTCATCATAGTCCTCTGCATCCCAGTTGGAACCAGCGAACATGTTGTCATAGTTTGGTGTAGAACTATAACCGGAGCAAATAAAGTCAGTACCAGGTGCAAATTGCATTAATGTACGGGCTGTTCTACGCAAGTCAGAGTGACTGAATGTTTGGTCATTACTAGATGCACATTCAAGGTCAAGCATAGCAGCTACGAGGTTTTCTGCTAATACAGCACGAATACCAGAAGGCACAGCTGCAGGAATACCGATACAGCTTACAGAACCATTTTGGATACCTTGTACGCCAGCGCCTTTTGTAATGTATAGGCAACGGATTTCAAGGTACAACATAGATTTACCTTCTGCTTGGCCCATTTGTACTTCAGAACCGGTACCAGAAGTAAAGCGCATTTTAAGACCACGAGATGCATAAGCTGATGCGAGGAATCCTTTAGACCAAGGTGTGTCATCACCATCGGTAAATACGTCTTCTGTACCATATACGGAAATAGTTTCTGCATAAGCTGTGAAACCACGCATACCAAGTTCTAACTCTGTTGCTTCTTCCAAGGAGCATTGAGTCAATACGCCTGGACGACCACATTGAGAGCCTACGAGTAAGCTGATCGCATTAAGTGGTGCATAACGAGCAACCGCTACTGTTGTTTCTTCTTCTGCAAACCCACGAAGTGCACCTTCCGCAGCATCTGCTGCGATTTGTACTGGGTTATCGTTTACGTTCGTTACATGGGCTTGGTTAGCCATTGTGCGACGAGCGCGCATTTTTTGCATACATTGCATCATTTCAACAACGTTCATGCAAGAAACAACTTCCAACATTTTTGCGGGAGTAATCGATTTACAAATCTTAACGATTTCTTCACGAGGTACTGAAGGGGTAAGCATCATATTAGCAATCTCTTTTGAGTCTTTTGCCATTGCTTGTTGAGCACCATCGAGAACGATACCGTAATTTGCAATAAATGTATCGATAAGGTCAAAATCTTCACGGCGTTTACCATCGAGTTCAACGATACGGCCACCTTCGATTTTGAGGCTAGGTTTTGGATCTTGAGGGGATTCCATGGCTATAAAACCTTCCTCTACCCATTCCTTTACATAACCATCCTGATTAACAGGACGTTGACTTAAGACTTCGAAACGTTTTGATTTCATAGGGCATACCATCCTTTCAGATTAGATATAGGAAGGGGCTCCGTTCACTGGTTCGTCACCCATCGTACCAAGCAATTGTTTACCTACTTCACGAGCAGAGATAACTGCTTGTCGTACAGCCCCAGAATCGCCAGAAATCTGTAAAATAACTTCGTTAGAATTACTTGTACCTGCAGAAGGAGATGCATAACCAATTACATCAACGTTCGCAGATTTAACAGCTACATCGGCCATAACTACGCCAATCGCTGCTGGAGCACCTACAATAAGGCCAAAGGCTTTACCTTCAGGAGCACCAAATGCTGCATTTACCGCATGACTAGCGCGTGCTGTATATTGAAGTTCAATATGTCCAGCATCGTTTGCGTATACATCGCCAAAGGTGCGTTCCACTTCAGCTAATGCTACTTCAATAGCTCGTTTTACATCGGATACATCATCGCCACCAAAGATAATTAATGAGCCATGGCCTGCGCCACCTTTAGTATCACGAGGTAATTCAATGCTAACGATTTCTGTATTTGTTGCTTTTACTGCTTCGTCAGCTGCCATAATGTGTGGTCCTGCACCAGTACGAGCGCCTAAAATACCGATAGAACGATATTTTTTCTTTAATTTCATCGCATCTAATACTTGTTGATCTACGTTAGCAATTACGAGACCTATAGTATCACCAGTTTTGCTAGTTCCTACAAATTCAGTTAATCCACATGTTGTCGCCATAATACCCTCCATACGTACAATGAAAGTATCTATGTACAGGAATTATGCTGCGTTATACCATTTTATATTTTTTATCATTTCTTTAACCATTCATATGTATGCAACACTACATCCTGTACACCATATATTGCTATAGAGCATGCCTTGCTATTCAGTCACAACCCATTGGACTCAATCCTTTCTAAACATAAGTAATATAAGACTTTTATCTATCTTTATTATAAAAATTATTAAATACAACTTTTTTATGTATATTCGTAAAATGCGATTTTTCTATTACTAAAATACGACAATCCTGTTATACTTATACATATAAAAGCCAGAAATAACGTAATTTTATATGTATATGAATTTTAGGTGGTATGTCACTTTTCTCTTTTCTCAGGTTTAGAGCCGACCCTTTAGCTAGAGAGCAAGTAGAGCTATTTTAGCGGTGTGCTTACTAGACCTCTTAACACATTTGTGATTGGAGGTTTCACTATGATTTGTACGAACGAAGATACGAAGCTTATAAATGAAATCATGCGTGATTTCACAAACATAACAAAAATCGCAGCTATTTTTGTTAATAATCGTGGAAAAGTGTTATCTCAAGAATATAACTTTTCCCCATTCTGTAAGGTCGTAAGGCGCAATCCAACCTACGCCAAGCGTTGCAATCAATGCGACTTATATGGTGGACTAGATGCTACAAAAGAACTATCATCCTGTCCGTATCGCTGTCACATGGGGCTCATAGATTTCTCCGTGCCCATCATGAAGGATGGTGCTATCTTAGGCTTCATCATGGCAGGTCAAGCAAAAACAGAGGATACGACTATTAAGCCAATTTTACCTACTCAAACCGATTGGCATGATGATACTAAACTTCGCGCCTTATATCGGACCTTGCCAGTTCTGACTGCAGAACAAATTTACAGTGCTACAAAGGTCTTGCGGATCTTAGTAGAACATTACTTCCCATTTAACGATGCAATAGCAGAAGAAATGCCATATGAACAACTGCCAGACTTTGTAGAATCAGAACGCCCTATCAATCGGCCTGAAATCCGAAAGGCTATGCTATACATAGAAAAAAACCTGAGCAAACGCGTGTCGCTCAGGAGGATTTCGGAACATATTCATTTAAGCGAGTCCTACTTCTCTAAGATTTTTAAAGATGATACAGGACTATCAGTAATGCAATATATAACACTATTGCGCATACAAGAAGCCAAAAAGCTATTGGTATATTCGCAACTAACGGTTAATCAGATTAGTAAAACATTGGGCTATAATAGAACAAGCTACTTCTGTAAAATATTCAAGCTAGCTACCACCGAAACACCACATTCGTATCGGAAGAAATATGCTAAGCCAATTAATGCATAATATACTAAATATTAGTAGTTTAATTATGTAATAAAAAATAGAGTGGTGAAATCCTAAATATAGGATTTCACCACTCTATTTTTATTTAGAAATACTAAACTTTAGAGGAGGAGTGCAGACAACTATAAAAATACCAATGCTACATAATAGACTTATAAATACTAATTATATCTTTTAGTGTTGGATCTTTTGGATTACCTGGTGTACAAGCATCCTCCATTGCTGACTTAGCTAAAAATTCTAAATCCTCTTCCTTAACGCCAACAGCCTTAAGATGTTTAGGAATATTAACATCATCAGCTAGTTGTTGAATTGCCGCAATAGCTGCACTATCAGCTTCCGCTTTACTCATTTGTTCTAAATTTTGAACACCAAAAGCTCTAGCAATTTCTTTATACTTATTACCGGTAGCACTAGCATTATACTTTAATACAGCAGTCAACATCATTGCACACGCCTTGCCATGTGGAACATCATAAAGTGCACTAAGTGGATGAGCCATTGAATGCACAATCCCTAATCCAACATTAGAGAACCCCATACCTGCAATATACTGTGCCAAAGACATTCCTTCTCTAGCGTCATAATCGCCATCTACAGATTTACGTAAAGACTTTGCAATTAATTCTATAGCTTTGATATGTAGCATATCGGTTAATTCCCATGCGCCTTTAGTAATATACCCTTCTATTGCATGAACTAAAGCATCCATACCTGTTGATGCACAAAGACCTTTTGGCATAGAAGCAGACATATCTGGATCAACAATCGCAACTACAGGAATATCATGTGGGTCAACACAAACAAATTTACGCTTTTTCTCAACATCAGTAATAACGTAGTTAATAGTAACTTCAGCAGCTGTACCCGCTGTAGTGCTAACTGCAATAATAGGTAGTGACTTATTTTTAGTTTCAGCTAACCCCTCTAGACTTCTAACATCAGAGAATTCTGGGTTTGTCATTATAATACCAATAGCTTTACTAGCATCAATAATACTACCTCCGCCAATAGCTACAATAGCTTGAGCATCAAATCTTTTACATACATCAACACCATTTTTAATATTTTCAATGGTTGGGTTTGGCTTAATATCTGTATATACTTCGAAATTAATGCCCGCATCACGAAGCAAATCTGTAACCTTCGTAGCAACACCAAATTCAAGAAGATCTTCACCAGTCGTAACTAAAATCTTTTGAAAATGTCGTGATTGAAGTTCATTTATAATCTCTTTAATAGCACCTTTACCAAAATATGAAGTTTCATTGAGAATTATACGTTTACTCATATTATCATCTCCTAGGAATCATTTTCTCCAAAGTCTTTTGGCAACCATATCTAAATCAGATTTTACGGAATCTGTTAATTTTGAAATAGGAACTCTACAATTTTCTTTGATTGAGTATCCCATCTCACGCAAAGCCCATTTCATAAGTGGGTTAAACGGAGTATACGCTTCATAGAATAAAGCATATGTGTCAATCTTTCGCTGAATTTCTACAATTTTATTAAAATTACCTTCATTCAAAGCAACAACTAAATCATGACACAATTTAGGATATACATTAGATAATGCACCAATACATCCGGCACCACCGGAGATAACTACAGGAACACAGTTAGTATCATAACCAGTATATACTGCAAAGTTTGGATATAGAGGTAAAATTTCATTAATATATTTCTGACTATGACGAGAAACTGGATGTGTATCTTTAATACCAATTAAATTTTTATGTTTTTCTAATAACCGCAATACAGTATTAACAGATATATCATATCCTGTGCGATCTTGATAATTATAGAGATAAACATTACCAGAAATATGGCCTAAGATATCATCAAAATAATTGAATACATCCTCTTGGCTGCATGCACTATAATATGGTCCAACAATAATAACTGCATCAGCGCCCTTTTTTAGAGCAAAATTAGATAGATTTATAGTTTCTAATCTATTCATACGGCCTGTACCAGCTATTACAATACTACGATGATTAATATATTGAACTGCATCTGATATTAATTGCTCAGCTTCATTATAATCTAAGGCATAAAATTCACCCGCACTTCCGCCTACTAAAATTCCATCAATACCATTTTCAAGTACATGATCATACAATGAATGCATATCATCATAATTAATAGTGCTATCATCATTAAAAGATGTTAATATTGGACAAAAATATTTGCTATTCATATATAATACTCCCCTCTATTTATTTAAATCATAAACTAAATCCATATCTGCCCACCATTCACTTTTTAATGCACCATCAATACGTTTTTGGCATGGGTCTGTTTCTTTCCACCAACGATTTGTTTCAGGATCCTGTGCCATTTTTGCCATATCGTACTCAAAATCATCACCACAATATTCCATTACAGAAAATAGTAAGTCATCACGATTCCAAATCTTATAATTAGTAATACCACATTCTCTAATCATTTTATTAACACTCGAGAATGGATTCGCATGTAACTTTTTATAATATTCTGCTTTTTCTGGACGTAGTTTAATAACGGATGCAAAAAGTTGTGGACGATTAATTTTATATAATTTTTTAGCATTTTTACTAAAGATATCTAGATCATCATTAAAATACTCACGCACACAATTTAAATGATTCTCAAAAGATGAATATAAGTTAACTACAGGAAAGTTAGATGCATACATTAGTTTTGAGTGATCAAAGGTTCCAGAAATAAAGTCTAAAAGATTTTTTACAAATAACTTATTATCAGTAGAGAAGCCTGAAATCTTACAGTATACATTAGGCAGTGATGCTAATTTTGTTATTGCCTTTTTATAACTTTCATCTAATGTGCTCACATTACCACAATGATTAATTACTACTTTAGCCTCTGGGACTTGCTTAATCGAGTTATATAAGTCTTCTAATTCATCTACTCGATTACAACTTTCAAATAATAAATCTTGTTTAGCTAGTACTTCCAAACCTTGAATAAAACTTCGTTCTAAACATCTCCCTCGAGGAGAGCTATCTATATGAAGTGGTTCTCTTACACCAACAATACCGATTGGCAATCGCATATGCTCACATAAATGTCTAGCTCTCATTACACGAGCTAGAATATATGGGCTTTTCAATTTAAAAATATAATCATCTTCTTGAATTGCGTTATCACAATCTACCTCTACATACACACCACCTTTAAAATTGAAATCATACTGCCCATAAGCCTTTGCAATATCATCCATTGAAAAGCTTCGTTTTATAATCCCTGCGCAAGAATTTAGCCAAGGAAGATTTAATATATTTAAATCCCAAATGTGAAAATGACTATCTACAATTTCAAGCATCATGTGTCTCCTTTAACGTGACTATCCGTCGAATAGGATAAACATTTAATTATCCAGTAAAGTAATTTAGTCTCATTTCATTACTTTTGGGCAACTCCCAAAAAATCCATACCAAGCAACAAATAAGAAACATGGTATTAATAATAAAAACGATGTTTCAATATTATGATGATCTGCAACTAGGCCCATAAAATATGGCATGATTGCACCACCAACAATAGTCATAATTAGTACACTAGAGGCTGTCTTAACCAATGCATCTGGTATATCTGTAATAGAAAGCGCAAAAATAGTTGGAAAACTAATTGACATAAAGAAGAAAGATGCAATTAGAGTGAATACAGAAACGCTACCAGTTAAGATGTTTAGTAATATCATAATGCATACATTAATAAGAGAATAAACACCTAAGATACAACCTGGTCTAAACTTCTTTAATAAAGGAGTTGTAACAACACGACCAATCATAAATGCAACTAAAGCAATACTAAAGAAGAATGCCGCTTGAGAATCAGTTACTTCTGACCAATGATCTACACTGTAATTAATGAAGAAGGCACCTGCACCAACTTGTGCTGCAATGTATAAAAATTGAGATAATGCACCCAATCTAAAATGACGGTAACTAAAGAGTTTCGCATAACTTACTTCATTATCTGCTGGTGAATCTGTGGAACCAGAAACCTCAGAACCTTCTGGTAATTTGTTAAAAACAAAAAGTAATAACATAATAATAATAATTGCAGCAATTCCAACATATACCATTTGTACACTACGCATATTATCAGCTACATCACCACCATGAGTGACTGATAAAAATAATGCACCACCAATAATCGGTCCTAAAAATTGGCCCACACCATTAAAAATCTGTGCAATATTAATACGGAATGCAGCATCTTTGTCACTACCTAATTTTGTGATATAAGGGTTGGCATTTGTTTCTAAACTACCTAATCCGCAAGCAAGAATGAAAAATGCACCAAGGAACATATTGAAACTGTATGCATTACTAGCTGGAATTATTAATAGTGCCCCAATAGCATAGAGCGCCAGTCCCATGATAATACCACCCTTAAATCCAAATTTTCTTGCCACTAAAGCAGCTGGTGTGGCTATTACAAAATACCCACCAAAATATGCAGCTTGTAATAATCCAGATGTTGCTTTTGTAATACCTAATTGATTTTGAAAGTTTTTATTCATTACATCAATTAAGCCATAACTAACACCCCACATGAAGAATAAAATAGTAACTAACCAAAATGCTAATTTAATATTACTAGCACTTACTTTTTTAGTTTTATCGGTATCCATAATGCACCTCCTGTAGCCAAGTCATTTAACTCAATGCTCGATCCAAATGCACATAACCACCATCAACATAAATCCATTGACCTGTAGTATGTGAAGATAGGGAGGAAATTACAAAAACTGCAGTATTTGCAATCTCTTCAATTGTAGTAAAACGTCTTTCAAATGGAATTTTATCAGTAATAACTTTTTTTCTTTCTTCTGGATTATCAAAAGTCTTAATCCAATTTGCATATAATGGTGTCCAACATTCACTTACGACAATCGCATTACTCCGAACACCATAAGGTAAAAAGGCTGCTGCCCATTCACGTGTCAAACCTAAAATAGCACCTTTTGCCGCCGCATATGCGCTAGTTTTCCCTTGTCCAGTTAATGCTGTCTTAGATCCAATATTTAATACACACCCTTTAGATTTTTTTAAATAAGGTAATGCCGATCTAACTAACTCATAATAATGTGTTAAATTCCCATGTAAGCTTTTTTCAAATTCTTGCCATGTAGTTTCTTCAATTGCTTTATTATCATTTGCACCTGCATTATTCACTACGGCATAAATTCCACCATATTTTTTAGCTACAGAATCAACAATAGATTTAATTTTATCAGCCTCATTTAAATCGATTTGAATAAATTCGTAGTTATTTGTAATAGCCTCCATCTCAGACGTAAATTCTTTTGTCAAAGGAGACCGCCCCAAAATAACTGGTATTGCTCCCTCCGCTGCTAGTCTAAGAGAAATACCACTACCAATACCACTGCCGCCACCAGTAATTAAAACAACTTTACCTTTTAATTGCAAATCCATGATACTTACCTCCTAAAGATAATTAATATAATAAATTTATACTGTTGTTGCTAATCGCCAAATAGAAAAATCATTTTGTTCATTTATTTCTGCTTTTGTTTCTCTTCCATTTCCTACCTCTACAATAAAATCTATTATTTCTTCGCCCATTTCTTGTATTGTTTTTTGTCCACTAACAACAACTCCGGCATCCAAGTCAATTGAATCATTCATATTTACATAAGTATCTGTATTAGAAGATACTTTTATTGTCGGAACTATTGGACTTCCTGTTGGTGTTCCTCTACCTGTAGTGAAAACGACTATATTACAACCACCAGCTGCCATACCACTTAATTGTTCTATATCATTTCCCGGTGTATTCATGAAAGTCAAGCCAGTAGCAGTAATTGGTTTTGCATAGTCAATTACTGAATTTACAGATGTATTCCCAGCCTTATAAATACAACCTAGAGATTTTTCTTCTATACTACTTAACCCACCTTCTATATTTCCTGGACTAGGATTAGCGCCCCTAATATCCGCATGTGAATCAATAACAGTTTGTTCGAATCCTTTTATAGTATCTAAAATTTGTTCTTTTACTTCAGAATTAATAGCCCTTTCTGCTAATATATGTTCAGCTCCAATTAATTCAGTAGTTTCTGCCAAGACAACCTTTCCACCATGACCAACAACGATATCGGAGGCAGCACCTAAACTTGGATTCGCACTCAATCCGGAAAAACTATCACTACCCCCACACTCTGTGCCTAATACAATATCAGCAAGACAGCCTTCACTTCTTTCCATGAGTAAAGCTTCATTCAACATATTTTTTACAATTGTTACACCTTTTTTTATACTCTCATTAACACCACCACATTCTTGTATATTAAAATACTCAACCTTTTTATAAGGAGTATGTTTTTTTATTTGTTCTGCTATAGATTTAGCTTGAACAACTTCACAACCTAATCCAACTACTAATACACTATAAACATTCGGATTTGTACCTGAACCAACTAATACATCTTGAGTTTGGCTCGCATCATAACTTAATTCACTACAACCATGTTGATGATTAAAAAAAACTACTTTTGAATCAGGTTTCATTACAACAGAACCATATTTAATCTCATTTGCAATACGTTCAACCACTTTATTGGCACAATGTACGCTTGGAATAATCAAAACATGATTTCTTAAACCAAAACTACCATCAGGTCGTCTAAATCCCGATAAAGTATAATTTTTTTTATTATTTAGTATTACATGATCTCTAATCCCATTTTGGCTAATTTCTTTTGTTTTTGAGTCTAAATCACCTCTACCTCTTTCTCCATCTATATTATGAATATGTACCCATTCTCCAGATTTAATATTTCGATTCGCAACGCCTATATGCGCACCATATTTTATAATTGGCTGCCCTTTTAAAATATCTTCGGTTGCAAATTTATGTCCTTTAGAAACATTTTCTTTTATAACTACACCTAAAGCTTTATCTCCTTTATTCAGTGTAGTTAGTGCTGTTCCTACATTATCAGAGTTATTTACATGAATTGCATTCATATTAACGTCTCCTTAAAATAATTAAACTTACATAATTTATCATCTTTATTAATCTTATAGTATCTCCATCGTTCGTAAATGTCAATATTATTCGTATATGCGAACAGATAATTATAAATAAAAAATAACATTTCAAAACTAACTATATTTGAAATGCTATCTAGTCTAATGGAACCCCTACTATTTAATTTTATTCTGTATTCAGATGATGTTATCTATTCAAATTTTAAGTAAAAAAAGATATTATAAATATTAAGAAGCAGATTATTTATCAAAAGGAATACCCGATAATATGAATATGAAATTACATAATCCAACGCTACGAGTTATAGAAGTAATTGAAACTGTTGCCGAAAATCAGTCTGGTCTTAGTTTATCTCAAATAT
This sequence comes from Veillonella parvula, assembly GCF_032472435.1. Taxonomy (GTDB): domain Bacteria; phylum Bacillota; class Negativicutes; order Veillonellales; family Veillonellaceae; genus Veillonella; species Veillonella parvula_N. Next base: position 122,474 of record NZ_JAWEGM010000004.1, read on the forward strand.
CAAGCAAAATAAACTGTCCAAAAAGCACATTAATGCCAATTTTAAAAACATTATGTGAAAAAAATTATCTCTTATTTTCTGAAGAAACATTACTTTATACTATGGGAAAAGAGATTTTATTTATTAGTAGTATGTATGAATCAAATAATACTAGTTTAGATTTAATACAAGAACAAATGAAACGGTTATCTACAGAATGTAATGAAACTTGTCACTTAGGCATTCTAACTGGTAATGAAATTATGTATTTACTAAAAATCTCTACTACCAATCCGATCCAGTTAATCTCTTCTGTCGGTAAAAGGTTACCAGCTTACGCTACGGCACTGGGTAAAGCTTTATTATTCGATAAAAGTTTAAATGAATTAGAAGAACTATTTTCTAATCCATTTCAAGCATTTACAGCACAAACTCTTAAAACACCCATAGAACTATATAATAATATTCATAATAATAATAGTTTTACTTATGAAAACGAAGAAATTACTAATCATGCATGCTGTATAGCACTACCAATCCGAGAAGATGGAAAAATAGTCGCAGCCCTTAGCGTTAGCTTTTTAACATTCACAACATCATCTGAAAAAGTACTAAAAATTAAAAAGGAATTATTAAAATCGGCATCAATTATAGAACGAATAATTAAAAACAAAGGTTTTTCATATTAATTTAAACTAAAAAAAGGCGTAACACCAATGGTGTTACGCCTTTTTCGTATCTATAGAGTTTGTCATGAGAAGGAATTTTTCAGATACATATATATTATTAACGATCAATCAATTAGAACGCTGGGATAATAGCCCCTTTGTAATGTTCTTCAATGAACTTCTTAACTTCTGGAGATTGTAATGCTTTAGCTAATTTTTGAATAGCTGGTTTATTTTCATCACCAGGGTTTACGGAAAGAAGATTTGCATATGGAGAATCCGCTTTTTCTACGAATAAACCATCTTTTGTAGGATTAAGACCTGCTGGCAATGCATAGTTAGCATTAATTACAGCTGCGTCTAAGTCTTGAATGGAACGAGGAATTTGAGCTGCTTCCAACTCTGTAATTTGGATGTTTTTAGGGTTGCTAGTCACATCAAATGGTGTGTTAGTCAAACCAGTTGGGTCTTTCAATGTGACAAGACCTGCACTTTGCAACAAGAGAAGTGCACGAGCACTGTTTGTTGGATCAGATGGAATCGCTACTTTTGCGCCATTTGGCAAATCTTTTAAATCTTTAATTTTTTGAGAGTAAATAGCCAATGGTTCGATGTGAACTGGTGCAAAGCTTACGAAGTTTGTGCCATGATCTCTGTTAAAGTTATTTTGGTATGGCACGTTAGCAAAGAAGTTTGCATCTACTTCATGGCTAGATAATGCCATGTTTGGTTGAATGTAGTCTGTAAATTCAATGATTTGAAGATCTACACCTTCCTTAGCCAATAAAGGTTTAATTTGATTTAAGATCTCAGCATGAGGTACAGGGTTTGCTGCCACTTTTAACACCTCTGCTTTAGAACTACCAGCACTGCTGGAACTTGCGTCATTTGTGGAAGAACCACAACCACTAATCAATAAGGACGCGCCTAGTACGGCCGTCGCTGCTAATGCTAACCATTTTTTCATGTAATCCTCCTATCTACGATGAACACCTACATCTATTGACGAGGACTCATGCGTATACAACACACGTAGATATGTTAATAAATCTATATATTCTTACACTGTATCTACATTTAATTATTTAATAATTTCGATGTAGTAAGTATAGCAAATTTAATTCCTATTCGTATAATAGATTTTATATATCAATTAATATAACCTTAATCTATAGCAAGATAAGAGTAATTACATTTAGCTATGCCAAGTACATAAAAACGGTACTAAGATGATTCCCCGTACTACTAGGTAATATACCTAATAGGTACAATCAAACTTAGTACCGTTATAAATATCGCTCTATATAATAAACAATCTAATCAAAATCAAAAGATTCAATTATAAAGTTGACGTTGTTTGCTCCACAGAAATAGTTACAGGTGCTGATAATTTAGCCTCTAACCAAGCTTTTATTCGTTCCGAATCTGCATCAGATACAGTGGACGCGGTATGGATAATCACCATATAGCGATTCGCTTTAGGCTGTTCTAAATTATCTATCAAAGGCATGCCTTCCACTCTGCTTACAAACGGGAATAACGCCTTTGCTTCAGCTTCTGTCGTTTTCATAGTGTTTATAGTTTCACTTACTAGTTGATAAGTCGGCTGGTACAGATTACTCAAGTTTGTATATTTTTCATGATCCTCCGAGGCTTTATTCAAGCTCGTCTTATCCACAGCAGATTTTTTCTCATCTACACTATTAACAAATCGCACTGCATAAGACTGCAAATACTCGTCTTTCTGTAATTTATCATCCAACTGGGATCGTTCCTCTGAAGTCACAGGAGCTCCTACAACTACTATATCTACTAGCTTATTCACTCGGTCCAATGAATAATCAATCACTAGTCGACGCCCATCTTGATTAATATTGGTCTTAATAAACTGCTCTATATGATTTGACTCAGAATACTTGATGGTCATATCATAGCCTGCATAAATGCTTGGTATAGCCATAATAAGACCAATCACAAGAAATATTAGCTGATTACGACGATTAATCTCTTCTGCTTGCTTATGGGATGGCAAACTATATACACCTTTTAAAACAATAAAAGATGCAAAGAAGATGAAAAATGCATTTATAAAGAATAGATACCCAGCCCCAAAGAAATAATGCCAATTTCCATTAGCCAGTCCATATCCTGCCGTACACAGTGGTGGCATAAGTGCAGTCGCAATCGCTACCCCTGGTATGACATTATCTAAGGTCTTACGCGTTTGACCAATAATCCCAGCTAACCCACCAAATATAGCAATGAATACATCAAAAATATTCGGTTCTGTACGCGCTAATAGTTCAGATGTAACTGTCTGAACGGGGGAAATATAAAAATATAAAGCAGATGCCAAAACAGCAATCGTAATCTGTAAGGACAATCTTAAAATAGCACTTTTCACAACTGTAAAATTAAGCGTAGCGAAGCCAAAGCCAGTTGCTAGAATCGGTCCCATCAACGGCGATATAAGCATAGCACCAATAATAACGGCTGTACTATTCATATTCAACCCAATAGAGGCAATAAACATGGAGAGGATCAGGATAACCAAAGCAGGACCCTTAACCTTAGCCCCACCTATCAACCTTTTAGCAATAGTTGCATCATCGGCTCGTTCAAAATGTATATCAAAGTATTTATTTAGTTCCATTCTTCTACCTCATAATTTCATCAAATCTGCAAAGGTCCCCACATTTACAAACATGTATTGTGTGGTTTTTAACATTTGAACCATCAAGATGGCACCTGTACCTTCTCCCATCGACATTTGTGCTTGTATAGGAACCATATCTTGTGTAATCCCCACCTCAGCCAAAGCCAGTTCCGTGCCTTTTTCTTTAGACTGATGCGATGGTAACGCATAGTCCACAACACGAGCGTTTATATGTGCTGCACAAGCAGCTGCTACAGCTGTAATAAAACCGTCAATAACAAAGGGCTTTTCAAAATCTGCACAAGCTAGCATGGCTCCAAGAATAGCGGCAATATCAAAGCCCCCTACATGGGCTACAATTTTACGAACTCGGTGAGTCTCACTTTCAGCAATAATACGCTCCTTATGTATATCTAATACAGAACGGACAAAGTCAATTTTACGCTTCATCAAATCTGGTTTGTCAGGCCAGGAACCAGGGCCCACGGTTTCCGTCGGATCAGCCCCCGTCAATGCAGACAACACACACGCAGAGGTTGTCGTATTCCCTAAACCCATTTCACCAAAGGAGAACAGATTGATTCCTTGTTCTACATAATACTGAACCCGTTCATAGCCAGCTTGAAAGGCTCTATTAAATTCATCGTCAGTCATGGCAGCATGGTGCAAAATATTCTTTGTTCCCTTCGCTACTTTGCGATTAACGCCGATACCATCATCTGAGGCAATGCCTACATCCACGACCTCATAAGGAATATTATTAAAGTTACAAAATTGTGTGGCTGACGAGCGACCTAAGAGCATATTACGGGATTGCTTTTGCGTCACCTCGTAGTTATACCCAACATAGCCTTCCATATTACAACCATTATCGGCAGAAAATATGATATGCTGTGGTCGAATTTCGCCATTAATCTCACCCCAAGCCGCGCAAATCTTACGAAAATATATTTCCCATAAACCAAGACCACCTGGGATGAGGCATTTTGGTTGGAGAAATTTATTTAATTGTTTCTCTATCGGTAATACTGACTTATCTTTCATTTTATTCTCTAATCCGCACCTAATGTACCAACTAGCCTTCTATTAATTCGATATTATTCTATCTGAAAGTATAACATAAAATGCATATCTAGTAATGTGACTATTATTAGTTTTTAAAAGTATAATTCAGTTTTAAAATTTAGTATTCTAACAACTATATTTCTAATCGAAATTATCATTACACAATTACAACTACTCTAGTAGATAAAAAAGGTTATCCCCTTACAGGATAACCTTTTATTTGAGTTATATAATTAAGTATTTTCTTAAGTTTATCTAACCTACGAATTTAAGCACCTTGGAATTGAGGCATATCGTCGCCGCTAGAGTCGTCCAATTTACCTTGAAGGTCATGGTCAACCATGGCACATACAGATGCATCAGACCATACGTTTTCAGCGGTTTCAATCATATCGATAATCGTATAGATTGGCAAGATGATACCAAGCAAACCAATTGGTACACCGATGGAACTCATCAAGGATAAGGTTAAGAAATAACAACCCATTGGAACGCCCGCATTACCAATCGCAGCGAGAACAGCAATAAATAACCAGGCCACCATTGTGCCCATAGTCAATTCCATTCCCGCATTTTGCATTACGAATAAAGATGTGACAAGAATGAAAGCTGCGCAACCATTCATATTAATAGTTGTACAAATTGGCAATACGAAACGAGCTACTGCAGGATGAGCTTTCAAATTATCCTCAGCAGATGCCAATGTAACAGGCAAAGTTGCAGCAGAAGATTTTGTGAACAACGCAACAGCTACGGCTGGAGACATTTTGCGGAATACGTCCACAGGGTTCAAACCTCGGAATAACAAGAACAATGGAATTACGATAAAGAATTGGATCAAGTTACCACCGATAACAACAGCCGTATATTTACCTAAAGCACCAACAATTACGCCCGCTTCAATTTGTGCAGATAATTGACCTGCAAAGGCGAGGATACCGATTGGCAATACATAAAGTAATGCTTTAATCAATGTAAATAGTAATTCTTGTAAACCAAATAAGACTTTCAACACCGCTTCGCGATTTTCAGTGCGTGGCATGAACGCAAAGGCTAAACCAACGGAAGCAGAAATAAACATTACAGACAATACATTGGCTTGTAAGTATGGTTGCAAGATATTGTTTGGAATAACAGATAAGAAATGATCATAATACGTAACATTGCCAAGTTTTTCAGGCACTTGAGCTGCACCGGCACCGATTACATCAAGCGGTAAGTTACCTGGTGCAATCCATAGGAATAAGCCAAGTCCTACAGCTGCCGCACAGATTGTAGTTAGCAAGGTATACACTACAGCGTGTCCAAAGATACGACCTGTATCCTTTTTAGCACCTAGCATGGATAATGTTGTAATTACCGCTAAGGATACGGTTGGAATTGCGATAAATTGGAACAAACGTGTAAAGACCGCTGCAATAAAATTAAAGAGCTCATTTAAAGCCGGAATATGTTGCCATCCTAAGATAGCACCAATGATGAGTGCCCCCATCCATAAAATGAACTGACGCAATTTACCTTGACCACGACTTTTTAAGGTAATCTCTTGCGCTAAGGCATCCACATTCTTGTCGTTTTGATCTGCCATAATAACACCTCTCTACAAACTAAACTACTAGAGACTAAAAAAAGAAATCCCAGCCCTAGGGCTGGGACAGTGAATATCCGAGTCTCTCTTTAATTCACATTATAGAGATATGATTTAAAATTGTCAATTATAATATCTGAATACATTCTAATATATTCAGATATCACTTAGAACATTTTCTTATACAACATTTCTATATCTTCCCGACTCACATCGGCCATTGTATTAGCAATATTGCCGGTAGCTACGACATACACGTTATCGACAAGCCAAGGAATGTCTTTTTTTGTAAAACCAAGTTCTGTAAGGTTTGTAGTAAGGTCTAGGTCATGTACAATCAAGCGTAATGCTTCACCTAGTTCGGATCCATCTCCGTGGTTGAATATACGAGCTAAGGCACCAAATTTATCGGGGTTAGCACTCCATGTATATTCCACTGCAACAGGTTCAATAACGGCAAGGCCTACACCGTGGGTAATATCCTTAAGCCCACTAGCAGGATGTTCCATGCCATGAGCAAGTGTTACACCGGCGGTATTAATAACCATGCCTCCAATTGTGCTAGCCAATGTAACGGACTCCCAAGCTTTTGTAAGTTGAGTTTCGTTGAGAACAGCTGATTTGCCTTCAGCCATTGCTTTCACATGTTTATATAGAGGCACAAGATATTGTGCTAACAAAGTTACAGCATAATGAGCTAATGCATCGGTAAAAGGTTGTGCCGTTTTAGAAGTATACGCCTCGATATTATGACAGAGTGCATCAAATCCCACAGATGCCAATACATGGGGCGGCATTGTGCCCATCACTGCCGGATCTACGATGGATACCTTTGGTACGATGGCATTACATCGCAAGGATTTCTTGTCTCCTGTTTCGGGATTAGTAAGTACACCAAAGCCATTACCTTCGGAGCCGGTACCACAGGTTGTAGGAATTACAATAAGAGGCAACGCCTTATCACTGGTTTTACGATTAAAGATATAATCGTTAATGTCACCTTCGTTAACGGACATAAATGCAATGCCTTTTGCACAGTCCATGATAGAGCCACCACCGATGGCAATAACCATATCACAGCTTTCAGATTTAGCTAGAGCAGCGCCGTCCAATGCAGTCGTCGTTAAGGGATTGGCATCCACTTGATCAAACAACACATGTTCAATATGTGCCGCATCAAGTTTTGCTGTTACACGGTCATATAGTCCAGATTTTTTGGCACTTGTCCGCCCTGTTACGATTAGCGCTTTATTGCCATAAGGCTTAGCAAAATCAGCAACACTATCGACTTTATCCCAACCAAATTGGATATGTACTGGTAAAAAATAAGAGAACTCCATGTGAACGACCTCTTTTCTATAAATACTAGCTCTTAATGTTATTGTAATGTAAATTCAGACGCCTGTAAAACCTCATAGGACTTTCACTAGAAAACATGTATACTACAGATAAGAGGGGGCATTTATTTTTATAAAGGGAGAGAATCTATGAAATCTGCAATTACACATTTATGGTCTTCGCTGCGGGACCTAGCAACGCAGTCACCTATATTACTGGCATTAATTGCCGTATTTTCATGTACACCGTTTTATCTAGAGCAAGATTGGTTTGCCGATATAGACCTTTGGTTCTATGGGCTGTATTTCTTCATCGTCATACTACAATCATATATAACACGAGATCGAAAGTTCTCCGTAGTATATACATTATTAAGCATAGGTATCAGCGTTGGTCTATATACGATTCATGAAACGTACCATCACATACGAGGCATCGAGCTAGCCACAGAAAATATATCATATCTATGGCTGTACTCTATGATTGCTCTATATTTTACATCGCCTGGAGAATACTACATTGGCGAAATCATCAATCGCCTGAAACGGATTGGTATTACCATTGTTACATCAACACTGTATAATGTCGTCATAATCATGACTCTATGGTTTTTCTTCATCATTCTGAACAAACCATTTACCTTTGATGATCTAATCTTTAAAGTATTAGCCGCTATCAATATATTTATCTGTATATCCATGCTGTGCACTTACAAAGAGGAGCCTGATGGACCACCAGAACCAAATACATTCTATAATGTTGTTTTTGGAATCATACTACCAAAGGCTTCCATCATTACAGGTATTCTAGCTAATATCTACTTGGTATTGATTCTCTTAGGCCTTCGCGAAGATGCGCGGTTCCTTTATACATATTATCCGTATGTAGCCATTTTCTATCTATTTTACTTGGCTAGTTTCAGATCTAGTGAAAGCAGCAAGACACAAAGGATCCTATGTTTCTTATTTATTACGATTACAATATTGTGCTTAATCCTGATTGGCAAGCGCGTAATAAATGAGCCCGTACTCTGGCTCAATACGATTTACGTGGCCGCATTCAATCTAATCTTCTTAGCACATAACGTATATTCCTTTGTAAAGCGTTTGACTCCATCGATCCATACAACGATTATGGCACTCACCCTAGGTGCAGTCCTTTTAATGCCTTTTATCGGTTACACGTCCCATCGAGAGTTTACAAACTATACAAAAATTGACGGTCAATGGCACGTATACTTGCCTATTACAGAAACATTTAACCCTGATTTTACAGACTATGGCAGGACGATTATACAGGGGGATTCTTCAAAACTAGGAGCAACGGAAATATATAAGGAACGAAATATTCAGTTTATCAGCTTTACGGCCGTTGAAGAACCTCATGTTATTTCGCTTGTAGGATATAATAAATTCATTTCTAACATCGAATTAGAAGTACGTGAGCCTGCTGATAGTACAGCTGACATACCAACAGCATCCTATGAATCGATCAACTTTAGATTCATCAATGAAGGGCTTGATTTAGAGGTATCTCTACCAAATGGCGTGACCGAGGTTCATCATATATATGAAAAATTCCTCACTGTGCCAAAAACGGCTTCAGATTCAGTCATTATAGAAGGCACGGGATATAAACTCTTAATCCACTCCTACTACGCATATCAAGACAGTGCACGAAGAATTATTTTTAGCGTATTATATAATTAATTATAAAATCCAGTAATTTCACGCATCTTTAACCATATCAACATTTTTTGCGAAACTATATTAAAAATTTTACAAATGTCAATATTGATTATATAGAAATTTTTCGCTATAATCGTAACATAATGTATAAGCTAGATAAGAAAACTACCATATATAGTAGTTTTCTTATTTTTCTGATTAGACTCAACTTAAAGATAATTTATATATTTCATTCTAATCTTATATATGCTTATACGACTATATTAACAGTTTTATGACTTTTTGCTCTCAAGGGGAACAGTAATGGAGATTATGATCAAGAAACGGGATGGCCATTTCGAGCCGTTGTCCGTTGAAAAAACGAAACGAATGATAGCCTTCGCATGTTTGGGGTTAGATTCTTGTGATCCACTAGAATTGGAAATGGATGCGAAGTTGCAATTCGTTGATGGCATGACCACTAAAGAAATTCAAAAAACTTTAGTCCAAACAGCCATCGAAAAAGTTATATCTAAAAAAGACGACGGCTTCGGCAACCAAGTTAATAAAATGAACCAAGATTGGCAGTTCGTAGCAGCCCGCCTATTCTTGTTCGATCTCTATAAAGAAGCCGCTATTACTCGTCGTTACAAAGCATTTGGCTACGGCAACTTCCCAAATCTTGTAAACATGCTTGTAGAAGAGAAAAAATACGCAGACTTCTTCGTTACAGAATACACTGCTGACGAATTGCAAGAGTTAGGCGATTACATCAAACCTAAGCGCGACTATCTCTTCAACTATGAAGGTCTCAAATTATTGGCTGACCGTTACTTGGTAAAAGGTTTTAACAAAGAAATCTTTGAATTACCGCAAGAACGTTTCATGGCTATCGCAATGCATTTGGCTCTTGTCGAAGGGAAAAATAAAGTAAAATACGCTAAAAAATTCTACGATTTGATGAGCCAATTAAAAATGACGACAGCTACACCTACTTTGGCAAATGCTGGTACACCATTCCACCAATTGTCCTCTTGCTTTATCTCTGGTGTAGACGACAACTTATGGTCTATCTACGACGTAAACAGCAAATTCTCTCGCGTATCTAAACACGGTGGTGCGCTTGGTATCTACCTTGGCAAAGTTCGTGCATTGAACTCCGATATCCGCGGTTTCAAAAACTCCTCTGGCGGCGTTATTCCTTGGATTCGCTTGTACAATGATACAGCTGTTGCAGTAGACCAATTGGGTAAACGTAAAGGCGGCGCTACAGTAACACTTGATATTTGGCACAAAGACTTCTATGAATTCGTAGAGCTTCGTACAAATAACGGTGATGATCGCCGTAAAGCTCATGATATCTTCCCTGCTATCTCCGTTCCAAACATCTTTATGGAACGTATGTTAGCTCGTGAAAACTTCACCCTCTTTGACCCTCATGAAATCTTGGCTGTAAAAGGCTATTCCTTAGAGAATTACTTCGATACAGATGACAAAAAAGAGTTTACTAAACGCTATATCGAATGTGAACAAGATCCTAATTTACACGGCATCGAAGTGCCAGCATTAGACATGATGAAAAAAATCATGCGCTCCGCTGTTGAAACTGGTACGCCATTCATCTTCTTCCGCGACACTGTAAATGCTGCAAATCCTAACAAACATGCAGGTATGATTTACGCGTCCAACTTGTGCCACGAAATTGCACAAAATGTTGGCTTCACTAATCTTGCTGAAGAAATCATCAACGAAGACGGTACAATTACTACAAAAACAAACACAGGCGACATGGTTACATGTAACTTAAACTCCATTAGCCTTGGCCGTATTACAGACGAAGAGTTGGAAGAAAACATTGCCCTTCAAATTCGTATGTTAGACAATGTTATTTCCATCAACCAAGCGCCGGTGCCAGAGTCTCGCATGACTTCTGATAAATACCGCGCTATCGGTCTTGGTACGTCTGGTTATCACCACTACCTTGTAAACCATGATATCCAATGGGAATCTGATGAACACATCGAAGTAGCGGACAAATTATTTGAAAACATTGCATTCTATGCGATTAAAGCTTCTATGGAGCTTGCAAAAGAAAAAGGCGCGTACCCAGCATTCAAAGGTTCCGAATGGGAAACTGGTGAATACTTCACACGTCGTGGTTACACATCTGATCGTTGGAAACAATTGGCTGCGGACGTTGCAAAATACGGTATCCGCAACGGTTACTTGATGGCCGTAGCTCCTACAGGTTCTACATCCAACATCGCTAATACAACAGCTGGTATCGACCCTATCTTCAAAAAATTCTTCATCGAAGAGAAGAAAGGTTCTTTCACACCAAAAACGGCACCAGATTTGAACGACAAAACATTCTGGCTATACAAAGAGGCACATACAATCGACCAACAATGGTCCATCAAAGCTTGTGGCGTGCGTCAACGTCATATTGACCAAGCACAATCTTTCAACTTGTACATCACTCCTCAAATGAAAGCGAAAGAAATTCTTGACCTTTACGTAGAAGCCTACAAACAAGGGATCAAAACAATCTACTATATCCGTAACCAATCCCTTGAAATGGATGAATGCACAAGCTGTTCCTCCTAATATAGGATAGATACACGCTACATTCTATAATGCAATTTAAGCTATGGTAAAAGTTAAAGATATCATTGCCATAGTTTACAAAAAATATGCTCTATAACTAGAGAGCACTAAACCTGTGAAAGATACTTTCACCAACATTATAAATCTGATGACGACCTATAGCAGTATAGGTCGCATCATCGTATAAAGGAGCCCTACTATGGATAAAAAACTGATTTTCAACGAAAATGGTGACCGTGGCACGCAATCTATGATTGGCGGTAATACCACGAACCTTCGCGAGTGGAATCGTATCAAGTACGACTGGGCAAACCAAATGTACCGTACGATGCTCAACAACTTCTGGATTCCGGAAGAAATTTCCTTGAACGAAGACGTTAAACAATTCCCATACTTAACAGATTACGAGCGTCGTGCCTTCGATAAAATCATTGCGTTCTTGAACTTCCTTGATTCCATTCAATCTGAAAACTTGCCTAATTTGAGCCGCTATATTACAGCATCTGAAGTGGCATCCTTATTGAATATCCAAGCATTCCAAGAAGAAATTCACGCTCAAAGTTATTCCTACATTTTGGACACTGTAACAAATCCTATTACACGTGACAAAATCTATGATGAATGGCGTACAGATAAAACATTACTTGAACGTAATCGCTTCATCGCCGATGCATACCAACGATTCAGCGACGATCCTAGCGAAGCAAATCTAATTCATACAATCATCGCTAACTATATCTTAGAAGGCATCTACTTCTACTCTGGATTTAGCTTCTTCTACACATTGGCACGCCAAGGCAAGATGACAGCTACATCCACTATCTTCAAATATATCAACCGCGATGAAGTAACTCACCTCGTATTGTTCCAAAACATCATTCGCGAGTTACGCCGTGAACGTCCTGACTTGTTTACACCTGAACTAGAGGCAAAAATTACGGACATGATTCGTCAAGGTGCTGAAAATGAAATCGCTTGGGGCCAGTACATCACTGATGATAAAATCCTCGGCCTTAACAACGTTCTTATCGAGCGCTACATCAAATACCTTGCGAATATTCGCTTAGAAGCAATCGGCTTGCCTCATCTATATCCTGAAATCAAGGATAATCCAATGGAATGGATCGAAAGCTTCTCCAACTTGAATAGCACAAAAACTGACTTCTTCGAAGCTAAAGTTACAAACTATACAAAAGCAGCGGCATTTGATTTTGATGATTTAGAATAATAGACGTTATAAAATACAATATCTAAGGACGTACGAGCCAATAGAAAAGAGCTAATAGCTATAACGCTATCAGCTCTTTTTTCATGATTATTTAAACCATAGTTATGAGGAATTGCTGCAAATTTAAACAGCTCTCTCCTATTTATCTCTAAAAAAACAAAATACTATCATATCAGTGTATATGTTGCTAGAAATATAGTCCCCAAACGCCACCCTCGTTTTACAGTTGACACATGGTTATACATTGTAAATTGTATCAATACCTTTGTGCGCAAATAGGCCTACACCGTAGATTTTCATTCGCCCCATGAATATATTCATAATAAGCTTGGTAAAAGCAAAAGTTTTTGTGTCCACCCTGTTTCAAACTACCAACTATTATCAGCTTTCAATCAATTCAGTTGTCCAGTTAGCAGACTGCAATAGATTGTCTAATAAACGTACTTGTTTTGCGATATGATCAGCTTCTTTTTGGATGTCTGCCACATTCACAGTCGGCATTAGCTTAATCTCAGACCCTCTCGCACGGAAATTGATACTTCCTGCGCTAGATGCCAAAGTTCGATAAGCAGTTAGGCGCAAAGCAGCGCAATCTTTTTCGGCAATGATTTCAGTAATAGTTCGACCTTCTATAATAGTTTTGCAATTAGTTAAATTAATATCTGCAATTAATTTTTGAAGTCTATTTACACATTGTTCTAATGTTTTCAAAAGTTCTTCAGGGTTCTCATTCGGTACTTCCCCTTCTTGCACTAAACTATTTTGAGTTAAGCGAAGCTCTAAATCGCTTATTTTATAATTTAAATCAGATCGTTCTTGTAATGCTTCTGCTAGTTTCATAAACTCTCCTCTCAAAAAGATATATCAAGTTACTTATAAAATACTATGTACAACAATATATATATCCACCAATTCTTATTATACAGCACTATTGAACGGCTTATAATACTTTCCGCATCATCACGTGAGGACATCCTTCATCTAGGTATTCTTCTCCTTCAGCACGATATCCAAGGGATTCATAGAATGGTTTGGCCTGTACTTGCGCCGACAAGGAGCACGTCTTAAATCCATCACGGCGAATAGCATTTTCAGCGACCATCATAATCTTAGTACCTAAATGTTGTCCACGATACAACTTACGTACTGCCATACGACCAATATGTGCATCTTCAGCTACATCACTGGGAAAATATCGACACGTACCAGCCGCTTTACCATCAATGGATAAGAGCACAAACTTTGCAGTCTCATCGATTTCATCAAACTCGTCTTCAAAACCCTGTTCTTTCATAAATACATCGATACGAATTTGTTTTATTTCCTCTGTTATATGATCTAAGATTTGAATAATCATGGGTGCCCTTTCTGATTATAAGTACATTTATAAGAATCGATTCATGTGTATTACGAAATACCCTATAAACAATGAAAGCTTCTTATTTTTATTATATCAAAAATACGCTTAATCCCACAAAACTTCTCTGTTCCTATTAATTCCCGCATCAAAAATATTTTAAAACTTCCATGAAATTCATTTTTAGGTATTGCATATTTTTATCATTTGGGTTTATACTATACCCAATATTTTAGAAAGGAGCAACCAAAGATGACTAACCAAATTAGCCTCACAACAAAACAATACTTTTATTGGTTCTTTATCCAACGTACGGGTAAGGAACTATTTGTGATGCGCTAATTAAGGATTATTCAATATTAGTTGCTTAGAATAGTAAAAGGGCTACCCGTATTAGATTACGGGTAGCCCTTTTTGTTTGCTATCCGTATGGTAAGCCCTACTATTCACTGTAGTTAAAAGGAGGAATTATCATGATTATTACATTGAAACAAAACGCAGCAGCGGAAGAAGTATCCCGTTTACGCGGTGAATTAGAGGCTCAAGGATTCGTTATCCATCCAGTAGAAGGTACTCGATACAATATTCTAGGACTTATCGGTGATACTGCATCTCTTGATGCCCGTCAAATCGAGTCTCTAGATTTCGTAGATAAAGTAACTCGCATTCAAGAGCCATACAAAAAAGCAAACCGCAAATTCCATCCAGATGATTCTGTAATCAATGTTGGTGGTGTCCTCATCGGTGGTGGTCACTTCGCAGTAATGGCCGGTCCTTGCTCTGTGGAAACACCTGAACAAGTATTAGCCACTGCTAAAGCATGTAAAGAAGCTGGTGCTACCATCCTTCGTGGCGGCGCTTTCAAACCTCGTACATCCCCATACTCCTTCCAAGGTATGGGCCCAGAAGGCTTAGAGTTATTAGAGCTTGCTAAAAAAGAAACAGGTCTTCCTATTGTTTCTGAGGTTATGGATATCTCCCAATTACAATACTTTGATAATGTAGATATGCTTCAAATCGGTGCTCGTAACATGCAAAACTTCACGCTTTTAAAAGAGGTGGGCAAATTAAATAAACCAGTTCTTTTAAAACGTGGTTTATCTGCAACATACGAAGAATGGTTGATGGCTGCTGAGTACATCATGTCCGAAGGCAATGAACAAATTGTATTATGCGAACGGGGTATCCGCACATTCGAAACTAAAACTCGCAATACCTTAGATGTAACAGCAATTCCTATGATGCATGAACTATCTCACTTGCCAATTATCATGGACCCTAGCCACGCAGCAGGTATGAGCCGCATGGTTCGTCCGCTTTCACTTGCATCCGTAGGTGGCGGTGCAGACGGCCTTATGATTGAAGTTCACAACGATCCAGCCAAAGCATTGTGCGACGGTCCGCAAGCATTGCGTCCAGACCAATTCACTAGCCTTATGAAAGAAATTAACGCGTTACGCCAAGCATTGGTTGAATGCACTAAATAATCTTACATATCACACAAATAAGCTAGTATCCGTTATAATAGATACTAGCTTATTCTTTTAAGAAAGGAACCGTTATGACTCGCATCCATATTAATGCATCTACACCGTATGATGTTGTCATCGAGGAAGGCGCTTTACAACGCATCACCGATTATATTAAACCATTAAAACCAAATTGCCGTGTTATCATCGTCAGCGATAGCAACGTGGCGCCTCACTATTTGGACTCTGTGAAAGCTAATATGGAACATGTGGGTTATGCTGTTTGTGATTATGTTTTCCCTGCTGGTGAAAGCTCCAAAAATGCTCATCAACTCATCGATTTAGTAGAATACATGGCGGCCCAATCATTGACTCGCAAAGACTTGCTCATCGCCCTTGGCGGCGGTGTTGTAGGCGATATGGCAGGATTTGCAGCAGCGACCTATTTACGTGGTATCGACTATGTTCAAGTTCCTACATCCCTATTAGCCGCAGTAGACTCCTCTGTAGGTGGTAAAACAGCGGTCAATCTCGAAGCCGGCAAAAACCTATGGGGCGCTTTCAAACAACCAATTCTAGTCCTTTGTGATCCAGCTACACTCAATACATTACCTGAAATGGAATGGATTAATGGATGCGGTGAAATTATCAAATACGGTTTCCTAGACGTACCGGGTTTACTCACTCAACTTGAGAATAGACCATTAATTAAACATCGCGGTAGTGTAAGTGGCGTTATTGCCCGCTGCATACAAGCAAAAGCGGATATTGTAGAACAAGACGAACGCGAGTCTGGCGTTCGTGCCCTCTTAAACCTCGGTCATACCTTTGGTCACGGTATTGAAAAAGCGAGCCATTTCGAGGTACATCACGGTTATGCCGTTGCCATTGGCATGGTCCTCATGGCACAAGGTGCTGTCAAACATGGAGAATTAAATGCGGAGGCTTTAGAGAAATTAAAGGCCCTCATCAAAGCACACGATTTGCCAACAACAACAACGATAAGCAAAGAAGAGATTCTAGCTGCCGCTAAGCACGACAAAAAAAGCGAAGGAGCAACCATTAAAATCGTAGTACCTACTAGCTATGGTCACAGTGAACTCAAGGTAGTAACGCACGAGGAACTTGCTACCTATTTAGATTAAGGAGATTTATATGCATTCTGTAACGAACGCCATCCCTACTGGGACTATCGCGTCCATTCCTGCAAAAGCTCATGCGCACCGTGCGCTGATTTGCGCCGCTCTCGCAAACTCGTCATCTACCATACTACTGAGCCGCACCTCTAAAGACATCGATGCAACTATGGACTCCTTACGAGGCTTAGGCGCACACGTTGTGTATGAAAATAAAGTTGTCACTGTTACACCTGGTCCTGCGCCCAAAAAAGGCTATGTTGTTCCCCATGAATCGGGTACTACATTGCGCCTCTTATTACCAGTAGCAGCCTCCATTTGTAATGAGGTAAATGTGGATGCGAAAGGGCGCTTACCAGATCGTCCTTTAGAGCCCATGCTCGGTGAAATGAAAGCTCACGGCGTAACATTCTCCCAAGATAAACCACCATTCACTATGACAGGTCTTCTCCAAGGTGGTCAATTTAGCATGGTTGGCGATGTGAGTAGCCAGTTTTTCTCTGGTCTATTATTAGCAGCTCCACAATGTGGAGGCGCTACAATCACATCTACTACGCCACTTCAATCTAGCGACTATGTAACATTGACGACTACAACGATGGCAGACTTCGGCGTAACCGTTGACCATACGCCTGCACGTGGCACAGTACAAGAATCCTTTACGGTAACTGCTAATGCTACTTTTAAAGGTCAAAGTAATTACCAAATCGAAGGCGATTGGTCCAATACAGCGATTTGGATGGTTGCTGCCGCTATGACAGGCCAACCTATTACCATTACGGGTATGAACCAGAATTCTATACAAGCTGACCGCCGCATCATGCAGGTCATCGAATCCTCAGGGTGCACTATTACATGGGACGACATGAATATCACTGTATCAGGTCGCGCTAGTAAGCCAATCCATGCCGACCTCGAGCAAATGCCCGATATGTTGCCAGTTATGGCAGCCCTCGCTTGCTCTATCCAAGGTGAAAGCTCCTTTGTTAATGGTGCTCGCCTACGGTTAAAAGAATCAGATCGCCTCGAAACCGTTGCTAATCTCGTCAGAGATTTAGGAGGCACGGTTCGCGAAGATGGTGATGACCTATATATCATCGGTAGTGGTATACTAAAAGGAGGACAAGGTGATTGTGTTAACGACCATCGCCTCGTTATGGCAGGCACATTGATGGCTCTCATTAGTGAAACCCCTGTCATCTTACAAGATAGCGAAGCTATTACAAAATCCTATCCTGACTTTTTCGAGGACTGGAACATACTAGGTGGCAATGCACAGCAAGTATAGCGTCCTAGTCACAGCTAATGCGTTTCAATAGATAAGAATACTAGTCATACATACTATAAGTAGGAGTTAATATAATGGCATCTAATTTCGGTAAAACTATACAAGTAGCTACCTTTGGCGCGTCTCATGGGTACGCCATCGGTGGTATCGTGGAAGGCCTCCCTTGTGGACATTCCATCGACATCGACGAGCTACAAGCCTTCTTAAAGCGCCGTGCGCCAGGTCAAAACCAATTACAAACGCAACGTAAAGAAGCCGATATACCTGAATTCTTATCAGGTATGGTAGATGACATGCTCAGTGGCTCTCCATTGGCATTTATGATTCGCAATACATCGCAACACTCCGGTGATTACAATAACTTGCGCGACATTCCTCGCCCATCTCATGCGGACTTTACGGCTCGCATGCGCTATGGTGACAAGGTAGATATGCGAGGTGGCGGCCACTTCTCGGCACGTCTTACAGCACCTCTTTGCGTAGCTGGTGGCATTGCACTACAGTTATTGCGTGAAAAAGGTATCGAAATTCACGGCCATTTAAAACAAGTTGGTACAATCCAAGATACTCCTATCGATATGGTTCATCCAGATATAAAAGCACTTGCCAAAATAGCTACTGAAACTATCGCTATGGTCGATGCAGACAAGCGTTCTGAAGTAGAAAACTTAGTCATGAAACTAAAAAAAGACGGCGACTCTACCGGTGGTATCGTTGAGGTTGTGGCTACAGGTCTACCAATCGGTCTTGGTAATCCAAACTTTGATGGCATCGAGAACCGATTAGCTCGCGTGATCTTTGGCGTACCTGCCATCAAAGGCGTGTCCTTTGGGGGTGGCTTCGACATGTGTTCTCGCCTTGGATCAGAGGTGAACGATGCTTTTACCATGGACGGCGATATAATCACAACAACTACCAATAATAGCGGTGGCATTCAAGGCGGTATCACCAACGGCTTGCCTCTCGTTATGCAAGTGGGCATCAAGCCTACTCCATCCATTTATAAGGAACAACATTCTGTGTCTCTTTCACAAAAAGAGGACACCTTACTCACCATTAAAGGTCGTCACGACCCATGTGTAGCGCTTCGTGCTGTACCTGTTATCGAAGCCGTTACGGCCCTTGTCATTCTTGATTTCTTAGGAGATATTGACCATGAACTTAGATGAAGTACGCGTTAAGATTAACGACATAAACGACCAAATGCTCGCCCTCTTCAAAGAGCGCATGGAACTCTCCAAGGACGTAGCGGCTGCAAAAAAAGAAATGAATAAGGCCATTTACGATGCCAAACGAGAGCGCGACATTCTCGACAAGGTAACAAAAGATGCAGGTCCGGACCTCGATCTATATGCACGCCGCTTTTTTGAAGCATTATTTAGCTTGAGTCGTACATACCAATCTGAGCAACTATTCCAAGACAATGAATTCACTTTAAAAATGAAAAAAGCCATCGAGCAATCCCCTACTTTGCCACCTCAACGGGGCAGTGTAGCTTGCGCCGGCGTATTCGGTAGCAATGCTCAAATGGCGTGTGATAAATTATTACCTCTCAGCCAAATCCATTATGTAACGGGTTTCCGTGCCGTATTCGATGCCGTAGAGTCAGGGGAATGTCAATTCGGTGTATTGCCTATTGAAAACAGCTCCAATGGTTCTGTAAAAGAAGTATATGACCTCTTAGAAGAGCGCAAATGCTATATCGTTCGCGGTACGCGTCTTTGGATATCTCACGACTTGCTCGTGAAAAAAGGAACAAAACTAGAAGATATTCATACCATAATTTCCCACCCTCAAGCATTAGGCCAATGCAGTCACTTCCTAGATAAGTTGGAAGGCGTAGAATTACGCTCCTATGACAACACGGCTCGAGCTGCACAGCTCGTAGCGGCTAGTGATGACCCAGGTGTGGCAGCTATCGCAGCACCTCAATGTGCAGACCTATATAATTTGTCTCCATTGCTAAGAAACATCCAAAATAGCGACAACAACTATACGCGCTTTATCTGTATTAGTAAGGACTTCCACGTATACCCAGGAGCCAATAAAATCTCTGTTGTAACCACTGCAAGTCATGCACCTGGTGGCCTTGGTACATTGCTCACCAAATTTGCTAACATCGGTGTAAACCTTACAAAACTTGAGTCCCGCCCTATCGTAGGACATAACTTTGAATTCTTGTTCTACCTTGATTTGGAAGCATCCTTAGCAGATCCAAAAGTACTCTCCGTGTTGGCAGAACTCCACGCATCGCAAGATAAATTCCGTTTGCTCGGTAATTATCCTGAAAATTAATATTTTCCTCTATAGTAGTGCTTATTAATGGCATATATAGTACAATGGATATAGTTTTAAAACTCCAATGGCTAATAGGTGACAGCCTATTAGCCATTTTGTGTATATTGACCTAGGAGGTCCTATGAAATTTGGTTTACTTGGCCGTACGTTGGGCCATAGCTTTTCCCCACGCATCCACAATGCTTTGGGAAATACTAATTATGAATTATTTGAACGAGAACCGAGCCAACTGCAAGAGTTCTTCGCAAATCCAGAATTACAAGGTATTAATATTACCTTTCCTTACAAGGTTAATGCCCTTGAGGCTTGCGATGTAGTTGACCCTCGCGCGGAACGCATTGGCTGTGTAAACACGATGGTCCGTAAAGACGGCAAATGGCATGGTTACAATACAGACTACGATGGATTTGTATTCACCCTAAAACACGCTGGGATCTATGTATCTGGTAAAGAATGCATCATTCTTGGCGATGGCGCATCTTCTGCTACCGTTCACGTGGCTCTTGAAGATCTAGGTGCTAAGAGCATCACGCATCTATCTCGTAAAACAGCTCCGCTCTATACTGATGCACCTAATTACTACGAAACAGCGCAAATTATTATTAACTGCACGCCTATTGGTATGTATCCGCATAATCCGGCTAGCCTGATAGATATTATGCAATTTGCTAAATTAGAAGGCGTTGTGGATCTCATCTACAATCCGCGCCGTACCGTTTTGCTTTTACAAGCAGAAATGATGGATATTCCTCATTGTGATGGTCTACCTTTCCTCGTGGCACAAGGCGTTGAGGCGGCTAATCATTTCCAAGGTGAAAGCTTTGGCACCAACGAAATCGAGCAAATCTTGCGAGATATGCGCCGTGAAAAGGAAAATATCATCCTCATCGGTATGCCTGGTGTTGGGAAAACAACTGTAGGCAAGACAATCGGCAAAGAGATGGGCCGTACTTGTATTGATGTCGATCAAGAGCTAGCAAAAGAAATCGGTAATATCTCCACATATATTACGGAACAAGGGGAAGCTGCGTTCCGTGAAAAAGAAGCGGATATGATTGCAAAATTAGGCACAGAAACTGGCCTTGTCATCTCCACTGGTGGCGGCTGTGTAACAGTACCTAAAAACTATGCACACCTACGCCAAAATGGTCGTATTTACCAATTAACGCAACCTGTAGAAAAACTATCTACTTCAGGTCGTGTTCTATCCGGTGGCGGCATAGAACGCTTACGTGAACTCGAAGAAACTCGCACTCCAATGTATGAAAGCTTTGCACAATGCATCGTAGAACATAATCGCAATGCACCAGAAACAGTGGCGGCTATACTAGAAGACTTTGAAGCAAACTTATTGTAAGAGTTTATATAACGGTATTTATAAGATTCTTTCCTCTATATAAGTACGGGCTTCTACATCTTTAGAAGTAAGAGCATTTACATCTGTATTCTTAGATAAAACTAAAACTCATATCATGACATCAATGATATAAACTGAAAAGCAGTAGCTATCCTCAAGATAACTACTGCTTTTTTATGTGTCCTATGTATTATATATATTGGTAGAAAATCACTTTAGCAATTACAATGTAATTACATAAAGAATTTAAAATAGCTTTCACCATGGAACTATCAAAATACAATGAACTAATTTCTATAAGCAATAGTCTTAACGTGACGACCATAAATAGGAGGCATTATGAAAACTGTAAATCTACAAGTTCGCATCAATGAGGACTTAAAACAAGAGGTATCTAGCATATTAAAAGCACAAGGTCTATCATACACCTCTATGCTAGATGCACTATTCCGCCAAATCATCAAAGAGCGTCGCATTCCGTTTGCCATTGCGTTACCAACGGCACCTATCGATGAAACACCTACACCAAGCACACTCAACAACGGCACCTATGAACAACCACAAACTACATTAAAAGCCTCAGATCATATAGGTGCATATGGTACACCAAGAGAAGAAAATCAAGAAATATCCTTCGATACAATCGATAAGACAGGAGTTCTTAACATCCGTATCAATCCTAAAGTTAAGACACTAACAACAGCTATTCTAAAAGAAATGGGATTAACCATGTCACAAACAGTTACACTTGTATCTAAACAAATACAATTTAATAAGGATATTCCACCTACTATCCTCCGTCCAGAATGGATTGATGCTATTAATAATGATTTCTGGACTGAAGAAGATTTAACTACAAGAATACAATTAGGGCTAAATCAAGCAGAAAAAGAAATTGGTGAACCTGCGGAAAAAATTTTTAATGAACTCCTTGAAGATTTATAAATTTGGAGAGCTGAAATGAAGTATACAGTAATTATGACGCCTACAGCTAAGTCTGATATAGTAAATCTCAAAAGTTCACTAGAACAACAGATTATAGATTCTTCCTTTATTAGAAAAGAATTAAAGTTGATTTATCAAAAAATTTCTTCATTAGCTATCTTTCCTGAACGTTATCCTATTGTAAATAGTAATACCAATTACAGAAAATTATCATACAAAAAATATCTTATTCTATATAAAGTCATTAATAATAACATATATATTTTTTATATCCGCCCTTCAAAAATGAATATACTACAAGAAATACAAAACATATAAAAAAGTCGGCTCTCGCCGACTTTTTTAATGCACTTTTACGCGTTTATGTTGTTGTTCGTCAAATACACCATCTACATCTATGGTATCTAGAATTCGTTTTAAAGCATGTACATCGATTTGCCCTGGTGCCGATGCTTTACCAGCAGAGGCAAAGGTCATGGCATTTCCAAATAGAGCACCTGCAGTGCGTGTAACAGCACCTAGTTCTCCCATTGCCATCGTAATAATTGGATCCGAAGGATACAAAGCTTTCACTTCAGCCGTTGCTTCAAGTAGCGTCAATACATCACCAGTTGTGTGAGGCATAACGGCAATTTTTGGCACATCGGCCAAGAACTCTTTCATTTGAATAAGTCGATTTACAATGACTTCACGACTCGGCGTACAATGGAAATCATGGTTACTCATGATAATAGTGATTCCATGAACCTTAGCAAACTCTATCGTTTTAAGCATTCTATCTTGATCAAAAAACAGCTCAATATCGATAGCATCCACCAATCCTGTAGGAATCAAGCGCTCTAGCATTGTAAAATAATCTTGTGTAGAAATCGTTCTTTCCCCACCTTCACCTTTTGTGCGCCATGTAAAGAGCAACCCACGACCTTTCAGTTGTGGCTTGATGAGCATTAATAATTCAATAATAGCGTCAATGGAGTGGGCCCGCTCGAAATAGTCAATGCGTAGCTCCACTACATGACACGGTGTATTACATGCTACCGCGGTGGCATCTAGAATCTCTTTCATTGTTGTGCCCACAATAGGCACGCATATTTTTGTACCCTTTTCTCCGAGTACAGTATGTCCGATACGGACCATAATAACTCCTTTCTGTCCCACGCGGTGAGACTAGTGACTTACCTTAAACTAACTATATACCAATATTTTTGTAAAAGCAATCAATCAGCCCATATTGGATTGCTATTCACTAAAAACGTATAAAAGCCTGCTATTATGTACTAAAACAGTATTCTTAGATTAACGATTAACATTACTTTTTCTTATACCCTAGATTAAGACCTCTTACCAATAAACGGTCTGTATCTGAAAGCCTCGTATTATAAAAATAGCCTAAAAAAGTAAAAGCTCCTTACCAATATATTAGTAAGGAGCTTGTTAGACTCTAATTCACACACTATATTTATCATGTTGTACGAATAGTTTCCGTGATTGGAATCCCATATAGAGTAATAACAAACCTGTAATACTAAATACATAGGATATCCCAATATAGGTAGATACGATACTTGCAAACACTGGACCTACCATGGAACCAAATTGTTGAGCCGTCGTCGTCATACTAAACATGCGACCTCTAAATCCTGGTTCTGTATTAAGTGTTACAGCTGCACTCAAAGATGGGTTGATCCCTACAATACAAGAGCCAATTAACACTTGTAGTACACCAAACCACCAGATACCTACTGGTAAGCTTTGAAGTAAGAGAACAACACCACTACCAAGCATACAGTAGGAAATGGTTCTAAAGTACCCACGACGCTCACCGAGGCGCACCCATATATTGGTCGTTAAGGAACCGGCTAAACCACCGATACTGAGGATTGTACCTGAAATGATGGCTGCCCCTTCCATAGTGCCTTGCATATCACCTACATAAAGCGCCAAAATAGGCTGTAGCATCATGATGACACATTGCATAAAGAAGTAAATCCATAAAAGTCTTACTAATACAGGTTGTTCTTGAACCGACTTAAAATCTTCTCGCAAGGATGTAGCTTTTGCCGGCTGTTTGGACTGCTCCTTAGAAGTTGTATTTTCAACTTCTAGTTTTGGTTCTTTTACAAGAAACAATACTGCCAAGGTAGCAATGAATACGGCTATACCAGATATATAAAATACAGGGCGCATACCTACGACACTTTCAACGGCACCACCTAAAAATGGGCCGATGACATTGCCTAAAATCAGACCTGTTTGGAATATGCCGAGGGCACGGCCCACCTGTTTCTCATCTACACTGAGGGAAACCATGGTCATCGCTGCAGGATAGAAACCATTAGCGAACCCAACTAAGGCACGCCCCATCAGCAATTGATACTGATCCGTTACCATGCCGATGAGAACATAACTGACAGCAATGGCAAAACCAGCGCGCAAAGCCATCCGCTTTTTCCCTTTATTATCTGCAATTTTGCCCCAAATCGGCGCCATAATACCAGCGATAAGAAAGGTAATACCAAAGACGAGGCCTGACCAAAGTGCTACATCATCCTTAGGAACACCGAGTTCTAATAGATATATAGGGAGAAAAGGAATTATCATTGTGTAA
This sequence comes from Veillonella parvula, assembly GCF_032472435.1. Lineage (GTDB taxonomy): Bacteria > Bacillota > Negativicutes > Veillonellales > Veillonellaceae > Veillonella > Veillonella parvula_N. The sequence goes on from NZ_JAWEGM010000004.1 coordinate 147,728, forward strand.
CATATGGCTAGCACAGTCATACTAGCCGTAATAATCCATACGTTTCTCATGCCACCGCGAGCATCATATACACTTGTACTCATAGTACCCTCCCTTCCACATAAAATCGTTGAGATAAACTAATATACACATAAATCACTTTTAATTACAGTTCCATTTAAATTACAGTCTTACTTAGATTTCAATCTATGTTACTATTCATAAAATGTTATTACATTTTAATTTCATATATAAAGAAGAGCCGCATACGAAACGCGACTCTTTCCATAAAAAAAACCTAAAATATAGGTATACAATGTAGTAATCCTCAAAGATCATTCAAACTAAAGTTTTCGGACTATCAATTATTCCGTAGGAAATTTATGATCCATTACATCTTGCAAGGAAACATGTTCCATAACATGTCGGAACTCATCTTGTAAATACTGCCACAATGGAGCTGTCAAGCAGTCATTAAACATAGGACACGGTTCTACATCATCTTCTAAACAAGACACGAGAGCAATGGAGTCCTCTGCGGCATATAAAATTTCATATACATTATATTCAGATGGATCTTTCACCAAACGATATCCACCGTATTTGCCACGTCCACTTTTAACGAGGCCCGCGGAGGATAATCGAGATACAATCCCCTCTAAATATTTATCGGAAAATCCTTGGCGTTCTGCAATCTCACGAATTGGTACATTTTTTTCTACCCCATGTTCTGCAATATCCGCCAATATCCGTAAGGCATAACGCCCTTTTGTAGATATTTTCATAAGTTAACCTCTATATCATTCATAATATATTAATAGTATATCACAAATTCATACAAAAAATGGTGGGAAATATGATACACTATACATATATCGAAATATCTTTATTTAGGTATGATTTTAATTTCATATAGGGAGGATTTTATCTAATGTTAGATAAATTATTTCAACTCAGTGAACGTGGTACAACCGTTAAAACAGAAATTTTAGCAGGTATCACTACGTTTATCACGATGGCGTACATCCTATTCTTGGCGCCAAACATTCTTAGTCTTGCAGGTATGGATAAGGATGCGGTCCTCATTGCCACAGCCTTAGGTGGAGGTCTTGTGACGATTGCTATGGGTTTATTCGTAAACTACCCAATTGCTCTCGCTCCAGGGGTTGGCCTCTTGGCATTTTACTCCTTTACCGTAGTTCTCGGTATGGGCGTATCTTGGCAAACAGCATTAGGTGCGGTATTCATTTCTGGTCTCGTTTTCCTCGTATTAACATTGACATCAATACGACAAATGATCGTTGAAGGTATCCCAGCCTCCATGAAAATTGCCATTACCGTTGGTATTAGTCTTTTCATTTCTATCATCGGTTTAAAGTTATCCGGCTTGATGGCTATCTCCATAAGTTTGTCTCCAAACTCCTTGGGTCAAGTCGTACAGACACATGGTAATCTAGTCCCTCCAGCATCTGAAGCACTTTTGACGCTCGGTAATTTGCACAGTGGTGAAACATTGTTGGCACTATTCAGCCTCATCTTTACAGCTTTATTGATGGCTCGCAAAATTCAAGGTTCCCTCTTGATTGGCGTTTTAGTAACAACAATCATCTCCTATGCGACAGGCCTTTCCACAATGCCTGAGAACTTCACTGTATTGGCTATTCCTGATTTCTCCAAAGCAGCATTCCTGCAATTAGATATTCCTGGTGCGCTTCACATGGGCTTAATTACGATTATCTTCTCCTTCACATTTGTAGAATTGTTCGACTCGATGGGTACTTTGATTGGTACTGCTACAGAGGCGAAAATTGCAGATCCTAAATCTGGTAAATTCCCGGGTCTTGGTAAAGCCATGACCGTAGATGCTATCGGTGTTAGTGCTGGTGCATTGCTCGGTACTTCTACAATTACGGCTTTCGTTGAAAGTGCGGCAGGTGTAGGGGCTGGTGGCCGTACAGGTTTAACAGCTGTCACAACAGGCGTACTTTTCTTAATTTGCTTATTCTTGGCTCCATTGGTATCCTTGGTTCCAAATGCAGCCACATCTCCTGTTCTTATCATCGTAGGTGCCCTCATGTTAGGTGCCATTCGCAATATTGACTTCGATGATTGGACAGAAGGCTTCCCTGCATTCCTCGTTATCGTATTGATGCCGTTCACATACAGCATCGCTAACGGTATCTCTGCAGGTCTCATTGCATACCCTCTACTCAAAATCATTGCAGGCCGTGCAAAAGAAGTTAACTGGATTATGTACGTATTGGCGATTCTCGTTATTATTCGCTACGTATTCTTCTAATTAACGTATACCCATAATGATGCTATTAGTGAAAGCTACTTTATATTCGATAGCTATAAAATCACTAATACCTAAAAGCAAAATATATGTAAATTACATACACTAAAAGAACCTATCTCCAAAGATATTACTCTAATATCTAGGAAATAGGTTCTTTTTATTATGTACTCTTTTACTAAACGCTAACGTCGTATGGCATCACCGAATCGTGCTATAGAGTCTTATTAGGGTTTAGTATTAACGAATCGTTTTTACACCGATTAAGTCTGTACGACTTGAATCAATATTTTTTAATGGTACTACATGATCTTTATAAAACTCTGCTTCAGATGCTTTTACAGGCACTTGGAAGAACAGGAAATATGCCATGTTATCTTTGCTCCACGCAACACTGCGTACTAAGCCCTTATCTACATTACCTGTATACTGCACATCACCGGTTGGCGTAGAGTCAATCCACTCTACGTCATGGTATTCCGTTGGAACATATTCTTTAGGCCATACCGTATCCATAGAGTAGCTCATGCGAAAGACCATCGTATGATTTACCCAACGCCCGCTGCGTTCTTGATATTCTTGACCTTCCTTCCAATATACAGTTTCTAATACATCATTATCATAAAAATGTGTAGCATAGTATGTATAGCCAAGAGGCAAATAACTTGGTACAGATACGTTATAGGACAGCTTACGAGATGCATCAATTACACCGCTAGGTAAGCCGATGGATTTACTCGTAAGTATAGGCCACTCAGAATTCGTATGTGTACGCAGTGGCAAACCAATAGTTTCAAAATGAGGTCTATCTTGTTCACCATTTTGTTTAACACTTTGCGCATTACTTCGTTTAACATTTTGCTTATCATTTCGGTCACCACGTAATCGAGTATTATCAACGGCTACGTTAGTAAGAGGCCCTACAGAGTCTACAATTTTGCTTACAAAGTTTTGGTTTCTTGTAGAGGCAAAGTAGAGCATATATACTTTATTATCTTTTTCCCAATAAGCAATTTGAACAGAGTCGTTGCTAGAGCCTAACGTATGTACAGGGATGCCATTAGGGGTAGTAAAGCTAACAGTATCATCAGCATTGTATTTTGTCTTTTCCAATATAGGCTTTACCACGGTATCGATAGCCCAACCCATACGATATACAATATCTGTATTAGAGAAGGTTAATTTCGGACCATATTCTCCATCATGGCCCATTTCCGTATATACAATTTCTAATACATCATGGTCCTTGGCCTTTACATCGCGGACTGCATAGTCTTCAGGCATATAAGATGGAATTTGTAAATCATATCCAAAATAATTTGTACTGGCGTCAACATTAAGCTGTACTATATCACCATTATCAACTTGATCATACCACCGATAGCGATTCATTAGCTCTTTATTCTTTTCTACTGTATCGATGGTAACAGTATTTCCATTTTCATCCACTAAAGGGGATAATGCACTAACTGATTGTACCCCAAAGCTACTTACTACAGCAGCTAGTATTCCCATGGCTAATAATGATTTTGTTGTTTTCAATCTCATAATTTCATCTCTCTCTAAATTTAGATATTTCATAAGTATATATTACCGAGGTAATCACTTATCTATTACATTTTTAACTCAGATCACTGACTTTCAACAGTACTACGTACCCTTAATAAAACACGCCAGTCTTTACTTTCATAGGAACTACATGTTCCTGTTTTATTTCTTCAATAGTTTTAGGTGTTATCGGATAGTTACCAACTAGTTCATAACGAGAACTATCAATACTCTTCAACGGTATCACATGATCCTTATAGAATTCCGCATCAGCCTCTTTCACCTGTTCTAAGAAAAATAGGAAGTAAGCCATACCATCCTTCGTCCACGTAATGCTGCGAACCATATGCGTTTCAGGATTACCTGTATAATAAACCTCACTAGAATCACCTGATTTAGACCATTCAAGATCGCCGTACTCAGATGGAACATATGGTGTGTCTCTCACAGTATCCAAGGAATATCCCATTCTATAGGCCATAATACTATCTATATATTTTTTCCCATCCCGATAGATAGTCACACCTTTTTTATAATATACAACCTCTAATACATCATTTCGATCTTGACGCGCTGTATAGAGCTGATAACCATAAGGTATATAACTAGGCGCCTTGACCTCATACGGCAGTTGCTGTGCAGCTTCTACTATTCCTTTCCAATTACGAGCCCCTTCTTGAGTTTTCATAGGCCACTCTAATAAAGTCTTTCTTGGTAATGCTTTGATTGCTGAATCAGGATGAACTCTAGGCATATCATTTGTAACAGTAGCGGAAACACCAGCATTATCGGTAGATATTGAATCATTAACAACATCAGCTGAAACATATCCTGCAGACAATAAACCTACAGCCATAGCAGATAATACGGACTTAAATAGAAGCTTCTTCATGATCTCTCCTTTTATAAAAACTTGATATATACTTTACACATATAATGATATATTTTCTTATTTATATCAAAAACATGCCACCTATTCTGTTGCCCTAGCTACTTCACAAAACTTTTATCTTTCCTATTGTGAAAGTATAGTTATGAGCCATTAGCTGCTTTAATTCTAACTAGTTATACATAATAAAACATCCTACTAAACGCTATATTACAATAGAGTTCAATAGGATGTTTTATCATTATTTAGTTAATGGAGGCATAATAATATCTTGTTCAAACTGTCTTCGTCTTTTTGCAGTATAGTCTACAACCTTAATTTGAACTACGCCCACAGAGTTTACCATGGCATCAGTAAAGGTAAATTCTCGACCAGTCTGATGCTTCATCAACACCTGTAAACCATGAGCTTTTTCATCAATATTTGCTAAATAAACAGCCTCTCCTCGTCCCATTACACTGGAATAGACTGAACTATATTTACAAGGAATATCTCTACCTGATACGAGGGCCTCATCATTACCGTCAATTTCTATAAATACATGGGGGTTCACTTTAATCAAAATAAACTTCTTCCCCTCATGATAGCCATGTACATATATGTAGAGTATATCATCTACAATTTCATAACCGAAATGTAAAGGTACTACATAAGGGTAATCACCATCCATCATGCCTAGGTGAATAATACGCGTGCTGTTTAAAATATCTTTAATTTCATCTATATTTGCAACCATACGATCTTGACGTCTCATTTCAACCTCCACAAGAATTGATGAATTAATACACCTTACGCTTCATGTAATCTGCCAAGAAGATGTTTAAATTGAGCTTCATCACTCTTCAGCTTTCCGAAAAAGATTTCATCAATTTCTTCGACTAATGGGACTGCCTTTTGTAATATTGCACCCCCCTCTTCATTCAAAAGAACCGCTTTCGCACGTGTATCTCTAGAGTGTTCTTTTCGCTCTACAAAACCACGTTTTTCCAATAAGCTCAATATTTGAGATACCGTCATAACATCTATCCCTGAAAGTTTTGAAATCATAACTTGTGTGACTTCGTTATCATGTTGTGATAGATAAGCAAGAGACGCTAAAACAACAAATTGAGGATGTGTTAAGTTCAACTCTTTTAACGCTTGTTTTATAGTAAAATGCCATTTATTGTACACCCTCATGAACAATAATCCTGTTGATTTTTCTGAATTGTCTTTATATTTTGATGTAAACAAACAGCAATCACCTTATCTTTCTAAACAGTTTTTTAGAATAAATATAGATTGGGGAACATCTGAAAAAACTTGACTTAAAAATTCTAAATGTTGCTTATCTTCACTTTCTAAGCTTACAGTGTGTTTTACATTTACACTTCCGTCATGATTATCAATTATTTGATGTCCGAAAAGAATAGCACCAAATGGAGTTTCAGTCTTATCCCAAAACTCTTCAAAAGGTTTTACAAGAGTAAGTTGATATTCCATAGGTGGTATACCTTCAAGCTCCATTGTACCACATGAACCGGTCTCAAATTTACCGTTTAATGTAATATTTTTTAGATCCTCTTCCCAGTCATACCATTTTTCGATATTCGCATAATACGTCCACACAGCTTCTTTTGCCGCTTTTATTTTCAAACTAAAACTAAATTCCATTTTATATCCTCCTTTTATTATAAGTGTACTTATTATAAATTATTTTATATTATTCGTCAATAAACTTCATAAAAAAAGAATATTCTTTGCTTTTATCAATATAAGGATATACTCTATCAGAAAATCATATCATCTTTTGTCTACTGTAAAAATACATTTGACTTTTTAGAATAGATACTGTATTATAAGAAAATAGTTTTATAGATTCTATAGATTATGAAAGTTATGGTTATCCATGGCTTTTTATGTTTATAGATAGTTTGTAGAAAAGAGGTCTTTATTATGTCTGATACTCATCAGTTAAAACGGGGTCTTAAGAACAGGCATGTACAGTTGCTCGCTATCGGCGGTGCTATTGGTACAGGTTTATTCTTAGGCTCCGGCCGCGCCATTCACTTGGCTGGTCCATCCATTATATTCGCCTACCTAATAACAGGTGTTATTTGCTTCTTTATTATGAGAGCACTAGGCGAATTACTGTTATCTAACCTAAACCACCACTCTTTTATCGACTTTGTAGAAGATTACTTAGGGGATCGAGCAGCATTTATCACGGGATGGACATACTGGTTTTGCTGGCTTTCACTAGCCATGGCAGATTTGACAGCCGTAGGCCTCTACATGCAATACTGGATACCGTGGCTTCCTCAATGGATACCAGCCTTACTTGTTCTAGTCGCCTTGCTGTTAATGAACTTGACAGCTGTAAAATATTTTGGCGAAATGGAATTCTGGTTTGCCTTGATTAAGGTGATTGCTATCATCTCTCTTATCATTATCGGTATCATCATGATTATTACTGGTTTCACCACAGATGCTGGCGTCGCCGCCTTTAGCAATATGTGGAATTACGGAGGATGGTTTCCGAATGGAACGATGGGCTTTATCCTATCATTCCAAATGGTTGTATTTGCTTTCACAGGCATAGAACTCGTAGGTTTAACGGCTGGCGAAACAGAAGATCCTGAAAAGGTTATTCCAATGGCCATAAACAATATCCCATTGCGTATTATTTTATTCTATGTAGGCTCTTTAGCCATCATCATGAGTATTTACCCTTGGACTGCCGTTAACCCTGCTGCAAGTCCATTTGTGGCTGTATTTACCGCCGTTGGCATTACAGCCGCCGCAGGTATCGTAAACTTCGTTGTTCTTACTTCTGCAGCATCCGCTACAAACTCTGGTATCTTCAGTACAGGTCGTATGATTTATGCCTTGGCAAAACGCGGTCACGCTCCGAGTTCGATGCGCCGCTTGACTCACAGCAGTGTGCCATACCAAGCAACGATTTTCTCGGCAGCCGTATTATTGATTACAGTTGTACTCAACTACGTAATGCCTGAAGCAGTATTCGTTATGATTACATCAATCTCCACGTTCTGCTTTATCTTTATTTGGGCCATGATGGTTATTTGCCATCTCAAATATCGCAAGAAAAATCCTGAGATAGCGGCACAGTCTAAATTCAAAATGCCTCTATACCCTGTAATGAACTACGTCATCCTCGCTTTCTTCGTTTTCGTTTTAGCCATTCTAGCCTTAAACGAAGATACGCGAATTGCCCTCTTGTTCACACCAATTTGGTTTATCATTCTTTGGGCCTTCTACTCCATGCTTAACACGGACGATGAAGATGCTCTTGGGGAAGAACTCATCGAAATGGCTGGTGTAAAAGAAATTTACAAAAAACCTAAAAAAGACGATTCCGATGATTACGTAATCTAACAAAAAGGCTCGTGCATAGCACGAGCTTTTCTTTTACTTCATAGTAGGAAAATTCTGTTGTTCATATTGTTCTAGATATGCTGGTAAATTACTTGTATCTTCATTGTAATTAAAGATAGTCTTGATGCGATAACCTTCTTGAGTGATGATGATATCAATAGAGGATGGTACTTCTTGACCATTCTGTTGTAAGTGGTTAACTAATTCTTGCAAGGCCTCTGTTTGACGTAAAGAACCGGTCATATATTTACCTTTGGATAGACCTGTATTTCTAATGACTTGGCCATTGTATACTTGACCTCTATTATCTTTGTAATAAAAGCGTACAGCATCCTTATCTCCCGTAGGAACAGCTTTAATATAAATGGTCTTCCAATTCTTTTTAATCATCACTTTTGTAGCTTCTGCTAAATTATTAGACAAACGTCGTGTTTCTTTATTTGTTGATTTAGACACACCATTAACCTGTTGAATTTCATCATTCATAGGCATATCAATAGGTGCCACTACTGGATCTTGTTCTACCTTTTTTGCATCTGCAGGCTGAACCGCGAACATACCAACAACCGCCATTACAGCTAATGCGGTAAGAGCAATTTTTTTCATTCCATCTCTCCTTAGAGAATTTATCAACACAAATTATAATTTACTAAATTAGTTGCTAAAATCCGTATCCACAATAGCGAATTGTGTATAATCAGGGTAACGTTTTTGCATTTCTGCCTTGATTTTTTCTAATGTACTATGTGGATCTTCTTCGTCAAAGTCAAAGATAATATCGTAGTAGATAACCTTCTTTTCTTCTTGTACGTAGAAGGCATGTACTTGTACTACATGTGTATATAAACTAATAACTTGATCAAGAGCTTTTCTAATTTCAAGTACTTCTACACTTGGTTTGTTTTCAGCATATACACCAACAGTCATATTGATACCAAACTTTTTATAAAGATGAACCGCAATGCCCTTTGTTAATGGGTGAACTTCTGCCATTGTCATCGTATCTGGTACAGAAATATGAACGGAACCAATTGTTTCTCCTGGCCCATAGCTATTTAATACCAAGTCATATACACCACCCACATTCGGATGCTGTGCGATAGTTTCTTTAATATTACGGATTAAATTATCATCTGCTCGAACACCGAGCAAATGGTTATACATTTCACGTAAAATATCATACGCCGCTTTTAAAATCAAAACAGAAATAACAGCGCCCACATAACCTTGAATATCAAAGTTAAAGAAAAATACTAAGCCTGCAGATACCAATGTAGCAAAGGTAATCACCGCATCAAAAAGGGCATCTATACCAGATGCTACGAGCGCATCAGATTTATATTTTTCACCTTGTGCCTTGATATAACGACCCATCACTACTTTCACAACGATGGCAACAGCGATGATAACAAGACCTGGAATATCAAATGTAGATACCTCAGGGTGGATAATTTTATCCACAGATTCCTTAAGGGATCCAATACCTGCACCGAGAATGATGAAAGCTATAGCCATGGTAGTCATATATTCTATACGACCGTGGCCAAATGGATGCTCCTTATCAGCCCCTTTGGCGGCTAATTTCGTACCCACAATAGTTAATACAGAGGACAATACATCTGTTAAGTTATTTACCGCATCAAGGATGATGGCGATGGAATTAGACGCAAGGCCCACAATCATTTTAAAAATAACGAGAACGACATTACCTATAATGCCTTTTATACTGGCAAGCGTAATCCCCCGATTACGTGCTGCACCATTATCTTGTAAAATCATACTACACCTCTTACATTCTGATTTATAGTTTTTAAATTGAACTATATCGATTTACTTATAATCCTATTATAGCTTATCGATTATCATTTGTCATTATTTTTCTTGAAAAATATTTTTAAACTTATTGATTTTACTGAGTTATCAATAATTCTCATTTCTCAATTAGAGTATTTGATGTATTGTGACTTCACAATGTATAGTACAAACCTATTATTAACAAACTAGTATTTTGTATTACGTAACAAGTTAATCAGATCAGATTATGCCATAACCGTAATACGCTCTCCTGTGCGCATGTGTGTAAATACCACCTTTTGAGCGCGTAATTGAAATGGCTGTTCCGTAGGTTGTGCACCGTATAAGGTATCTCCTACAAGAGGGTGCCCTATATGGCTGAAAGCTACTCGAATTTGATGTGTTTTCCCTGTGTACAAACGAACTAAAACCTCAGAATATCCACATTTATTGGACTTATACACAGTTTTGTCCACATTTTGATTACTTTTATCAACATCTCCTAAGTTTATATCCACATTTTTTGCTGCTATATCCACAGAATTTTTAGACTTATTCACAGAGTTATCCACAGCCTGCGAAGAATGTCTACATAGGACGGAAAAATCTGTACGAGTCTCTTTTCCCTTAGGATTCACTTCGTAATGAATCCCATCAGCACTGCGTTCCATAGGAAATACCAAAGAATCTTCATCGGCTTCTACAATGCCTTCCACAGTCGCCATATACCACTTTTCAAAGGTATTATCATCCATTTGCTGTTGATAAATACTTTGTGCTAAACCACTTTTTGCAATCACAATGCAGCCCGTCGTATCTCTGTCGAGACGGTTCAAGAAACGTACCTTTCGCTTGATACCATGTTCTTTAAAATAGTGCGCCACACCATTGGCAAGAGAAACTTGATCTTTAGAGTTTACAGTCACACCACTTGGTTTATCCACAATAAGGAGATCATCATCTTCATACAGAATGCGTAAGTCCATTTCGATAGGGTCATGATCTATTTTTTCCTTCGCCATAGCAATCCAAATCTCGTCGCCTTCAGAGATTGCATCTTTTGGCGTAGCCTTATGACCATTAATATGAATTAATTTCTCTTCAAAAAGTTTAACTAAAGATTTTCGAGGATATCTAGTATCTAACACTTCACCAAGTGAAATATCGCGTACTTCTCCAATATGCTCAGAATCGCGACTTGATATGTCTTGATTGCTACTCGATATATCTCGATTTTTACTTGATATATCTTGACCATTACCTATTAGCTTTTGTCTTGCATTTTTCTTGCTAAGTACAGTTTCTATATCTACAGCTGTCACGGTCCACAGAATATCATCGGGGCGATGTGTTTTTCGCGCCATTAGTATCTCCTTTCTACGAGTTCAGGATCTCGTGGCATATAGTTGAGTAGCGAACTTGGTTGAACTGCCCTACCTCGTATATTCGTCTGTTCAAAGGTAATAGTCAATTCTTGTTTAGGTCGAGTGATGGCCACATAGAACAAGCGCTTTTCTTCATCATCACGACCTTCTGCAAGGGCAAAAGGACTTGGGAACGTACCTTCGTTGAGTCCTGCTAAAAATACATAATCGAACTCACTGCCCTTTGCTTGGTGAATGGTAATGATAGGAATGCGGTCTTCGTTTCGCACCTGTTGTGCAGGCTCGCCCGCCGTAAGGGCCGCCATCTGTAAGATTTGGTTTAATCGAGCCAAACCTACAGGCCCTTCATAAGCCGCATCTAGTTTTTCCATGATGCGATACAAATCGCGTATATGCTCTACTTTAGCCGCTTCTCCATGAGATTTATAGTATTCTAAAACCCCCATTTGGTTCATGATATACGCCAATAATTTCGTTGGCATCTCCGTATAGGCTTTTCTACGCAAGGTCGCCATTTGAGAGGCGATATCCGTAAAAGCTGCCTTATATTTATTTATAGCTACCATGCGACCCGTTGTGGTCGGTACGATTTTTTCTTTCACCGCATAAATTAAAAGCTGTGCAGTGGCTAATATATCGTCCATCGCATTGTGCGTTGGTTCATGGTGTATAGGAAACTTAGACGCAAGGAAACCCAATTTATGATTTGGCAAATTAGGATAGAAACGACGGTAGATATCGAGGGTATCATAAATAGCCTTGAACTCAGGATTGCCTAAGTTATGACGCGCCAATTCATTCGTAAAGATGGTCACATCATAGTTTACATTGTGACCTACAATAATAGCATTCTTGGAAAATTCCTTAAAGGCTTGTAACACTATAGCTGGCTCTTCACCGTGTTCTTGTAAATACGCATCGGAGAAGCCGTGTACCTCTTCGGATTGACCAACAGGTACACCAGGGTTTATAAAGCGTTCAAAGGTCTCTAAGACCTGTCCATTTTCATCGATGCGGATAGCTGCAATTTGAATAATGCGATCTTGAGACGTATCTGTGCCGGTGCTCTCCACGTCATAAACAACTACTTCGTGCTGTTCTAATCCACTGACAAGCTTTGCATAAGGCTCCGCTTCAAAAATAGGCATATCCATAAAGTCCGTCAATTTTAAACCCACTTCCCGCGTCTCTGGGCTTTCAATAGCTGCAATACGAGCGTCACCAATCCCTGCAACATAGCGTTTAATAATACGCTTCGCACTGACAGAGTCATTAGGATTCATCAATAATTTGAAGTAGGCCATAATATCTTTAATTTCTTGACGTCTAAAGAATTTGAACTCGTCGATAATCATGAAGTGACGGCGTTCCTCTTCAGGTCGTTCGCCGTTAAGACGTTCAAAAGAATCACTTAGCCGCTGTGCCTTTTTATTATCCCGCACAAGAACGCCGATATTAGCATCCTTTGGCAAGGCACAGATAGCTTCGTAGATATATCGGCCCTCAAGGTAGCTATTTTTACAGCCTTTAATCAGAACTGGCTTGCCCTTGCTTTCACTATTGGCACGAGGCAATTCAGTGTAAATAGACCCAACTAGGTCAGGGAACATATTTTGCAAGGTCTTGAAAGCCGTCGTAAAGAGCGTCCAATTAGAACGATAATTTTCATAGAAGATAATTTTCAAAGGCTTAAAATCCGCATCAAATTGCTTGAGCAAGCGGAACGGATCGGAGCCACGCCATTCGTAAATCGTTTGGAAATAGTCACCACACAAAAGTACGTGATTACCTTCCCATAACATTTCTAGAACTTTGTACTCTAGTACGCCTGTATCTTGCATTTCATCTACAGAGATATAGCTGTAACGGCTGCGCCAGCGCTCACGAACTACAGGGTCTTGAAATAGGCGATGAACACCACAGATGAGATCTGTAAAATCTAGGCCGTGCACGGAAGCTAAGCTTTCATCATACGCAGCAATCCATTCGTGACCATGGTTCAAGAAATCATGGAGTTCACTGTAGAGGACATTGCCAAAGCTAGAGAATTGCTGCTCAATGGCTTCGCGCTGTTCCTTCTGTAAGCGTTCGATTGTCCGCTTGTAATCCCCTACGAGATCATCAGAATAAAAGCCATATAAGGAACGATATTCTTTCACCATAGCGATAACATTAGCAAAGGACATTTCTCGCAATTTACCAGGACGGTATGGTTCAGAGAGTTCCTTGCAGTCTTCTTCGTCAAAGATGGTCACATCCGTGTACAAGGTTTCGTTGCGCTTTCCCTCTTGTTGGAGAATGAAAAAGCAAAAGCTGTGGAATGTACTAACCTCCACAGCCTTTGCAGGACTGCCTACGAGCGATTGAATGCGGTCTTTCATCTCGTTTGCGGCCTTGTTCGTAAAGGTCATACACAAGATATTCTCCGCCTTCGCATAGCCACCCTCGATGAGGTGCGCCACCCGATAAGCAAGTGTATTCGTTTTTCCCGTCCCAGCGGACGCTAACAAGAGGATATTCTGTTCCACTTCATCAATAACGCGTTGTTGTTCACGATTGATAAGCATAAAAACCTCCTGTTATTTAATGCCGTAATATATAGCAGCTAAAACCATAGGAATAGGACCTAAAATTGCTGTTAATGCCCAAATACCCACCCCAATATCCATTGGGATATTAAGTATATAAACGCATACCCAGTAGGTTAAGCCACCAATCACAACATTCATAGCCACCCGTTTAATGGTGAAAAATGCTACTCTGAAAGCAATGTAGGCTACAGCAATGGAAATAACCGCCGATATAATCGGTGATGCTAATAAAGCTCCCATACTACTATCCTTTCATTTCTTGACGGTTCACTACGGCACCGCCTAGCGTTAATTCATCGGCATATTCGATATCGCCACCCACAGGAACACCGCGGGCAATGCGCGTTACCTTGATGCCACTTGGACTTAATAATCTCGCCAAATACAGAGCTGTTGCTTCCCCTTCGACATCTGGGTCTGTCGCGAGGATAACCTCTTGTACAACACCATCACGAAGGCGTGCAATCAATTCTTTTACGCGAATATCGTCAGCACCGATGCCCTCCATAGGGGACAAAGCGCCTTCCAATACATGATACAAGCCCTTATAATCACCACTGCGCTCGATAGCAATGACATCGCGAGATGTTTCAACAACCATAATCGTCGTTTGATCGCGATTTGGATTGCTACAGAATTCGCAAGGATCTTGAGCTGATAAGTTAAAGCAAATAGAACAGTGACGCGTAGCCCCCTTCGCTTCTACGATGGTTTCCACGAGGCGGTCTACCTCTTCCTTCGGCATTTCTACCAAATGATAAGCCAAGCGTCTAGCCGACTTGGAACCGATGCCAGGCAAGCGGCGTAGCTGTTCTACGAGCCGTTCTAAAGCGTTTGTCATTTAGAATAAACCTGTTGGCAAGTTAAGACCACCAGTTACTTTGCCCATTTCTTGAGCCAAGAGGTCGTCTACTTTTTTGCTAGCTTCGTTTACTGCAGCCATTACTAAATCCTCTAACATTTCCACATCTTCAGGATCAACAGCTGTAGGATTCAATTTCAAAGACTCGATGATTTTTTCACCGTTCATCACAACAGTTACAGCACCGCCACCAACGGAAGCCTCTACAGTACGAGTTTTTAACTCTTCTTGCATTTTCTTCATATCTGCTTGCATTTTTTGAACTTTTTTCATCATGCCAGTCATATTGCCCATACCTTTACCAAACATTGTATTTCCTCCTTTTAGGACATCGTCCTATACTAATATTCTAAGTCCATATCATTAACAATATATGACATAGATTTATTACATATGTGTCACCTAATAGCCCCAAGGCCAAAGGTTATTATATAACAATTACTTTTTATCTATTCTTCGATAACCTCGACTATGATGTCATGGTCTTCAGATAATTTTTCTAATGTTTCCGCCAAGAGAGGATTGTTTCGTTCCTCTTCTGTCATATGCTCTGGATCCCAGGCGTATTCTCGAGCCACCGTAACGCTATCGATTGCTTCTACTTCAATAGGTGCTGGTGAAAGCATTGTATTTCCATCACTTTGGTATGGGGTTCCCTCACGAGGTTCACCCCCATCAGACTTTGGGACAGCTTCAACCTCGATATGCGCACCGCTATCCATAGGGCGCTCTAACACTTCGCCATCCTCGCTGATAACAGTCACACTATCTAATGGATGTGGTGGCATATCATCTAAGGATGATACATAAGAACCCTCCATATCGTCTACAGGCACATCATCAAAGGAATGAACCGGAATATCATCCCCTTCTATAGAACCTGCTAAAGACTCAATAGAAATTTCACCATCTGGCACCTGTGTCGCAGAACTACCATCAAAGGATGTAATTGGCACATCACCACTGGATGCTGGCTCTGTTTCTACGCCAGCTCCTAATGCAGTTTCTGATGCATCTATTGTAGTTGTATTCGCACTATCACTAACTACCGTATTTGCAACGGCACCGCCGGTTTTCTTAGCTAAGAATGCCATCGCCGCAGCCTTAGCCGCGTCCACGGCTGCAGAATCAGGCTTACTCTCTTGCGGATTATTGGTTAAATCCATTTGTGTCGGTTCCGCACCTGAAGTCGTCTTTACGTCAACCATCGGTTCTTGTGGTCGTTGGGGTGCTTTTACTTGGCGTTGTGTGGTGCTACCAGCAGCCTTTTTATAGTCTTTATAAACTTGCGTGAGAGCATCCACGATTTCTACATGTACTGCATAGCCCAGTGTATAGGTGAAAGCATCAACCGCCTCCGCCAAATTCACTTCATTGGTCATTACATTGAGATGCAATGCATTTTTAAAGGCCATGACCGCCTTGCTTTGGTCTACGTACACCAGCTGACCTTGACCGATAACGGTAGAGGTCATATTGCGATTGCTATCCTTCAAGTATTTAATCACATTGGATTGTACATTGCGATACTCTTGAGCAGACAAGATTTGGTCACTAATGATGGCCTGTGTACTAATGCCTTTTTTACCGCGACCTTTAGCTTGGTTTCTCGTGTTTTTTCGGGAAACTGGGTCTCCATTATTCGGTGGTGGCGCCATGCCAACGCCGCCCATTGGTGGCGGAGCCATACCCACTCCATTCATCGGAGGCGGTGTACTACCTGGTGCTCCCATCGGTGGAGGCGTCATACCTATACTCGCAGGCGGTGGTGTCATGCCTACGCTGCTTGGAGGTGGCACAGTGCCAACAGCAGTATTTTGAATACTACTCATGGAAGAATTCTGTACAGCAGCATTATCTACAGGAACAAAGCTGTTCGCATAGCCGCTAGGTGGACCAAATGCATTAGCACTATAAGCTGGTGTAGGAGCCGCTGGGCCTCGTTGTTCCAATTGAGCCATGCGGTTCAATAAATCATTTCGTTCAGATCGCTCAGCACTTTCTAGAGCATATACACGATCTTCTAAGCTTTCATCAACAGAGCCTAATTTAGCACAAAGCACGAGTAGACCCATTTCGATGATGGTTCGTGGATTGTCCACTTGTTTCGCATCATTCATGATGGATTGAGCACTGCGTACATATTGGTTAAGTTCATTGAAATCAACACTATTGGCCTGAGCTAGGAACTCATTCTTAAAGGTATCGTATACCTTGAGCTCATCCGCATCAGGAGCCACCTTACCAACGAGCAAGGCACGCACATGTTGAATGAGGGCTTCCATAATCTGCGTCGCATCGCGACCTTCCGCCAATGCATCGTGAACGTAGGATAATACTTTAGGGCCATCGCCGTTGCGCAAAGCATCTAGGAAGTGAATAATCCATTCCTTACTTACGAGACCGATTAACTCTTCCACCACTTGCGGTGTAATAGAGCCCGTTGCCATACCTGCACATTGGTCTAGAATACTCAAGGCATCACGCAAACCACCATCTGCATGAACAGCGATAAGCTGAGCCGCCGCAGAATCAAGACCAAAGCCTTCTTTTTCTGCTACGTAAGATAACCGTTGTGCGATGTCATCAGAAGTAATGCGTCTAAAAGTATAGCGCTGACAACGAGACACGATAGTAACAGGCAATTTTTCAATTTCTGTAGTGGCAAAGATAAACATCACATGAGCAGGAGGTTCTTCGATTGTTTTTAAAAGCGCGTTCCACGCCTCTGTAGTGAGCATGTGGGCTTCGTCTATGATAAAAACCTTTTTACGCCCTTCAACAGGCATAAATTTGACGCTTTCACGAAGAGCACGCACCTCATCGATACCGCGATTTGATGCGGCGTCAATTTCAAGAACATCCATGGACTGTCCGCTCAAAATCGATTTACAAGCACTACACTCGTTACAAGGGTGATCCGTTGGCCCCTGCTCGCAATTGATAGCGCGCGCAAAAATCTTCGCCATGCTCGTCTTACCAGTCCCCCGCGGACCGGCAAATAAATAGGCATGAGCTACCTTATCCTCCCGGATAGCGCGCATCAATGTATCAGACACCTGATGCTGACCAACTACATCGGTAAATGTCTGCGGACGATACTTACGATATAGCGCAATATATGCCATTGGAACACCCCCTTTTTTCCGAAACTTGCAATACTTTATTATACCATATTCAAGAAAATCCGACTCATTTTATAGAGTTTTATCAGTAATTTACACTAGTCATTTGAGCCCATCAATTAGACATAAAAAAAGCGGCCCCACAGGCCGCCTTGCAATATTCGATCACGACAGCCCCCGGGGTCCCCGTGGCACATGAAGGTTACCGCTTAGTGCTGCTACCTCTCAGTCCTGACACGATTCACAGGCCTCCATTGCACAGGCCCGAGAACTGCCATGATCCAATATTGCAATACAAATATTATACATGAAAAAGCCTCTATAGTCAAAGCTATAGAGGCTTTTCATATATCCTATCCAAACGATATTCAATCAAATTAAAAATTATTTTGCATATTTCTCTTTAAATGCAGCCAATTGTGCTTCTTCTAAGGATAAGCCTTGTTCTTTGAAGCGTTCAATAGCAGCTTGCATTTCTTCATAGGCTACAGGCACAACTTTTGTAAATCTGTTTACAAAGTTATTCCAGTTTTCTAAGATGTGACGGCCTTTAGCAGAGTTAGTATGCAATACATGTTGTTCTACTAGTTCTTTAATGCGTTTAAGGTCATCATTATTGGCAGTACGTAATTCTACGAGACCTGTGTTGACATAGCGTTCATCGCAATCAAGGATGTACGCATAGCCACCGGACATACCTGCTCCAAAGTTACGGCCAATTTTACCGAGTACGAGCACTTCGCCACCAGTCATGTATTCACAGCCATGGTCGCCGACGCCTTCCACAACGGCAGTGATACCGCTGTTACGTACGGCGAAACGTTCACCAGCTACACCGTTGATGTAGGATGTACCAGAGGTTGCACCATAGAAGGCAACGTTACCGATAAGGATATTTTCATCAGCTTCAAAGATGGATTTCTTAGGTGGATATACAGTGATAGTACCGCCGGACAAGCCTTTACCGAGGTAATCATTCGCATCACCTTCAAGTTCTAGTGTCATGCCTTTAGGAATGAAAGCACCGAAGGATTGACCCGCAGAGCCTTCGAAATTCAACTTGATTGTATTGTCTGGCAAGCCGCTTTCACCATAACGACGTGTCACCTCAGAACCAACCAAGGTACCTACAACGCGGTTGATGTTAGTGATAGCCAATTTAGCGCGAATCGGTTTTTGATCCTCAATAGCAGGACGGCACATACGCAAAAGTTTGGACATATCCAAGGTGCGTTCCAACTCGTGATCTTGGTCAACCATGTGCATATGTCCCACAGAGGAATCAATGTATGGACGGAACAATATGCGTTTAAGATCAACGCGAGACAATTTGAAGTTATCATCTTGAGATTTTTGACGCACAAGATCGATACGACCAACGAGCTCAGCTACGGAGCAAATACCTAAACGAGCCATGATTTCACGCAATTCACGTGCGATGAAAATCATCAAGTTTTCAACATATTCAGGCTTACCTGTGAAACGAGCACGCAATTTTTCATCTTGTGTAGCTACACCGTAAGGGCATGTATTAAGATTACATACACGAGCCATTTTACAGCCCACCGCAACGAGTGGCAATGTACCAAAGCCGAATAACTCAGCACCGAGCATGGCTGCTACAGCCACATCAAAACCAGTCATCAACTTGGAGTCTACCTCTAATTGAACACGGTCACGCAATCTGTTGAGCATCAAGGTTTGATGAGTTTCAGAGAGACCAAGTTCCCAAGGTACACCTGCATGTTTTACAGACGTGCGACCTGCTGCACCTGTACCACCATCGTATCCGGAAATCAAGATGTTATCTGCTTTTGCTTTCGCAACACCAGCAGCAATTGTGCCAACACCTGCTTCAGAAGTCAATTTAACGGAAATACGCGCATCTTTGTTGACGCATTTCAAGTCGTAAATCAACTCTGCCAAGTCTTCGATGGAGTAAATATCATGATGCGGTGGTGGAGATACGAGCTCAACGCCTGGAGTGGAGTGACGAGCCTTGGCAATTTCAGGATATACTTTTTTGCCTGGTAATTGACCGCCTTCACCTGGCTTAGCGCCTTGAGCACATTTGATTTGCAATTCTTTTGCATGAATGAGGTAGTTTGCGGTTACCCCAAAACGACCAGATGCAATCTGTTTTACTTCGGAGTTCATGCTATCGCCGTTTGGCAATGGTTTAAAACGATCTACATCTTCGCCGCCTTCACCAGAGTTAGATGTGGAGCCTAAACGATTCATAGCGATGGCAATGGCTTCATGCGCCTCTTTACTGATCGCACCGTAGCTCATAGCACCAGCTTTAAAGCGTTTTACGATGGATTCTTCAGGTTCAACCTCTTCGATAGGAATACCGCCACCTACAGGGTAGTTCAATTCCATCAAGGAACGCAATGTAACGTGGTAATCATTGCGAATCGCTTTGGAATATTCTTTATATTTTGCGTAGTCGCCGTTGATAAGAGATTCTTGTAAAAGCTCGATTGTCTTAGGATTGAATAGATGCTCTTCCCCATCTTTTACAGGACCATACCAACCGCCTGGTTCGAGTACTGTTTCATCGGATTTGAAAGCACGTTCAAAACGAGCTA
Organism: Veillonella parvula; assembly: GCF_032472435.1. Lineage (GTDB taxonomy): Bacteria > Bacillota > Negativicutes > Veillonellales > Veillonellaceae > Veillonella > Veillonella parvula_N. The sequence goes on from NZ_JAWEGM010000004.1 coordinate 168,166, forward strand.
ATGCTTCATGTGCTACCCCACCAAGACCAATACCGCCAATACGTGTTGGTGTATTTACGAAGAACTTATTAATGAAGTTAGTATTCAAGCCCAACGCTTCAAAGATTTGTGCACCGTGGTAGGAACGAACTGTGGAAATACCCATTTTGGACATGACCTTCATAATGCCACCTACAGCGGCCTTGATGTAGTTCTTTTCTGCCTGTTCTGGTGTAATATCGCCAAGACGTTTCCGAGCTTGTAAATCGCGTACAGTTTCAAGCGCCAAGTATGGGTTGATAGCTGTTACACCATAGCCGATTAATGTACAGAAGTGATGTACTTCACGAGGTTCACCAGATTCAAGGATGAGACCAATTTCTGTACGCAATACTTTGCTAATCAAGTGATTGTGAACGGCTGCTACAGCCAACAACGCTGGAATTGGCGCATGATGTTCATCGACACCACGATCAGATAAAATCAATACATTTTGATCTGTACGAGCTGCTTCTTCTGCCTTAGCACACAATTCATCTAATGCATCGCGCAAGCCTTCGGCACCCTTAGTTGGATCAAATAGGATTGGCAAGGTTACAGATTTCATGCGACGGCAATCAAGAGCTTTAATGGATGCCAATTCTTGGTTTGTAAGAATTGGGGTACGCATGGACAATGCATAGGTACCAGCTTTGTTAGGTTCTGTTAAATTCCCAGAGTTACCAAGCATAACCCGTGTAGATGTAACCATTTCCTCACGAATAGAATCAATTGGAGGATTCGTTACTTGCGCAAACATTTGCTTGAAGTAGCTATATAACAATTGTGGTTTATCTGACAAGATAGCTAAAGGCGCGTCCGCTCCCATGGCACCAACAGGATCTTTCCCATCTTTTGCCATAGGCACGATCATGCGCACAAGGTCTTCTTGGGTATAACCAAAAGCTTGTTGTTCTTTGAATAAATCATCTACTGTTGGAATTGTACTTTCATCGGCTTGCGTAATTTCAGACAAATGAATAACGTGTTCCTTTACCCATTCATTGTATGGTAATTCAGTAGCGACACGATGTTTGATTTCTTCATCAGAGATGATACGTTGCTCCGCTGTATCAATGAGTAGCATTTTACCTGGTTCCAAACGGCCTTTAGCGCGGATGTTTTCAGCATTTTCGTTTACAACGCCAACCTCGGAGGCCATGATAACGCGATCATCTGTTGTCACATAGTAACGAGCAGGACGCAAACCGTTACGGTCAAGGACACCGCCGATAACTGTACCATCGGTAAAGCCCATAGCCGCAGGACCATCCCAAGGTTCCATCATAAAGCTATTGAACTCATAGAAATCATGTTTTTCTTGACTCATGAGATTATTGCGTTCCCAAGGCTCAGGAATCATCATCATAATCGCATGAGGCAAGGAGCGGCCTGTCATGTGCAAGAATTCTAATGTGTTATCAAACATAGCAGAGTCAGATCCGCTATCATCTACTACAGGGAATACCTTTTTGATATCTGGGAACAATGGAGATTCCGCTTTACCTTCACGAGCATTGATCCAGTTTACATTGCCGCGAATGGTGTTGATTTCACCATTGTGAACTAAGAAACGGTTAGGATGTGCTCGAGCCCAACTTGGGAATGTATTCGTACTGAAGCGGGAGTGAACCATTGCCAATGCGGAGGTAAAATCAAGGTCGCTCAAATCAAGGTAAAAGTCGCGCAATTGACCAGGTGTTAACATACCTTTATATACGATTGTTTTAGAAGACAAGGAGGCAATATAAAAATCGCTAGACAATTCCTTGCTCAATGGAATAATGCGTTTTTCCGCCAATTTACGAATGATATATAATTTGCGTTCAAATTCCTTATTGTTAGTTACATCTGGGCCTTTGCCGATAAGGATTTGAATCATCCAAGGACGAATCGCCGCAGCCTCTTTACCAACCTTTGTACCATCTACCGGTACTTCACGCCAGCCGAGAACAACTTGCCCCTCTTCGCGTACGACCTCTTCGAGAATTCGTTTTTGCTCGTTACGGAGACTTTCATATTTATGGGCAAAGACCATACCTACGCCATATTCGCCAGCTGCAGGTAGATTAATACCAAGCACTTCACACTCGCGCTTGAAGAACTCATGTGGGATTTGTACTAAAATACCGGCACCATCCCCAGTATCCTTGTCGGCACCGGCACCGCCACGATGTTCCAAGCGCTCTAAAATGCGTAAACCATCGTCGATAATATCATGAGATTTTTTCCCCTTAATATTAACAACGAAGCCCATGCCACACGCATCCTTTTCAAATTGGCTACTGTACATACCATTGGCTTCAAGTCTAGCTTGATCTAGACGTTGTTGCTCTATTGTGCTTTGCTTCATATCCATAACGTGCACTCCTTCATATCACTTGATCATTCCAAGCACTGCGGCATCGTTCCGTTCGGTCTTGGTAAAAGTATAACTAACAAACTATTTCTCTATAAAATTATCAATTTAACATTCTATAGAATTTTATGTCTATACACAGTATACTCCTGTCCACTGTGAATTGAAAATATAAAAAAAACATAGTCTATGCTTTTCATGCATAGACTATGAGTTTTTATCACTATTGTTTTTTGTATACAAGGATACAGGGATAATAAGCTTCTCATCCAATAAATACGATAGTCTTATTATTTAGAGTGGAAAAACCAACAGTTATTTTTCTCGACCAAAATTATCCCCTACTTCACAGGTAATCGTAATAGCTTCGTCTTTACCATACGGCACGAAAGTTAGCTCTGATGCGTGCAAACATTGGCGTGTATAGGGCTTATTGCGCGTACCATACATAGCATCACCAATAATAGGGTGACCAATATGTTCCATGTGAACCCGAATTTGATGAGTTCTGCCAGTCAACAACTTAAAACGTAACAGAGTGTTGTCTCCTTCATGACCGAGAACGGTATATTCCGTTTGAGCCGACTGACCAAACTCATCGATAACACGGCGATTATCAAATACTGGATCTACCCCAATAGGCGCATCTACCATGCCATCCACATCAATACGACCTTCTACAAGTCCTGTATAAATACGATCGATACGCCCTGCTTGTAGCTCATCAGTATAATATTGTTGTGCTTCCTTTGTTTTACCAAATAGAATACACCCCGATGTATCTCGGTCGAGGCGATGCACAGGACGAACCTTATGAACTACACCCTTTTTCGCATAATAACCAGCTATATAATTGCTTAAGGTGCAAGACTTTGTTTGCCCTGCTGGATGAACGAGCATAAAAGGAGCCTTATTCACAACTAGGGTATGAGCATCTTCATAGAGAACGGTAATCGGCCCCTTTTCTACGTCTACTCCATAAGCCTTATCTTGTGGTAATTCTAAGGTTAATACATCACCCTTTTTAAGTGCTCGCTGCGAATGAGCCACACGGCTATTAACTTTTACCCGTTTCTTGCGAAACATCATTTGGATATCCCGAGCGGATAGGGAAAATCGTTCCTTTACATATTTAGAGACCGTCAACTCTGTCGGTTCTTTCACCGTATATGTTTTCCAGCTCATATTACCACCACTCGTTAATATACGTTTTTTGTTCAGGATAGAGAATATCGAAATAGTCTAACCATTCTTCGCTTACTGAAAGTTTCCCTTCAAACGCAAGGTCTCGAGCCGTAAGTGTGCCCATTAATAACTGGCTCAACGCACCGACCTCAATGGTAATATCTGTTTCATCCTCTATCGTATCAGAAATCTTTTTAACGGATGGAGTTAATGCACTGCCATATTGTACTTCATAGCGACCTTCGTTCCAACTGCAAAGCCCATCTTTTACAGCAAAGATCATTGTTATAGGCATCATCAATGCCTCTTGATTGACAGGAATTGCTTCAAAAGCAGCTTTTACATCTACAATACGACTCATCATATATGGCATGGTAGCGTGGCCAGTTCTACCATCAGGATAGAAGCGATAATATGTATCGTGAAGGCCTTCATTCCAACGGATAGACGTACCTTGAGAACGGTGATTATAGAAATAATTTAATAATGCACGTTGTGCACGGCGTGTCGTGTAAACCAGCTCAGTAACAGGAATTTCAGGCTGACCTAAACGATACACTGCATAGCCTTCAATGACATGGTCATCGTTGCGCACTACAGCAACATTTACACCTTCTGCAAAGAAGCTGCCTAACAAACGTTTCCATTCCTTTTCGCCACGTTCTGCGTAGCCAGAAAGACGAGCCGTATATGTTTTATATACTGGATCTAACAAAGTCCATTGATCTACGCTATTTAGTAAGCCAAAGCTCAACGTTTTATCTGTCATAGGGCGCAAGTCTTCTAGCGACATGGTGTTCACCCATTGATGAGCATAAAGTTCCCAACCATATTGCTGATAGAACGCTGCCTTGGATGGCATCAAAATCGTCATAGCTTGACCGCGTTTACGAAGCTCCTCTAGTGCAGCAGTTAACAGTGCACCGCCTACACCACCACGGCGGGCTGCTGGATGCGTTGCAACGCCTACCATATAGCTCGTAGGCAATACGGCACCACGTACATTAAGATTGTATTGACGCAAATGAACGGTACTCAACAATTGGTCCTGTTCTAACCCGACCATTGTATTCTCTGGTTCATAGCAATTTGTAAAATAATATTGAAAGAATGGATCTTCCTTTGGTTCAAAGCAGTACGCCCATAGATTTTCTACATGAGGCGTATCTTGAGCCATCGCAATTCTAAATTCCATAATTTTGTCCTCGTTATATCATAAGAGCCGTTATCTATCTATCGCGTCACAGCGTATAATATCTAATCTGATCTAATTTAAGCACATCATATCGCCATATCGCCATATCGCCATATCGCCATATCGCCATATCGCCATATCGCCATGATGATACGATAGTTACATTCAAATAGATAGTCTAACAATTCTATTATAACAAAATGAGCTATGAAGCACATCGACTTCATAGCTCAGATTTTATTTACCACCTGTCGCATTATCTGCTTCGTTAGCATATACTGCGTCATATTTTTCAGCAAAATGATCTGGGTTATAAGATTCTTTTGCTTGGCGAAGACCAGGCAAGCCCATATCTTCTTCACGGTTAATGAATTCTACATCGCTGAATTCATGACGAATAAATTCATTATTGATCGCTTGGTACAAACCACGAATATCTGGATTTGCTTTTTCAATATGAATCAACGCCATTTTATCATTCAACAATTCACCGATACTGAAAGCTTCCACGCGGCCAAACAATTTAATGGTGCCGCCTTTAAGGCCTAGCACATCCCAGTTATCAAATAATAAATTGATAGCAACCAATTCATCTTCGATACCTTCTTCATGATGGGTTTCTACCCAAGATGCTGCTGTTTCGCGGCATAATGGAATGATATCTTCTGTAATTGGCACATATTCATAGTTGGAATATTGCATGCGGAATTGATTTAAATGGTTTTTCTTTTGACGGAACTTCTTACCGGACAAATTGATAAGATCTTCAGACTTATAAATGTATTCGTAGTTATCGCGGTCAGGTGTGAATGTGTAGCGTCCAGGACATAATTCTTCCATGCGCTCTTTCATGATTTTGCTAATACCTTTGAAGCGGAATGGCAATTTATTTTCCACAAACCATTCTTTAGCGCGCAATAAACCATCAAGGAACTTTGCATCTTTACCAGCAAATGGAGGCAATAGGAATGGTTCACGCTTACCGCCACCTTGAATGTACAACACGCCATTTTCTTCAGCCCAACGAATGCCGTACGCATCTTGCCACATAAATAATGTAGTAAAGCAGTTATCAGATGCTTCATAATGATGTTGTTCAAAATACTTGTCGATTAATGGTTTATCTCTTAATTCAAAACGTTTAAATTCTAAAATAATAATCCCTCCTATCAGATTCCTCTTCTGAGGTTACCGTCGTTATCGGTAAAAGTTGAATATAGCCAAATATTCATTAGGCTCTTCATAATACTCTATTGAAGTCACTTAATTTGTAGTTATAATTTTACAGATTCCCCTAATTCAAAGGTACCATCTGTAGTGATAACCTTATCACCTTCATTTAGGCCAGAAATAATCGCTACATCATCATCTACTGTAGTACCCACTTCAACAACACGTACGTCAACGGTATTATTTTCAGTTAACACATATATGTACTTGCCATCTTGGTTTTCACGAACCGCCTTAGTTGGAACGGTCAGCATCTTGGCTTTCACATTAGATTCAATAACGAGTGTATAGAATTCACCAGCCTTGATAAGGCCTTTCTCATTGTTGAAAGTAGCTTTCACGAGGACACTTGGCACATTTTCAGGCTGAGTAATATCTACATAAGTCAATTCACCTGGTATTTCTTGGTCCCCCACCTTGAGAAGTACCTTCATACCATTCTTGGCTTCAGCTGTACCTAACTTCATAGCCGCATCACGGGGAATGCTGAGGGATGCTACCATCGGTGTGGATTGCTGAATCATCATAAACGGACGATCCGCAATCGCCATTTGACGGTCTTCATTATAAATAGATGTCACTGTACCTGCTATAGGAGCCACGATTGTAGAAGCTGCCATCTGTGCTGATACTTGAGCAATTTGTGCCTCGATAGCCGCCGTATTGACACCTCCCCCACCACCAGTTGTAACTGTTGTAGTTTGTGGTTGAGATCGTTCCAAAATACGATCATATTCTTTTTGTGTGATTATGCCCGCTTCACGCATGCGTTGAGCCTGTTCCAGTTGAGTACTATCTATAGATGCTGCAGTCGTAGTCGTCACAGCTGTGGCATATGATTGTGATTGGGCTTGCGCTAATTGTCCTTGCAAGGATGCTAGCTGTTGTTGTAAAGCCGATGTATCTACAGTTGCCACAGTTTGACCTTGCTGTACTTGATCGCCTACTTTCACGGCATACACGACCTGCCCCGTCAAGGTCGGCGTTATCGTCGCTTTATTAAGGGCCGTTACATTGGCATCATTATGAATCTGCAACGGCATATCCTTGTACGTTACCTCTGCGACGGATACGGTTTTCGTACCACATCCCGCAATAGCGAGTGTCATAATCATAACACCAAGGATAGCAATTACAGAGCAAAAACGATTTATTTGCATTCTGTCACTTCCTATCATATTGATTTTTATCAATACCTTAGTATATCATAAAATCAGTTAGAATTGTATGAAAGCTAATTCCTTTAATTTATGGATATAACGGAGGTTCTCATGGAAGAACGGATGGACTTTAGGATTTTAAATAATGGTAGCTTCATTCCCTCCATCGGTTATGGTACCTATAAAACAGGTACCGAAGGAGAGACTGAACAAGCTGTTGCTAATGCACTTAGCGTAGGCTATCGTTTACTCGATACGGCCGCCTATTATGGCAATGAAGAAGCCGTGGCTAAAGGAATCAGAGCATCTGGTATCAAACGAACAGATATAATCATCACTACTAAAATTTGGCACACCGATGCAGGCTACGATAATACGATGCGTGCTGTTGAAAGCTCCTTAAAGAAACTAGATACCAATTATATTGACATCATGCTCGTTCACCAACCTTTGGGCGATTACTACGGCTCTTGGCGCGCCATGGAGGAGTTATACGACCAAAATATATTGCGTGGGTTAGGTCTTTCTAACTTTTATGAAGACCGATTAATCGACTTGCTATATCACTGTAATGTAAAACCTGTAGTGAACCAAATTGAATGTCACCCATTCAACCAACGCCAAGCTCTTATACAATTGATGAGAAAACATCAAGTGGTGGGCATGGCGTGGTCTCCATTTACCCGTGATCGCCAACCGATTTTTGATCATCCTATCATCAAAAGCTTGGCTGAAAAATACGGTGTAACAAAGCATCAAATCATCTTGCGTTGGCATATTCAACGAGGCATCATTCCATTACCAAAGGCAAATAATGTAAGCCATATGGAAGCTAACTTTGATGTATTCGATTTCAAACTCACTAACATCGACATGGATGTTATGGAATTATTAGATCAACAAGACTTCTTAGAGGACCACCACACTGCACTAGGTCTTGAAAGATTATTACAACTTAAATAGAACATAAAAACAAAACCACTTATATCCTCCTTTAGGAATAGATATAAGTGGTTTATTTTAGTGCTCTTTATTTTATTATAGTTTATGTTAGTATACTTTATTTTATTTAGGTATATTAAATACGGCTTGAACAAGTATCATGTATACTACAGTGCCGGCTCCAATAGACATAAACATATTTCGTTTCCATACATGCATGCCAACGGTCACTAATAAAGCAATAAGTTCCGGTACTCCATATGGATAGGATAACACAATTGTATCTTTAAAGGTATACACAACAAGCATCCCCATAACCGCTGCAGGTAATGCCTTGCCTAAATACTGTACAAAATCTGGGGCCTTCTTACCAGGTGGGAAAATAAGAAAAGCAGAGAAACGTGTAAGTAATGTGCCCGCTACAACAATGGCAATGGTAATGACTATTTCAAAACTAGTCAAGATGTACACCTCCCCACTTATACGCTATATAACATACTACGAGCATACACCCCATAGAAGCAAGCATAAATAAGGATTTTCCCGTTAATAGAAGCATTGCTAGTGCTACAACGGCTCCAACAGCACCTAAGCCTCGAATATTATTACTTTTAGCATTAAATAACATTTCAAGGAATATAACAATAAATAAGCCAGGTAATACAAAACCAATACCTCGCAAATCTACAGATGCTAATAAATCACCGAACAATCCCCCTACAAGAGTACTCACCACCCAGAAGATATAATTAAGCCACGATACATGGAAGTAGAACCATTTTTCATCTACATCATCGGGTAACTTCGTAGATACATTAATTGCAAAGCTTTCATCACACATCCACGCAACTGTAGGAAACCATTTCCATCCCATATGCACATATCGCTGTAGTGCAGATAGACCATAGAAGAAATGGCGCCCATTGACAAACAAGGTCAACATAAAAGTATTCACTGGATCAAAGCCTGCCATTAACAGCCCAATAGTTACGAACTCCATGGAGCCTGCAAATATGGTACTAGCTAAAACAGGAGCGGTCCACCAAGGAAACCCTTGACTGGTAGCATACAAACCAAAGCCTACTCCAAGAAAAAGGAAACTAAGCCCCATGGGAATCATAATAGGAAGTGCAAAAGAAAATGCACTTCTATTTTTTATTTTATTTATAGGGAGCGCCTCCTTTCCATATCATACAAGTTTACACTGTTAATCCCCTTAATTATAAGGCACGCGTTAAAATCTCGCGAGCTACTTCTGGTGTTACATCACCATTTTCACCAAGTTGTGTCATGCCATGGTCCTCTAATTGTTTCACAATTTTATCAACTGCTTCTTCACCAAGACCATAGTCTTTCAAATGCGTAGATACGCCAAGGGACTCGAAGAATTCACGAGTTTTAGCGATAGCCTTGTCCGCTTTTTCTTCGTTTGTACCTTCTGTAATATGCCATACCCGTGTAGCATATTGTGCCAATTTTTCAAGTTTGTCTGCTTTTTTCACTTCTAACAATGCAGGTAATACGATAGCCAATGTAATACCATGGTCAAGATGGTACGCCGCAGTTAACTCATGGCCAATCAGATGAGTTGCCCAGTCTTGTGGCACGCCGGCACCAATTAAACCATTTAATGCCAATGTAGAGGCCCACACGTGGTTAGCACGAATATCGTAGTTTTCTGGATTTTCTACTGTTTCTTTGCCGATTTCAATCATAGTTTTTAAAATACCTTCGCTGAAACGATCTTGAATACGACCTTCTACAGGGTATGTTAAATACTGCTCTGTGGTATGCACAAAGGTATCGATAACGCCATTCTTAACTTGTCTTTCAGGCAAGGTGAAAGTCAATGTTGGATCAAGCATGGAGAACTTAGGGAATACTAAGCTACTGAATACAGGGTATTTACCGTCACCATAAGTAATAACTGCACCATTGTTCATTTCGGAACCAGTTGCAGGTAGTGTCATAACTGTGCCAAATGGTAATGGATTTGGTACCATGTCTACCGGAACCTCTGGCACACCAGCTTTCATTACCTCAATAACGGGACCATCATAGGTAGCACCCATAACGATAAGTTTTGTAGCATCTACTACAGAACCGCCGCCTACAGCGAGAACGAAATCTACGCCATGTTCTTTAATGAAAGCTACCGCACGTTCACAAGTTTCAAGAGATGGGTTTGGCTCAATACCACCAAACTGCTCAACCTTGCGGTTACCAAGAGCTTTCACAATGCGATCAATAAGACCACTGTGCACAGCGGAGCCACCACCATAAGTAATGAGCACCTTTGCATCCTTTGGTACCAATGTATCTAATTCATCTAAACGGTCTTTACCAAATACGATATGTGTAGGGTTATAAAAATCAAAATTATACATACATCCTCCATTAATCCGACATATAGATATATCCGACATATAGATATATGAATCCATATTAGAATTATACAAAAATATTTAAAATATAAATTTACTACCTAGCGATCACACATTCAATATAACACATTAATCAATATATTATATTGAATTGTATTATAAATGAGCTAGAATTTCACCATAGTTTTAATCTATAGCTAACTGATATGCTTTTATCATATACAAATCCCCTTCATCCATGATAGGATATAACCATTATAAGACTTGAAAGGGATGATTATATGAAATTAAAAACATTGTTAGCACCATTACTTATCGGTGCTCTTGCATTTGCTATCGCTGGTTGTGGTAGTACATCAAATCAATCAACACAAACACAAAAAGAAATCAAAATAGGTGCTACATCTGGTCCTCATGCACAAGTAGCTGAAGCTGTAGCAAAAGAAGCTAAAAAACAAGGAATCGATCTTAAAGTAGTTGAATTCTCAGACTATGTAACACCTGATAAAGCCCTTGCAGATGGCGATATTCAACTGAATGCTTATCAACATGTACCATTTATGGAAAACTTTAACAAACAAAATGGTTCCAACTTAGTAGCAATCGGTAAAACAATTTTGGTGCGTATGGGCTTATATAGTAATAGTGTACACAGCGTACAAGATGTACCTGAAGGCGCTACTGTTTCTATCCCAAATGACCCTACTAATGGTGGTCGTGCATTAGCATTATTAGCTAAAGCTGGATTAATTACGTTAAAAGATGGTGTCGGCTTCAAAGCAACAGTTGCAGATATCACATCTAACCCGAAGAATATAAAGATTCAAGAACTAGAAGCAGCTCAATTACCTCGTAGTCTAGATGATGTAACAATTGCAGTTATTCCAATGAACTATGTGCAAAGTGCTGGTCTTAGTGTAGAAAAACAAGGTTTCTTCTTCGAATCTAAAGATGAACCACTAACAGTTATCGTACTTGCAGTTCGTAGTGAAGACAAAGACAACGAAACATACAAAAAAATTGCAGATATTTACAAATCTGATGCTATTAAACAATACATCGACGAAACATTCAAAGGCACTATTACAACTGCCAATTAATAAAGTTTATATCGTCACTATATAACTAAAAAGAGATACCCCAATGATTACAATCATTGGGGCATCTCTTTTTTACTCTTCTGTATCAAATGTAACATCTAATGGTTGACGCTCTACAATATTGCGATATCGTACTTTAGGATATCCCATAAGAATGCCACCAGCTACAATTTTATCATCAGGTACACCTAATTCATCTAATAATGGTTGGTATTCAGCTTCTCCAGCATGTTCAAAAAAGCCTGCCCAACAAGTACCAAGGCCTAAAGTCGGCGCATATAGCTCAGCATAAGACAAGCAAGAGTGACCACTATCATGGGTACGATGAATATCTTTTTTAGAGCCAATTGCCACGACGAGAGCCGGCGCATCGCGCAAGATATACTCCTTGCCTTTATCTACTTCTGCTTGAGCCGCACGAGCATAAAGGCGCATAATTGGCACTGTTTTTGCCGCTAAATGCATCCACTCTAGAACGAGATCAGCAATACGGCGTAACGTTTGTTTATCTCGGATTACTATATACGAAATACCTTGTGTGTTAGTTGCTGTTGGCGCCATTCTTGCAACGTTTAGCACTTTGCGAATGAGCTCTACAGGGACTGGTTTATTTTGATAGTTACGAATAGAGCGACGACTACGCATAAATAGTTCAGCTTGCTCAGGCGTTAACTTAGGTTCCTTTGTAATATCGATTTGCTCCTTACGCGGTGTCATATCGCTATCAAGAGCAAGCGTTGGGCATACGGAAATACAATGCCCACAGGAGATACAACCTCCCCTGCCAGTTACAGGTCCAGCATCGGACATCACCAGCAATCCGGTCGGACAGTCAGCAACGCAAAGGCCGCATCGTGTACAGACTTCTGTATTGACGGTAAATAACATCTGAATATCCTCCAAATACTACTATAAAGCCTATTATAACATACAAAATCAAGTCATATCTAGTTTTAAACAATTATTCTTATTGTATTGGGACTCAACTAACATTTGTTCATCCGCTTTTAGGATGGGGCCCCATCTCGTTAGTACAACTTGGTAAAAATACGCTTGCTTGCTCCGTTCTTCGCAAAGTCTCTGCACAAGCGTATTCTTACTTTTTTATCACTATATTTATAAAGATGTCCCATCCAAAAGCGTAAATAATCTAGCTAATACTTATATAGAGTCATTACAATTACACCTTGAAATAAATCATAGAAAACACTATCATTTTACACATTATAATAAACTGTATAGTAGTGGCGCCATGCCCACCGTATGGGAAGGACTAGCCAGAGGCTAATCTACTGGCTAGTCTTGATGCAAATTCAGTCAAAACTACTTAGCCGCTCTCGCCTCTCCGCTCCTCTAATTATAAAAGCATATTGAGTAAATATCGAATGTAGCTTGTCATGAGGCCGCTCTGTATATTAGTAAGGTAAGTCGCTTTGCTATGGGACTAATTTACATCAGGTGTTATAAAAATGAAACTGGGTACCTCTGCAGCGACTTTACGAAGGACGGAGCAAAGAAATACCTAGTTTTCTAAAAGCTTCCCCCATCATATAAAAGCATATTGAGTAAATATCAGATGTAGCTTGTGATGGGACTGGTTAATAGCAGACGCTCAAATAATAAAAAGAGTTCCCTATGCAGCGACTTTGCGAAGAACGGAGCAAAGAGGGAACTCTTTTTATTATTTATTAAGTTGTCGCAATCTAAGTGGGCCCCATCACAAGCAACCCAAACATATTTACGCAAATGCTTTTACATATTTACTCAAATGCTTTTATAAGATTCATGTAGTCCCCTTTATGCGTAAGTCTCCAGGTCCCAAAGTCTGGTTCTGGGGATTCGTTCAGAATATTTGCCAAAGATTCCAAAAATTCTGGAATCTTTGTAGCTACAATATTGCCAGCCATTTTACCGAAGTTTTCAGAGCCCATGTGTTCTGAGCCACCGTCTACAAGGATAAATGCTACCATAGGTTTCTTATCTACTAATTTTACAGCACCATGGAAACCAATTTCACCGATTTGGTGTGTACCACAGGAGTGTGGACAGCCGGATATATGTAAACGAGGTAGTTTTCTTGTATCTATACCCTTTTCTTCAAGGTGTGCGAAGATATCTTTCAAAAGACCGTTAGAGTCTTGCATTCCAATCTGACATATAGTAGAACCAACGCAAGATACGGAACGGCGGAAATCATTTTCAGCGCTGTCATCAGTTAATTCCGCAATTTTGCGTGCTTCATCAGCTGTAAGATTAATGAAGAACAATGCTTGGTCTGGCGCAATACGTGCTTCTACTTGGTCAAGTGTCACTACATAGTCAAGGGCAGCCAACAAGTGTGCTACGTTCACATCGCCACCTGCTGGATGGTATTCTACGTAATATAAACCTTCCTGTTTTTGACGGTGAATACGATAATTTTCCACAGAATCATCACGCTTACCAGTTTTTGTAATTTCATAAGCATAATCAGCTGGATTAATAGTTAGGTGTTCTACTTCTTTTACCATAGCTAGGGTTTCTTCATAGATCTTGATGAAAGCTTCCGCCCCACCCATTTCAGCAGGCATGTAACGGGTACGAGCCTTACCACGGTTTTTGAAATTACCATGGTTAGCAAAAACCATAAGCATAGCTTTCACATGATACAAAACATCCTCAGGTGCTACATCATGTGCCACCGGAATACCAATGCGAGGATTAGGACCAATACCACCACAAGCATACACATCAAAAGTATTGTGTTTTGTTAAGTTAAAACCTAGGTCCTTGAACGTAGAATGTGGGGTACTATCAAAACCATTATCTATACCCATTTTAAATTTGCGAGGGATCTTGATATAGAACATTTGCTCCATAAGAAATTCACTAATAGCTGTTGTATATGGCGTAATATCTAAAGTTTCACGAGGATCAATGCCGCGTAAAATACTAGCCACCACATTGGGATTGTCACCGCCAGCACCACGGTTATAGATACCGTGGTCATAACATTCCTTATAGAGACTCAATATAGTATCACCATCAAGGCCATGCATTTGTAAGCATTGGCCGGTAGTGAAATGTACATGTTGCAGGTTATATTTACGAATGGAGTCCGCTAAAAACTGTATGTGATCGCGCGTCATGCGACCACCGTTGAAGCGCCAACGGCTCATGCCAGTATTTGCACCGCGCTCAGCGTAACTACCATAAGCACCAGATTGTCCTTTATAGTCTGCAATGGATAATTCTTTCTTATAGAACTTATGTGTCATATCCTCAAACTTTGGATAATCTGCAATTAATCGATCTTTCAATTCTTGTGTAATCATACTATTACCCTCTTGGCTTATATTTATTAAGCATAATTCGTAACTTTATAACGCTTAGTATACCATATATGCATAAGTATGTTAGTAGCTAAGCTCACAATTTCAATATCGATTATTAATAATATAGTTTACAATCTGTAATAATTATCACTTTTAAAAAGGCAAAAGAAGCTGTAACCAAATGTGGTTTTACCACATTCAGCTACAGCCCCTTTTTATAATAATTATATGATTAAGTGTTGCTAGTTTTTATACGCGACCTTCGTTAGGATTATTGTATGCGTCTTTATCGATGGTTCCCATAATTTTGTCTACTACCAAAGCATTTGTTAATGACCCAGATACGTTCAAACATGTACGTCCCATGTCAATCAATGGATCGATAGCTAGAATTGGACTAATGGAGGTGAAGTACGCTCCAAGTCCTGTACCACTAAGGGATACAGATGCCGCCATTGTAGCCGTACCTGGCACGCCTGCGATACCAACAGAACCAATAGCAATAACGATAACACTCATGATATACATAGTCATATCGAATGGAATATTGGCTACATTAGAGATGTACACCACAACAAGTGCTGGGAACACGCCGGCACAACCTTGCATGCCCGCAGTAGTACCGAAGGAAGCTACTGTATTAGCAGTTGTAGCATTTACACCAAGACGTTTTGTTAAAGTCTCTACAGTTAATGGCAATACACCCATCGAAGAACGAGAAGTGAACGCCAATAAGAGTGGTGCTTTCGCTTTCTTGAAGTATGTAATCGGATTGTAGCCAAAGCTAGTAATCAAGATTGCTTGTACGACAAACATAATCAAAAGACCAACGTAAAGCAATACTACGAACAAGCCCATATCAAGAATAGCTTGTACACCGCGTGTTGCCAATGTAGAAGCTAACAAAGCAACTACACCATATGGCATAAGACCAATGATGAAATCAGCTACCCAGGAAATCAATTGGTGAAGTTCATCAAATAGTTTTGTGAACACCTCCATAGAGTTTGTCCCTGTTTGTTTTAATAGACGAGCTACGCTACCCAAGATAATTGCAAATACGACAATGCCGATAACATTTGTTTCAGCAGCCGCTTGAATTGGATTGCTTGGGATTAGTGCTCGGAATGTATCAACCATAGGTTTGATTTCACGAATCTTCTTGCCAGATTCAACAATATCAAAACCTTGACCTAAACCGAAAGCATTCCCCAAAATTAGGCCGACTATAGCAGCAACGGCTACCATGCCGAGATTTGTAGAAATCATAGCAACTACTAACTTTTTGAGGTTAGCACCTGCCTCCATGTGCAAAATAACGTGAACAATAGAGATAAAAACGATAGGAATAACAAGCATGCGGATTAAGTCGATGAAACCGCCCCCTACGAGAGAGAACCACTTTGTACTTTCCTTGATGTAAACCACTTTGGATGGATCATCAGGGAAGCCTGCAATAATTTGGACCGCTATACCAAGTACGGCACCAACAATAGTACCAATAATAACGAGATTACCGAAGGATGTGCCCTTGCGTTGCAATACATAAATACCTATTAACACGAGCACGAACACCGCGATAATACCAATACTTAGTGGATTGCTTAACATGAGGTAATCTGTAAAGAATGGAATATTCATAATACACCTCTTTAATTCATATCACAACAATAGGTTATGAACTTAGTATAGCATATATCGAAAAAAATACAAGTATAATATTTAATTTTTGGTAATATTTAATGTATTCTGTAATATATACACCAAAAAGGCGATTTTCCAGAAGAAAATCGCCTTTAGTAAATCTAGCTATTATATTATCTGTTAACTAAGATATAGGTTACTTGGATAGGACCATGAGCACCATCTACAGTTACCAATTCGATATCCGCCGTACGGGACGGACCAGAAATCAAGCAGATATTTGTAGGGAACTTAGCTGGATCGTTGTGATACCGTTCAGCCAAATGTTCCATTGTTTGTGTCATGCGAGGGTTGATTGTATCAGTATACAACACAGCAATATGTGTTGTAGGCAACAAGCTAATCACACGGCCAGAGTCCTCACCAGAAGCTTGTACTACAGTAGCAGTCTCCGCAATACCGCAGTATGGGAATGTAATACCAATATCAGCATTAGCAGTATTAGAAATACATTCTTCACGACCTTTAGCTGGATCCCATTGGAAGTATGTACGAGTGCCGCCATTATTAGCTGCATCTTGTTCGAACAATTCTTTTAATTTATATTCTTCTACTTCAGGAGAGCTTGGGAATACAATTTTACCGTTTCCCCAGTCTTCGATAGCTGCCAAAATTGTTTCACCTAGTTTGTCAGGTGTAGTTTCAACGAATTTTGTACCAACACGTTGACATTGTTCCTTAAACATTGTCAAAATTTGATCCCGACTCAAATCTTGGAACATAGTTTCTTGAGGACCATGGCTATAATCAAAGCCTTCTACAAAAGCAGGGCACATTTCTTGATCACGGCCTAATGCACGAGATAAACGTGCAATAAATTGATTACGTTTAGCTACATCCATTATTTTTTCTCCTTCTTCTTGTTCTTTTCATGTTCAGCATATAAATCACGGAATTTCTTGAATTTCAAGGAACCCAACTCTTTAGACTTAGTCCAACCGTTCATAACTGGAATAGCTTGAGTCCATTCAGGCATGTTACCTTCTTTATTACTAATTAAGTTCATACCGATAGCACCAGCTTTTGTGCCAAGATCAAATAATGTTGCATTACCAAACATCTTAGCAGCTGCTGTGAAGATAGCTTCTTCTGCTTTTGGACGAGTCTTTTCAATATCAGCCATGATATGACGGTGCTCCATCAACAATTCATGCAATGGAATAGCTACTGGACAGTTTTCTGTACATGCACCGCATAATGTAGAAGCATATGGAAGATCGCCGGCTACATCGTAACCTTTGAATAATGGAGTCAATACAGCACCCATTGGACCTGGATATACAGAACCATATCCATGACCGGAAACGTGACGGTATACAGGACAGATATTCATACATGCACCACAACGGATACAACGTAGCATTTCTTGGAATGTACCACCCAAGATGCCAGAACGGCCGTTATCAATAATGATGATATGAGTTTCTTCAGGACCATCAGCTTCACCAGGACGCGCAGGACCAGTCATCATGGAGAAGTAGTTAGAAATCTTAGAACCTACTGCAGAACGGTTCAACATTTCCATCATAACATCAAGAGCTTTGAAATCAGGAACAATACGTTCTGTACCTAAGAAAATTAATTGAGTCTTAGGAATAGAACTAGCCATACGACCGTTACCTTCGTTGGAAACGATTGTACATGTACCAGATTCAGCAACTGCAAAGTTACAACCATTAACACCTACATCAGCTTTTAAGAAGCGCTCACGTACATAACCACGTACAAAGTGAGTCATTTCCGTAGGGTTTTCAGTTCCTGTATAACCTAATTTTTCAGCAAAAATTTCACGGATTTTGTTACGTTCAAAATGAAGACCTGGTACTACGATGTGAGATGGAGGACTTACTGCAGTTTGCAAAATAAATTCAGCCAAGTCAGTTTCGTTAACTTCAATACCAGCTTCTTCTAATACTTCGTTCAAACCAATTTCTTCAGTTAAGATAGTTTTGGATTTAACGATCATTTTTGCTTCGCGTTGGCGAAGGATATCTAATGCAATTTGAGTCGCTTCTTTGTCATCGAACGCAAAGTGAACTTTAGAACCAGCTTTTTCAGCATTGTCAGCAAATTGACTTACATAGTAATCCAAGTTGTTAAGTACGTGATCGCGAATTTTAGCCGCTTCAGCGCGGAAATCTAACCATTCAGGAACATCCGCAACTACTGTATTACGTTTATCATAAAACACGTCTTGTGCTTTTTTAATAGCTGCAACTTTGAAATCGTCAGCCAAACATTCTTTTATACGTGTTTTATAGGGGCGATTGTCATATATAAGTGCCATGTCGTCTCCTCCTTAACGGCAGTTTAAGATTTCAGCAATATGCATAACTTTGATACGGCGATCAATTTCGCCTTCTTTATGAAGACGATCAAGCATACCAGCGATGTTCATTAAGCACGCTTGGTCAGAACCGGAGATAACGTTGGCACCTGTGCCAGCAATTTCCAATGCTTTTTCGCGTGTCATAACTTCACTGATTTCAGGGTTTTTAACTGAGAAAGTACCGCCGAAACCACAGCAACGATCTGCACGTGGTAATTCAATCAAGTTGATATCTTTAACGTTTTTAAGGAGTTTGAAAGGAGGCTCTTTAATGCCCATCAAACGAGTTACGTGGCAAGATGTATGGTATGTAACGGATTCGTTAAAACGAGCCCCTACATCTTCAACACCTAATACGTCAGTAATAAATTGAGTGAATTCGTAAATTTTACCACTCAATCTTTCTGCGCGCGCCAACCACTCTGGTTGATCTTTTAAGAAATGATGATATTCATCGCGGATTGCAAAAGCGCAAGAACCGGACATGCTGACTACATATTCAGCGTTCTCAAAGCATTCGATTGTATTCTTAATTGCGTCCATAGCCGCGTCATTATAACCGGAGTTAGTGAACATTTGTCCACAGCATACTTGTTTCTTAGGTACTACAAGCTCACAACCTAATCTTTCAAGTACTTCTACACCAGCCATACCTACATGAGGGTAGAACATGTCAATCAAACACTGTTGGAAAAGATGAATTTTCATATTATCTTCCTCGTCTTTTCTAGTACTTAACCTAATAAAAAATTTTGATATGTATGTGTTATGGCAATTTTTAGTAGTGAATTTTTCGACTAAATTTCTGCCCTGAACATTACTTATGCTTTCAAATAAATATTCAAAAGCTCATCGCTATAATTATAAATTAATCATGTAGATATTGTCCAAAGAATTGCTATATTCGTATGTACCCTTTTATTTCTTATATCGTTATGACTTTTTGTAATAACAAACATTGAATTTTATCACATCTATTATTTCATTTATCATTTTTTCTTGTAAAAGCCCCATAAAATCTAGATTTTGCGAATGTTTATCATTTTGCATTTTTAACTACTAGAAAATCAACTTTTATCTATATTTCATTTTATATTTATATAATGGTACTCAAATTTTCAAATTCATGTAAGTTTTATCCTTATAGATTACATTTTCTTATAGTAGTGTATAAATTTAAAAAGTGTTATAATTTATTTTATATAAGTATAGTTTGAAAGGAGCCCTTTTCATGAAACTAAATAAATTATCTTTGTCTTTAGCAATTACATTGGCCCTTGGTTCTACATTCAGCATGGCTCACGCTGAAACAACTGCGACTCATATAAAATCTGAAGTATCTAATGTGGCTACTAGAGCTGAGGTATCTGCTAAAGCGGATGAACACCGTGTTGATACATCTGTTAAAAACGATGCTAAACGTATTGATACATCCGTCAAAAATGATGCTAAACATGGTAGCACAGTTGTAAAACGTGATGCAAAACATGCTGATGCATCCGCTAAAAACGCTGCTAAACGCACTGATACATCCGTAAAAAACGATGCTAAACGCGTTGATACTTCTGTAAAAAATGACGTTAAACGCATTGATACTTCCGTAAAAAATGATGTAAAAGAAGATGCTGCAAAGGTAGAAGGTAAAAAAGTTGTAAAAACTAAAGAAAACTTACCTACTGGTGTATACCCTGACACAAAAGATAACTGGGCTCGCGATGCTATCCAAGCAATGACACAAGCTGGTTACCTTTCTGGTTATGCTGATAATACATTCAAACCTAGTGCACAAATTACTCGTGAACAAGCAGCTGCTATTTATGGCAAAGTGCTACAACACAACTTAAACGAACAAGAATTAGCAGAGATTGCAACAAAAGAATCCTCTACCTCCTACTCTGACGTGGAAGCAGATCGTTGGTCTAGCTCTGCTATCAAATTAGTTAGTGCTGCAGGCGTAATGGAAGGCACATCTAAAACAGCTTTCACACCTAGCAAAACTATGGACCGCGAACAATTCGTTGCATCTGCTGCTAGTCTAGCTAAAAAATTGAATCTTTCTACACCTGTAAAAGCAGAAAAAGTAACATTCAAAGACGAAGCTAGCATCTCCTCTGCTTACTTGGCAGATATCCAATACATGGCACAACGAGGCATCGTAGCATCTGGGGCAACAGAAAACTTTAACCCTAAACAACCTGTAACAAGAGCACAAGCGGCAACAATCTTGAACCGCATGCTTAATGGTGCTGGCCTTGCAACACCGAAACACAGTACAACTGAAGCTAAAGCTGAGACAGCTGTAAAAGAAGATGCCAAAAAAGCTGATACAGCATTAGAGAAAGATACATCTAAAGTAAGTAAAGACGCTAAAAAGGATGTAGCTAAAGCTGATAAAGCTGTAAAATCTGATGCAAAAAAAGTTGAAAAAGACGTAAAAGGCAATAAAGATGCTGCAGTAGCTGAAAAAGCTGAACCTACTCGCACCGTTCGCCCTGTTCGTCGCAGCACACTAAAAGCACTTGATCAAAAACAACAAGCTGCATTAGAAGACAAAGTATTTTCTGAATTAAATAAAACTTATAAAACAGAAGATGCATTCCAAAATTATGGCGTAATGTACTGGCGTGACAATCAATTACACGTAGCTTTGAAAACAGACAGCGATATTTCCACAGTAAAAGCTAACCTTGCAAACCGTGGTGATTCTACTGTAAATAACTATGTTGTAGTTGAATCCTCCCAATACAGCCAAGCTGAATACGATGCAATCGATACAAACTTCCGCAACTACTACAACAAAAATGAAAAAGCAGGTACAATTCTAGCTACATTCCCTGATGTAGAAAATAACCAACTTTACGCAGTTGTATCTACAGCATCTAAAGAAACACAACAAGGGATCTCTAAATTATTCGGTTCCAAAGTAAAAATGACAGTAAAACGCTAATCGGCGTTACACTTAACCAGCCAAGGCAGCGTATACTCGACAGTACTACGCTGCTTTGTTGTATATCACTATGCATGCCAACTAATTGACTATGATGCGACGGATATAACTTTTTATGCTGGTGAAAGTTTATATTCTACGGCTATCAAGCGCTAGCCTTTACCATGATTAGGAAGGATTTTTATGTACAAGAATACCCCTCACGCATTACGTGCCCTCGTACTCGGCACATTATTAACTACAACAGGCTTTGGTTTTGCTTCTGCAAACACAACCACTACAACTCATGCTCCTGCAACTACTGTTGAAGCCACTAAAATGGAAACAACTAAAGCACCAATGGCTAAAACAGATGCTACGAAGATGGAGACTACTAAAACAGAAGCGGCTAACGTTAAATCTACTAATACCGCATCACCTGCAATTGTAAACACCTCTATCGGTACACCTCAAGATATTAAAAGAATCCGCGCCCACATCTTTACAGATGTGCCTAGTGATTTTTGGGCAGCTAACTCGATTAGCACTGTAACAAAAGCAAACCTAATGAAGGGGTATTCCGATGGTACATTCCGACCTAACCAACCTATGACACGTGAAGAAGTAGCAGCGCTCTTCAACAATATCACGGATGATGGTACGGCCGCCTTTTTATCAAGTAAATTTAAAGATATTACATCTGACCGTTGGTCTGCTCTTGCTATTGAATCTGTAGCGCGCAAGAATATCATCAGCGGATATGGCGATGACACATATAAACCAGAAAAATATATGTCTCGCCAAGAGTTTGCTGTAGTAGCAGATAACTATATCCATTATTTAGGATATACCACTGAAGACCCAACAGTTCTTGATAATATATCCTATGGAGACCAAAAATTCGTGGCTCCTTGGGCACAAGATGCCGTTCGCGAGCTTGCCTATCTTGGGTTCACAAACTACGCTCCAGGTACATTGTTTAACCCTGAAAAATATGTAACTCGTGCAGAAGCCGCGGAAATTGCGTACCGCATGACACAAACAGAACAAGCACTTGCCTTCCACAACACATTGTTCAAGCAACAAGTAGAAAATAAAACAGCTAATATCATCGACAAAGCATTAGGCTATGGCAATGATTTCACCAAATTCCGTCAAGACGGGGCCCTCTTCTGGGAGGCAGGCCAATTACATGCATCTTTAACGGATCAAAAGAAAACTGACCTCGTCTCCAAAGCAATTACAGAAGCTCATGATCCACAGCTAGATAGAACTGTAGTCGTATCAAAAGGTAAATTAAATCAGGCCCAACTAGAGGAGTATCAATCCGATGCCATCGCCCTTTACCAACAAAAAGAACCTCAAGGAAAGATCCTTTCCATCTCCCCAAATACTGATACGAGTGCCCTTCTCATTACCGTTGATTCTATTCAAAAATCGACGTTGAAAGCATTTAAAAAGAAATTCCATGATAATGTATTCTTACAATTACCACCGGAACCGCTTACAAAGTCAGATGGAAATATTCAATTCCCATTACCGCCACGCGTAAACTATTATAACGACAAACAATAAAGTAGATAAAAAAAGAACCGCCCCCTTAGGAGCGGTTCTTTTCACAATTAAACAGCTGTTACTATACACACATAATCGAATTTACACAGTTCGATTATTTTTTTGTTACATCATTTTCGCGGTCACGCAAGATACCAACTGGTACATATACCGTACCTGCGCTATGGATTGAATCTACGTCTTGTTGCAAGATCATTACAACGGAATAATCATCTGTTGTGTAGAATTCAGTAGGCATTTTATCGATATTTACATCGCCACCTAATTTATCTTTCACATCTTGATTATTATTAATCGCATTCACCAATTCTTTTTTATTAAGACCACCAAGATCGTACAAGGACAATTGTCGACCTGTTGTGGTGTTAAATGTGAAGCCTTTTACATAGTTTACACCATTGGCATCATGATCACGCATTGTATACGTATGAATCAATACGCTGAAAATGCCGTTTTTATCTGTTTTAACATCATAGTACATAACTACATTTGTTTTATCAGATTCTTTAGCATTTAACTTTTCTACATCATTTTGTATTTTAGAAACATACTTTTTGATGGTCGTATTGATTGCTTTTTCTACCGCAGGGCTAACAGATTTAACCTCTGGGAATACTAAATCCAAATGATCTGTAGTAGATTCCACAGGTGATACAGCAACCTCTTTACGATCCATATAACGGTCCGCATTTGGAGCTACCACTTCAACTGCATTACGATCTACTTTAGACGCTTTAGAGCGCAACGCACGATTCTGCTCAGGTGTAGCAGTACTAGAAATACGATATGTTAAATCATTACGATTTACACGTTTCGCATTTGTTTGATTTGCTTGTACATTTACAGTATCTTGCGTTACAGGTATTACTTCGCTTGCTGCGAAGGAGACTACTGGCAATGCAGCAGCCATAATGATGAGTACAGACTGTTTTAATTTCATTGTTTAACCTCTTATTGTTCTTGCTCAGCTTTCATAGCAAGAGCTTCTTCTTTATTGAACTTGTGTGTAACAACACGGCGAACAAGATAGAGACCAGCGAATATGAATGCAAGCAATCCTAACCATTGTGCTGTGCTTTCAAATTCAGGACCTACTAATTCAAGTGGAGCTTCCCCACCACCAGTTGTAACAGACAATACAATAATAACAGCTATGATTACACCAATCAAGCTTTCACCAACGATCAGACCAGAAGCAAAGAGAACACCGCGGCGATTGGATTGCTCTACATCGTAGTCAGCAAGCTCACCGGCACGCATTTTAGCACGAGCTACAAGATAACGACCTACGAAGTAGCTGATGAAAGAACCAATAATAAGTGGTACTTCTAAAGTAGGTGGTAAATAAATACCCATACCAACAGCCAATGGAGGCAATGTTAAGGTAGCAGTTGTGCTCTTGAGAATCAAGTTGACGATAATTGCCACAACACCAACGCCAACGCCGATTAAAATATAATCCCAATCCATGCTAGAGTTGAAGATACCTTGCGCAATGGTAGTCATCAAAGTCGCTTGAGGAGCCGATAATGCAGCGTTTGGATCCATTTCAGCACGTGGTAACGCACCTGTGAAACCGTATGCTTGGTAAAGCAAGTTAAGAACTGGAGCAATTGCAATGGCACCGGCTACAGAACCAAGTAACAAGGCAATTTGTTGACGCCAAGGTGTAGCACCAACGAGTTGGCCAGTCTTCAAATCTTGTAAATTATCATTAGAAATAGATGCAATCGCAATAACTACGGATGTCATAAAGATAGCCATAGCAGTAGCGAACTGAACACCTTCTTGTGTAGCAAATAAATTATTTTCCGCTGCGATAAAGTATACAACTAAGGAAGAAATAATAGTCGCTAAAATACCGATACCAGAAATTGGAGAAGCAGATGTACCGATAAGGCCCGCCATATAACCACACGCTGCAGCTACGAAGAAGCCAATTAATAAAGCTACTACGATACCTACTACAACGAGTGTCCACATTAAACCTGCACTAATAGGTACGACAGATACGAAATCCCAGAATGTAAATACTAAACCAATAAGAATAAGTATGAATACACCTAAAACGGATTTTGTACTCATATCTGTATCCATACGATGCAATTCACGTTCTGCGGAACTGCTATTCATGGATTTAACAGAAATTTTCATACCTTCGATGATAGGTTTGATTAAGGTAATCAAAGTCCAAATCGCAGCAATACCGATAGCACCAGCACCGATAAAACGAACTTTAGATTTCCAAACAGCCATTGCAAACTTGGCAGTAGCACCGCCATCTGGAGCAAACATATTAGTGAAGTAAGGCACGAAGCCAGCCCACGCGATGAGTACACCAACGAGGATAGCGATACCAGAAGCGATACCGATAAGGTAACCAGCACCTAACAACGCTGTAGAGAAGCCCAAAGGAATTTGAGTAATACCTTTGCTACCTACAGGAATCCAGAAGCTCATGCTATCGCCAAGTACTTTGAAACCATTTGCACAAAGGCTAATAAGGCCAGCTATAAAGCCACCGGACACAATGTCTGTCATACCGGAGCTAGATTGAGGGCCTTGTTCACCATTGTGAGAGCCAACCTTTAAAATTTCTGCTGCTGCACGGCCTTCAGGATATGGTAGATCGCTATTCACTACCATGGCACGACGCAATGGGATGGTGAATAATACACCTAGAGAACCACCACAGGCACAGAGCAAAAATGTTTGCCAGAATGGAAAGCCATTCCAATACCCAAGCATGAGTAAACCTGGCAAGATAAAGATAATAGCGGACAATGTACCAGCGGCAGAAGCCTGCGTTTGTACCATGTTATTTTCAAGAACGTTAGAATCCTTGAAAAAACGCAAAATCGCCATTGAAATAATAGCAGCCGGAATGGATGACGAGAACGTCAAACCAACCTTCAAACCAAGATATACGTTAGATGCTGTAAAAATAACAGTAATCAATGCACCAAGTAGCATCCCACGTAACGTCAGTTCCGGCAGATGAAGGTCATGGCTCGTAAAGTCATGTTTCATAAGTACTTACCTCCTCTGTGAAATCATAAACTTAAAACAATATACTAAGCTACTTTCATTTTATCGTGTTAAAGCGATGATTTCAATATATATGCGATATTTATAATGTATACATATAAAAGATTATAAATTTAGCTTCCTCCAACAGATATCTTAAAAGGTCTATTCTGTACCCTAAACACTTTATTAGACGTGGTAGCCCTCCAAAAGCCTCCAAAGCTATCCACCCTGCTTCGCAGGGCCGCTAAGTCGTTTTTGGAGGACCCCCACGCTAATATATACCTAATCGTTTACCCTAAAAATAGACCTTTCATTATTCACCAAATAAAATATTTAATTTATAATTTTTCTACATATAACGCATTATCAATCTTACATATAGATTGAAATCATAAAGGTATGGGGAGAAGGAAAGCGCAATATACATCCCCTTTCTTATATGCGCATTATGCATATACACCTATCAATTATATGAAAATAGAAATCATTCTCTTTTATTCTGTACAAATATACAGGATTTTATATAATTAAAGTACCGACAGTAGGGTCGGCATGTCTTTTAAGGAGGTTGTAAACATTATGGAAACAAGAATTGAATATGATTCAATGGGACCAGTCGAAGTCGACGCTAGACGAATTTACGGACCTCAAACGCAACGCTCGTTCAATAATTTTAAGATCGGTGACCACCGCATCCCTATTGAACAAATCAAGGCGCTTGCGCTTGTAAAAAAAGCATGTGCTTTAACCAATGCAAAGTGTGGCGCAGTAACTGAGGAAAAAGCGAAACTCATCGCTCAAGTAGTAGATGAGATCGTGGACGGAAAATGGGATGATGAATTTCCGTTAACCGTATTCCAAACAGGTTCCGGCACACAAACTAACATGAATGTGAACGAAGTCATCGCTCACCGAGCTAAACAGTTAGATGAATCCAATCCGCTTCATCCTAACGACGATGTAAACCGCGGTCAAAGTACAAACGATACATTCCCTACGGCAATGCATATCTGTGCATACTTTGAAATTACAAAACGCGTAATTCCTGCATTGGACGGCCTTATCGGATCCTTTGAAAAATTGCAAAAAAAAGGAAAAGGATTGCAAAAAGTTGGTCGTACCCACCTACAAGATGCTACTTTCATCATGGTAGACCAAGAAATTAGCGCCTTTGTGGACGGCCTAAAAACTGCCAAAACTATGCTCCTTCAAAATGCTGACCACCTACTCGACGTAGCACTCGGTGGTACTGCGGTCGGTACAGGTGTGAACACACCTAAGGGCTATCTAGACGTTATGGAAACTGTATTGCCAGAGGTAACAGGTGCTCCATTCCGTGTTAAGAATAACAAATTCCAAGGACTTGCTCTCAAAGATGCATTTATGATGGCTCACGGTGCACTTAACACATTAGCGACTACCCTATTTAAAATCGCCAACGACGTCCGTTTCTTAGGCTCTGGTCCTCGCTGTGGCTACGGCGAATGGCATCTTCCTGAAAACGAACCGGGCTCCTCCATCATGCCAGGCAAGGTAAATCCTACTCAATGTGAAGCTTTGACCATGGTATGCGCCCAAGTATTCGGCCACAATACAACTATGACGCTCTGTGCAGGCAGCGGTGCGTTCCAATTGAACGTGTATATGCCTATCATGATCTATGACTTTGTTGAAAGCTGTCGCCTCCTCGCAGATGCTATGAACTCTTTCACAACACATTGTATCGACGGCGTAGAATTTGTACCTGAAAAACTCAACTTCTTCGTAGAACAATCTCTCATGATTGCTACATCCTTAACACCATATATTGGCTACGACAAGAGCGCTAAGGTGGTAAAAGAAGCGTACAAACGCGGTTGCTCTATTAAAGAAATCATCTTGGAAGAAAAACTCATGACCGAAGACGAATTTGCCGAAGCAGTTCGCATGAAATAAAATCTCTCACCTCTATGACATATCTGTAACATCCTCTCATACCTCAAATGAACGGAAAATAAAAGGACGCTATAGTCTTGAAACCTTCAGTACTACTTATTACTGAAGATTAGACTATAGCGTTCTTTTGAGTTTTATAAGACTAAAAAAATTAGATTGTAATTTTTTGACCTAATAAAGCTTCTAACCCTTTGAAAACTTTAATAATATTAATATATCCTTCTTGAATAGCGTTTGCGTTATATGGAGATCTATAATCATTTGCTTTTGTATTTATTACCATATTTCTAAAAATTTCTTGGTCGTGTATAGAGAAATCATTAAATGATGTATAAATAACTAATGTGCTACCATAGGCTTTTTTCATATCAGCTATTGTATCATCAGCATAACTTAACTTTTCACCGTATCCTTTTTGATTATAAAAACTATCATTGGGTAGTTTCTCTATATAACCTATAAACGGAACATTTAATATTTTTGTGAACCCTCCAGCCCCATAAACATATATAAAAGGAAAATGTGTTTCATAAGAAAAGACATAACCTTCTATTCCTACTCTTTTCCAATTATCCCGTAATGCTATATTAAATTGATACGGCCATTCATATCGCCCTAAAGCCCAATTCATTGTGCCATCTAAATCAAAATTATAGAACCAACAAAAAGGAAATAAAATTAGAATAGTAATAAGAATATTTTTTAATATCCGCATGTCTAATACCAAATCCAGATTTCTCACGAATTCTAGATTACCACTTGCAAAAACTCACGCTAAACGAATCCAAGCAAAAGTATAATATTTAATAATAGGTTAAAACATATAAATATATGTATAAGGCTACTAGAAAAAGCCAAGAGTATAAGGCGCCTTTAAATAATTTTTGATGCTTTTGTGTTTCAACCGCATCATAATTTTCACTACGAGGTATATAATACATTCCGATTAAAGAAATCCCCATAACAACTGAAGACAAAAAGAATAATACAAATATCGAAACGACTTCATGGAGCAAACCTACCCCAAGCCATATAGACATACCTAACATTGCCACAATTCTGGCTAATGAAAGCTTACCTTCATGAGTAATTAATTTGTATACAAAAAATATTATTCCTATTATTATAATTAAGTCCTGAAGCATTACTTCTCTATATCCTTTTTTAAATTAGATTTGATTCTATCCTTATAATAATCCCCAAATGACGCTCCAGCAACACCAACAGCAAAAACCCTACAGGGCCCGCACTACCTCCTACAACTCCACCCCCTAATCCAGTAGCTACTGGAATCAAATTAGCTCCCCAAGCCTTTACTAGTTCACGCCCACTGTACATTTGGTAATCATTTTGCATATCGTTAAGTAAGAAACCTATTGAAACAGGCCCTCCAACTTTCGCTACAGTTCGAGTAATTTTTGATGCGTTCTCTGCATAATACACATATCCAACCCATGGTTGATTTGCTACTTCAGATAATACATTTTGAGCAACAGACTTGCCTAAGGCATCCTTAGTCCAAACAAATATAGACTTAGATTCAGATACAGGCATTACACTCACTTTATCAGATGTATCAACAAAAATGAATCTTTCATTATTGGATCCATTACTGTATTTGGCTCTAGCCAAAGTAGCCATTTCATCTAGTATGATTGTAGTACCTAATGATACATCTTTATTCATAAGAGTGACATGATAATTTATGCCTAGCTTATTGACTATCCTTGCTCCTAATCCTTTAACCCCTAGAAACATATCATCATCATAAAAATAACCTTCAGCTTTAATAGTATAAGTTCCATCTACATTTTTACTAAGAAAAGGATTCTCAGCTTCTTGAATATAACTTATAGTTACGCCATTTTCAAGTATTCTTATTAACTCTTCAACACTACCATTATTATCAAGGTTTCTAATAATTGCAATTCTTAAAGACTCTATCTGATGCTCACTCAATTGATTTCATTTAGTCCCATATTGTGCTTCAGCTGCACCTGTTACAGGAGAATAACCTAAAGTACCATTTACAGCAGCACCTAGTAATGCACTTAATGTTTGAGCTACATCAGGTTTTTCTTTTGCAATTTTTTGAATTTCTCCAATTAATGCTTCATTGGTAGCACCAGCATAAAAACCACTACCTGGTTTATTTCCTGCCATACGGGAAGATACTTCAGCGACTATGCCATGGGCTATCGCTTTTGCAACTTTACCTTCTTTAGAGGTTGGATTCAAATTATGTAATTGGCCAAAGGCTTCTTTTGCAAATAATTTAGATAATTCTTGACGTTCTTCAATTTTCTTGTTATCAAAGATTTCATCAAGCTTATTCAAGCTATCATTTGTATCTCGTTACAGTGTTTGAATATTAACGCTAGCGTCTCCCTTGTGGATTTATACACCTGATATTATATTGGTATTATACTTAGCTCAATAATAAGGATATAGCTAATAATAAATCAAAATATATAGAAAAATATATAAAGCTATCATAAATATCCAGGAGTATAAAGCCCCTCTATATAGCTTTTGATGCTTTTGAGTTTTATCCTCATCATAATTCTCACTACTTGGCACAAAATACATTCCTATCAAAGAAATCCCGATACATATTAGCCACCAAAATAGTAAAACAAATGGAGATATCAGTTTACTCAGCAATACTAATCCACAACCGACAATAATAGAAAACGTTGCAATAACTCTAGCCATACTAAGCTTACCTTCATGCGTAATAAGTTTGTATATGAGAAATATAATCCCCAATATTATAATCAGATCTTGATACATTACTTATCTACATCCTTCTTTAATCAGATTTAATTTTATCTGTAGCACACTCTCACTTGCCGCAACAGATGTAAAAGAACCGACATTTCTAGAAACGACTTTCTAAATATAAATCTTATAACAACACTACATGATTAGGCATCTTATCAAACGGCATTACATATTCTGAAAGACTTGTTAATTCGTCCAAATCATTACGACTTATTACATATAGATGAAGTCCATCATCTTTTTCAACTATATCAGCTCTCCCACCATACCATGGTCTTTTATATGATAATATCTTGCTTTTTATATCTCCATTGAGATTAAAAATCTGTAATTGATTCTCTGCAACAGCTAATCCATATTTATCAGTCACAGATATGTCATAATACGGAACAGAAATAGGGTTTTGAATCTGAATCTTTTTTAGATTATCTAATATCGTAATATTATTTGTATCCAAGCATACTAATTTTCCATTATGAAGAAAGGACTCTTTTATTTCACTTTCATAAACAAAATATGCAAATTTTTCATCATAGTCTGCTATTTCATCTATAATACGAACAGAATAATCAATCAATGACAAAGATACTACCCCTTTATTGGTACGCATTAAAATTATGTCATCACTAAATTTATATAATTGATAAAAATAGAATTCCTTAATATTATTAGGAATAGGTATTATCTTAACAAAATGTGCATCGATATCTACAAAGCATAAAGACGACTCTAACTTAAATACAATTCTATTTCTCACCACATCTGTGTAAATTGCTTCAATAAGTAATAATTGTTCGCCTATATAAATTCTATTAACTTCTCTCCACTCCAGGTCCAAAACAATTAAACCATTAAGTTTATCATTTATAATCATATAATTTGCACATCGCAAAGCAAAAATTATAACATTTTCTAAACTTGGACTTTTTATCTGCTTAATAGATTCTAATTCTATCATCTACATTCCTTCTATAGTTTCATTAGATTATAATTCAGACCCTTTACATTAAAAGCAATCCACACTCGCTCTGCTCTATAATATCTTTTAAACTCCTCCCATTTATTAATGGATTTTCTAATAATGGTAAAAAATCATTACATTCTACTAAAAGATCCTCATCTTTCCAGAGTTGCCATAACGTCCTATAAGTAACAACCCCATATGTGGAATCATTATAATATATTTCTAACTCTCTGTTACATTTCAAGCCTTCAAAAACTTCATCATATAAAGAAGCACCCGAATCACTCATTGATGTTTACTCCTTCCTAATTTTTCTAGTCAAACATACTTAGCCTTAAGATGCTGCCAATTACCTTATAAACACTGATATTAAAGGTTTAAAAAATGTACAAAGATTTTTCATCATATAACTCATTAGCAAAAATATCACTAATTGTGTGATCTTCTAAGCAAGGTATCATTAAAAAAGTGTCTAAATCTGGCTCTTTAATGACACATTCATCATTAATCCAAAACTCCCAAATAACACTATTTGGAGTTATAAAACACTCTAATCCTTTATATCTAAACTCAACCTCTTCGTTCATGTCTAGATAACATCTTATCTCTTCTAGTTTATTCATTTTCTCTCACTAATTCAGCTTTTTCATACCCCCTGCTACTAGATTCTCATAGCAGGAGAATATCAGTTATAAAGGATAATAAAAGATTGAGTTACTTTCCTGATCATATAATGCAGATGTTTTATTATATAGTAAATACAGCACATATATATTAACTAAAGGTACAAATAAGCAAATAAGCCAAAAAATACTACTATTGGTATCCATCAAGCGTCTACATATCATAGTAATTACAGTATATGTAAGATAAATGTATAAAGTATATCTTAGAATGGATGGCTCAATAGTATAAGTTACAACAAAATTATACATAATAAAAGCTAAAAACACATTAAACATATGCCACTGACGAACAGTACTGCGTCCATAAAACCATAAACTATCTATTAAAATACTTTTATAGATATCAATCCAAAAAGGGTAGGACTCCTGTCGACTATAATATAACTTTAAGGTCTTAATTTGCCCATCGGTTAAATCATTTCTATTGCCCCACCACACATCAATAACTTTATTATCAAAAATAATCCCATTAGTTTCAATAGTATTATGAGCAGACCATAATTTATCGATTCCAAATGCCCAAAATAGTATCAACCCCATCAGAAAAGGAAAGAACATCTCAGGTGTATCTACGCTCCATAGTACCTCATTCCCCAATATATAATCAGTAGTGCCTCTAAAGCTAAAATTAGAACTAGAAATAGTAATACTTTTACCCAAAAGTAAAACCATTACTAAAGAAATCATTATAATGACATTAAGCCAATTAAAAGAAGCCTTTTTATAATAATTCAACCGCATGTAATTTGTAATAAAAACAAAAAGAATATAAAGAGTATGCCCTACATAAAATAACATATTATAGTATTCTTGATTATATATTCTATCAAAAGGAAGAGAAAGCATGAAAATATTTGCTTCTATGCCCAAGAAAACTAAAATATTTATTGAAAGATAAGTTTGCACATTCATCGTAAGTGTTTTAAGATTTCTTACATATTGAATTAACGCTACTACTTCAATTTTAAACTTACTAAATTCATCAACTAAAAACTGTTTCATACTTTTAATTATCATATAGATACCAATAATGGTGAAAGTTTTTAGCAGTATTTTATATAATCCAATATAAAACAATCACCGAAAAAAGATAGATTCCAGAACTAATGGTAAATGAATGCACACAAATGCTACCCTCTTTTACGTCTTAAATAGTTATAAATATAGTTCCATACCACATAAAACAAAAGTATTATAACATATGCGATAACAAAGAAATAAAAATCTACTTCATCTTCAATCAACTCTGGATTTGTGACAAGACTATATGGAATACATATAAGTAAAAAAAGTACTAAGCCTCGCACAAAATAATTATAAAGTTTTAAAAACATATGCTTACTCCCAACATAAAACCTATATATTCATAACACAACCAAAATTTTTAATTCTAATATATCACACTTATTATATAAGTTCATATAATAAAAAGAGGTATTATATTTTCAAATACAATACCTCTTTTTGTTTGTACCCTATATTTTTCTAATATTCCACAAGGTTTATAGTCATTAATACAATCAAGAATATGATGAGAATAGCCTGTTTTGTATTTAACAGTTCATAGGTCTCGTTAAATGTATCATTCTTAAACGCCTGTATTAGCAGTATTTCTTGTTTACTAAGTTCCAGGTATAAATCTAAATGGCATCCAATTGCCACTAGTATTGCTATTTTGAGATATCTCTTATATATATCCGCTGTCATATCGTAGATTAGAGAGATATCAAATAGCATAAGCACAATAATACATATAAGGATTTTATAAATAAAGGATTTACTATACATTAATGTATACCTATAGTGAGTTTGTCTTTCAAACTAAGCTACTCCATCAAAGAATGTAATAACCGTAATTTCTCGTGGACAGTTGATACGAATTGGGAACCAGTGTCCTGTGCCGTTATTAACGTAGCATACGCTTTGTTCTTCTACATAGCGACCTTTTGTATATGGTGTGCCCGTTGGTACTAATGGTACGCCCATAAATACGATTTGACCTCCGTGGGTATGTCCAGATAGAGTCAACGGAATCTTTCGTTCAATAGATTCTTCGAAGAATTCAGGGTGATGAGCCAATAGGATAACAAAGGCATAGTCTGGAATTCCAGATAAAGCCTTATCAATCATAGCTTCACGCTTTTCTTTTTCCCGATCGTTATCGTACGCAACGCCCGCAATATATACAGGTTGTTTGCCCCCCATGATTTGAATATTACTATTCACAAGAATATTCATAGGTGTATTTCGTTTAAGTGAATCCAGCACCTTATTTACATCGTGATGATACTCGTGATTTCCCAAAATAAAGTCAACCCCATCTGGGATTTGTTTTGCAAAGGTTGTCAGTCTTTCACAGACTTGCGGCAACCATGCAAGCTTATCAATAAGGTCGCCAGTGATGACAACGCGATTAGGCTTTTGTAAAAGCGCTAGTTTTAGGATTTCATCAAAGTCATCTAAATCTATACTCGGTCCTATATGAATATCACTAAGTTGAACAATTTTATAGTTTTTCAAACCAGGTGGTAGGTTCGTGTAGCCAAAGCTTTCATGCGTTACTACTACCTCTTGTTGACCTGCAAAGGCAGCATAGCTAGAACCACCGATAGTAGCCAACGGCACTATAGTTGCAGCAGTTCTAAAGAAAGCACGACGACCTGTTCTATTTTCCTCTGGTGTTTTGCTCCAAATCTTATTAATTGTCCAATATAATAGACTAAGTATGATAAATACAGGAATCGCTAGGAATACACCAAAGAGGAATCCATAGCTTTCAGTACGGAACATATTCATCAAAGGATAGTACATCGTACCATATAAATCCACTTGATTGAGTATATAGTATCTGATAGCCGCGAACCACGCACCGATAATGATTACATAGCCCACCCAGGCAGGCCATTTCTTTTTAGGCTTCCACAAGTTGAGGAATAGAGCCCAAAATCCTACCAATCCTATTACGAGGATGACAGAAAAAATAATATTAAATAGAATTCTCATTCATTGCTCCTACAAATTACTTTGCGATTTCCGTCAGTTTACCATGAGGTCCCGCCCAAGCATAGTCGGAGAACTCATCGCGCTTGATGAGCATCCAATCCTTTGGCAATTGAGCCCGGATATCCGCAATCGATATATTATTAGCATCCCCTGTGTACGTTAAATCACCGCGAAATGCTTTCATAAACCATTTTCGGTGAGAGAAAATATGTGTTATTTCTTTTACTAATATTGGTTGCAAGGCTAGTTCAAAGCCTAGTTCCTTAACTAATGCCTCAAGGCCTCGTTCTCCATCATCAAAGGTAGATACCATTTCCACAGATGGGAATTCCCACATAGATCGTAAAAGTCCACGGTTCGGCCGTTTATGCAATAAATAATAGCCTTTATACTGCAAGATTCCCACGAATAAAGGCACCTCTACTACCTTTGTTTTCTTGATGCGCACAGGCAGTTTATCTGTATCCTTATGTTGGTATGCTTCACACATATTTACAATAGGACATTCGCCACAGCGGGGTGTCTTTGGAATACATACGGCAGACCCAAAGTCCATCAAGGCTTGGTTAAAGTCGCCAGGTCGATCGTGAGGTAAAGTCTCCTCTACGATAGCCGTAATAGCCTTTTTACCTTTAGTGCTCAAAATATCATCAAAGATGCGATACAACCGAGCATAGATGCGCAGTACATTGCCATCTACAGCCACCTCTGGTTCGTTGTACGCCATGGATAGCACAGCCCCTGCCGTATAAGAACCTACACCCTTCAAGGATTCCATGGTCTTACGGTCATGAGGCACGATACCGCCGTAATTTTCAACGACGTCCTTTACGCCAAGACGCAAGTTACGAGCACGACTATAATAACCAAGCCCTTGCCATGCGTGAACCACCTCATCTTCGGAGGCCTTTGCCAAATCCTCCAAGGTTGGAAATAGACGCATCCAGTTATCATAATAGGGTTTCATTGCCTCAATGCGGGTCTGCTGACTCATCACCTCGGATACCCAAATCTTATAAGGGTCCCCACAACCGCGCCACGGCAACTCCCGTTTATGTACATCATACCACGCCAATAGCTGTGGCACCCACTTTGGGTTCTTTTTATCAGTCATATTACCTCAATATATTATAAATTTAGGAGTCTAGTACCACTTTCACGGCTACATACTCCCTATTTTATACTCCAATACCCACCAGATAACGATTTTAACGTTAAATTGTAACAAATCGTACATTCATCATCCATTAATATACAGATCGATGCGCGCCAAGTGTTCGCTTTCAAGAACAGTATCAACAGTGGTCAAATCCATCTTATCCACCATATTATTATCTCGTCCAAACACAATAGGTCCTTTTAATTTCTTACCTTCTAACAACATCGGCAACCATCTGCGGTCACCATCCCACATATGTTCATAAGGAATTTGATTTGGTTCTAGCCAATGATGCTCCATTTCGTCTGTTTCCTCTACATCGCCTGTGAAAGCACGCAAGAAATACACATAACTCACGTGCGTTAAGCTTTCATCAAAAGGAAATTGAAAATCAAAAGCCGCGACACATTCTAAGTCTTCAAGATTTCCCTGAAGGCCAGATTCCTCATAGAGTTCGCGAATGGCACACTCTCGGAAGCTTTCACCATCATCAAGTTTACCACCGAAACCATTATATTTATTAGCCCCAAAACCACGCTTCTTACGCCCTAACAATATACGATTTTGTTCATCAATGGGAAATACGAGCGTCGTTGGTTTCATAGGGCCTCCTTAGTCACAAAAATAACACACTATTATTATACCATTATTTCATGTACGAATGTGCTAGTTGTGGTATGATTAAGAGTATAGAATTTCTTACAAGGGAGGAGGCACATGATGAACAAACCACTTAGATTTAATATCGAATTAGGACGGACAAAGCCCGTCAATATTCGCAATGAACAAGTGCGTTGTCCCTTCTGTGATCGTTCCAAATTAACGGATATTCTCGATACATCAGGCCATATTATATGGCTCATGAACAAGTATCCTGTATTAGAAAAAACTTGGCCTACCGTCATTATCGAAACGGAAACTGACGAAGGCGAATTTTCTACCTTACCTACAGACGAAGCCGCCCATATTCTCCAATTTGGTCTCGATAAATGGCGCGAAACTCGTCAGCGTAAAGAGTTCAAATCCGTACTGTTCTTCAAGAATCATGGCTATATGTCCGGTGGCTCTATTCGTCATCCTCACAGCCAAATCATAGGCCTTGAGAATTACGATTACCACAAAGATATTACGGCCCAAAATATGGAGGGTTGGCTCTTGCACGAGGATCAAGATGTACGCATCACCTTGTCTACCCATCCGATTATCGGGTTCTTTGAGTACAATATTCGCTTCAAACCAGATGCGCCGGTTCGTGCTGTAGCCCTTCGACTACAGCAAATTTTGCGCTATGTATTGCATAGTGTAGCAAACTTTAGCCAGTCCTATAATTACTTTGTATATAATCTTGCGGACGGCTATGATTACATCAAAGTAGTGGCGCGCTATGTAACGACGCCCCTCTATGTAGGATACAAAATACCACAAACTTGCGATGAGGGACGAGCTGCTAAAATCAAGCACGATATTACGCCTTATTTTCAAGCTACTAAATAGCTCTAACCATATACCGTACATAATTTGATATATAATTTTATATATGGTTTTAACCATACATATTTGAAAGGATTTTTATGAAAGTATTTGCCATCGGCGACCTCCATCTATCTGGCAATCCTCCCACGAAGCCGATGGATATTTTTGGTCCTCACTGGAATGATCACTGGGCCCGCATCAAAGAGCATTGGAATGCCAATGTAAGCGATGAAGACATCGTCTTTCTCGTAGGTGACATGAGCTGGGCCCTCCGCCTCGATGAAGCGGCCTGCGATTTACAAGAAATTGCATCTCTACCTGGTAAAAAATATATGATTCGCGGCAACCATGATTATTGGTGGGCATCAGCGAACAAGATGCATAATCTCATGGGCGACGCTATTACCTTTATACAAGGTCACGGCACCGCAGAACTCATCCAAACCGAAGAGGGTCCGCGCCTTATTGCATTCGGAGGAACGCGTGCCTACCTCTGTCCTGGAGACTCCCACTTCTCTCCGGAAACGGACCAATCCATTTATGATAGAGAAGTGATGCGTACTGAAGCGGCACTTCAAGAAATGGATAAAGCAATACATAAAGTACTTGAAGAACTCAGGACGGAAACAAAGGTCTGTATAACAGAATCATCCGGTTCTAAAAAGTCCTATTCACCAACACCTGATTCTATTATAGATATAGAGACTATTCCTGTAACAAAGTTATTGTTGCTACATTACCCTCCATTTAACGAATCCAACGCTCCTTCTGGATTTACGGACCTATTAGAACAATATAAAGTAGATATCTGCATCTTTGGCCACTTACACGATCAAATTTCTTTTAACCGAATTCCAAAGGAGTTTAGTACGACAAAACTAGAATTGGTATCTGCAGACTATCTAGACTTCAAGCTAAAGCAAATTATTTAAGGAGAGACCATGAGTCGCATTCACAAAGAACATTTACAAGCAGGCTATATCTTTGGTGACACCGTCAACCAAGAATATATATACTTGCCCTCTGGTGAGGTAGGCACGGAGCATCCGTTAGCTGTCCTAGAAACACCAACGAAGCGCGAAGATATTACATTGGACGAAGCCGTCCATATGATTGATACCCTAACGCTAAAACGTTGTAGCCATCCTACACTAGGTAAAAAATCATTTTAATAACGCAATCAATAATGCAATTAATTGAACAAAGGAGGCTGTTTATCACAGCCTCCTTTGTTTTTTCTTTAGTTTATACAAGAACTATTTTGTTGTCTTCCTTTTAGTTTAAAAGGTTAATTCATGACAAGTAATTACTTCGCATTACGCTCGATATGACTACCATAAACATCTCTGTAATCATTAGTTTGCTTATTGTCTTTATTGTTGACACGAAGTCGTTCTACCTTATGACGATCATTGTCTTTACCAGAGATTCGATCCACACGAATGCGATCCAAGTCACGAAGACGAGCCAATTCAGGATTAAATTCGTTAATCGCACGCCCCATTTTACCATCAATTGGAGCACCCAATTGTAAAGCACGGTAAATGATCGCAGCATACTCATAACGAGTCATCGTACGATCGCCTTTAAATTCGCCATCAGGATAACCTTCAACAAGACCTTTATCAGCCAAGTCTTTTACATATTCATAAGCCCAATGATTAGCCGGTACATCAGGGAAGTTCACATCTTTCTTGTCATACTGAGGTGCCATTCCCATGGATGCCTTCATTTGTTGAATCTCTACATTTTGGGCTTTTACAATGGCCTTTAAGTCCTGAACCTCTTTAGCCAAAGCTACTCTAGAAGTAGATACACCATTTTTTTGACCTAATTTCAAAGAAACGCCGGCATTGACCATGTTTTCACCGTTACCCATGGATCCAGCTACGCTGAACATAGTGTCTTCATTTGGTCTGTAGAAAGCACCTAATGCCATCGCATTTTCACCGGCATAGTTACCGTAACCAGCCGCAAAATTCCATTTATCATCAGGATCAAAATCCAATGGATGAATAGCCGCTAATGCAGCCGCACCAGCACCAACTTTTCCTATTTTGCTATTTAATAGGTTCACACCATTACTAATACCGCTAGTAGCTTGATACAATTGGCTACCGTTAACGGCATCTTTAGATGTAGCGGATACTTCACCATCGGCTACATTAGTGATTTTATTGCCACCATTATTTAGACCTTTATTGTCCAAAGAAACATTACCAAATTTAACTTTATCTACAGATACTTTGTAATCAGTACCACCAGCAGCATTTGTGCTTGTAGTTACAGTTACATTATTACCTGCAGAAATGCTAGTATGTTTTTTAGCTTCTTTTAATGCTTCTGTGGCTAAAGTCTTATTATATTCAATACGACGTTCATGACTTTCGATACGCTCACTATGATTTTCAATTCGAGCATCATGATTATCAACACGATTATCTAAATAATCTAAACGCTTATCTTGATTGTCAATACGTTTTTCTTGATTATTCATACGTTCAGTTTGATTTTTTAATTGAATGTCATGATTTTGAATTTGATCTTCATGACGAAGTAAATCAGCATCTTGACGAAGATTTTCTTTAGTTAAACGAGTAATTTGATTATCATGATTTACAATTAATTTATTATGTTTTTCTAATTCTTGACTATGTCCATTTAAAATATCTTCATGTTTTTGTAAGACATCTGTATGATCTTTTAATTTTCGTTCATTGTCGGCAATTTTTTCTTTATTTTTATCGATTTCATTAATATTATTTTGAATTAATGTATTGTGATTATTAAGAATTCCGCCCACTGTATTTGCTACTGCATATAATTGACTACCATTTATAGCATCCGTGCTATCAGAAGATACTTTCCCAGATGCTACATTAATCACCTGACGTTCTTTACCAGATGCACCAACACTCGTAACGCCGTTACTAGCTGACCCTACCCCAGCAAAGCCGGAATAGTTAATACCATTTATATTAGCTTGTGTTTCTGTTGTGGCAGCTCTATCGGTAGATGCATTGCCTAAGAGAACACTATTTCCTTGTGTTGACGTCACATTACTGCCCAGTACATATGTATTTGCTTGCGCTACGTTATTTCTAACCCCAAAAGCGCCAGAATCAATGCCAGAGACAGAATTACTGCTACCAATTCCAACTCCACCACGTGCAGTAATCGTATTACCTGAACCTAGTGCAACAGCATTTGCAGCACCAGCATTAGCATTATTACCTACAGCAGTTGCACTCTCTTCAGCTTTTGCATTATATCCAACGGCTACTGAACGATTTCCCTTTGCTCTAGCATCATTACCATATGCTGAAGAGAAATTACCAGATGCCTCAGCATTAAAGCCAGTAGCGGTACTTGAAATACCACTAGCCTTTGTACTATTGCCAACCGCTGTAGAAGCTTCAGCAGATGCTTTAGCGGATGAACCAAAGGCATTTGAATTACGCCCTGAAGAAACTGATCCATGGCCTATTGCAGTAGCATTTTCACCTTCTGCTCGTGCACTCCGACCAATAGCATTAGTATTATTAGCAGTTGCCTGTGCACTTCGTCCGATAGCTAGTGAAGTCTCACCAGATGCGGTAGAAGACTGTCCTACAGCAGTTGAATATGAACCGGATACCGTATTTCTGAAACCTACTGCTAAACTATGGTCACTGGTAACCGTATTTTCATCACCAAAGTGACGTGAATACTCTGTCGGATTTCCTTGTGCTTCTACATGTAATACAGTTCCCGTACCTAACGCAAGTAGTATTGCCAATGATAATGCAACTTGTTTGCTTTTCATCGTTTACTATTCCTCCCTACATCTAAAATTATAAATACAACGGATAATATATTATCATTTATAATATATATTCAACAAAACTCAGCATAAAATATGTCCATTATTAAATAATGTATTATCATTATCCTTAACTATTATTGTACTTTAAATATTAAATGAAGTAAACGAATTTTTTAACAAAATAGATAAAATTATCAATTTTATCGATAAATAAAAATTCTATCAAATTCATCATACTATAAATTAATAGCATAATAACAATATAAGGAGATAAGATTTATCTTATCTCCTTATATTGGCTATATTAACTATATTCATTATACTAGCTATACTAATTATTCTAGTTATATTATTTGCTTTAGCTATATTACTTAAAATAGCTATATTGGTTATTCTAGCTAATCTTGTTATACTAGCCTATTAGCCCAAAAATCCTCCATGACCCATAGCTATACAATCTTCTTTG
This sequence comes from Veillonella parvula, assembly GCF_032472435.1. Classification (GTDB taxonomy): domain Bacteria; phylum Bacillota; class Negativicutes; order Veillonellales; family Veillonellaceae; genus Veillonella; species Veillonella parvula_N. Next base: position 210,892 of record NZ_JAWEGM010000004.1, read on the forward strand.
GTGATTTCATCATCTGCGATGAGGCGTGGCACAATTTCATCAAAGGCAGTCGGTTTGCTGAACAATACACCACCTGGTACACCAAGAATTGGTGTGCCATCTGCACAGTAAGCAATGCAAACCATGGACCCTGGTAACACTGATAATCCATAGGTAACTACGCGATCTGCATAGCGTTTAATCGCTCCTGGGGTGAGATCATCTGGGTCAACGCTCATACCGCCAGTGCAGAAAATGATATCTGCGCCTGCTGCTTTCACCTTGTCGATAGCCGCCACGATATCATCTGTATTATCCGTTACAATTTCGTGAGCTACCTTTGTAACACCAAATTCAGCACAACGTTCTTCAATGATTGGTGTGAAAGCATCTTTAATACGACCTTCAAATACTTCAGAACCAGTCGTAACGATACCCATTGTTTTGCGCACGAACGGCTTTACATGTAACAAAGGCTTACCATCAGCAATTTTCTTTGCATCTTCTACTTGTTGTTCTTCTAACAACAATGGAATACAGCGCATGCCTGCTAGTTTATCACCTGCTTTCACAGGTGTATTATTAAATCTTGTTACAATGGTCAACTCACCAATGCTATTGATAGCATGTAATCGGTCTACATCGACCTTGAAAAGGCCATCTACATCCGCAATGGCTTCAATTTTACCTTGTGCCATAGGGCCATCGTGCATGTTTTCACCGCCTGCCATATGGTATAAAGCACGAGCTACATCCTCTTCATGCAAGAACCCCTCATCTTCCGGATCCATTACAAATACATGTTCCTTGCCAAGATCCAAGAGTTTAGGAATATCCTCTTCTGTAATTACATGGCCACGGCGGAAGGGCGTGTCTTTCAACTCACCTATGACGATTCTTACGAGATCGTGTAATAATGTTTGCCCTACGGCATCTTGTGTTCTAATAGATTTCATAATATCTCCCAAGTCATTAATAACAAAATACGCTATTATATAACATCAAAATGTATTTAATACTATTATTCAATATTAATATGTTTACATAGTACAGAGTAGACGCACTATTAGCATACCAATCCAACAGAGAATTAGGCCCCCTATTACTTGTACCACACCGTACCATAACGCTTGTACATAGGATTCAGCCATCATAAGCTGTAGCATTTCAAAGGCAAAGGTTGAGAAGGTGGTAAATGCACCTAGCCCACCTACAACGAGGAAGAATCTCGCCCATTGAGGTAGATCTGGCTTTTGCATATAAAGGCCTAAGACTAAACCGATAATGAGGCAACCAACGAGGTTTACTACTACCGTACCATACGGAAACGAGCTGACCTTTGTCATCACCCATTCACCGAGAGCCATACGGCATAAGGCCCCAGTGGCGCCACCGAGGGCAACGGCTATATATTTTTCCATATTGCCTCCTCTACTCAAGATAACATACTAGATGGTATGATCACATTACTATAGCATACATGTAATACTACTTTCACAATTCGTGTAATTATCTGTAATAGCCGATAATTATCTAGTTTTCTATATTAGTCAGATGCTAATAATCTCAGTATACTATATTTAGAGAGTAGGGAAAAGGAAGGAGTCCCTATGCACCCCTCGTCTACACCACTCACGGAATTGAGAGTCAACGCGTACGAAGACCCGTTTTTACAACATCAGTATGTTTGTTTAGGTCATAAAATCGCCATTATTCGCGTATCCCTAAATATGTCTCAACAAGAATTAGCTCGTCACATTGGTATCAGTCGTAGTTATTTAAGCAAATTAGAATGTGGTACAGGAATTTCAGGCATGTCTTTGGAAATTTTATTTAAAATTGCCCAAGCCTTTCAAATCAATGTAGGTCAACTCGTAAGACTGCGTGTTGTAGATTATAAAAACTGTAATGCGCACCTAACATCACACTATAAACGACTAGAGCTTCTGAACCACACCAAAAGAACGTCTCGAAACAAAACAAGAACGAACTAATCTGATAGACTAAAAGAACAGTTAATTAAATACAACAAATGATAACTAATTTATATCAAGATGCTCGAAATACTCTAAATGAAAATTGAATTAACTATTCAAAATAACAATCAAAAAAGCTCCGTCAATGGCGGAGCTTTTCATATGTCATTATGCCTATTACATCATCATCAGCATCAGCAGACATTACACTTCATTAAGTTTTTTATGTTGTACTTCTGCATTTGCTTTTTTAAAGATAAATGCATTGTTAATATGCTGACGCATAGCTGTTTCTGCAGCAACTTCGTCGTGACGTTCAATAGCGTCTACGATTTGATCATGTTCGTCATCACAGTCATGTGTACGTACAGCATTGAAAGAACTGATGTACATGTCGCGATTAACGCGTTCACGGAAACCTGCTAGATAATCTACAATGCGTTCATTGCCAGAGTAATGAGCAATCATTGTATGGAATCGGCTGTTTACATCAACACGTTCTGTGGCATCTTCAATTTCATGCATTTCTTTACAAAGAGTTCTTAGCTCTTGTACTTGCTCAGGTGTAGCATGACGAGCACATAATCTAGCACCAAGTCCTTCCATTACTTCACGAACTTGGTAAAGCGCTACGATTTCTTCTGGCGTGTCAGCTTTTACAGTAACACCTTTCCAAGGAACGATAACTACGAGATTATCTTTAGCCAATTTGCGGAATGCCTCACGCACAGGTGTAGCACTCACTTGTAATTGTTCTGCAATCTTTACTTCGTTAAGCTTCTCTTGAGGCATCAATTCGCCTGTTAAGATAGCTGTTTTTAATGTTAAATATACTTGTTCACTGAGAGGTAATCTTTCGATAGAATCCACTGCGGACAATTTGTATTTATCTTTTGAACTTTGTCTTCCCATTACTAGCCCCTAAACCTTACTAACCATTCGTGCTTTCAGACTTTCAAAGAACGGTTAAAATGAGTATAATATAGTATACAACATATCTTAGACAGTATGTTGTGCGAAATTAAGTGCATACATTACAATTATAGAACTCATCATTAAGACTGTCAATTTAACTATAGATAATAGCTATATCTCATTTTTGAAAGTAAGGAAGTATACTATGAGCCGTTGTTTGATTATCATCAACCCTGTCTCAGGAGGCGGTGCAGCGCGTCGTTACGCCCTCGATTTACAATGGAAATTGAGTACCTTGTTCGAAACGATTGAGGTCAAATTCACCAGAGGCGAAGACGATGCTACACGTTTCGCTAAGAACGCTTGTGAACGTGGGTTTGATGCCGTATTTTGCATGGGTGGTGACGGCACTGTTAACGAAACCGTTAATGGTATTGCCCAAGGTGGATTCTCCTGTACCTTTGGATTTATCCCCGTTGGTACAGTAAATGATATGTCTCGTGCGCTCGGCATTCACCAAAATCCAACACAAGCTATCAGGCGTATCGATATCAATGAAACTCGAACCATTGATATCGGCCGTTGTAATGATCGGTATTTCTGCAATAACATTGCAGCTGGCGTTATTCCTAAAGTTGTAGATGAGGTTACACCAAAGGAAAAAAGCATACTCGGCCCTCTCGCGTATTTCTTGAGAGCAGGCCAAGCATTGTTCACTACAAAGGACTACACGTACCGCATCAAAACAGAGGACGACGATTTCATTTGCAAATCTCCTCTCGTTTTAGCCCTACTTACCAATGTAGTGTCTAGCTTTGAGCGTTTTATGCCACAAGCCTCAGTAGATGATGGTTATATGCGTATCATTATCTTCAAGGAATATTTTATCCTCGATATTCTCAGCGTATTACCACTCATTATCAGTGGTGCCATCTATAATTCTCGTTATACAACGACATTAACGGTGAAAAAAGCTCATATCGAACTTCTATCTGACGTCGATGATTTATCGACCAATATGGATGGTGATGCGGGTCCGGATATGCCTGTGGATATTGAAGTATTGCCACGCGTACTCAAAGTATTTGCACCTGCAAAACACAAAAAGAAAAAAGCCTTAAATCTGCCTAAACTACCACATATATAACAAGTAATTGGTAACACAAAAGCTCTCTATCAACGGATAGAGAGCTTTTGTGTTTATTAATTTATAAGAATCTATGCGCATTAGTCCACAATAATTGCATCATGCAAGCGGAAGCTATAAATGTAACATGCTTTCACGGGCATTCCCGTCAATCGCTGCAAGGCCTCTTTATAGAGGTCCATTTGGATTTTATATCGCTTAATGAGTTCTTCTCCGGATGTAACGCGATCCGTTTTGTAATCTACGAGAACCCATTCGCCATCCTCTTCAAAGGCCGTATCAATAATACCTTGGAGGAACAGATTTTCCCCGTCCTCTAAGGTGTCGTATACGCGTTTTCCTTCAAAGAGCATGCTAAACGGCAACTCTCGTTCGATACGTTTTGCATTGATAAGGCGCTTACCAAGATCAGAGCTAAAAAATTTATACAAACTCGTATCGCTTAATAAATTCCGTTCTTCCTCTGTAAAAGTTCCATTCGCCACCAGTGCATCGAGTTCTTTCGTCAAAGAAGCTTGCGTATACGTCACAAGAGGTAGCCATTGCATAGCCTCATGCATCAAGGTCCCCCATTGAGCACCGGTCAATACATCATCTTCAGACTGTAATGCTTGTGGCTTTCGACCGAATACGGAGTTTGCTAGGTCATCTGCTGAAACTTCTACCGTTGCAATCGGTTCATTCAAAGTATCAATAGTTCCTGCTTCAAGTTCTCGTTCTTGGAATCGTCGTTTCAATTCACTAACGGAGATTTTTGCGGTTCGGCGAGTAGCATCATTGTACGGATAGCTATAGTTAAATCGATCCACGATTTCCTGCGGTAATTCTACGGAATTAACAGCTTGTAACTCCCGTACCTTATTGATCGTAGTCTCATCGACATCTGCTTTATAATCGAGATCACCATAGAGAGAGCCATCATGGATTTCAACCTTTAAACGACACTGTTTATCCGGTAAATCAAAATAGGTTGGCCCTTCGTACTCGATGGCTACGCGCAATGGATTGCCACCATCTAAATGACGAGCAAAGCCCATGATTATCCAGTCTAGATAGGTATTAGCTTGTGTAATAATATCTGTCGGTAACTGTTGAGTTTCTACGGAAGCCGCATTTTTAATGAGCTCACCTATGGTGCTTAACACACCTTTAGAATTTTTAAAGCCTTTAATAAAGCCTGTCATGAACAGCTTATCTCGTGCCCGTGTCAAAGCAACATAGAGAATGCGCTGCTCCTCCGCCTTGAGGGCCGCTTCTTTTACGTCTTTCACATAAAACCAAGGCATGGTCGGGAAGGACACTCGAATATCTGGAAAATACCCTTTCAAACCAAGGCCTGCATTTTTATCGATAAGAAGCTCTGAACGCAAGTCCATCATATTGAATCTTTTTTGTACACCAGATAGGAATACTACAGGAAACTCAAGGCCCTTACTCTTATGGATGGTCATGAGGTGCACCACATTGTCCGCCTCGCTCACCACATTGGCAAGAGGCATATCTTGGTTGCTGTCGCGTAAGCTTTCCACAAAGCGCAAGAACCTAAAGAGCCCACGGAAGCCAGAGGCTTCATAGCCCTTGGCTCTATCGTATAAGGCGAGCACATTGGCACGGCGAACGAGGCCATTCGGCATAGCTCCCACATAATTTACATAGTCTTGAGATTCGTAAATATCCCACAACAAGTCGGTCACACCGTGACGACGCGATAAGGTGCGCCACCTTTCCATATGCCCAATAAAGGCCAATAAACGCTCATCTTGAGCCTCTTCTGCATAGGCTGGCATAAGAGACCATAAGGAGCCATCACCAGACAGGCGCAATGCACCTAGTTCGTTGGCATCAAGGCCTACCAGGCCAGAGTGCAACACGGCAGCCATCGGCAAATCTTGTTCCGGATTATCTATGACGGATAACAACGCCAATAAGAGTTGAATCTCTTGGGCTTCAAAGTAACCGTCTCGCTCATTTACCACCGCAGGAATCCCCGCTTGCCGCATGGCTTCTACGGCACGCGTCCCCCAGCCCGCTAAGGATCTGCGCAAAATAGCAAAGTCTCGCCACTCGATTTGACGGAATGTACCATCTGGATTTTGTACCTGCTTCTTAGCCGCATGGATTTCTTTGATTTTTTGAATAATAAAATCTAGCTCACGCTCGTTGTTTTCAGGGTCATCCCCTTCATCTTCGTCACTTTCACTAGCACCAAGGGTATCCTTACTTACATCTAAGAGCTGTAATTCCACGTCACCACCGATCCAATCCTCTGGCGCATCCTCTACGATGCGGCCAGGAATGAGCGATTCAGCCTCTGTATAATTGAGCTCTGCCGCGTCTTCCGTCATGATTTGGTAGAACAAGAAATTCGTTGCAGCCAAGATATTTTCGTGAGATCGGAAATTCTTCGCTAGGTCGATACGTCGCTCTACCGCATCATTACCCCCATAGGTGTTATATTTCTCCATAAATAGAGAACTATCGGCCATACGGAAGCTATAAATAGCCTGCTTCACGTCCCCCACATAGAACCTATTATCGACGCGAGAAATCAAGTTAATAATCGTCTCTTGCACGCCGTTCGTATCTTGGTATTCATCAACCATGATTTCTTTGAACGTATCTTGTAGTTCCTTCGCTACTTCAGATGGCTGAGGATCATCCTCTGTGCCAGGCTCAACGAGAAGGGCCAAGCATAGATGCTCAAGGTCGCTAAAATCCATGATGCCTTGCTCTTGTTTCATATCCCGATACGCTTGATGGAACGCAATCGTCAGCTCTACTAACCCTTCAATGATGGGATATTGAGCCTTGAACTGGTCTTGCAAGGTAGCTTCCGGAACGGTGAATATAGCGGTTTGCATGGCTTTGAGGTCATCTTTATTTTGACCACCCAAAGATTTAAACTCTGCCACCAATATAGGGTCATAGGCTTGCGCCTCTTTTGAGCCCATACGGAACTGATCCTTAATAAAGGTATCCATATGTTTACAAGCTTCCCCAATGTCGTCCCAAGTTTGAGCCGTTGAAAGCATACCTAATGCAGCCAGTTGATTATCGTATATGTTTTGCCATTTATGAGGTCCTGTTGGATCGAGCAAGATTTGTTCCATCCGCTCTAAGCGCTCACGAATGCGATCGATGACAGCCATGTGATTAGACCACATATATTGACCCCACAATGTATCGCTAGGGTTTATGGTCATCGCCTCTTTATAAGGCTCTAACGCTTTTCGTAGCCATCCATCGGGATTGGCGAGGGACATGGCGTAGTTATACAGGGACATAATCTTCGCCGTTAAGCCTGCATCGGATTTATCATCGCTGAAGAAATCCGCTAGCTCATAGATATTATAAAGGCCCTCTTCATAGGATTTAGTTAATAAATCGGCTAATACCTCTTGTTGTAGCAATGCCATTTCTGCTTCATTGCCGATGCGCGCTGTCGGATTAATGTCGAGCTTATAGAAATAGGACCGGATTACCCATTGGCAAAAGGAGTGCAATGTAGAAATATGAGCCGAGGGCAACAAATTGAGCTGTCGTTCAAGGCGCGCTTGTAGTGCAGCATCATCTGTAGATTCCATGGCTTTAGCCAAGGCAAGGCCAATACGAGCGCTCATCTCTTGGGCCGCAGCCTTTGTGAAAGTTACAACCATGAGTTCTTGAACAGATAAGGGATTATCCATATCCTTAAGACGCGTAATAATGCGTTCTACAAGAACCGCGGTCTTACCTGAACCGGCAGCGGCCGCAACAAGTAAGGTCTGATTATCTAAGGAGGAATCCTTAGGCGCTATAATAGCAGACTCCTGCTCTGGCGTCCATTTAACACCCATGGTTTTCACCTCCTTCGCTACTATTATTTCCGTCGTTATTGTTATTTCCGTTATTGCGATTCCCATTGTTATCGCTATTTTCGTCGTTTAAGACCTCTTTCATCCGTTCTAATGCGTCATTCTCGGACAATCTAGACAAATAATTATATCGATTACGGCTAGAGTCAAAGCGACATACCGTTCTGTAATCGCAGTATGTACAAGGTCTAAGGCCATTCAATTGATAGGGCTTAATCGGGAACTGCCCGTCCCCAATGTGACGGCCTGTTTCAGCCATCACGTGATTTGTATAGCGGCACATTACGTCAAATTCACCTGTAGACTTAACCTTTCGCAAATCTCTGCTGGAAATGGTTTGATCTTTTTTCGTAGCAATCGGCACATAAGGCCCTCGCTTAGGCCCATAGGACAAGAACTTATTGTCTATATGCGTCAACAACTCTATATCGTCGGAGAAGTACCCACTGTTTTGCCAAGCATCGCTTTCATTAGCCAACGAAACAGCATCTTCATAAGATATAGGCGCATCAGCAGGGATTTTCGGATTCTTGACATAAGAATAGACTACTGCCGCTGGCGACATAGAGCCGCTATGCGTTTTACCGTAAGCAGATTCTAACGCCAACAGGTAGGTCATGAGTTGCAGTTTAAGTCCATAGTACACATCTTGGGCCGTCACATGAGCGCCACCCGACTTGTAGTCGATAACCATGCCATAAGTTTGACCATCCCGTGTATATTCGTCGATGCGGTCAATTTGACCGATGAGGCGCAAGTGACGGTTTTCACCAAGAGGGACGCGAATAGGATCCCATCCACCTTGACGGCCAAAATCTTGCTCTAAATACTTCGTATCAAAATCACTGCGCTTAGACCATTCTACAAGGCGGTCTACCGTCACATGTAATGTTCTCTGAACACGCTGCTCGATGGCCTTTTGGTAGGCATCGCTCGTTTCTTCGCCCAGCTGATTTTCTTGCAAGATTTCGTCTGCCACAGTGCGACATAGATTTTCTTGTTCCTCTTCGTCGAGGTCACGCCATTGCTTGTTGTTTTCTAGTAGATAATTTCCTAATCGCTCTAAATTAGCATGTAAGAACGTACCGATTTCAGGAGCTCCAAAGGAGCGTACTGGACGCGGTTCTAGTTTTAAACCATATTGAGCATAGAACTTGAACGGACATTGTTGGTATCGTTCAAGGCGTGTTACAGAGCCAGACATATAGCCTTTAGACAGGAACAATCCATTTACTAAATCCTGCGTAATGACAGGCACATCGTTATTATCTCGAATGCCACGTGACACCTCCGCTAAACGAGGACGATAGATTTCGCTTTCACGAGCCCAGTTATAGAGGCCCCACCAAAGAGGATTGACCTCATAACCACTAAAGAGCGCACCCCAACGCTCCGACAACAATGACAGACTTTGGAGTGGGCGCCACACGTAATCCGTCTCTGTATCAGGTGCAATGGAGAGAGGAATCTCTACCGCCTGATCTACGTACCCAAGGGATTCTAATCGTTTCACCACGAGGGACGGCTCAAGACCGCTTCCATCCTCACCAGAGCCCGCATAGGACAAGGTCAACGAATCGGATGCCCGCGTCATAGCGAGGTATAATAGGAAATTCTCGTTGAAAGCCTTCGGCAAAGCACCTTCTGCTAAGGTAATGCCTGCATCGGCCAATTCTTGCCGCTCCTTATCCTTGATGAGCCCCTCATCGCCCATACTTTGAGGAAACACACCTTGGTTGAGACCCATTACGAACACCTTAGGCCACCACTGGCTGTAACCACGTTCGATAGTGGTAATCACCACATGGTCTAAAGACGGAGGAATCATAGAGTAATTTACATCGCTAAGGCCTTCTTCGAGGAGGAGCATCATCTCATCCAAGGTCAATACTTCGTCCTTCATGACCATAGAAATTTCGTCTATAAAGGAAAGAACCGCATTATACATCTGTTCATGACTAGCTTTGGATTCTTGATCACCTATAGTTTCTGCGTCCTTCGCCCATTCATAGAGCCGCTCTGGCACTTGTAAGATTTCTAATAAACCATAAAGTTGTGTACCCCACTCAGCCCCTGTATGGCCCTCCGCATTAGCAGCAAAGTCAAACCATGGAGATAATATATCCATAATGGTTTCTCTTGCTTTGTTAACACGTGCTCTGCGTGGTGCATCTACGTGGCTCTCTTCATCTTGCCCCTCATGAAAGCCTCGTAAGTACGGCCAACTTTCACGTTCCCATTTATAATGATCGATGCCAAACTCGAGAACATAGTTCTCTAACTCATCTACAGCCTCACGGCTAAGAGGCATCAAGTCTGTCTTGAGCAAGAGGAACATGCTGTCTCGACTATAGTTATGACGCACGATATCAAAGAGAGCCGTCAATAGCTCGCCTAATGGATGGTTTTTCATAGGCCGCTGACGATCAATAAAGTGCGGAATACCATAGCGAGCAAAGACCTTTTCTAAGGTGTCACCATAGGTTTCGGACTCGCGGAGCATGATACATACATCTCGGTAACGAGCCTCTTCAGATGATTCTATATAGGCTAAAATACGACGAGCCACCGCATCGGCTTCGCGTTCCCTGTTATAGCCTCGAATAAGCGGAATCGTTTCATCTGTAGTATTTTTCTTACTAGGGCTAGCAAAGTAATTAGACTCTAGCTCTTGAACGACTTGAGGGCCCCGTTTTCCCTCAAAGCCAACCCAGTCGATATTAAAGCCATAACGAGCAACTAAGGTGTCGTAAATCTCTAAAGGGCGGCTGAAGAGATGCTCCCCTCGACGAGCTAAATTTAACGCCTTTGGGGCCATCGGTAAATCGATAGTAATAACGGCTTCCTTTGCCAAGTCAAACAAGGTATAAATCAGCTCGTAATGTGTGGGCGTAAACCAATGAAAACCATCGATAAAGACATGGCTATTCTCCATGAGAGGAGATTGTGGCAAAGCCTCTACGATTTCCATGATAGGATCGATGTCGCGCTCCCCATGGCGACTGAGTTCCTCTTCATAGGCAGACATACAAATAGCTAACTCGCGCAATTTCTTTTGTAATACATTATTTTTAACAAACTCTGCCCCTCGTTCTAGGTCATCAGGACCTACACGGAAGGCGCGGAATTCAGAAAAGAGTTGTTGCAATACGGAAGAAAACTCAGGTCGCTTTGTGGCCTGTTCTAATAGCCCGAGTTCCTTTTGTTTTCGTTTCATTACAAGGCGCAACAACATAGACCGGCCAAAGCTTGATAAACTTGATTGACCGACCCCTTTTGAGCCTATCGATTGATATACCTGATAACCCAAACGACCAAAGCCTACGACGCGAACCGTAGTAAAGCCTTTCTCAGGCATAAATTCAGCTAACTCCCGTTCCACCCGATAGGTGGCAGGTTCAGGAACGAGCAAAATTATTGGTTCCCCTGGACAGTCTGTCATGACCTGACGTATGCGCTCATATACGGCGCGCGTCTTGCCTGATCCAGCTCGTCCATAATAGACGCTAATACTCATGAGACCTCCCTAGTGAAACTTTCACCATCTCAATTGATGTAATCCACAAATGTATGTTGCTCATATCATTTAACGCATTAGATATAGCACTACACAAACTAATTGTAGCACTATACGAATTAGATATAGCGTTAAACGAAGTTTTTCGATATAATAAATTACTATACTGATTATTATTATATAGTAATATGACATTCTATGGCTAATTGTACAATATTTGACTCATCTGATTATATTTATTTATAATTAAGATAATATTTTATATTTTATTTACAATTAGCATGAATTCCTATATAATACAAGTTAGTATCTGTGTTATTTGTAAAATCATGTATTTAGGAGTAAATTATTATGAACAAAAAACATTTAGCAACTGCTTTTGCAGTATTTGCAGCGACAACAATGTCTTTCTCTGCTTTTGCTGCAACTATTGATGCTAATGCACGCGCTTACGAACGTGCTTCAGCAGAACAATATTCTTATCCTGCACCACAAGCGGCTACGCCAGCTTACCAAACTAGTTATGCCACAAGTGCACCACGCCCTGGCTACAAACCATTGCCAGCAGTGCCTTATACAGCAGGTGATATGGCTCAACAAATGCCTGTATCTAAAGAATTAGGTGATCCAATCTTTGTGGCACCACAAACAACAGCTGTAGGTCTTCAAATCATGGATCCTATCCCTACTGAAGCCCAACCTGTATACCAAGAAACTGTAAACTCCGTAACAGCTAATGGCAACGGCAGCTCCTACGTTTCTCGCTACAAAGCTAACCAATTGAACGCTTTCGACTTGTTGTTAAATGGTAAAACTTACACATATGACTTGCCTGCATACACTAACGGCTACCAAGTGAAAACTGCTAGCTCTTACAACCGTGCTGGCAACGGTGTTGCGAATGTATTCTCTACAAACGTAATCACTGAAGCAGTTGTAAACAACAACTCTTTGCGCATCACTGTAAACATGACTCAACCAACAGCTGTAGCAGCTACTAAATTGCGTTCCATGCAACAATCTGGTCAAGTAGCAAGTGGTGAAGTAGCTGCATTGTTCGCTTACAATGAAAGCTATGATGGTGTAAAACAAGCAGCTCATTATGATATTTTCAACAACAACGGTCGTTACATCGTTGTTAAATCCGGTGCTGTAACTGTACCAAATGGTGCGCAACACCCTTATGCAACTGCATTATTCGCAGTAACCGAAGACACTGTAGCAGCTGTAACCGTATCTGGCAACACTGCTGAAGCTTCTGATTTAGTAAAAGGCACTGCATATGCAATCGCACAATCTGCTAAGGTGTCCAACAATAAAGTATCTACTAAATCTAAAAAATAATTCGTTACGAATTTAATTGTATCTGGTGAAAGCCCCCAACTTTCACCAGCAAAAAAGACTATAAATCACTACCTCCCCCAATGAGGCAACTCATTGGGGGAGTTTTTATGTTCTTTATATTACAGTTGCATTATAGTCCCGTTACAGTCGTATTATAGTGCCGTTATAATCGCGTAAAGACCTCTAATGCCTTATACGCCATTAATCGATAACCGCGCTCGTTGGGGTGTACCTCTCCAGCAAAGACAATTTGTCCAATTTGATCCGCTTCAAACAAGGTGGTATAGAAATCTATGACCTTAATATTATGCTCCGCTGCGTAGGCTTTTAGCTGTTCATTAACCTCTCGTACAACGAGATCTAATCCATCCATATCGCTATCAATTTGAGTTTCTAAACCGATGATTACCGTCCCTTTTGTACTAGCAAGCTCAATAGCTTTCACCAAAGTCTTGTACACATAGGTACTATCTCGACCTTGTAAAATATCGTTAGTGCCACACATCAAGAAAATATGACGTGTTGGATCGGATACAGCAGTAACCGCCCAATTTTCAATATTATATATCATCCCCTGTACGGAGCAGCCATCTTCACCATAATTTGTAAAATTAACGTTCTCTATGGAAGCATCGCAGATTTCTACCCAACCCCGTCCATAAGGTACATCATAGCCACGCGTAATACTATCGCCAAAACAGATGATTTCCATTTACATCCCTCCTGTACTATGACTCAATCATATAATAAAAGAACACCATACACAATATACATATTAATTACAAAAAGGACCCGTTTTGAACTGCCCTCCAATTAGATACAATTTTTAGAAAGGCAGTTCATTTACGGATCCTTTTATATTATTTAAGACGAATGAAGAACAATGCACATGCACCGATAATAGGCGCTATAGCGATAGACATCAAGGACATTTGGTAACTGCCCGTCATGACGAGGACATTGCCCAAGAGCAGTGGTGCCAAGAGAGCCCCAATTTGATTAAACAAGTTTACAAAGCCCGCTGTTGTACCGCGCAAATGAGGTGCTGCAGATTGAACTACAAGGGCATTAGTCAACGCACTATGCATAAAGGCACCTATACCGAGGATTGGACCTGTTACAAAAAGCATATTTGGATTTGCCGTGCTTGCAAACAAGATTAAAGCGGGCCCAAACAAGAACATAACGAGCGACGCTAAATGGTTCTTTTTAATTGGCAAGATATCAGATAAAATACCAATTGTTGGTTTCGCAATGAGCGCAGCCGTACCGAACACACTCATGACTTGGCCTGCATAGATAGCAGTTACGCCTAATTGTTTAACCATGTACAAGTTCGCCCATTGCGTTACGCCCCAAGTCGTACCTGTGGCGAAGAAGCCCGCAATGGCCAAACAACGAATATTACGATTAGAAATGATGTGCTTCAAGTTTTCTACTAAAGACGTTTGACCTACGCCAAGCTTAGCAGCCGCTTCAGAAGCCTCAGCTTCTCGTTGTGCGAGAATTTCTGCACTCGGCTTACGCACCGTGAAGTAACATAATACAAGTACTAACAATGGTAAGATTGCTGTAGCAAGGAATGCCGTTTGCCAGCCGTAATGTGTTGCCACATATGGTGCGTAAAGGTTTACCGTAGTAATACCAAAGGACGTACAGCTCATAAAGATACCTACGGCCGCACCCCGTTGATTCGGACCGAAGTGATCTCCGATAGCACTCAAGCAAGAAGCTTGTACAGGACCAGACATAACCCCTAATAAGAAGCGCAAACCCCAAGCCATGGTATAGTCTGTAATGGTACTCATCAAAGCCGTTACGGCGGCCATACCAATCAAACTAAACAAGATAGTACGTCTATAACCGATTTTATCGGCTAAGATGCCGCCTGGTAATACCGTTAAAGCATAACCAAAATAAAAGGCCGAAATATGTTGAGCCCCCATCTTAGCTGTGAAATGCAACGCCTCATTGAGGATAGGCATAACAGATGCCCAGGACAAACGCATAACAAAGCTCAACAAGAACGTGAGCCACACGCTAAGGAGAATTAAAATCTGAGTTCGCGAGAAACTAAGTCGATTCATACGAGCTCCTTTCTACAGAAAACCTAATAAATATATCGATAGCATACCATAGTGAATAAAGATTGAAAAGCCCTCTAGTCATAAACCTAGAGGGCTTTATTATGGCGGAAATAAAGGGTTCTATATCAATAAATCAAAAGAGACAGGCAACAGGCAACAAATGGCCCAACCAATCTCTAAAGATTTATAGTATACAAATAGTATAGCACAAGTACGAGATTAAAGGTATATATAAAACCCTCTAGGCGGTAACCTAAAGGGTTTTAGAGATGATTATATGATTTTGAAAACATTATATTTACTGCTTTCCCCTCTATTCTACCACATAAATTTTAGGGGGCAAAAAAGGGGGCAAATTATATTTAACTTATAGACTACTCATGAATATCTAAGAATATCAATAAAGCAGTTATTATCTAGCTTTATTCATGCTTTCATATTCTTTGATAGTCATTGGAATTCATAAAATTGAATGGCGGAGAGGGTGGGATTCGAACCCACGGCCCCTTGCGGAGTCACTGGTTTTCAAGACCAGCTCCTTAAACCACTCGGACACCTCTCCATAACGGTACTATTATATCAAATTGACCTAATAATAAGCAACAACGTAATGCGTAAATAAGCAATAATATAATACGTAAGCAAGCAAAAAAGCTGACTTGCAGTCAGCTTTTTCATTTGTATTTAACATTTGGTATTGCCCTAATCTATTAGTTATTTGTCATATATGTTAGAATAGGTCTTTTTTCCACATGCCTATGATAGCAATGATAGAACACACCACGGAAATACCTACTACTTCGTAAAATCCATTTGGATCATCCTGGAATGGCAACGCCACATTCGTTCCCCACAGGCTGAATATGATTGTGGGCACCGCCAAAGTAATCGTAAGAGCCGCCAACATTTTCATCACCATATTGAGGTTATTTGAGATAATCGATGTGAAGGCGTTCATCATATTCATCAAGATATTTGAATACATTTCAACCATCTCGATGGCCTGTTTATTTTCAATGATAACGTCTTCCAAAAGATCCTCATCCTCTTCGTACATTTTAAGTAAATGTCTATAAGTGCTGTGACCACGCAAGCGCAATAGGCGTTCCATAACAGTTCCATTCGTACGCAACGCAGAGGTAAAGTATGTCATGGATTTTTGTAATTCCAATAGTTGGAAGAAGTCTTTATTCTTCGTCGTATGACGCAACTGAACTTCAATATCGTCGGTACGGCGGTTAATTTGTTGCAAGTAACGTAAGAATAATGTAGCTGTACGGTACAAGATTTGGAACAAGAACCGCGTCTTTTTATATGTATAGAATGTAGACAGTTGGTTTGAAATGAACGGATACAACACCTCGGACTCTTCAAGACATACGGTAATAAAAAAGTCAGGAGTCAAAAAGATACCAAGTGGCACCGTATCGTACATATCATTACCACGAATCGCAGGAATGTTGATAACCACGAAAATATAGTTGTCCTCTAACTCCACGTGAGAACGTTCTTCCATATCGAGGGCGGTCTTTAAAACGTCCGTTGGAATTTCCGTCAAAATATTGATGAGGGACAACTCATCGGGGTCTGGGTTCACCAAATTTACCCAAGAACCTTTTGTGGCATCTGATACAGTGCAGTCTGAAACCAACTCTTCTTCTATGTGTTTGTACACCGTGATCATGCTATCCCTCCTTCCAACGAACATATAGTAATCATCTAATAAATTATATACTATTTTATAGCTATTATTCAATTCAATTGTGAAAGTTTTGTTTATGTAGTATATACATAAACCGCTTTATGTCTATTAACAATGCACAACTGTATATGTTAAAAGCATCTCAAAACTATTCTTATATCAAATCTAGCGAACAGATAGATTAATAAGGCTGCTAAACTAAAAATTCACCAAAAGATTAAACCACTAAAACTTACAGTGAGTAAGCATGCAAACAAATAATCAACAATATATCATTAGGTTAAAGCTTATAAAAATAACCTCTATACTGGCTTGTCGCTAATATAGAGGTTATTTGTTTTATCCTACTCTGTCAGATCAGAATAATGTCATTTGTTATATTTCTGTATTACTCTATTGGATTACTTTCACCAAATTAACGGCGCAAGATACGAATAGAGTTCAAAATACAAAGGATGGATACACCAGTATCACCGAATACCGCCCACCACATGGATGCATAGCCCATAAGACCTAGTGCCATGATAAGAATTTTAACAGCAATAGCGAATACTACGTTTTGCCATGCTACGCGCAACGTTGCTTTGGACAAGTCAAGGATATGTGCAATAGCAGTCAAGGATGGACGCATGAATACAACGTCTGCCGCTTCGATAGCCGCATCAGCACCGCTACCCATCGCGCCACCTACATCAGCACCAGCAAGCACTGGTGCATCGTTGATGCCGTCGCCTACGAACATAGTTGGACCATATTCAGAGCGAATATCTTGTACAACAGACAATTTATCTTGTGGCAACAATTGAGCACGAACCGCACTTACGCCAGTTTCTTTAGCAATATAATTAGCACTTGCTTCAGCATCACCTGTAAGCATGACTGTTTTAATATCTTGACCATTAAGATCTGCAATCGCTTCTGCGGAATCTGGACGAGCTTCATCAGCGATAATAATGCGACCGAGGTATACATTACCTTCTGCTACTAGTACTTCTGTGCCGTATGCAGCAGCTTCTGTTGGGTAACCTTGAACAGCATAGCGTTCCATGAGACGACGATTACCAACGAGGACTTGTTGACCATCAACGGTGCCAACCATACCTTCGCCTGCTAATTCTTGAACGAAATCAGAAGGTTCCACTGTAAGGCCTTGATCTTTTGCTTCAGACACGATGCTTGTTGCGATTGGATGTGTAGAAACGGCTTCGATAGCTGCCGCCATGGATAACAATTGACTGGAACTTACATGAGAGCCTACAGTTTCTACGCTGTGAACTTTGAACTCACCAGATGTGATAGTACCAGTTTTATCAAGAGCTACTGCTTTCACATTAGCCAACGCCTCGATAACTCGACCACCTTTTAATAAGATACCGTGTTTAGACGCATTGCCGATACCGGAGAAGAATGCAAGTGGCACGCTAAGCACCAATGCACATGGGCAAGAAATAACGAGGAATGTTAAGGCTGTGTAGATCCATTTATGCCATTCACCAGTAATAAGGGATGGGATGATAGCTACAGCCAATGCAAGAGCTACAACGATTGGTGTGTATACGCGAGCAAAACGCGTAATGAAACGGTCGATTTTTGGTTTAGAAGATGCTGCGTTTTCAACGGCATCTAGGATTTTTGTAACCATAGATTCTTCAAGAACCTTATCAACGCGCATCGTAATGCGACCAGATTCGTTGATACAACCAGACATAAGTTGAGTGCCAGGTACGGCGCGAACAGGTACAGGTTCACCTGTTACAGGTGCTGTATTAACGCGTGTTTCACCTTCAAGCACTGTGCCGTCTAGAGGAATTAAATCGCCAGGACGAACTTCGATAGTCCAGCCTACTTCAACCTTTTCAGGAGCCATAACTACGATTTCACCACCGCAGTCTGTATCTACAACCCGCACCTCTTGAGGACGCATATCGACAGCGTTCATGATTTCTGTACGACTACGATCAGTTGCTTTTTCTTCGAAGAACTCACCAATACGGTAGAACAAGATAACACCTACGGCCTCAGGTAATGCATCGATAGCAATAGCACCCAATGTAGCGATAGACATCAAGAAGTTTTCATCAAATACTTCACCTTTTAGGATATTACGACCTGCGATGCGCAATACTGGGAACGCAAGAAGAATATACGCAACATAGTAAATTGGAGTCTCAATACTCTCTGGCAAGCTGATGGATGGGACAAAGGATGACAAAACTTCATAAAGCATGAATAACAAGCCTGCTACGATGACTGCAATTGTTACAGCATCACTACCGTGGTCGTGATCATGACCATGGTCATCCATAGTCGCTTTAGATTTACGTTCATAATCAGCTACTGTAACGCCCTCTTCGATGGCATCACAAATGTCTTGAATGTCACGTTTAAGAGCTTCGCGGTCTTCCCAAGAGCCGGTTAATTTTAATTGATATGTAGCAAGTGTAAAATTGGCAGTCTCTACAACATCCATTTTACGGATACGATCTTCAATTTTTGCTGCGCAGTTCGGACAGTTCAAATCCTTCAACAATAATGTTTCTTCCATGATATCTCCTTTGATAATAGTGAAAGTTTCTATCCTGTATTATAAGTTAATTTATTGTCTATTTCTAATACTTATTAGACATATCTTGTTTCATATCTTGTTATATATGTTCCTAAACATTATTCATCAGATATTTTTATTTGTATGAATATCTGTTCATATGTTTATATTACATTAAAGGAGATTAAATGTCAATACAAAATTATATTCACTATATATCAAATTTTATTTACTTTAGATCTAACTATATTCAGTTTATATCAAGTTTCGTTTTACCAAGAATTGATGTGCTACATCAGCTGGTAATTGATGTTCCGTTTCAACGGCATAATTCATCTTTGCCATCTCTTGATCTGTAATCGTATGATTTAAACTTTCTAATACAGGTCGCAGTTCGGGATGAGCGATTAACACTTCACTACGCACCACATTACCAGCCATATAGGATGGATATAAATGTTTATCATCTTGTAACACCGTAATTGGCGCCATACTTAATTGTCCATCAGTTGTAAATATCGGCATTGCATCCACCTCACCACGACTAATAGCCGTATATTTTAGTCCTATATCCATATCTTTAGTAGCTTTAAAGCTCATGCCATACACACGTTGTAATCCAGCATAGCCATCCTCACGGCCAAAGAAATCATATTCCCCTCCTAATGTTAGGGATGGTGCTATACGAGCAAGATCGGAATATGTTTTTACGCCATAACTCTGAGCGATTTCATTACGCACCCCTATGCCATAGGTATTATTAAAGCCGTACATGCCGACCCACTCAAAATTATATTTCTCTTTGTAGGCCTGTGAAAGCTCATTAAATAGGCTTTCATCATACGCATCTGTACGTTTCAGCACAGCAGACCAAGCCGTACCAGTATATTCAGGATATATATCAAATTGGCCAGAAAGCATAGCTGGTTGAATATTTGATGTACCACCACCTACACCTTCTGTAACCTCTACAGTTAAATCAGTCTGCTTCTCGATTAATTCTTTTAAAATATTCCCCAAAATAAGCTGTTCCGTCATAGGTTTCGTTGCAATATGAATAACATCGGTCTTCACATGACGGCAATACATAGCCCAGCCACCTATACCCATTGCAATTAGCGTCATAATCGAAACAAATATAATCGTATAACGCTTCATATGAGGGCTAATACGCGTTACTCTTTCACCTAGAGAAAATAGCGCATCAACCGTAATGGCTAATAGGGCAATCAGTAGACTACCTGCAATAGTCAAAGCACTTTGATTTGTTGTAATCCCCCTATAAATCGCCACACCTAAACCACCAGCACCAATAAAGGATGCAATACCCGTTAAGGCAATGGTCATAACGAGCATGGTCCGTATACCAGCCATAATGGTCGGCATAGCCAAAGGAATCTCTATATTCCACAAGCGTTGAATCCGCGTGAGTCCCAACGCAATTCCCGCTTCACACATGGCTTTATCAATCTGGTTAAGACCAGTAAATGTATTTCGTACCATCGGTAATAAAGCATATATAACCAATGCAATAATAGCGGTCGTATTACCGACACCGGATACATACAATAAGAGACCTAACATCGATATAGAAGGAATCGTATATAGGAAATTGACCATTACCATAACTGGCGCAGCTAGCCTTTTATATTCGTATATAAGAACACCCAACAATCCGCCGATAATGATCGCAACAACAGAAGCTAATACTGAAATTTCTATATGCTCCCATAATAGCTGGAGGAAAAAATCATAGCGATTGATAAGTAATGATATGACATCATGCATTACATACACCGCCTTTCTAAGTCAAGAAATACGAAAAATTATATAGGTATATTAGAGTCAACAAAATTTAAGAAATCTTTATCAAGCTATATTTACCCATGATACTATTGTATACCTAATTATTTCTTAACTCTAGTCTATTTACCATACACAGTAAAAACCATCATTTATATATCATACATATTCAGCTCTTTAATATATCTAAAAGGAATAACGATTCCTTGAACAGATAAAATTTGTAACTGCTCACTGATCATATCAACAACACCTATAAGCTCTGTATATTTTTGTTTGTTGTAATAAACAATTCGTACCCATTCCCCACAATGTATAGATTGTAAAACTGTATTTAACTCATCTATTTGGTCCTCTGATAACTCTACCCAAGCTTCTTTTGGTCTTGCCACAGCAGCTAATAAAGCTTCAAAGCCCCTCAATGCCGCAAAGGGCATAAATTGTTTTGCCCGTTGTAAACGAGACATACGATGTTTCATTAATGTATACCTCCCCTTATACGACTAATCTATTCCCAATATATCCATTACACTATTTATTCCCCGTTATGCCCGCCTACCAAGGTATTTCTAAATCGCATAGTTCCTTCTTCTTGTAAACTAGAGGCACGCAAGATAGAGTTCTTACCAAACTGCTCCTTAATAGATAGCATTGCTTCTTGTACTTGTCGTTCCTTTTCCTCTGTATCTGTAGCAAGAGCGCTAAATAAGTCTTCCTCTTGCGGTATGGTGGAACGATTGACTAAATCCTCAAAGCTGACCCCTATACGCCGAATGAGCTCATTTTTACGGCAATGCTGCTCGTATAATTTAATAACCGCCGCCGTCAAGGTCTGTAGAGAATCTGTGTACTGCTTAAGCTTTTTAGAACCTCCTGTAGAGCGCACCATTTCATCAGCATAGCCGATATGAACATGGATATGATTTGTAACCCCTTTGATTTGTAAAAGCTCTAGCACCAAGGACTCTACCATTTCGCGCATAGGCACGTATGCCTCTTCATAGGTATAATTGCGCAACAAAATCTGACTGTGCGAGATAGAGTGCTTAATGGGGCGATATGCTTGAATATCCGCAATCGTACAAGGTTCACGGCCCCAAGCATGATCAATAATGAGCTCTGCATTAACGCCAAACTCCTTGTACAACTTCGCCTCTGGAATCATGGTAATACCATGTAAATCATAAGCACCGTACTTATGCAAGCGATTAGCTATGCCCTTACCAATCTGCCATATATCAGTTAAGGGCTGATGATACCAGATTTTCTCTTTAAAGAGGCTTTCATCAAGATAGCCTATAAAATCAGGCGCATGTTTCGCCAAAATATCGAGGGCAATCTTGGCGAGAAACAGATTTGTACCAATCCCAACGGTGGCATAAATCTTCGTTGTCGCTAGCACCGCATCAAGTAACATCTGCGCCAGCTGACGAGGCGTCTTCTTATATAGTGGCAAATAGGGTGTGATATCGATGAAATACTCGTCAATAGAGTACACATGTACATCTTCGGGCGCCACATACTTGAGCAAGGTTCCATAAATCTCAGCAGACACCTGCATATACCGCTTCATATGTGGCTTCACCGTCAAATACTCAATATGCGGTGGAATCTGAAATAATCGGCTGCGATTTTTCACACCTAAATTTTTTAAGGCTGGAGAAATAGCCAACGTAATAGCCCCCTTGCCACGAGAACCATCGGCCACCACCAGAGACGTCATAAACGGATCCAGTCCCAAATCGGCGCATTCTACAGATGCGTAAAAACACTTCAAATCAATGCACATATACAGCCGATCCGTATCAGCTGAACCCATACAAACACCTCCCTAAATCGCTAAACAACTGGCTTTTACAAAAATTAAGAACACAAGAATTTGTATGATTAGTATAACAAAAAAACAAAGTATTTTCAAACATATGTTTGTTTTTATAGAGGTAATTTTATAGAAAAATAAAAAGCACCTAACACTAGATATATAATCTAATGTTAGATGCCTATATGTTTAACAAACTATTAAAGATAGCTAATTTATTTCTATCAAAACAAACTTAATAACACTAATCCCCCTAATACAATTGAAACAGCGCCATACTCAATAGTTATCGTCACATTATCTATACTTACTTCTCCATTTTTTGCAAGCACACCTGTCCGACTAAATTGAACCATAGGTCCACTGGTTGGTGCAAAAGGAATATAAAACTCTACACTCTCAGCAGTATGAGTTTCACCATTCAAAATATACTTAATATCATAACCATAAATATATCTATCCGCACCAATCACTCTAAATGGTATTTCCTTTGTAACTCGTGGAAGTATAGACACAATCGTTACTGGAGTTCCATTGCGACGTAATAAAAAACGTTTGATAATTAAATACAACCCACTAATTATTAACCCAAAAGCCACACAAAAGAAGTAAAACACAAAAAACTCAGTACCTCTAACCATCATACGCTCCTCTCCCAACAATACAACGAAAACTATCTAGTGCCACTATATTGATGGGACACCTTCATAACTACAGTGATAAAAAGAAAGGACTATACTTATGCAGCGACATCAGGTCACGAGGAGCAAAGAAGTATAGTCCTTTCTTTTTAATCAAAATGTAGCTATGTTATGGGGCCCCATCAATATAGGGCACCCCACGATAGTTTTCATTATTGTTCCGGCCCTAGGTCTCGGAATTCTACGTCTCTAAATTGTGTTAATTCCCCAACGAATTGGAGTTCCACGGTACCGATGGATCCATTACGGTGTTTACGAATGAGGACTTCTGCATTGTCCCCTTTTTCAGAGTTTTCATCGTAATATTTATCGCGGTACAAGAAGATAACAATATCCGCATCCTGCTCAAGGGAGCCAGATTCACGAAGGTCCGAAAGCACAGGCCGTTTATCTGGTCTGCTTTCAACACTACGAGACAACTGCGATAAAGCGATAACCGGCACGTTAAATTCACGAGCAATCAATTTAAGATTACGAGAGATTTCGGACACCTCTTGTTGACGGTTTTCGCTACCCTTACCAGCATTTCGACCTTGCATCAACTGAATATAATCGACGATAACGAGATCGAGGCCATGTTCAACCTTGAGACGGCGCAACTTAGAGCGCATATCTTGTACGGTAAGGCCCGGCGTATCATCGATAAATAGCTTGGATTTGCTCATGCGGTCCGCTGCGGCAATGACCTTTTCCCAGTCAGCAGGATCCATATTCGCACGGCGCAGTTTTTCAGAGCTCACACCTGCCACGGAGGACAAAATACGACCAACGAGCTGTTCCTTACCCATTTCCAAGGAGAAGAACGCCACCGTCTTGTCATACAACATCGTTACGTTTTGAGCAATGTTCAAGGTGAAAGCTGTTTTCCCCATCGCAGGACGAGCTGCTACGAGGATGAGGTCAGATTTTTGTAAGCCATTAAAAATATGGTCTACATCTTTAAAGCCTGTTGGCACGCCTGTAATAGCGCCATCATGCTGTTGCAATGCATTAAGTTTATCTAAATTAGATAAAACCACTTCCCCAATGGCAGCAAAGGATGATTCAGACTGGGTTTGACCGCTTACGTCTAATACCATTTGCTCTGCCTTGTTAAGGATAGCCGTCGGCTCATCTTCGCCAGCATACGTCATGCCAACGATTTTATTTCCTGCATCGATGAGGCGCCGCAACTGAGCTTTCTCGCTGATGATTTTCGCATGTTCCTCAACATTGTAGGAAACAGATTCATTCGCAAGAGATGTAATATAAGCAAGACCACCTACCGCATCGAGGCGCTTACGACGATCTAGCTCTTCACCAACGGTAATAAAGTCAGCTGTCTTATTGGCATGCACGATTTCTAAAATGGCATCGTAAATAATACGATGTGCATCGCGGTAAAAATCTTCAGATTTAAGAATACTTGTCACCGTATCTACAACGGCGCCCATATTGGATCCATTAGTTAATAAAGCCCCCAAAACGGCCTTTTCCGCATCTAGATTATGCGGTGGAATGCGTACATCCATGATAATCCCCTTCACACAACCACTATGGATAAAAGAATTCACCATACTCCAAGAGCATGGTGAATACTATTATTCGGCTACTACATTAACCTTGATAGTACTTGTAATTTCAGGATGAACACGAACTAGTACGTCATGTACGCCCAATGTTTTCAATGGTTCTTTGATTTCGATTTTCTTTTTATCGATATCTACTTTATATTGAGCTTTAGCAGCATCGGAAATATCTTTAGCAGTAACAGAGCCGAATACGCGGCCTTCTTCGCCCATGCGAACTTTTACAGTTACTTCAACCTTAGTCAATTGAGCTGCCAAGATCTTAGCTTCGTCATTTGCAACGGCTTTATTATGAGCAATGGATTCTTGTTTTTGTTTCGCATTATTTACGTTAGTTGCTGTACCTTCAAGGCCGAGACCTTTCTTGATCAACACGTTACGGCCATATGCGTCACTAACTTCAACGATTTCGCCTTTTTTACCAACTTTTTTAACGTCTTCTAACAATACTACTTTCATTGTTATTCCTCCTCTTGTTCTGCGGAATGAAGCGCCTCAAGAGCATGCTCCAAAATGGCCTGCTTCGCTTCCTCTATGGTCATACCTTGTAATTGAGCACCAGCCACAGTTCTATGACCGCCACCACCCAAGGCTTCCATTACAACTTGTACGTTTACCTTGCCCTTGGATCGAGCACTAACGCCGATACCGCCATCATTTAGGGAATATAGTACAAAGGCAGCTTCAATATCTTCATTACTGATGAGCATGTCCGCACTTTGTGCAGCCAACGCCATCATATCCTTCAAGCCTTCAGGCGCTACAGAAATAGCAATTCCTTCAGTACGACTTGCTTCAAATACCATTTTAGCACGCAATTGGATAGAATCGAAGGTTTCAATAAACAATTGTTTGACTCTGTCGATATCCGCCCCTGCACGACGCAAAAATGCTGCAGCCTCAAAGGTTCGTGCCCCAGTTTGTTGAACAAAGTTCTTCGTATCTAATACGATACCTGCATAAATACCTGTAGCTTCCGCTTTTGAAAGCTTCACAGGAACCCCTGCATATTGTACAAGCTCTGTTACGAGCTCAGATGTGGACGATGCAGTTGGTTCCAAATAGGTAAGCAATGGATTTTCTACAAAGTCCGCTGCGCGACGGTGATGGTCGATAACGATGCGTCGCTCAGAAATTTCAAGCGCCTCTTGAGCTGCCACCATTTCCTGACGATGCGTATCACACACGACAGTGAGCGTATTCGCATCTACCCATACTCTTGCAGCTTCTGCAGTGATAATATTCTCTTTCCAGAACTCTGACTCGTTAAGAACATTCACCATTTTATCAATGGCGCTAGTTTCTTTTGAAAGTGCAATGCGCACGTCTTTACCAAGTGCTCGAGCAATGGCGGCTACACCGATAATACCACCTAATGCATCGTAGTCTTCACGTTGATGCCCCATGATAAGAATCTTATCAGAATCAATCATAAGCTCATGTATTGCTTGAGATACAACACGAGCACGAACGCGCGTATTCTTTTCAACGCCTGCCGTATTACCACCAAAGAAACGTGTACTTTCACCATCCATAATACAGACTTGGTCACCACCGCGACCTAAGGCGATATCTAAGGCTGCACGAGCACGACCAGATACATCTTTCACAGAGCCTACATTTTCACTAATACCAATGGAAATCGTAGCTGGTACTTGACGTGGAGATGGTACTTTACGGATTCGTTCGAGCACTTTAAAACCATCTTCCTCCATCTCATGAAGCGCACCACGAGAAATGGCAAAGGTATACATATCATCTTGGAAGTTACGAATAAAACCTTCGTAGCGATCGATTTCATCCATAATGATATTATTTATATCTGTCCAAATACTAGTATACTCACGATCACTAAGGCCTTTTGTCAATTCTTCGAGATTATCGATTTGAATCATACCCCATACAGGTTGCCCCTCTTCGGCTTTAATACGGGCTTTTTCTAGGTCTGTAATGTCCTTGAAGTACAATGCCATCACTGCATGTTCTGCCAGTTCATCTTCACTATCAATATCTGATCGCGTATCCCGAGGATCGATAAATTTATAAATAATTTGAAAATATCGATTTTCATATTTTTCCGTCATATATCCGGACTTACCCCAGATTTTATCGATACGGAAACCATGTAACAAGGCAGACATTTTTTGGAGCTTATTCCAGTCGACCTTAACCCAGTCAGCGAAAACACTATTATTCCACACCAATGTGCCTTGTTTATTAACAAGAACAATCCCCATTGGCAAATTTTGTAAAGCAAAATTAGAAGCTTGTGTGACATTTTTCATCATCGCACTAAACTGTTCTCTTGCTAAACGACGCCGGTTATGAAGGGTATTATAATTAACCAAATACGCCGCTACTACAATGATTAATGCTAAAATCGCAATAGCCCAATTTAAATAGGCCAGCAATAATAACAATAATACGAGAACGGCAACAATGGTAATTTCTAAACCTTTCCATCTCCGTTGAAAGGATTTCATAACGGCCTCCTTTCTATTATGAGCTACGTTTTTCGAAACGTGCTCTCATATCTAAAAACATATCAAAAATACCATAGAAAACAAGACCATACGGACTCATTGTATATAAGAAGAAAAGAATTATAAATTGAAAGAATCCATTTACTCCATAGTTTTTCATAACTGCCATTAAACAGGTAATACCATTAACTAAGCAAATGAAAGCCCCCACAAAAGCAACATTCATTCCGATATCTTTAAGTAAACTATTATCATATCCAATATAGGATAAGCCATAAATAATAATAATCCCTATGGCTAGAACTCCAGCACCCCAAATCGGCATACGCCAAGTAGCCATGGGAGGTAATTCTCTATGAACTGTATTAGTTCGACGACCAATATAAGATACTAACTTAGCCATGATATACGTTATGATAGAGCATGCACAGAACCATAATGACAACATCATACGTTCTGCTTGAGCAAATGAATAATTAAGTTGCTGAATCATCGTATCAATCTGTTCTTGCGGTGCTGATTGCTGTCGTATAGACTCAATCATAGCTTCTTTTAACTCATTATTTACATTTTGTCCTAAGCTAATAAAATCTACAGATGCAAAACTATTAGCAACCACTAATTGTAAGAGGCCCATACCAAGCAATACAGCAGCAGGCACTAATATTAACTTTCTAAAAGACCAGTTTGCTCTAAAAGCTTCCCCCAAAAATATACTAGGCAATGAATATACTAAAATGGTAGACATAGCAATTAATGGTCCAAGAAAGAGTGTTACTAATATAAAGGCTACTATTGAGGAAGTACAGCTATATCTACTACCCCAACGGATACCAATGATAGAAATACCTGCTGGAGCTACCATAGTTGCTAGAAAAGCTGAAAACGGCATGACTGCCCCAATTATAGTCAACATAGCAACAATGGTCGATACAAAGGCAGTTTCTACCATCGCTCTTGTATTTGTTTGTTTCATAAATCACCATTCTTACATAAGAAGATATATTAATTGGTATCTTTTAATTATAACAGTTTAAAAGGGTAACTTCAAATACCCCATATAGTAGACGAATGCGATAGCAATGCTATTAATGGTAGTTTTTATTGCTCTTTTAGAATGTCAAAAGTACCACACCATGAGGTGCGGTACTTTTCTGTATTATATAAGATTATACGTCTTGAATAATCGGCAAGATCATAGGACGACGACGGGTTTTATCATAGAAGAATTTACCCAATGCGTCACGTACGTTTTGCTTAATGGTTGTCCAGTCTTTGATGCGTTGCATTTCGCAATCTTCAAGAACTTGTTCTACGCGGCGCTCCGCAGCAAGCATGAGTTCTTCTGCGTCACGAACGTATACGAAGCCACGAGATACGAGGTCTGGACCAGCTACGATAGTACCAGACGCTTTGTCCATCGCCATAACAACGATAACCATACCTTCTTGTGCCAATTGTTGACGGTCGCGGATAACGATATTACCTACGTCACCAACGCCAAGGCCATCAACGAAGATAGCGCCAGCTTGTACGCGTCCACCTTTACGACCACCATCTTTATCAAATTCAAAAATTTGACCATTATCGCCGATAAGGACTTTCTTAGGATCTACGCCCATAGCCACACCAAGTTCACCATGACGACGCAACATACGGTACTCACCATGAACTGGGATAAAGTATTCTGGACGAACAAGGTTAAGCATTGTTTTAAGCTCTTCTTGGCTCGCATGACCAGATACGTGGATACCACGGTCTTTACCATATACCACATTACAACCTAAACGAAGTAAGTTATCGATAGTTCTACCTACAGCACCTTCGTTGCCTGGAATTGGTGTAGCGGAGATGATAACAGTATCATTCGGTGCCAATTCTACAGTGCGATGATTGCTTGTTGCCATACGGGACAAGCCTGCCATCGGTTCACCTTGAGAACCAGTCGTTAAGATCATGATTTGGTCATCTGTGTAGTTGTGCATTACATCTACATCGATGATTGTATTTGGTGGAATATTCAAGTATCCGCGTTCTTGGGCAATTTCTGTAACATTGACCATGCTGCGGCCCATAACTACAACCTTACGGTTGAACATAACCGCCGCATCAATAGCTTGTTGGATACGGGATACGTTGGATGCGAATGTTGCCAAAACAACGCGGCCTTTTGCTTCTCCAACAGCTTGTTTAATCGCAGGACCTACGGAACTTTCAGAACCAGTAGTACCTGGTTTTTCTACATTTGTAGAGTCCGATAATAGCGCTAATACGCCTTTGTTACCGAGCTCAGCAAATTTGTGCATATCCATCAAACGGCCATCAACTGGGGTTTGGTCAATTTTAAAGTCCCCTGTATGAAGAACCGTCCCGATTGGTGTATTAAAGTATACAGCGCAGGAGTCAGGAATGGAGTGATTTGTTTGGATGAAACCAACAGTCACTTGACCAATTTGAACTTCATCGCCGGCAGCAATCGTACGCAGACATTTTGGAGATACCTTATGTTCTTTAAACTTGCCTTCGATTAATCCACAAACGAGGTTTGTTGCGTATACTGGGCAACTAATTTCTTTCATAAGGTATGCCAAAGAACCGATATGATCCTCATGACCATGAGTAATTACGACAGCTTTCACGCGGTCTTTATTCTCGATGATATAGCTCATATCAGGAATAACGATATCTACGCCAAGCATATCTTCACTAGGGAATGCAAGCCCAGAGTCAAGAACGATGATTTCGTCCTCGTATTGGAAGATAGTCATATTTTTACCAATTTCACCAAGACCACCTAATGGAATGATTTGGAATTTTCCCTTGTTGGCGCCATTTGGTGTGCGACCGACTAATTCCACTTGTTCCTCTTGATTGTTCCAACCTGTAGAACGATTATTTGAGCGGTTATTATTGCGGTTCTGACCATTTTGACCATTGCGACCATTATTAGTACGCGTATTACGTGTATTTTCACCACGCGGTGCACGAGTTTGACGAGTTTTGCGTTCTTGACCTTCACCTTGTTCGGCATTGCGACGTGTATTTGTACGGCGAGTCGTATTAGTACGGCCACCATTCGCACTTGTGCGAGTATTTGTAGAACGGCGTTGGCGTGTTGCACCTTCACCTTCACCAGCTGTTTGTTGGCGCGTACGACCTTCGCCAGCAGGGCGGCGTGTATTTGTACGGCGACGCGTTTGTTTTTGCTCGCCTTCAGCCGCAGCTGTAAGAGTAGCAGTTTTTGCTACTGTTGGTTCTGCTTTCACTTGCGCAGTAACCTGATTATCTGTTGTATTCACAGTTCCTCCTAAAATTTTGTTCATTAATTTATTTAACATAGTTTTTCTCACCTATCACTTGAATTGATCTATGCCACGAGGAAATGTCACACAAAGAAAAAGGCGCTATTATACTAGCGTCTCGTCAAATGGGCGCAAAAATGCGCTATCAAATTTTGCCGTTCCTAGTTTGTGTGCCATTTGCCGTAGCAAATGAGTATAGTGCACTATCAGATGCTTCAACCGCAAGAGACTTCTATTTTTATCTCAATCCGATACGCAGTGCAATATAGTCCGATCTGTTTTGATGAAAGCCTCACTTTCATACGTTGTGCTCATTATAACATAAAAACAACATAAACAAAAGAGTTCTACGCTTGATTCATCAAAAGTAACATAAAATTTTACTACTACTTAAAAGGGCGGCTCAAACCGAACCACCCCAAAGCATTTCATTATTTATCATCTGGCATACTTTTATAAAATCCTTCAATATGCCATTCGCCATTTTCTTCGACCAGAGATATGTAGCGTGTCATGTGCGCAGCCTCAACCGCGCCATCTCCGGGTTTAGTGACTTGCAGATCCGCTTCGTAAATGATGCGTTTCATGCTGTTTATACGAGTGATACGACTCGCACCTAAGGACCCGACAACCACCTTCGGCGCCGACTTCATAGATTCCATCCATTTTTGCTTTTCTACGGGATTCGTCTTAGTCTGATTGATAACATAGGTGAAAGCCTTATCATAATTCTTTTCATTGACGGCATCAAAATAATCGTGTATCGCATCCCGTGCAGCTTCATCACTGCCTTGACCGACAATGATGTTCGTAAACCATCCGCCCAGCTCCAGTTCACTTTCCGGTCCCATATAACGAGCCGAAACACTGCATACGCAGATAGCACTCACCAGCAATGCAACGAGAATTCGAGTGGTGAAAGCACTGCTCGTAGGCGATACTTTCATAATAGATGCCAACCGTTTGTCAATGACGATGTTCCTTAACGCCTCACCATATTGATTGGCCTTCGGTTCACCCTTCTTACACAGTAGAGCAAATAGAATTATTGGCCCTATAAAAGGTATTAAAACAAAAAATAGATGTTCACTACTTTTACCGGTATCATGAAGGCGACGGATACATAGAGCCCCCAACGGAATTAGCGAGACTAGACCGATGATTGTCAGTAACATCCATGCCAACAGGATTAAATAAATACCCCTATGAAGCACCGCCGTAAGTCCATAAGCAAGCGCCAGAATTCCAACGATAACTAATAGCCACAACAAAAAGAACCGCAAAAATTCCCCTTTAGACGCGCGGCCATCTGAATTCATAAATTTGCGGCCTACCACATAAAGAAATGTATCCTTGTAACTCAACCGATAATGCGCCAGCGGATAGATAATATCCCCTTCCGGTGCGATTCTCTCAACCTCCACCGCAGTCGTATACTGCCCGCAATGCGGACAGAACATGGCAGCCTCGTCACAATACTGACGGCAGGATTCACAATATCGTTTCATATGTAATACCTTCTATCTCAAAACTCTCTCTATATAGCTTCAGCAAGACCTTCACGGTATAAATTGGCCTATAGCTTTAGCAAAACCTTCACGGTATAAATTAGCCCCACCGTTAGCCGGATGTCTAAGACCGATGGCTGAAAGGCCGAATCGCCCCATCGTGTCCGCCGATTTTTGACCGACAGCGAGCACGAGCGGCTCCGGTCCACCTAATTCGGTGTGCAATGCCAACAGTCTTTTCGTATATTCCCACCCCAGCTGCTGCTCCGACTCGGTCGGCGTCCGATTAGTGAGCGGTTCGCCCGCCTTGTGAGGGTGAAAGGGAAATATATTCCACAGCAACGCATCGTACGGATCAATTTCCTGTTCGATGATAGCACTCCATACTACCGTATCCGTAGGCTCGTTGAACCCCTGTTCCTGTTGGGTCCGTTTTAGCATAGGGCTCACAGGAGAGCTGGTTCTTTGTAATGTAACAGGCGTTATCTGATGCGCCCGAATCGTTTTATGCTTATCCAGCAACATGCGCTCACAGGTAATGGCAATGCCCGAAAAGCGCCCACCTTGATATCCGACAGCCTCCGCCACCACAAAGATCTTGGAGCGTCCCAACCGCGGCAGCAAATACGCCATCAAATTGTTACGACGCACCTGAGCCGCATCAAAATCAGGCCGAACAATTTCGAGGTCAGGATTCACCTCGCCCCATGGATTATGAACAAGCTCGTCCCTATATTGACCGAGCCAGTCTATAAACTGCTGTACTTTTGCAATCTGATTCGTATCAAACGAGATCATATATTCATCAAAAGACAGCGTTTTCTCTTCCTCTGATGTAAATAAGGACATAGGCTCTCCCCCAATTTATACTACCGAACCATATAATAAATAATGCTGTATATCATGATTATCAATCCTTTATATACTGTATTTATACACTAAAACCCATAATAATACAATTCATATATTACGATATCCAATCATGATATGTGATAATATATCTGATAATCACGCACTACATAAAATGTATACCGTTACTATATTATAATAGCATCCATTTCTGAAAGTTTGATGCGAAATTAATATTCAAAATATCCACATGCAACAAAATATAAAAAACTGTAATTTCAAAGCGACTTTAGATTCTCTACCATCAAAACGACAGGCCTCATTTAACAGCCTTGATGGTAATGAACGATCCTACTATCTTTGAAACTACAGTTTTTGTTGGGCTTCTGTTGCTACTAATATATACAATATCACATTTATATATAAAACTCGATTTTGTCTTCTTTGGCGAGTTGGAATTGTTCAAATATGTGATTTCGAATATTGACGAAGGATGCGGAGGTCCTGTCCGTCCTATCGATGAGATTGACGGGGATGATCGTTTGCACCCGTCCCGGATTAGCGGCGAGCACTACGACACGATCCGCAAGGACTACAGCCTCTTCGATATCATGCGTAACAAATACGACCGTTTTACCCTCTTCACGGCAGATGCGAGAGATTTCGTCCTGTAAATTAATGCGTGTCAACGCGTCGAGGGCCCCTAGCGGTTCATCCATGAAGATAATGTCCGGATCGACCGCCAACGCCCGCGCAATGGATACACGTTGCTGCATCCCGCCGGACAACTCCGCCGGATAGCGATTGCGCGCATGGTCGAGCCCCACCATTTTCACGTATTTGTCGATGATAGCAGGTCGCTCTTCCTTAGGTACATTCTTGCTTTCAAGGCCCAGTTCAATATTGCTTTCCACCGTTCGCCACGGCAACAGTCCGTAATTTTGAAAGACCGTTACATACCGCAGTTGAGGTGCTTTCACCTCCGCGCCGTCGATGGTAATAGAGCCCGAAGTAACGAGCTCAAAGCCGGCCATAGCATTTAAAAGCGTGCTTTTACCGGACCCGGAAGGACCTAAAAGGCAAATAAATTCACCTCGTTCAATGTCCAGATTAATATTTTCAAGGATGGTGAGCGGTTCTCCATCTTTCATAAATTCCTTGTGTGCATTGCGCACCGAAATGTAACCCATGCGTCCACCTCCTATTTTTCAATGCCCCAACGTCTATAAATCCATTTTTCGATGAGGGACACGCCCCAATCGAGCAAAAGTCCTACAAAGCCAATCGTCAAAATCGCCACCATCAGAAGATCGTTACGCAAATTATTCCGCATATCGATGATGAGGAATCCAAGCCCCGTCTGGGAACCTACCATTTCCCCCGTCACCAGGAAGATCCACGCCGTTCCGAGCGCGATGTGAAGTCCCGATGCAATACCGGGAAACACGGCAGGCAATACAATTTTAAACAACAGTTCCGGCTGCTTGATACCAAAATTTCGAGCCACCTTGATGTATACGGGGTCGATATTCTGAATCGCGGACACCGTGGACAATAGAACCGGGAAAAACGCCGCGATAAAGATGATAACGATGGCCGGCGCCTGTCCGATACCGAAAAACAGTACGATAAACGGCAACCATGCCACCGGTGAAATAGGACGAATCACCTGAACGATGGGATTTATATAGTTCCAAATGCCTTTATACCAGCCTAAAATAAGGCCTAAAAACACGCCGGCTACGACGGAAATGACATAGCCTATGAAAAAGCGCACCAAACTGTCCGCAACATCCTTGAATAACACGCCGTCTCCGATGAGCTCCCCAAAGCCGAGCAACACTTTGTACGGCGTCGGCAACAAGGCTTCGTTAAATCCGCCAATGCGGACAACCAGCTCCCAAATCAACCAGACCGCGACGAACGCGCCCGGCACATATGTGTATTTCTTCATGGTCTACCCCCTATGGCAACAACGATGTATCTACAAACTCCGAATAGCTCGGCACGTTTTTGATTAAATCAATATGTGTCATGTGATGCACGAGCGCATTGTAACGCTCCTCTGTAAGGGCTAAATCTTTAAACCCAATCACTTTGAGGGAACGTTCAATAACAGGATCCTTAAACTTCATGTATTTTAAGGAAATCTCCTTTTGCGCCTCCGGATGCTCGTCTAAATATGTACCTGCATCGAGATAGGCTTTTGTGAAAGCCTTCGCCAAGTCGTGGTGTTCATCGACGAATCGACCGTTGAACACGAGGGCGCAACAAATATTGTCATGCCATAAGTGATCAGGGTCTTCAAAGACCTTCCCAGCTCCCATTTCTATAGCAAGAGAACCAAATGGCTCCGCCACGCTATAGCCAGCAATTTGACCGACCGACAACGCAGACGGCATTTCGGGAGGACTCATCTCCACTATCTGTACATCCTTCTCACTAAGACCAGCCCGTTCAAGCATGAGGTCTACGAGAATCTTTTGAGTTGATTGCTTATGAGGGATAGCAAAGGATTTACCTTTCAGATCCTGTACAGAGTTAATATCGTTATTTACAACAATAATGTTGCCTTCCGTATGGCCTAATGCCGCTGCGCGCACATCAATTCCCTGTTCACGAGCCTTTACTCCAAGTTCAACGAGAACGGCTGCAGCGTCTACTTTACCGGTATTGAGCGCATCCATGAGTTCCGGCCAGGAACCGTATTTAACAAGCTCTACATGGACAGGACCATCCGCTGTCTCCAATTCCTTCGTAGCAAATACGGGCAGCGCATGAGTAATCGGTAAATACGCAACACGTAAAGTTTTTAATTCTTGGGCGGTCTTCGGTTTACTGTATTCATAATAACCATACACCAACCCACTTACTACCAACAGCACGATAGCAGTGATTAGATACCAAGTTTTTTTCATAGTGTCCCCTCTTTCTACCTCACAACAAGGGGCGTTTATGACTCATGTCACTTTTTCGCATTTTTCTAAACCTTAGATGAAATAAGGCTTTAGAACACCTCGTCTTTTAAACTTAATATAACCTACTATATCAATATGTATTAATTATGTCAATAAATCATATTAATATTGTAGGTGTTATTATTTATGTACGAAAAATATCAATATGCACAGAATCATATTCTCTTTAAACAAGCATTTAACTAAGAATGACAAACATAACAAAAAGCAGGTAGCATCCGTTGAATACTACCTGCTTTTAATATTTATTAAGTTTTCACAATTATTTGAATAGAGTCTTTTTATTTAATATGTAAACTTCTGATGTACCCGCTTCACTAGACTCAGATACATGTGAATAAATGGAGGACTGACGGAAATGCTTAATTTCCCCTTTAGGAACGATTAACATAAGTGGCTTACCAGATTCGATAATCTTGTTAAATTCCTCTTCACTTACTTGTTCCATAAGATATTTCTTCTGCCATTCAGCGCTACGTTTTTTTAATTTATCTCGATCATCCCAGCGGCTTTCATCACCATTAATCTTGATAACCTTATGGCCCGTATAATACACAACAGCCGTACTATAGCCGTTATAGTAATAGACATCCCCTTCATAGGAATCCACTACTGGAACAACATCAATATTACTACGTTGCTTAACGAATGGCTCTAGGCCTTCCATAACAACTATAGAAGATATAACCATCGTACCAAGGACAATAATTGCAACTAAACGATATCCTCGTTTCGTATACCATGTATAGAACATAGCCAATATTGCCATAGCAACCACTACATAGAGTAAGAAATAGAAGCCCCATGGTGCGAAGAAAGAGCCTGCTACATAAGCAATCCACAGAAGCAACGTCGGCCCCATAATAATCCATTTTAAGGCTCTAGATTTGCCTTTGCGAATAAGCTTCATAACGCCCAAAGCACCGATAGCACTAAATGGGACTAAGCTAACAAAGGTATATAGAGGGTATTTTGTTGCCATCAAGGTGTAGAATAGCACAATTCCAACACCCCAAGTCATATTATAGATAAAACCTGTGTGGCGTTGTTTAAAGCCATCAATTATACCGTAAATAACGGCACCCGTCCACGGCATGGATGCACCAAAAAAGATAGCAAGATAATACCACCACACATTATCTTCTGGATGTTCCGATTGAGTAGCGCGAGTCACATTGTGAAGCCCTAAGAAGCCATTGATAAAGTCTTGACCATGAACACTGTACATGTATACATACCACGGCAAACAAACTATACAAAAAGCTAAAATGCCACGCCAATCGAAGATGGCTTTCACCATAGACCAAGAACGATTAATACCTGCAAAGGCAAGCAGAATCATACCAGGCAACACAATCGCTACCGGACCTTTAGTGAGTACGCCTAACGCAGCAAATACATAGGCTACAATCATGGCATACGGTTTCTGTTCCACCAGTCCCTTGTAGGAGTAAATCATGACCATCAACGTCGTATAGAGGAGCACCATATCCGTAATAACGCCATGAGCTACGGTCCAGAACATAAGAGATGTGCCTAGAACGGATGCCCCAATGAGACCAAGCGCCCACTTACCGCTCATGGTACGCGTAGATTGATACATGGTCGCCACCGACAAAGCACCGAAAATAGCACTCGGTAGGCGCACCACCCAATCAGCAATTCCAAAAATTTTAAAGCCAAGAGCAATGAGCCAATAAATCATGATTGGTTTATCGTACCAATAAGTACCATAAATCTGCGGAGATAGCCAATCACCAGAAAGAACCATTTCCTTTGCCGTTAACGCATAATTAGATTCAACGGGATCTGTAACAGGCAACATATTATTGCCAAACATATAAAACACTAGCCACACAATAAATACGACTGGTGTTAATCGAGAGAGTTTCATAAGGGGTCTCCTTATCGACGATTACGATAGTATCTAAAGCCCAGTACTGCAGCTATAATGACAAATACAACGATCATACCAATCAAGAACTCATGATTGTACTCGATAAGGTCTTGCCAATTTTCACCAAGTACCTTGCCTAAGTAAACGAGCAAAATCGTCCAAGGAATCGTACCGAGTACCGTCCAGATGATGAAATGCCACATGGGATAGCGTGCCATTCCTGCCGGGAAGGAGATAAAGGTACGAACACCGGGTAAAAGTCGACCAAAAAATACAGCTACACCGCCATATTTATTAAACATTTTTTCTGCCAGTTCAAATTTATGTTCATTAAAAAATATATATTTACCATATTTCAATAATAAAGGGCGCCCACCATGCTCACCCATCCAGTAGGATACTATAGAACCAACAATCCCTGCTAAGATACCTACCACCATTGTCGTATGCATATCAAATATGCCTTGAGCTATCAAATACCCCGCAAAACCAAGTACGATTTCACTCGGAATAGGCACGTTAGCATTTTCTAGAACCATTGCAATAAACATGGCCGTATAGCCATATGTTTCCATAAACGAAATAATATATTCCACTATTTTACCTCACTAAAAATCCCCATCCGGGTTCTATAATGTACTTATTCTTGTACATCGTTTCGTGAAAGTTTCACCCAACCATTTGGTATACCATATATTTTACCATAATAAAGAGACCCTCACCACAAGTGGGGCCTCTTTAAGGTATAAACAGTATGCGATTTTCGCAATAGCTTTTTTTGCTATTGTGTACAGCTCATTAAAAGCAACTAACAATTAACTAGCTATACGGCATCTAACCTCCTCTGTTTAAGCAAGACCATATGGTACACATATAGGACATGTTTCTTCACTACGAGGACTTTGTAAAATATCCGCTTTAATGCCGAACCAATTTGCTAGATTCTCTGCAGTCATCATCATATGCGGAGCTCCATCACCGACGATAGCCCCCTCTTTGATGGCAATAATGCGGTCGCTATAGCGCAAAGCTAGATTCAAATCATGTAGCACCATAACGACCATAATATTTCGTTCCCGCTGTGTCCGTTTAACCAGTTCCATCAATTCAATTTGATGACGACTATCGAGATAAGTAGTCGGTTCATCGAGGAGTAAAATATTTGGTTCTTGAGCCAAACTTAATGAAAGCCATACGCGTTGCCGTTCACCGCCGGATAGTTCCCCTATGTGACGATACCGATATTTCCATACATCTGTGCATTTCATCGCCTGCTCCACAGCAGCTAAATCCGCATCAGATAGTTCCTTAAAAATAGATACATACGGATTTCGTCCGGATCGAACCAACTGCTCAACTAACATTCCTTCAGGGGCTGTCGTAATTTGCGGTAACAAAGCTATATGGCGCGCTAATTCCTTTGTATTCCACGAATGTAAAGATTTTTCATCCAGCGATATGGTGCCTTGTTTTAGCTTAATAAGTCGGGCCAAAGCTTTCAAAAACGTTGATTTTCCCGAACCATTCGGACCGATAATAGATATTATTTCCGGTTTATCAAAGACGATGGATTGATTTTCCAGTATCAATCGTTTTCCATAACCTACCGTTATATTATCGACTGTTAACACACTCATCTTCGCCCCACCCCTTTCAATAGATACAAGAAGAATGGAGCACCCAAAAAACTCATCAGTACGCCTACAGGGATTTCACCAGGCGCAATCATCATGCGCGCCAAAGTATCGGCATAAACAATTAATATGCCACCAAAAACCATAGACGTAGGAATCAAATAGCGATAATCCACACCTACAATGAGACGCGCCACATGAGGCACGATAAGGCCTACAAAGCCCAGCATTCCCGACACGCTCACCGCTGATGCGGCTAATAAAGAAGCTAATACGAGTAAGGACAATCGACATCTTTCAACATGCACACCTAAAGTGCGCGCCGTATCATCGCCTAAACTAAGCAATGTAAGCCATCTGATAGATATCATAGATCCAATAATTCCTATAGCCGTATAAGGCCAGATCATCATTACATCGTCCCAGCTGCGCCCTACAAAACCACCTGCCATCCAGCTCACCGTTCCTTGAACACGATCCGGATAAAACACGGATAGAATCGTATTAAATCCGCCGAAGAAAGCAGCTACCGCCACACCGGCCAAGATAAGGCGCAACGGATTGAGCCCACCTTGCCAAGAAATCCCGTAAACCAAAAACGATGCCACTAATGCACCAACAAAAGCACCAATAGGAACAAGCATAACGTAAGTAGGCATGAGAATCATGATAATCATAGCCGCCAAAGCACCGCCAGAGGTAATGCCGATAATTCCGGGGTCTGCCAAAGGATTTCGCAAGATACCTTGTAAAATCACACCGGCTAAGGCAAGATTCATGCCGGCTAAAAAGCCCACTACAACACGTGGTAAGCGTATAGTCATGATAATTTGACCAATTTTCGATGTGTCGCCCCCCGTTATGATTTGGTATAATTCGCCCCAAGTTAATGGAACGGCGCCCAGTTTCATACTCAGCAACACCCCTGCTATTAACAGAATCAGCGCAGCCACAAAAATGCGTAAGCCACGACGTTCCTGCACATTAATGAGATTGTCCATATAACACCTTTTCCGCATATAATAACACTTGATCCATTCGAGCGGTCGGCACCGACGCAAACAAAGGACCCGGCAAGACCTCTATATTCCCATTAGCAACAGCAGGTACATTCTGCCATGCCGGCGTTTTAAAAGCCTTTTTAAAAGCTGCTATATCTTTCTCACCGCTACTGCCATGATTAATCAAGATAACCTTGTCACAATCAAGAACGGCCATCGTCTCCAGATTAAGCGGAATATATCCATCCAAAGCATTCTCCGATACATCCTGCGGCAAATATACATCAGCCACATTTTTTGCCCCTAATCTTTGGAAAATATCTCCCACATATGTTTTACTGGAGGCTAGTTGGTAACTCGTAGGCGTCCCAAAAACGATGAGGACACGCGGTGCAGACTCATCTTTATGACGCTGTATGATTTCCGTTAGGATATCATTATATTTCTGGACCAACGCAGCCGCCTCCCTATCATGACCAGTCATGGTGCCCACATGTCGAATATGGTCCATGATGTCATCATAATTGGAGGACAAGTGGTAAAAGCTAGGAATATGATTCGCATTAAAAGCTTTGCGCAACGCCGTTTGAAACGGCATGGCAATGCCGATAACGAGATTCGGGTCGGACATAATAATTCGTTCAATACTTGGAGATACAGCACTATTCATATTCGGATACTGTGCAATTTTAGCCTGCACATCTGCCGGTAATTCCCTTGAATTTACTACGCCTACGGGGCTAACACCTAAAGTGATAAGCAATTCACTATCCGCCGAAGAAATAGATACTACACGACTTGCTATGTTTGGCAACGACACAATTTGCTTCGTATCATCTTCAATCTGAATAGCACCAGCCTCGCTGAATACCTCTCGCTTGCCTTCAAAACTTGTAGCCGTAGTGAAAACCCCCACAACAGTAACAATCCCCAATAAACATAATAATGGCTTATTGATAATGATCACCTCGCAGATTACTTATGCAAGCTAAACCTCATACATTATAGTTTCAAATTAATGCCACTATATTACATACACCAATACATATGCATGTATTTCATTCATACATTAAAGCCTCAGCATTTCATGCGTACATTAATATCTCACTATTATATACGCAAGTTAAGGCCCATGCGATAAGTAGCGCCATGAATATCCCGTAAGTCTTGTTTTTCGCCAAATATATTTTCAACCCCTACATACATGGATGCATTATCATTCAACTGACGAGTCACCATAACATTCCAAGTTTGAATGTTTTTCTTCTTCGGAATGCTGAGACGTGGGTTAACAACGATAGCATCAATGCCATCAAGGTAGTTAATATAATAATTACCCCAGAACGCGCCAGTCCAGCGACCTTGATGATAATTAACACCACCACTGAATACATGACGACCACGGTTTAACAGACGATTATGGGTAACGTCATTCTTCGCATCCAAATAAGTATAGTTACCGAATACATCCCATTTATCATTGAGTCTATGATTTACAGATAATTCCACACCTTGCAATACAGCACGAGGTAAATTGGAATACGAAACATAAATACGGCGATTCGCCATATCAATACGATTG
Source organism: Veillonella parvula (assembly GCF_032472435.1). Taxonomy (GTDB): domain Bacteria; phylum Bacillota; class Negativicutes; order Veillonellales; family Veillonellaceae; genus Veillonella; species Veillonella parvula_N. The sequence continues at coordinate 253,083 of NZ_JAWEGM010000004.1, forward strand.
GCACCGCTTTCAATATAATTTTTAATAACATTGTGGAAATAGGACGCCTTAACATTTGTCCGTTTCCAATCTTTTTCGACAGAGAAATCAAAGTTATAAGAGCTTTCAGGTTTCAAATTAGGATTACCTTGCAAATATATATCGAAAGCCCCTAATCGCCCTCTTGGCACATTAGATGCCATAAGCCAATGATGATACATTTCCGTCATACCAGGTGTGGAGTAGCCTGCACCATAGTTCATTTTAAAGCGAAGACTATCATTTGCTTTATAGGTAACACCAATCTTAGGCGACCAATGGCTATCAAATGCATTTGACGTATCGTAGCGAACAGCAGGAATAATTACCCATTTACGACTAGGTTTCCATTGATGTTGCACAAAGTAACTACCGTAATTAATGGTTGCCTTACCCGCAGTATCTGTAATGCCTTCTCGAGTTCTTGACCATGCTATGGAGCCATTATTAATACGCGTACTAATCGCTTCTTGACGGCGGAATTGAACGCCATACGTCAAGAGATTCTTCTTATCAATTGCCGTATTAACCTGTGCATCTGTAATCCATTCTTTATTATAATATTCATCCCAAATGGATAGTTTTTTTATGCCACCCGTGCGCTTATATTGATCATAAGTGTCTTTGTAATGATTGTAGTAAGACTGCACCATAAGCGATGACCGACCGCGACGGCCATTCCAACGAAGGCCTGTGCTTGTAGTCGTCGTATTTTTATCAACCGATTGAGTTAATGCGCTACCCTTTTTCGTATTCATATCCAAATCTTCAGTTTCTCGATCTATAAAGAAGGAAAATTTATCCCTTTTTCCCGCTTGATAAGATACGTCAAAATGAAGCGGTATTCGGTCACCATGATAGTTATTATCCGATCCAGAATCATTATTTCCCGTTATATTCCTACGAATTCCAGCCCCAATCGATCCGTTCCACTTTCCTTGTTGTCCACTACGAGCCAATACATTAAAGTTATATCCTGTCGCACTCGATGCATCACGTCGGGAAATTTCAGTATTAACCTCTACACTTGGCTTTCTGGATTGCTTTGTAATAATATTAATAACCCCACCGTTCGCCTCAGAACCATAAAGTGCACTCGACGGACCACGCGTTATTTCGATGCGTTCCACATTATCCATGCCTTGACGAAGCCAGCCCATGGCATTAGCTCTCGTTTTCGTCAACTCTCCCGTAACACGTCGTCCATCAATAAGAATTAATGTATGACGAGATTCGGCACCACGCATCGTAATATTTTGTCCACCGTGGGCATCGGTGCTGAAAGCAACGCCTGGCACACTTTGTAAGGCTTGCTCTAAATTACGATATTGGCGATCTTTAATTTCTTCTTGTGAAATAATCGTTGTCGCAATTGGCACATCGCGAACTAAAGCCTCCGTACGAGTAGCCGTAACCGTAATATCTTTCATGCGTCTTGACTGCTCATCACTCACAGTATTTTGAGATTCATTCACACTATCTACACTTATAGAACTATTATTTTCTGCACCTACCACACCTGCAACAGACGTTAGATATACAACACACAATAGTGCTGCCCATGACTTTTTCATCACACACCTCCAGAAAATATATTAGGGCTCTAATAGTATAAAACGATATCTAATCTCAATTATATATTCATCAGGAATAACTATCAATATTATTTTATGTTATCAAAGTAATATATATACATATAAAAAAACTAGTATCCATAAAGATACTAGTTTTTCATTATACTCATAAATTATAGTGAATTGTGATATCTGCATATTGTTGTGTACCTGTAGAATTTTCAGCACCACCCACACTATGAGCATATTCCATAGCATGTTCTGATAATATAGGATCATCAGAATTAAGAACTTCCACACTGGCAACACTGCCACCTGGGGCAAAATAAATTCTTAGTGTTACATCACCTTGAATCCCCATAGTATATGCATCTGTAGGGTAATTACTATTAATTGCACTTTGTAAATTACTCCAATACCCATCATAGCTAAATACGCCACCACCGCCGACATCTGCTTCAGTGCCTCCGGTACCTTCACGATCGCTAAGCCCTTCTCCACTTCCTGTTGATGCATACCCAATTCCAGGACCTTCAGGCCCGACAAGTCCACTCCCCGTATTGCTACCGACAAAAGATTGTTTAATAGTACCTGTTTCACCAGCACGCGCTTGTTGACTAGACGGACTTACATCACTTTTTGTAGGAACAGCAGAGTTCCCATTTTGTCCTCCGTGACCGGCTCCACCGTTATCAGGTTGAACTTTATTATTTTCCAATTCTTTTTGGTATTGAAGTTCATGAACCTTCTCTTCTTTAATCTGCTCTTTAATTTCTTCTACTTGTTTCTCCGCTTCCTGTTCCGTTAGAAAATTAATTTGCAAAGATCCGGTCATTTGAGATTCGATGTAATCAGAAAAGGAAATAAAAGCAACACCAACTGTAATAATGCTGATAATAGTAGCAATAACAAAGGCTTTTTTATAGGTCATATGTGGATATTTCCACACATCTACATATTTTTTCGGCATAGCATCACCTATTTATTAACAGTGGCAATACTAATACTTGCAGCGCCAGCTACTTTCATATCATCCATTAACTCCACGACCTTGCCATAGCTCAAATCCTTATCGGCACGAATAAGGAAATTTTGATTTTTATTCTCTCCAATCTTGGCTTTCACAGAGCTAATAAGCTGTTCTTTCGTCACATACCCATCATCTATCATCAGCTGCCCAGATTTTTCAAAATCAATTAAAACCGGGCGCAACTCAGCGGACTGCTGCGTTTTCGTTTTTGGCAGCATAATAGATAAGGATTGTTGTGGAATTGTATATATGGTGCTAATCATAAAAAATACGAGCAAGAAAAAGATGATATCAATCATAGGAATAACCATTAAAGTAGGCTTTTCTCCCTCCATACGACTCATTCGTTTCATGCAGCATGCCCCCGATCATAAGAATCTAAAACACGAGAAAATGAATCCTCTAAACGAGATATCGTCATACGTACATGATGGGTAAATGCAGCATGGAAACATAATGCTACAATAGCCACGCAAAGCCCAGAAGCAGTTGCGACAAGGGCTTCCCCCACACCACCGGTAATAGCAGTAGGTACCGCACCGTCAGCACCGAATACCTGAAAGGCACCAATCATACCCGTTACAGTACCAAGTAAGCCTAATAATGGTGCTATCGTAACAATGGTAGAGAGCCAATCAAGGCCACGAGAAGCGTGCGTATAAACATGAGCCACCATATCCTCCATTTTAGACTGCAATACATTGCGATCCTGACACTGTCCAAGCACGCGAGGTAGATTATACGAAATATTAGCTGTATATTTAGATTCTAAGGTAGTTAATAAGGATTGCCAGTTCATTTCGCTCTCTTCTAATGCATCATTCAGAGCAAACATTTCCCGCTTCAACTGTCGATAATAAGCTATACGTTCAATCGCTATAGCTACGGCAATGATAAGGGCCACTAGTAACGGCCACATAACAAATCCACCATGTAAGAATAATTCCCAAGCCTCTTTCATCGTAAACCTCCTTTATTAACAGCTTAATTCTATAAACTTATTTTCTCCCCTACTAAACTAGTTTTAAATAAATCAAGTTGCGTCGAAACGATAATCAAAATCACTTAATAAGTCTACCATATCATACTATATTTTCCAACATCATATAAATACCAGTCATTATAAAGGATATTATAAATTATAAACCTGAAATAAATTTGAACTTACGTCTCAATTGCAACGCAAAAAGAGACCTTGCTTTGATCAAGGTCTCTTTTTATTAAATTATATTTCCACTAACAAAATCACATCGTACATAATCAGTACTATTGCAATTCAGTAGTTTGTGTCTTTACTTCACGAGCTGTAGTAAATGTTGCTAATTCTGCATCACCAGCACCAAGAATGACTTTGTTAGCCACTAACGCATTAGCCGCTGTTTTAGCATCTTGTAAAGTAATTCCAGCACGAGGAGCACTAATTGTGACTGATGTGCTTTTACCACCGACCGTAGAAAATGTAAGATATACAACGCGTTTTTCCGCCATGTGGGCGCCTCCTTTCACGTTTCATAAACAAGTTCATCGAATCTAGATAGGCTATAAACATGTTAGATTACAAATATGCCTATCTTCGATTCATATCAATAAGGATGGGAATGTGTGGACTTGCTATTTCTACACCTCTTTACGACTATGTGAGAATGTACGAAACCAGCAATAAAAATGTGTTTGGATCACCTAAAACAAAATGGTAGAAGCCCTACTCTTAATGTCCTAAGGATACTTCATTGACGCGGACCACATCGGACAAGCTGTGGTCATACAAGGCTGCTAGCGCATTACCAACGGTTTTCACATTATCGTCAGATGCGTCTTCTGCAACACGAGTATAGGTTACGTCTTTGTATTTCGGCGCATCTTCGGTACCGATGTTAAAACGCAACACCAATTTAGTGCGTTTAATGTTAGCCATCGTATCACCTCCTTTCACCCTCTTATATTCCTGAAGTCCTCATTCGACAACCCCCTTGTTGTTATTTAAGGTACTTATAGTGAAAGTAGCTGAACTCTGACTGTAATACTATGAATTGAAATAGAAAAAGACCTCTACCTAATGTTATCTAGAAGCTTATCAATCTAGATAACACCGGTAAAGGTCTATAAAGTGCTCTTACTACGAGTACTATCCATATACATATTATTCAGTTTTCAAAGCCAACATAAAGTCATATGCTTTAACAGCCGCTTCAGTGTCCACAAAATGTAGAGGATTTAACATACGACAGAATTTAAAAAGATATTCATGTCTACCCAGAATGTCTTTTATATGTAGCACTGTCTCACGGGCTGTACAGGCTGAGCTATAGCCATTCATCATAGCATATAGATAAGAAATAGGTAAATTATCCTCTCGAAAGAAGCTGTGAACAAAGATGAGTAAATCCCATCCTTGTGGTGTTAACTCAGGCCAACGGCGAGTATTCTCCCAATCGAGTAATGTGATCTTATCTAGTTCAGGCTCATATGTAATGTCGCGCATAGCAGGACGACCATGACTCAAACCATAATCATGCAAGCGACCCAATGTCTTGCCAAACATATAAAAAATATGACTTAACATATCTTGCAAACTATCATCCTCTGGATGTTGAGCAGGCAATTGGCTATAATATGTTAACGTTTTGCCACAATCTTCTGTAACAAAATAATGTTCTCTAAAACCAGCAATAACAGGAGCTACTGGTAATTGCGTATTCACAAAAGAAATCTTGTAAAACTCATAATCAAAAGAAGCTCTAGGTGCGGGCTTAATCCAACTAGAGCGATGGTTACTTATATCCTGTTTTACAAAGTACTGTTTGTTGTTAAAATCCACAGAAAAAACACGATGTTCTGTCTCTTGATCAATCATTCGATCGATATATTCTAATAGCATATCATTCATTATTTTCCCCCCGTATATACACTCTATAATGCTAATCACCCTCTCAAAGCATAATAACTAGTATTTCCAATATAATATCTCCCAAATTTATATTGTATAATCTAGTATATATAACATTATAATAATTTATGAATTACAACATATTAGCTATTACTCATATAAGTGTATACAATTTGTGTACTTATTATACTACAATTATCAATCGATATCAAAATCAAATTTATTTATAAAGTTAGTATTTTACTGTATTTATTTTACATTTATCGATTTATATATATTTCACGATTTATAATTCAGTACAATTAAATCCAAACCTATTACCATTAACATTACTAAAAATCTATTTATAGAAAAGAAGAACCCCCTAGCCTAAGCTAGGGGGTTCTTCTGGTAATTATGATAATAGGTTTAGATTCAGACTACTATATAGACCAACTCTGATCATGTCCAAATCAAACGAATTAACCTACAAATTTTGTCACTGCTGCAGTATCAGTTAAGTGACGTTTAGGCATACCCATTTCAGCAGGGGAAATGCCAAGAGCAAGACCTACTAATTGGGACATGTGCAAGATTGGCATATCTTTGCCGCCGCCTACAACTTCTTTAGCTTCTTTTTGGAACATATCAAGTTGCATTTGGCAAAGTGGGCAAGGAGTAACTACGCAATCTGCGCCTTCTGTAGCCGCATCTTTATTGATGGAGCCAGTCATTTGCATTACGGAATCATGTGCAGGGTATACTGCATGGAAACCGCAGCAATCAAGTTTGCGGGAGAAGTCGATTGGTGTAGCACCGATAGCAGAAATCAAATCTGCTAAGGATGTAGGCATTTGATAATCTTCGAAGCCCAATTCAGTTTGAGGGCGAAGAATATGGCAGCCATAGTATTCAGCTACACGTAAACCAGTTAACGGTTTAACAACTTTAGCTTTCAATTTATCCAAACCGTAATCGCGGATCAATACCCATAAGAAATGAGTAATATCAGTTGTACCGCGGTATTGTTTACCGATTTGAGCTAATTTTTTATTAACTTCGTTCTTTTCTTTTTCGTTTGCATCAAGTTCATTTTTAGCTTCACGAAGCATCAAAGTACAAGTATTACATACAGTTAAAAGGTTTAAACCCTTTTCTTCTGCTAATGCAATGTTACGTGCGTTTGTAGCGAGTGTAACTTCTGGAGCGATATCTTGAACGTGGGAAGCGCCGCAGCAAGTCCAGCCGTCAAGTTCTTCCAACTCAATACCTAATTTTTTAGCTACAGCAACTGTTGCTAAGTAATCTTCTTTGGCAGCGCTTTCAAGAACGCAACCTGGGAAAAATGCGTATTTCATTATTTGCTTACCTCCTCAGCTGCTTTCATAAGTCTGCGAACACCATCAATACCGTTTACAGGTTTTTGAGGTACTACAAGTTCAAATGGGTTGATTTTGCTGTGTTTCCACAAACGCAATGCATAGAATGCTTGTTTAGCGGAATCTACAACACCATCAGATTTCAAGCTCATAGAAACTTCTTTCAAGCGACCAGTTTTGTAAAGATCCTCTTTGAAAGCAACTGCATGGCGAACGCCTTTGCTATTAGTAAGACCAGCTTTTGTAGCTTCTTTACGCAAGTTGGAAATGTCTTGAGCAGGTTTTAAGTGTTTAGGGCAACGGGAGATACAGTTCATGCAGTGAACGCATTTCCAAAGACCGTTGTCGAATGCAGGTTGAATGTGAGCCATAGGTGCATCATCACGGCTATCCAATACGAAACGGTTAGCTTTTGTGAATACATATGGTTCTAAGAAGTCGTCTTCGCGAGCAGTCAATTTGTTACATTCAGACGCACAGCAACCGCAAAGGATACATTCTGTACCAGCAACGAATTTTTTGAAGTCAGCTGGAGTTTGGCGAACGATTTTGTCCCCTTCGTTGAATTCAGCTTTAAGGAAAATCCAAGGAGCAACTGTTTTCAAACGATCAACTTTGGATTCCCAGTCAACAACTAAGTCACGGATAACACGGAAGTTGCCGATCGGAGCGATTGTCAATTCGTCTGTGCCATAACGTTCTGTTAATTCATCGATTTTAGATTCACAGCCGAGCATCGCTTCGCCGTTTACACGAATGGAGCAAGCGCCGCAAACTGCGGAACGGCAAGCTGCCAAGAATGTCAAAGTTGGATCCTGTGTATCTTTAATTTTTTGAAGGCCCCAGAGGATTGTACGGTCAGGTTCGTAATCGAATTTGAAAGTCTGTACAAACGCGCGACCTTGTTGGTAACGGTGAATATGATAGGTGATTTGTCTCATCTTAGTACTTCCTTTCTTGTGGTTCGTATTTAGTGAACACTACGTCGCGTTCTGTTAATTCGTATTGACCGTCAGCACCTAATTTGATCAAAGAATGTTTTAAGTATCTTTCATCATTACGTTTAGGATGGTCTTCACGTATATGAGCACCACGAGATTCACGGCGGTGTAAAGCGCCCATAGCAATAGCTTTTGCTACTGTTAACATGGAGCCGATTTCACAATAGTTTACGAATGCCATGTTGTAAGTACGTTCAGGGTCACCTACATAGCAAGTTTTATAATCTTCAATCAATTGTTCGATTTCTTTTAAGGCTTCAGTAATACCTTCTTCATTACGGAAGATACCTACTTTATTCCACATTGCATCAGCCAATGCATCGCGGATTTCTACAACCGGGCGACCGCCTTCACGGGATGTTACTTCTGTGAAACGAGCTTCCCAAGCTTTTGCAGCTGCAGCAAGTTCCGCATCTACGTTAGGTTGTTCATGTGTTTCAGCATAATCAGCTGCGCCAGCACCAGATACTTTACCGAATACTACGCCGTCTGCCAAGGAGTTACCACCCAAGCGGTTCGCACCGTGGATAGAGATACAAGATGCTTCGCCAGAAGCGAACAAACCAGGCAATTCACATGCACAAGTTTTGTAATCCACTACGTCGATACCGCCCATTGTATAGTGACATGTAGGACGAATAGGTACCGGTTGAGTCAATGGATCGCAATGTTCGAAAGTCATAGCCAAGTCACGGATACCATGAAGTTTTTCAATAATAACTTCAGGACCTAAGTGACGAAGGTCAGCTACTACGTATGCGTTAAGACCAGAACCGAAACCACGACCTGCAGCGATTTCATCTTCGATGGCTTTCGCTACAACGTCACGGGATGCCAATTCCATTTTATTAGGCGCATATTTTTTCATGAAACGTTCGCCTTCAGCATTAAGAAGGTAACCACCTTCACCACGAACCGCTTCAGACATCAAGATACCAGTACGACCAAGACCTGTTGGATGGAATTGGATCATTTCCATATCTTTTAAGCCATTACCAGCGCGGAATGCTGCTGCCATGCCATCGCCTGTGGAAAGGAATGGGTTTGTAGTACGAGTCCAGAAAATACGACCTGCACCACCAGTAGACAAGATAATTGCTTTTGCTTTAATTTGCTCTACTTTACCTTCTTTCATGTTCCACACAACTGCGCCACCAACGTGACCATTTGCGTCTTTAACAAGATCTAAAAGGTACCATTCTTGTAAGAAGTGTACGCCTTCTTTCAAGCATTGTTCGTAAGTTGTGTGCAAAATAACATGACCAGTTTTATCTGCAGAGTAGCAAGTACGTGGATAGGATTGACCACCGAAGTTACGTTGCGCAATTTTATTCTCTTCAGTACGGGAGAATGGAGCACCCATGTGGTCCATTTCAAGTACGCCTTCTGGGCAACGAGAGCAGAAGAATTCGATTGCATCTTGGTCGCCAAGATAGTCAGAGCCTTTTACAGTATCAAAAGTATGAGTTTCAACTGTATCTTCAGCTGCAACGTTGTTCAAACATGCATTTACACCGCCTTGCGCCATTGCTGTTGCAGAGCGAGTTGGGAAAATTTTAGTAATAAGAGCTACTTTTAAGCCTTTGCGACGACCTACTTCAAGAGCCGCGCGTTGACCAGCGCCACCGCTACCTACTACTAGAACATCAAACTGTTCCATAATGACCTCCTCATAACTACCTATTAATAAGAAAACTTGTTAGACTATCTCATTTCAAAAACTTATAAAAATTTTTGATAACCTAATCATTTTTCTTTCAAGAAAAACCCCATACTTATGCGATTTTTCTTATTCCTTTACCTATAATTATAGAGAGCATTTCAGGTCATGTCTAAACCCTATTATGCATAATTAATTTTGATTAATCTAATTGATAATTTATTTCACTTAGTATTTTTAAGGTAAAAAGAGGAGTCAAAAAAATACCTATATGAATAATTTTTACAAGAAGTTAAGAATTTTACGAAAGTAATTCGGTTCCGAAATTTTTCTACTTTTTTATTTCCTTTGGTATCTATATAATCCGCATAAAAACTAGCTTTTTAATCATTACTAATAGTTTATAATAATTAATATCCATTAAATTCCTACCAAATTCACCTAGAATTTAATTATCGAAAATTATCGTTTTTCTACGCTCATAACAAGTATTTATTCCTGTGATAATAATTATCATAAGTTTTTTTAGTGATTTATCGCACATCATCTAAAATCGATAAAATCATCCTCATCTATGCGCATACGGCAATCTTCGATATAGTTAGATTTTATTCATTAGCAGAATTCATTAAGTTTCTGTCTTTCACCATTTTTAAGGCTTTTAAAGATGAAGAAAAGTCTTGTAAACTCGCATGTACATTCATCTTTTGCTCATTACTATTGTATAAGGTATGATAATAGATAAATAAGTTATATAATATTATATATATAGTCACCTTATATGGTGTTGTGGCTTTCAAAAAAAGAAAGTTTATATATATATAATGACTATAATTAATGTAGTTGGAGAGCTATATTTTTAAATCATACATAAGGAGAACAGAGAATGAAAATTTTACTTGTAGAAGACGAAGAAATGCTGAATGGTATCACGGCTAAATATTTACGTGCAGAAAATATGACAGTTGATACATGCTTCAATGGGCAACAAGCGATCGATTACGTTAACACATCTAGCTATGACGTTATCGTAATGGATATTATGATGCCAATCCTCGATGGTATCAGTGCTCTTGCACAAATGCGTAACGACGGTAATACAACACCTGTATTGCTTTTAACAGCAAAGGATTCCTTGCAAGATAAAGTTACAGGCCTTAACACTGGTGCAGATGATTATCTTGTAAAGCCTTTCGATCTTGAGGAGTTAACCGCTCGTATTTATGCATTGGCTCGTCGTAATGCGCGTCATGCACAAAACGATATCCATGTAGGTCCACTTACCATCAATGTTCCTCAACGTACAGTTAAACGCGACGGCGAAACAATTACATTGACTGCAAAAGAATTCGACCTATTATTCTATTTAGCAAGTAACGAAAATATCGTATTATCTCGTCAACAAATCCTTGACCATGTTTGGGAATACGATTATGAAAGCTACTCTAACCTTATCGACGTATACATTAAAGATTTGCGCAAGAAAATTGATACTGATGAGAATGTAAAACTCATTCAAACGGTTCGTGGAGTAGGGTATGTCCTCAAAACAGAAAACTAATGATCCTCACCGAGATCTAGATACCATGTCTGGGGCAGCCACCGATTTATTTAATCGGCTGCCCCTAACCTTTAAAATTATGTCTTGGTATACCATCTTTTTGCTTATCATTTTGATGGTTGCATCCGCATGGATTTACGCATATACACATGAATCCGACAACAAAGAAGTGCGCGAACGCTTACAACAACAAGCGATGATTATGGCTACGGATATCCGCAAGTTTAAACCGTACCAAGATAATACATTCTTCTTTGTATCAACTCAAGACGGCTATATTATTAAAGGCGCCTTGCCAGATGGGTTTCCAAACCAAACAATCCTTTCCTTAGGGCAAGTTGGTGAAATTGCTGCTGGTGATGATACCTTCTACTACTACGATACACCGGTTAACGAACCAAACTATCGTGGTATTTTGCGTGCTGTTACAAAAGTAAAAACAGCCTCTAAAAAGACGGAAAACCTTTTATACAGTTTACTGTTAGGGAATATCATATTCTTACTAATTTCCTCCCTAGGCGGTTATCTTTTCATCAAAAAAGGACTTAAACCGGTCCGAACCTTGACGAAAACAGCTAAAGTCATCGGTAAGAACAACGACTTGAGCCGTCGTATCGACATTCCTGCTCGCACAGCGAGAGATGAAATCTACGAACTAACTACAACATTTAACCGTATGATTTCAGGTCTTGAGGATTCTTCCAATCGTGAAAGACAATTTAGTTCTGACGTATCTCACGAGCTACGTACACCAATTGCCGTTATTAAAGCAGAAAGTGAATTTGCTTTAAAATACGGTCGTACGGAAGCAGATCTACGGGAAGGTTTAACACATATCTTAGAGCAAGCTAAGTTCATGACTAACCTCGTAAGTCAACTGCTTGATGTAGCCCGCCTTGAAAATGCACAAGGTCTAAGCTTTGCACCTGTCAATGTATCATTGATGTTATCCAATATGGTCCACGACTATACAAGACTCTGTACAGAAAATACAGATAAACAGATTACAATTACATCTCATATTGAACCTAATTTACATATGAATGCTCACGAAGTATCATTACGTCGAGCTATCACAAACCTAGTGGACAATGCTATTAAGTTTACAAACTCTACTATTGATATTTCGGCTAAACTCGTAGGCAGAGACTTAGTCATTACCGTAACAGATAATGGTATTGGCATCGAACCTGAAGCTCTGGATCATATTTGGGATCGTATGTATCAGACGGAACAATCGCGAAATAAAAAGTCTAATCACGGCATCGGCCTAGGCCTATACTTTGTAAATAAAGTTATTAACTTACACCATGGTACAGTAACGGCCACGAGTGAACCACAAGTAAAAACTACATTTACCGTGCGATTGCCGTACAATACAAGGGAAGAATAACATAAACGGGACTGACCAATGGTCAGTCCCGTTTCTATATCAATTTTAATCCAAAAGCCCATAATGTAGAATTAATTAAACCATAAAAAACTAGCATATAGAAGCTCCTTCTATATGCTAGTTTTTGTGTATTTAATTTTAAAGCAACTTATTATAGATAATTAACTTTAGCCTACAAATTGTTGCCAAAACGGCATATATACATATTCTAAGAAGGTCCATACAAGCAGACCCGCTACAGCACCAACGATAGCACCATTAATGCGGATCCAGCTGAGATCGTCCTCCACCTTAGATTCAATAAAGTAAATAAATTTATCTGTACTGAGGCCACCTAATACTTGACGTATGATAGTTTCAATGAGGTCATACCCTTGTTCAAGTACGTAGTCGCCAATATCGTGTAAGGTTTTTTCAATACGATTTCTAAGATCTTCCGATTGACCGTATACATTCCATAATTCAAGAGCAATATTAACTAAAACCTGAGCCGGAGTTTCTCCGTTTTCATCCCCTACGAGCAATAGTTCTTCTATATAAGGGCATAAATGGTTTTCGATAACAGATTCCCAATCTTGTTCGCGAATCCAGCGTTCCCACGCTTCGTTAAGAGCATCGCAGACTTCATGGTTCTCTTCAATATTACGAATAGGTTCTACCCATTGTCGCAACCAAGCAGTTCGTTCGGGGCTATTTGGACGCTTCCAACTTTCCAGCATCGCATAGGCCTCTTGAACAATAGCCTCTGCCATTTCTTGATAGTTTACTACATCGGTAGCTTCGGACATAGAAATAAGGAAATCAGACCAGAAGCCTTTTCGCTTTTTCTTATGTGCCTCTTCTGCTACGACAGCGGTAAGCCAAGTAACCATAGCCGGATGATTAATCCGTTCTTGAATCACGTTTAGAACTTGCACAACCATACTTTCATAGCGATTATGCTCACATAAATCAAGTAATACGTGTTTCAAAACGGGCACGAGAGAATGTTGTTGAAGCAATCCACGAATGCGTTTTGCCCCCCATTGTGCCCATTCTTCATTAGTTTGAGATTTCCATAAAAGGTGTAGTCCTTGATGAATCACAAGGCGTGCTGCTCGCTGCCCCTCAGGAGACAACAAGAACTTCTCAAACAATGGCACAAATTGCACATTTTTCAATAATACTTTACAGCGCTCCTTGGTAAGCATCTTCGTCTCTACAAGTTTAATAACACCATTAATGAGGCGATCTTTATTGCGAGGAATTAGTGCTGTATGATATGGGAAACCTAGTGGCTTACGGAATAATGCCGTTACAGCAAACCAGTCGGCCACACTACCGATGAGGGCAGATTGGACAGCCCAGTACAACGGTTGATACCAACTTTCATAACCAAAGAAAAATTGTCCTACAAAAGCAAAACAATACAATACGGCAGTCAAGCCTAAAATGCCATTAGCACGCTGTTTCAAGGTAAGGGATTTCAAATAACTAATCATTTGAGCACCCCCTCTACAATGATGGTCAAACCGTATAAGGTGCCCCCAAGGACAGCCCCTATGAGGGAACCATTAATACGCACCATTTGAAGGTCATAGTACATTTTGCCGCGCACAATTTGAGTGATTTCATCAGGCGAATAGCGAGATAATTCCTGACCTACCACACTGTCGATGAGGGGGTTCAATTTCTGCAACCACGGAATACTACGCAACAAGAAGAACCGCTCAAACGGCGCCTGCTTGTCTGGATTCAACAAAATTTCGGTGCCGAGCACATTAAAGCGCTCCATAACGATGTCCATGAGGCGTTTCCAATCCAATGTATCCCCATCGATAAGTTTGCCTTCCCATTCTTCAAGAACCATTCTAATCCACTGATTTTTATGTTCTTCGATGAAAGCTTGCCACTCTGTATTAGTTTCCAAATTATTGAAAAAGCGAATGGCTTGGCCCCATACATAGCGCCCCAATGCAGAGTCAATAGATTCATTTTCCTTCAAGAATTGAACGGCTTTTTTCTGTACCGTTTCTACCAATCGTTCTGGTGAAAGTCCATCTCCACCAAAGGCGATGGCCAATTCACGAAAGAAAGAATCCTTTGTATAAGTTTTCATAATGTCTAGCATGACGCGATACAAATACGGATATACCTGATTTGATGCGATAACACGCTGACATGTGCGGTTAAAATAAAGCCAAAACACGCTTGCTGTGTGACGTTCTAGCATACAACGGCCAAAGAGAATAACAAGGGGTGTTGCTTTCCAGTTTGTAACCCCCTTATAAATGGCCTTATTAATCTCTTGGCGCATCGGTTCAATATCCATATGAGATAAAACTTGATTGCCCACACCGTACAAGAGATTTCTAATTTGAACTTGTCCCACATCGCTCATGCCGTATTCAACGATACGGACCATAACGCGTTCTTTTTTGATAGCATAATACATCTGTGGCACGCGCAATAGCTCTTCGCTGAGCATAGTGCGGCCTATCTGAATTAATCGTTCCTTACTGCGCGGCAAGATTGCCGTTTTGAAAGGAATGCCTAAAGGCTTCGTAAAGAGAGCCGTTACTGCATACCAGTCCGCGAGGCCACCTATCATAGCTGCCCCAGAGATATGCATGATAAAGGCCCAAAATGTATCATGTCGCTGCGGATATGAAATTAAAAATATAATAGCCATGACAACCAACAGGGTGGTTGCCACTGGTTTAGTTTTCATCATCACTTGATCCTAACTTACTCAATTACGCATATAGACTATCCCTATATAACGTAGTGACCTCGAGGTCTACGGACTTTCACAAATTATATCTATAATCTAAAAAGTAGCCTCATCGCCGTCTTTTTGAGGTTCCCAAATCGGCACCTCCCCAAAGAGAGCTTTAAAGTATACAGACGGTGTCCATAATGGACCATTCAAATGCATTGGAATAAAGGCTTTATTCACCTGTACACGGCGCAAAAATTCAATACTGCCCCATTCCATAGCGTCTTCCAAACGATTGTCTACAGGGAACATCGCTACATCTACGGACAAACCGTCTAATTCCTTGAACTCACGCCAAGCCATGCGCTTTGCATCCGCATTATTTTCCGGCGTATCACCAAGCCAATGCCACCAGTTAAGATCGCCTGCATGGAAGATAGAGTCAGAGTCGATATTCGCCGTATTTGTCTTTACGTAAAAAGAACCACCTTCATCGGTGCTGCCATACATATGGATGCCTACATCATCTAACGACGCATCTTGGCCAGGGCGCATGGTAATACATTTTTTCACCTTGCCCTCTAACGGCACATCTTGATGGCAAATATAGCGCGTTTGAGGACCATCAAATTCCGTAATGGACGGATTAAAGTGGTCGCCATGAGTATGTGTGACAAAGAACCAAAGCTCACGGCCTCGTTTAGCCAACTGCCAAACAATATTATTAGGATCCTTATAATAATCAAACACATAGCAACGCTTACCATCCTCTACGAGGAATCCGCTATGCGCTAAGAAAGTAACATGTAACATTATTATCAATACCTCTAAATTATTGAGAATTTATATCATTCGTATTTTTTATTATATCATATTTTTCTAAATACATGGCATAAACAAATAGCTATTCATAACACATAGAAAGGCCTTTTTTAAGTCTTATCAAATATATAGGGCCCCATATGTATAATCATAATAAGGGCAGAAATGCCGCTGGCATTTCTTAGATGCGACCAGCGGCTTTCATATAGTCAATATATTGGTTACCCCAGTTTTCGAGGGAAGCTAACACAGTTTTAAAACCAGCTCCCACTTCGGTAAGGCTATATTCAACCTTTGGTGGAATGGTACCATATACTTCACGATGTACAAGACCATCATCCTCTAATTGGCGTAAAGCTCTAGTTAGAGTGGCTTGTGTGATTGGATATAATCTCCGTTCTAATTCACGAAAGCGCACGGGACCTTCAGATAGTTCATGCATAATCAACAAAGACCATTTGCCAGCCAATAACTTTTGGCTTGTCGCAAAAGGACAGCGGCCTACTAAATCATGAACATTTACGAGTTGCTCTGCCATTGTCATTCTCCTTTTCTTTCTAATTTAGTTCAAATCATATCACAAATTTATCATATTGCAAGCATTTTACAGTATCTTTTTTTAGGGTACAAATTATTTTGAAAAAATTTTAATCAGTATTTATCATAATTCTATCACTTTTGATAGTACCTATCTAAAATAATTCTACTATTCAAAATATTTGCACCAATATATAATAAACTCACTAACTAAATACAATTATCGGTTGGTAAATCAATAACTATTAGATTTAGTCATCAACATTTATAGCTAAACAATTGTATCAATTTTACAGCATTAAACAGATTACACATTATCAATTGAAGGATTAGGTGGTATTATGAAACGCATGCCAACATTATTCGTAGGCCATGGCAGTCCCATGATGGCCTTAGAACATACAGAAACAACAACTACTTTCAAAAGTGTGGGACAAAATATAATCAACAACTATGGCAAACCAAAAGCCATACTTGCCATCTCTGCCCATTGGTATGCAGATGGTACCTATGTTCAAAGTGCAGAGAATCCAAAACAAATTTACGATATGTATGGATTCCCTCAAGATCTCTACGAGGTTGTCTATCCTGCCAAAGGAGACAGCAATTTAACGAAAGAAGTACAAAAATTACTGGGTAACTCCGTTTCTATAAATGACACTTGGGGCGTTGATCACGGCATGTGGACCGTGTTAGTTCACATGTTCCCTGATGCATCAATTCCCGTTGTCCAACTATCTATCAACAAATACCTGAGCCCAAAAGAAGCCTATCAACTAGGAACAAAGCTTCAGTCATTACGCGATGAAGGCTATCTTATCATGGGCAGCGGTAATATCGTTCATAATCTAAGGCGCATAGAATGGGACAGTCCATCCGGCACCTCCGCCACAATTGAGTTTGATCAATACATTTCTAAGGCAGTCTTAGAAAACGATATAAATGCTATTGTTAATTACACTCGACATACTCAGGCTAGCTATGCAGCACCTACACCAGATCACTATCTGCCATTAATTTATATTATGGGTGCGAGTGAAAGTGCAAAACCGACTGTATTTAATCAAACTTATAATTTAGGCTCCCTATCCATGACGGGCTTTATTTTTGAGGATGAGAATAGAGAAAAATAAAAGTCAGTGTAACGTATGCAAGCATTCTTTATAATCGTGCTTTGACATTTTGTTTTTAGGACTAACGAATATTATCAAATGTATATCTAGTTGTTGTATATCAAAATATAAAATCATCATAGTCGTATTGCTGGAATATATCGTATAGCGTTTGCGAAAATAAACTTGTAAATGGTAAATACGAATACCAATGTGGATTACTAGACCATACATAGTTCCTGTCACTATAACTAAGCAAGCATTAGACTCTATCACAAAACTAGATTAGCGTCTAGATGGATTACGAATAACGTATCTAGACAAGAAACAGTTTGGAAAACTATAGCTATTTTGGAAATACATAGCGTGACTAAAATCGACAAAAAATTTCCATATTTAATAAATGGCGATATAAAAATAAAATCTATATATACTAATACATGACAAACATTCTCTTAGGCAGACGACAATGAGATTAATGATCCATCCTCAAGTTGCTTATCATTACCAATAGATGGTACAGAAGGACAAGATAAAAAGCTCTGGCAATATTAATACCTATAGTCATGTTATTTTAGATGTTAGTGGTTTATAGATGATTCTATGGAACTTAGAGGTAAAGTTGTTAGTATAGTTACATATGATGTAGATAATGTACAAAATATTTATACTATTAAGTTAAATACTACAGAATATATTGCCCTAACTCATACATCTGAACCTGATTCTGATAAAATTTTTAAAATCGGTAAAAAAGGCAATATTAATATCATCCTAGCACAAGCAATATATTGCACTAAATAATAATACGTATTATACTGGCCTTAAAAGGAGGTATTGTATTATGAAATTTTTAGTTGCTTTAATTGTGTTATTATCTTGTGCTTTTTCATCCAATGCGTTCTACAATAATCCAAATGGTAGTTATGCCTATGACATAGGGTATAACTCTGGATATATACATGGTTCGTTTGGACGTTGGGCAGAATCTAATTATGGTCGTAACTACGATTATATCGAAGGGTACAATGACGGATATTATGATGGACAGTCTGAATACTACAACAGACAAAACACAATAGACGAATATAACCAAAGTCTGTATTATTAATTTGCCAATAAGAGATTTATGTCAAAACGAAAATTATCCTCGCCAACGCACGAATTGGTTATTAATCAAGGTGACGATTTTCTTTCCAACCTGTAATCAAAGATGCACAAAAAGAGAGCTGTAACAGAATGCGGTTTTATGATCTGCACCCATTTTCTTGGACAGATATAATTAAGCTACTTTTTGGGAATGAGTTCGGTATTCTACCGGACTCATTCCTTTTAATTTGAGCTTAATACGTTTTGTATTGTAATAATCAATATAATCTCTTAATTTGTTGATAAAATCTTCATAGGAAGTAAATTCCTCTAAATATAACAACTCTGATTTTAGTAAGCCAAAGAAGTTTTCCATCACGCTATTATCCAAACAGTTTCCTTTTCGAGACATACTTTGGATGA
>NZ_JAWEGM010000005.1:0-139956 GCF_032472435.1 Veillonella parvula
CCAGGATCAAACTCTCCAAGATATCTTGAAGCTATTTGAATAGCTCATTATTTGTTGTCGTTACATTGAAGTAACTTTGAATTATGGTTGGTTTTGACTATGTCAAAACCCGCACTCTGGCATATGTTCAATCATATGATTGATTACCTATCATTGTTCAGTTTTCAAAGATCTGTACCAGTCTACACACTCTTTCTTCGAAGTGTTTCATCAACTGGCGACTTGATTATTCTATCAAGTCCAGCTCATTCCGTCAAGTGCTTTTTTTAACTTCTAAGAAGTTTTTCATACTTATCATTTGAGCTGTGTCCTAATGACTTGTATAAGTATAGCATAAATATAATAAACGTCAATATATAAAATTGTTATCCCCAAAATTTCATCTTTTTTTCATTATTCTTATTGAATCCTATACATAATATCTCATTAGAAGCCATTTTAACTTGTTAAATATTTATTTACCCAATTTTACCTTAAACAACTATAGTTCTAAAGGAGTATATCTTTTTACCCATATATGATACAAAGCAAGTGCTACCACCATAACCAATGCAGTGAACATATATAAATATTGATAGCCCCACGCACTAGCTAATACTGCAAGCATAACTGATCCAGCACCAACACTTATATCTAATGCTAAAAAATATGTTGCTGTTGATACACCCGCACGCTCAATAGGAGCTGATTGTATAGCCAGTGCTTGGAATGCAGGTTGTGCTGCACCATAGCCTAACCCCAACAACGGAGCGGTGAATAGAATAGCTAATGGGGTTATAGCTAATCCCAATACAAATAAGCCTAGTATAAATAATCCTAATCCTGTATAGATAATAATTTTTGAACCATATCGAGCATATATTTTTCCTACTATAGGTCGACTAATAATAATCATCAACGCAAAAATAGCAAAGAAAGCACTTCCCCATATTCCTGCCCCCATGCTATTAAGTTCTATGGGTATAAAAACTAAAACACCAGAATAAGTAAAACCAATAAATAAGCCCATTAAAGCCCAAGGTAAACTTTTATTTTCTATAAACTGGGAAATATGCCAACCTTTATATTTTGATTGTTTAGGTACTGCTAACTCCTTTGATAGGGGAATAATATTACTTAAGACCATAGCCAATCCAGTCATAATCGTTAAAAATATGTACAATGCCATACTACCGTATGACGATAAAGCATATAGGCCGATAGCAGGTCCTAATACCATTGCTATATTTGAAAAGATAGCAAACATATTAACTCCCTCACCTTTTCGACTAGGAGGTAATACTAATACTGCTAGAGTAGCCATTACAGTTGTTCCAAGGGCAAACACAACACCATGTAACCCACGTAGTACGAAAACAGCCTCTAAGGATGTAGTAAAATTAAATAATCCCATAATAATGAAAAACAAGGCTGTTGATATTAATAAAACAATACGCTTATTAAAACCATCTATTAATCGTCCTGCAAAAATCCTACATAAAATTGTACCAATTTGAAAATATGTCATCGCTAAACCCGCATCAAGATCACTGCCAGCCAGCTCAGACGTGATTACGATTGGCAATGCCGCTACGAGAACATATTGAGTCATATATAAAATACCACTACTAATACCATAATTAGTAAAAGCAGGGCTCCATAATCTATTTGAATCCATATTTGTATCTCCTTTTGTATCGTGTCACCTAGCCATTTTACGCCTCTATCTTATAGAATTCAAGAACAAGCCTTTTTAAATTTTATATAGTTAAAAATGACTGTTATCTGTAAAATACCTATACCATTTTACATAATAAAAGATAGCAAAATAAAAGAACCTCTCTAAAAATAAATCCAGAGAGGTTCTTATACTTTAATCATTAACACAATAATAATAATTTATAACTTATTATTGATTACGTACGTCATTTTTATTACGGCTCTTCCACATAACCCACAAGGATGTAGCTACACAGATAGAGGAGTACGCACCACTAGCAAAACCGATGATCATGCAAAGGGCAAAGTTCTTTGTAGTGTCCCCACCGAATAGATAAAGGGATACACAAGCAAACATAACGGTAGCCAATGTATAGAAACTACGGTGAATACTTTGTGTAATAGACGCATTCGCCAAATCTGCAAATGTATCAGAACGTTTATGTGTATGCGTATTTTCACGAACACGGTCAAAGATAACTACAGATTCATTCATGGAGTAACCTACAACCGTAAGAATGGCAGCTAAGAAGGATGCATCAATTTCTAGTTGGAAATAAGAGAAAACACCAAGAACCATAATCAAGTCATGGAAAATGGCAACTAACGCAGAAATGGCAACCTTATATTCAAAACGATAAGAAATATATAGAGCTAATGCTGTAAATGCTATAACAAGATTCAATAACGCATGTTCTGTAACTTCAGAACCAATTACAGCTCCTACAGTTTCAATACGTTTAACTGTATTGTTACCAATAGATTTAGTCAAAGAATCAACAACAGCGGCACTTTCACTAGACTCGAGATTACGTGTACGAATCATTACGTCTTCGCCCGCTGTATCACCAGTAGTATCACCGGAAAGCTGAATTTGTGCATTTTCAAGATTATATTCTTTTAAAACGTCACGAACTTGACTAACCTCTACAGGTTGATCAAATACAACTTCAACAATCGTACCACCAGTATAATCAATACCAAAGTTAAACCCTTTAGTAAATATGGAAATTAAGCTGATTATAACAAGTGTGGAGGAAATAGCAAACCACCAACGATGATGTTTAATTACGTCTAATGTCATTTGCGTTTACCTCCTTTCAAAGATTTAGGTGCAAATGCGTCAGCACTTGTGCTCGGAGAAATATTCGCACCAAACCAGAATGGATGGTTTGTAAAGTTACAATCGATTAATAAGCGCAATAGGAAATGACTCACAGTAATCGCAGTGAACATACTCACCACAACACCTACGCCTAAGCTGATAGCGAAGCCTTTTACAGGGCCAGAGCCTAAAATAGTTAAGATACCAGCTGTAATGATAACGGATACGTTTGCATCAGTAATTGTGGCTAACGCACGGCTAAAGCCTGCTTCCATAGCAACACGCATAGATTTGCCGGAAAATACCTCTTCCTTAAAACGTTCAAAGATAAGAATATTTGCATCTACCGCAACACCCATGGATAAGATAATACCAGCAATACCTGGCAATGTCATAGTCGCATTAAAGCCCTTGCCCAACACGAGTAATAAGAGCATAACATATACAAGTAATGCTATATTAGCTACGATGCCAGAAAAACGATATAAGATAACCAAGAAAATCATGATCATTGCAATACCAGCACTGAAGGCTACAACAGATTTATCCTTGGAGTCTTGCCCCAAAGAAGGACCTACTGTACGCACTTCCAATACATTAATTTTAACAGGCAATGCACCGGAACGTAATAAAATAGCTAAGTCTTTAGCTTCTTCTAAACTTTGACTACCAGAAATAGTGGCTTTACCACCTGTAATTGCTTGTTGTACTACAGGATTAGTCAATTCTTTACCATCCAATGTAATGGCAATACGACGACCAATATTTTTAGATGTTAAATCAGCAAACTTCTTAGCCCCTTCATCACTTAATTCAATAGCAACGAGTGGTTGTTTATTTTGACCTAACTCTTCTTTAGCATCTTTTAAGTCATCACCAGTCATAACGGTTTGACCTTGGTCGTTTTTAAATTCCAAGACCGCTGTTTTACCGATACGTTTAATTGCTTCGTCAGGATCTTTTACACCTGGCAATTCAATGATAATACGACGAGCACCTTCACGTTGTACCAATGGTTCAGATAAACCCATTTCATTAATACGACGTTCTAAGATTTGCTTCGCCCGTTCCACTGCATCATTGTCAGCTGTACCAGTCGCAGAGTCCTCTGCTTCCAATACGATATGCGTACCACCTTGCAAGTCTAGGCCTTGTTTCAAAGAGCCTGCTAATGGTTGAATAAAATACGCAAATAATCCAATGATGGCAGCAATGACTACTAAAAACTTGATAATAGCTTTACCGTTCAAAATAGTTGCTCCCTTCTGCTATACACAATGTATAATGCCTTGCTCTGTCACAATTTTACTCATTCGTTGGTCTAATGCTTCCATTGGGATTGGTGTCTCCCATAATTGTATAGTCCAACATACGCCCATAAATGTACTCGGTGAAAGTTCCTTGAGAAATCGATCATAATACCCATTCCCCATTCCCATGCGACCACCTTGACGGTCAAAGCCAGCACCAGGCACTAAAATCAAATCCAAGTCACACGGATCAATAATATCGTATGGCTCAGCGGGAATACGTATATTTAACACACCCCGAGTGATAGATTCTAGAGACTTAAGGCGAACTGCAATCATAGTCGTCTTATCAGTACATACTGGAACGTATACAGATTTACCATGTTCTAAAGTATGACGAATCACATCGTCTAAATTGGCCTCTTTAGGCATCGCCAAATAGGCCATAATGTTTTTTGCCGATATATACTCAGGACTATTAACGATTTGATTCGTCAACATCGGCGTCCACGACCTACAATCAGCAACGGATAAAGCAGCGCGCTGAGACTTACACGCCTGGCGCACTGCTTCCTTTGTATTCATTATTTTTCTTCCTTGTTTTTCTTAGACAGTACATTAGCAACTGCTGTACGAGCAAATGTTAATTCAACTTTTTCAGATACCTGTACCTTGACTTTTTCATCATCAAGTTCAACAATTTCGCCATAAATACCACCAATAGTAACGATTTTTTGGCCTTTTTTTAAACTACCTAACAAGCTAGCACGCTCTTTTTGTTGTTTCTTTTGTGGACGCCACAATAGAAAGTAAAAAATTACTACCATTAACAAAATAGGCCAGCTAGTTTGCAAGATTTGTTGAATATCTCCCATGTTATCCTCCTAGGTTAATAAATATGTATTTCTTTTCTAGTATAGCCACCTAATATAAATTTGACTAGACTTAATTACTATTTTTTAAAGCTATCCCAAAATTGCATTCTAAATTGTGGGAACCGATCTTCTAAGATAGCTTGTCTCATTTGACGCATAAACTCTAATAAGAAATAGAGATTATGATACGTTACAAGGCGTAATACCAAAATCTCTTCTGCCTTATATAAGTGACGAATATATGCACGGGAATAATTTTTACATGTATAACATTGGCAACCTTCTTCTAAAGGACCCCAATCATGAGCAAATTGAGCATTTCGAATATTAAGACGACCATTCCAGGTCATGGCCATCCCATTTCGAGCAACACGAGTTGGATATACACAATCAAACATATCAACTCCACGTGCTACACCTTCTACCAGACAATCTGCGGTGCCAACGCCCATCAAATAACGAGCCTTGTTAGTTGGCAATAATGGCGTAGTATATTCTAAGATTTCATTCATTAAATCATGAGGTTCCCCAACGGATAAACCGCCGATGCTATAACCTTCAAAATCCATAGCTACAAGTTCTTCCGCACTTTGCTTGCGCAAGTCTTTGTACATGCCACCTTGAACGATACCAAACATGCCTTGACGGTCATGAGCTTTACGAGCCTCTTGGCAACGATGCGCCCAACGTGTTGTACGCGCCGTAGAGCGTTTCGCATAATCATGATCCGCGGGATACGGAATACATTCATCAAAAGCCATCGCAATATCAGAACCTAATTGTTCTTGTACCTTTGTAGCCACTTCAGGAGATAGAAACTGTTTTGATCCATCAATGTGGGATCTAAATGTAACACCATCCTCAGTAATTTTGCGCATATCGCCTAAACTAAATACTTGGAATCCACCACTATCAGTAAGAATCGCTTGATCCCAATTCATAAATTTATGTAAGCCCCCAGCCTCTTCTACAAGCTCCGGCCCTGGGCGAAGAAATAAATGATAGGTATTACTCAAAATAACTTGAGAACCCATAGCCTTTAGTTCTTCTGGTGTCATAGTTTTAACTGTCGCTTGCGTGCCTACAGGCATAAACATCGGTGTTTGGAAGGTACCATGTGGCGTATGCAATAAACCTGCCCGTGCCCCCGTATGAGGACATGTCTTTTGTAATTCATAAATAATACTCGGCATAGTCCCTCCTAATGTATAAACATAGCATCGCCGAAGCTAAAGAAACGATAACGTTCACGTACAGCTTCTTCGTAGGCCGCCAAACAGTGTTCACGACCAGCTAGTGCACTAATCAACATTAACAATGTAGATTGAGGCAAGTGAAAATTCGTTACCAACGCATCAATCATCTTAAATTTATAGCCAGGATAGATAAAAATTTGAGTCCAACCACTCATACCTTGTAATACACCATCATCATTCGTAGCAGACTCAAGAGTACGCACCGATGTAGTACCTACGGCAATGATACGAGACCCTTTTTGTTTGGCTGCATTGATTCGATCCGCCGTATCTTGAGGTACAACAAAGAACTCACTATGCATTTCGTGGTCTTCAATAGTCTCTGCCGATACAGGTCTAAAAGTGCCAAGTCCAACATGTAAGGTTACAAACTCAAGCTCTACACCTTTAGCTTTAATCTTTTCTAAGAGGTCAGGTGTAAAGTGAAGTCCTGCAGTTGGTGCTGCAGCAGAGCCTTTCTCCTTAGCATATACCGTTTGATAACGGTCTTTATCTTCTAACTTTTCATGAATGTATGGAGGTAATGGCATTTCACCAATTTCTTGAATCACATCATCAAACACACCGTTGCATGTGAACTGAATGATACGGCCTCCAAAATCTGTTTTATCTATAATAACTCCACTTAGGCGGTCATCAAACTCTATAACTTGCCCGATAGGACATTTTTTTCCCGGTTTAACAAGGCATTCCCATCGATTTTCACCACATGGTGTGAGTAGAAGTACCTCCACCTTGCCACCAGAACCTTGACGATGTCCATATAATCTCGCAGGGATAACCTTTGTATTATTAAATACAAGCACATCTCCTTCATGAAGCTCTTCTAGTAAATCATAAAAATGTCCTTTATGTTTAACTTCACCACTTACCTTATCTAAGGTTAAAAGCCGTGCTGTATCACGAGGTTCTACAGGATGCTGAGCAATCAGTTCCTCTGGCAATTCATAATCAAAATCTGTAACTTTCATCGTAATCCTTATTAGTACATTTTCTTCAATGTAATGCCACTATAGTAGTGACGCAAAATAGTTTGGTAATAATTTGTATCTCCAGGATTAGCGCGCTTTGCCATTTCCGCAGCGCCCCATTGAGACATACCAAGGCCATGACCCCAACCGTGGCCTTTAATATAAACAGTATCATTCTTGCCAGTAAAGCTATGATAAGCCTTACCCGTGCCTTTAGCAGGATTGTGATTTACATAGAAATCAAACAGTGTAGATTTTAAACCTAAAATGCTACGCAGCGCATCACCATCTACAGTAGTTTTTCCAGAGGTACCTATGAAAGTAGCACTCTTTATACGACCTGATACACCGCGGTCATATGTTTGTTGTCCAGGCTTACCAAGAGGGGTCAACTGAATGCTCTTCAATTTACCTACCCCTTTACTTGCCGCATTAAGTTTACTTTCAAGAGCTTGACGAGAGGTAGTAACAGTCCAATTCGATGTAGATGTACCAGTACTAAAGTCTTTTACCCCTTTCAAGTATGGCACATCACTGCCCCAAACATTTACACTATCCTCTGTATAGCCACCACCATCGGAATGGAACAAGGCATTAATAGGACGTTGATCATAAAGCATAACTATGCCTTTAGTTTTATTTACAGCATTTGTGGTAGCTTGAGATTCACCACTCACACCACTATATACTTGATGATCCGTGGAATTGCTAACATCATAAAATTTACCTTTATTTTGTTCCATCGTATGAAGAGCATAGGTGCGAGCTGCTACGGCTTGCGCTTCTAATGCAGCAGCCGGCCAAGACGGTACTACCTCTTGTGGAACAACACCATACAGGTAATCCTCAAGAGGCACAGAGTTAATGATCATCATGGTTCCATTATTGGCACGTAATGTGAGCCCACCACGATAACCTTTACCTTCGAACAAAAATGGTGCATCACTATTCGCAGGCTTCAATGTAACTACACTATCAATAGCCTTTCCATTTACAGCAATCTTGCCGCCGCGAACGCCAATAGATGTACCACGATTAGCACTGATTGTGCTAACTTGACCATTACCGCTGTTCAACACAACCATATTAGCTGTAGATGTAACAGTAGCATCAGAGCTACGACTACCTAGTAGAACACGTACATTTGGCATGTTTTCTTTGCGTTCTGTAGCAGGCGTCACTACGGAGCCCACTTTGTTGCGAGTAATAACTGCTGTATTGGCTTGAATGCTATTCGCATCCGTTGTTTTTACTACCTTTTTAGTAGCAGTTTTTTCAGTAGCTCTCTTTTGTACTACAGGCTTTTCATCAGTAACTGCAGGTTTAGCAGTTGGCTTCGAAGTACTAGAAGCCGCAGGTTTTGTAGCCATTGTAGCTTTACCTGTAGTGGCTGATTTCGCAGCTGTTACATTAGTACTAGATTTCGCAGTACTAGTTGATTTTGTTGCACTAACTGGTTTAGCCGGCGTTACCGGCTTTGTAGATGTAGCAGGCTTTGCTACACTAACCGGTTTTGCACTAGGTTTAGCCATCGTAGATGCAACAGTTGACTTAGAAACCGTTTTAGTTATTGTAACCGGCTTTGCAGCTGGTTTAGTAGCAAGTGGACGAAAACTAGATTTCTTCGTCGTATTTACTTTCGATACAGTTGTATTAGATACTGTTGATTTTGGCGTTGGCTTTTTCGTTACCACTGTACCTTTATTTTGCAGCGTCGCTCCATGTGCTATAGAAACACCGCCAATGTTTACACCTAAAAACAAAGTGGCCATTATCATCAATTGTAATCGTTTTGTTTTCATTGTTATTTCCCTGTCTGTGAAATACCTAAATGCTCATAGGCTAATTTAGTAGCTACCCTCCCACGCGGTGTGCGTCCTAAAAATCCTAATTGCATCAAATATGGTTCATACACATCTTCGATGGTATCTCTCTCTTCGCTGATGGCCGCCGCAATGGTATCAATCCCTACAGGACCACCATCATATTTTTCAATAATACATTCCAACACACGTCGATCAATTCGATCAAGTCCCATTTGATCTACATATAAACGTTGTAATGCTTCATCTGCAATTTCTTGAGTGATAACCCCATCACCAATGACTTGTGCAAAGTCGCGTACCCGTTTAAGCAGACGATTTGCGATACGCGGTGTTCCTCGTGAACGACGCGCAATTTCGCTTGCCCCAGTTGGCACAATACCAATATTAAGTATCTCTGCGGCGCGAGACACAATAAACTCTAACTCTGGTTGTTTATAATATTCCAACCGATTAATAATACCAAATCGGTCCCGTAATGGAGCTGCCAAAGCACCCGCTCGAGTCGTGGCGCCTACCAAAGTAAATTTTGGCAAGTCAATGCGCACAGTTCGAGCACTTGGACCCTTACCGATGATAATATCAATAGCATAGTCTTCCATAGCAGAGTACAACACTTCCTCTACACTACGAGACAAGCGATGAATTTCATCGATAAATAATACATCATGGTCGTCCAAATTTGTTAATATTGCAGCTAAGTCACCAGACTTTTCAATAGCCGGACCAGAAGTTATACGAAAATTAACACCCAATTCATTTGCAATAATCCCTGCTAATGTTGTCTTGCCAAGGCCTGGAGGCCCATAGAGTAGCACGTGATCCAATGCTTCCCCACGCTGTTTTGCCGCTTGAATATACACATTTAGATTACCTTTAGCCTCTTCTTGACCTACATACTCATTAAAAAGCTTAGGTCGAAGGCTATATTGCCATATATCCTCTTCGTGCTCGCCATTGCCGACAAGGCGTACTTCCTCATTCATCCTTATCGTCCTTTCCCAAGCTCAATTAAGCTGACTTTTATCAACTCAGATACATCACGCTTACCATCATCTAAAGACTCTACAATATCTGCTACATCCCGTTCCAAGTATCCTAAGGATACGAGGGCTTCAATGGCTTCTCCTACAGCACCGTTTGCAGCAACGCCAACAGGCTGAATAGTCGCAGACGATTCCGTAGAAATATGTGTCATCTTAGCGATTTTATCCTTTAACTCTAAAACAAGTCGCTCCGCAGACTTCTTACCAATGCCAGGTAACTTAGTTAATTGCTGTACCTGTCCATTGATAATCGCTAATTTGAAAGTCTCAGGTGTCATGCCTGACAAGATGCCAAGCCCCACCTTGGGCCCGATACCAGAAACAGAAATGAGGAGTATAAACAACTCATATTCTTCTTCCGTCCAAAAGCCATAAAGTTGCATCGCATCTTCTCGTACATTAAGATACGTGAATAGTGTCGCCTCATGGCCCTCTGTCAGCTGTTGACGCGTAGTGGTCGGCACATATACGCGATACCCTACGCCATGTACATCAACATAGCACGATTCTTTAAAAAGATGTGTTACGATACCTCGCACATACCCTATCATTATACCAACCTCTTTAATCTATCATTGTGAGAACTATGAGCCGTACAGATAGCAACAGCTAATGCATCTGCCGTATCATCAGGCTTAATTTTCTCACGAATCCCCAAAATATTCATCGTCATATAAATGACCTGATTCTTATCAGCTTTACCATAACCTGTGACAGCTTGTTTAATTTGTAATGGTGTATATTCATAAATAGGAATCCGTTGTTGTTCAGCAGCCAATAAAATAACACCACGTGCTTGCCCTACCTTAATGGCTGTTGTTACATTGCGGTTAAAAAATAATTCCTCCACACCGAACTTATCAGGCCTATATTCCTCCAATAAATCACTAAGATCATTAAATAGAATTTCCAGTCGCTGTGAATCAGTTAATTCCTTAGGAGTTGTAATAGCCCCATAGGCTACTGGTGTTAGTTTGCTACCCTTCACGTCAATAATGCCGTATCCGCATATAGCCGTACCTGGGTCAATTCCTATAATGCGCACCCCAACCCCCTTAGTTTAAAAATGAGATAAGCTACCGCCTACCTCCATTACATAATCTATTTTATTATAGCATAATTTCACATCGAAGTTCATGAATTCCCCTATGAATTATATATGAGACATATTAATTTTCTTAACTTTAATAAATATCCGAGTTTAATTTCAATAGAAAAGGAGCACCCCATAGAGTGCCCCGTTTATTATTATTCTTCTTCATCGTCCGGCAAAATACCATTATGATATACGTTTTGTACATCATCAAGATCATCCAATACGTCAAGCATTTTCTGCATTTTCACAGCATCATCACCAGTCAACTCAATCGTTGTATCTGGAATCATCGTGATTTTAGCTACTACAGTTTCGATACCCGCATCAGCAAGCGCTGCTTCTACCGCATCAAAATCCTCTGGTGTTGTATAAATTTCAAATACATCATCTTCAGACTTAAGGTCTTCTGCTCCAGCTTCAAGAGCTAGCATAGTTACCTCATCTTCATCATGACCTTCTTTATCGATAACAAATACGCCTTTAGATTTGAACATCCAGCCTACACAGCCACTTTCACCAAGGTTACCACCTTGTTTAGAGAATGCATGGCGCACGTCTGCAGCAGCACGATTACGATTATCGGTCATCACCTCAACAGTAACGGCAACACCGGCAGGACCATAACCTTCGTATACGATTTCTTCATATGCATTCATGTCCGTAGCACCGATACCTTTGTCGATAGCACGTTGAATGTTATCCTTAGGGATATTATTTTCACGAGCTTTTTGCAAAGCCAATTTCAAACGCATATTACCAGTTGGATCTGCACCACCCATGCGTGCTGCAACAGTAATTTCACGACCGATTTTTGTAGCCAATTTAGCTTTTAATGCATCGGTTTTACCTTTTTTATGTTTAATATTTGCCCATTTAGAATGTCCTGACATAGACGCCTCCTATTTATTCCACCATGCTTCGCCCCGCAGCCGATCTAAGATGATTGATACGGCACTACGCACGGATAAATGATTGTATTCACCATGGCCATATATAGGTTCTAAAATATAGTCAAAGCTTTCCATCGTTTCTTTTGTCATACCATAACCGGTACCAAATAATACTAACACAGGGCGCCCCTCATTTTCAAGATGTTCACGCATCCGTGCATAGGAAATCGTATTATCATAGGTGCGAGCATCTGTTGTAGCTACAATCGGTCTCGTTCCTTCTATATCTTCAATTGTTCGCACCGCTACCGCAATTGAATTTACCAATTCCACACCTATGAAAGCATCCTTACGATCAGGATTATAAGTAGAACCAAACCCAGATTTCCAATGTTCCATAATCGTACTTACCAACTCACGTTGAGCTGGAATATTATGAATGACAAAATATTTAGACACATCATAGGTAATAGATGCTCGTGCAATATCATGTATATCATAATTTGTAATAGCCGTCGTAATGACCTCTTTATGTTTATTCATAATAGGATAATGAACAAGTCCAATATATAAATTAGCCAAAGCCTGAAATCTCCCCCAAATGATACTTATCTGATAAGATAAGCCTTATATAAGACTAATAGTTTTTCAGATTAAGATACGTAAACTAAAATTAAGACAACAACATAAAATCATTCTACTAAAAGAGGCACAAAATAAGCTTCTGTACCTGCAATTTCATCAGGAGAAAAACGACAACCTACCGCAGACGCTTGGTCTCCTAGCATAAAGCAAGATAATGTTAAATACCCCTCTTTCGTACCACTGTCAACAGTATGGGTAAAACATTTCTGATATATAAAATCTTGATACATAACTTTTTTACTGTCCCGACAAACTATATCATCATAGTTATCTACAAATTTTTCCATGTATAGTTCAGCTTGATCTCCACACTTTTGAACAACCTGAATATTTCGTCCTTCACGACCCCAAATTTCTTTTTGTATATAACGACCATCATCCAGCTCAAAGAAGTCGGATTCAAAGTAAGATGGTGTCAAATAACGCTCAATAATATCACGTTCAGGTGCTGTAAAAAATTGATTTGTTAAGTATAAAGCATACACTAATGACATGAATGATTTATTCTGTAATATAATCGCTTCTGGCGGATTAAATAAGTTAAATTTGCCTTCGTTATATAGCTCTAAAAACATTTCGCCTAAAGGCTCTCCATCAGATGTAGTTTCATCAACTAAGAGCTCCATCGGATGTAACCGGTACAGATTCATCGCATGATTACCGTCAGGTAATAGAATCCCTTCATCATCGATAACCATATCATAAAAGGATAAAAATCGTACATCTGCTTCAGGACAGGCTGATTTCATACGATTCTTAAGAAACTGTGTAGTGCCAAAATCTTCTAAATAGTCATGAAAACAAGAAAATACAAAGGGCTCAGTTTCATTATCAGTTATCATCTTATGATTTTTATAAGATGCACTATGTTTTTTACAAAACGTCACTCGATAGATACGACGTAAAAAAGTATCTAATTCATAACAAGCTTCTGCATTAGGATTGACTTTATCAAAAAAGCGAGCGGCTACTCCATTGGCATAATAGCTTTCAATTAGAAAACAAGGTGTATCCGCATTGATTTCTACCATACGCAATCGCCCTTTGTTATCGAGAACAAAATCAAACCGAGATAACCACGTAGGCAATCCTAACGGATTTCCACGATGTAAAAAGGGAATCAAATTTTCCGGCATATCCATATTGAGAGCAAACTCATCAGGAGCCTGCTGAAAAACCTTAGCAGCTTTGCAAAATATTTGATATAACATACGCGATGCATGTCGTATTTCATCATAAAACTCAGCTGAAAAAAGCTGTGCAGAAAGAGCTGGGTATCGATCAGCATAGCCCTCATACTCTACAAAAGGCAATATATTCGTATCAAGTTCATCTATATACGATTTCATAGTATCACCCTCCATTATGAACTGCTAGAACGTACACCAGCACTACCAAAACCAGATTTTTGACCTATGGAGGATGCTTTACTACTTCTACGCTTTTCATAGTCTACATAGGTTCTTCGCCCCACAGAACTATGTACATTCGAACCTGTTGCTGTATATACATACGGTTCCTCATACGGTTTTAACGGTGCCGCCACGCGATAGGTCATAGTTTTGGCATCCATTCGAGCTTGAGGAGCACTAAATCCATGAAATGCATAATACCCTGCAGCAATACTTGGTAAAAGTCCCGCTAGTCCCGCATCCCATACTAAATTTCCACTAGTATCACGGTGAAAGGTAACAGATCGATTGTCATCATATAAAGCTGTTTCTTTACCATCTCCATGGTTTAATAAAGAATAGCGATTACCTTGATTATCCTTCAATCGGGCCTCCCCTTCATTTGCTTCGGGATAGATTTTATCACATACAGCATAAGCGATGTCATTCCAGTATGAAGACACACCAACGATGCCCGCCACAGCGACAAAGGCTCCCGTTATGTATACAGTTTTCTTACTTGGCTTATACATAGGACACTCCCTTAGTGCACAGCGCCACTAACAACGAGAGCAAGGCCTACAAAGATGCCAAAGACGAGGACACCCGCTGCTGTATTACCACGCATAATCTCTTCAGATAAATTATATTTCCGATGCCATAAATTAATAAACATATAGCCAGTTACGAATAATACAATACCAAGAATGGCATATATAATACTCGCCACTACACCATGTAATAATGAAGTATCAGCTGTAGCCACTACAGGAGACATGATAACAGCACGCAAAATCTCACCAATACCAATAAATGAACCTGCTGACAGCCAGGCTACAGCACAGTTACCACGTTTAATTTCTTCACTAAATTTGCCAGGTACAAAGAAATCGATAACAGTATTGGCTGTTAACATTAGGAAAATCCCAAAACAAGCATAAAAAATCGTCAATAATACATCAGGAATATAAATCATGATAAAACCTCCTAAGATTGTCTCTTTATTTTCATAGTTAACGATTGGATGGACTAGCCACATCATGGTTATATGTATTAAAGAATTTGTCGCGTCCCCCACTATCTCGTTGACGTACCATATAGGCATAGGAATCAAGCACATGGGACTTTCGCATAGTGCCATTAATGAGATCTAGTTCCTCTGTTGTCAACTTGCTTGGTTCGCACACCTTAACACGAGTTTGCCCATCTACGTTAGAAATAATATAGGCAGACTTAGCATCATAGAATACAATGACTTCACGACCCTCTTGTAGATCATCACCTTCATTCCTAATGTTTCCGTCTAAAGATTCGATTAAATCTAAGGCTGTACTCACAGGATCTAAACTAGAAGTATATACATACTCAGTATCTGAATCCGTCTTCGTATAATATACGGATGCATCATGCATATGTTCTTTTGCGGTGTATGGAAGTCCAAATGTACCACGTACGTCATGCCAAGAAATATCACCATCCCAACTAATAAGGCACATTAAAAATAATGCACCGCAACCAATAGCACTAGCAACGCTTTCTAGGTGTTTTTTCAGACGTTGATTACGTTTCTTTTTACTAATAGCATTAGCTTCTGCATCATTACAGAGACGAATGTTCATCAAAGGCACACGCGCCCCTTCGGCAAACATTTTCTCGCCTTTGAACCAATTTTCTTCAAAGTATACGCTAGCTCCGCCTTCACAAGGCAATTGATATTCCTTATAACCTGCCCGATCACCCACAGAGGCGCCACTATCACCATCAACTGCTACAACCTTTTCTAAGCCGATTTGATGTAACGTAAAGCCCTTTGGGGCCCGTTTGCGATAGGATGTTCTAGATACAGTACACCACTCATTATCACTATATTCAATAGTGACCCATATTTTATCTGTTCCCTCTACAGCCTCAAGACCATATTCATGCCAATAATCACCTGGAGACTTTTGCATAGACGGCTTAGCTTTATAGGACTGTTCCTGATCCGCTTTTGGAATGATTTCCATATATTTAATTTTTTCAGTAATTACATATCGACTGCCCTGAACCTCTAGGACATCATAACAATTAAACTCCATAAATAACCTCGCTCAAATAGGCAAAAATACACTATCTTGCACTATTTCCGCTCCAAAACGGGATTTAATGAAATTAGCTTTAAGTTAACCTATTCGTTCGTGAATAGTCTCATCCTTCACCTTTATATCTTTTAGACTCTTCTTCAACAATCTCTTTTAATAGATTAACTTCTTCTTTTGATAATGGACGTTCTAATAAGTCTGGACGCAATAATCGTGTTCGTTTTAAAGCCTCCCTTTGACGCCATGCGGCAATATTTTTATGATGACCACTGCGCAATACATCTGGAACAGCCCACCCTCTAAATTCTGGAGGCTTTGTATATTGCGGGCACTCCAAAAGAGACTCATAAAAAGAGTCCTCTTGTGCCCCACTGGCCGCACCTAATACACCATGTATCATGCGAGCCACTGCATCAGTAACTACCATGGCTGGCAACTCACCACCAGTCAATACATAATCACCAATGGAAATCGTTTCATCTACAAGATGTTTCTCTACGCGATAATCTACACCTTCATAGTGACCACAAATAAGGACCACTTGATCATAGCTAGCCAATTCACGAGCCTTCTCCTGTGTAAAAGGCTGTCCTGTAGGTCCCATAAAGATAATACGACGTCGTATACTTTCATTAGGATTACCAATAAGACTCATTTCATCACACATCTCATCTGTGGTATAAGTATCATTAATATCACTATCATATTGAGCAATAACGGATTCTACGGCTTCAAAAATAGGAGGTGCCATCATGAGCATACCAGCCCCGCCACCATATGGTGTGTCGTCTACTTGACCATGCTTATTATGGCTAAAATCTCGAGGATTCGTTACACCTACAGATAGACGTTTTGCCTCGATAGCTCGTTTTATGATGGAATGATTAAAAAACGCATCAAAAAACTCTGGAAATAAAGATACAATATCAATACGCATAAACCGTCCCCTGTACTTATTAACTCACATTAACTCATTAGTATTATCTATATATAGCTATATTATATACCTTTTACGATAATATACCTATATGTAGATAAAACAAAACCGCCCAAAGGATTATATCCATTCAGGCGGATCTACGATCATCAATTTATTTTCCACATCGATGTCTTTAACGACCTCTTCAATGGCTGCAAATAATTGATCTGGTTCCCCATCTTTAGAGACCACATAGACATCATTAGCACCTGGTTGTAATACATCAGTAACTGTGCCAAGCACATTACCCATAGTATCTTGTACCTCAAGGCCAATGATATCAAAGATATAATAGCGACCTTCTGGCAATTCCACTAAATCTTCACGGCGCACTTGAATTTCTTTCTTACTCAATAATTCAGCCGTATTACGATCAGGAATTTCCTTAAAGGATGCTAATACAAATTGTTTGTGAAATCGTGCGGATGCAACGTGGTATTCTTTACCATCGATGTAACAGGCATCCATATGCATAAACCGTTCTGGAAAATCGGTTTGAGGCATAATACGAAGATCACCCCGCACGCCGTGCGGGGCGATGATAACACCTATTGTGATGAAATCGTTATGCTTCATTATTGACGAAACGCAACGATCTTACCGTCTTCTAATAAGATTTCAGCGCCCATCAAGGCATCCAAATTATCCCCGATTTTAACGGTAACTGTTTGCTCTAATGTACCTTGAGGAATTTCAGTTCCTAAAGACAACTCCTTAGCATCCTTCAATTTAGCTGTTACTTCTTCTTTGAAAGCCAAGCGTTTATTTTTTTCTTCGTCGATTTGTTGACGAATAGCAGTGAGACTTGTAGCATCAACTTTAGCTGCATCAGCCAAAATACGTTGAGCTTGGAACTCAATTGCTTCCAAATCTTTATTCACCATATCAAGACGAGTTTCAAGATCGGAAACAATTTTCGCTTTCAAGTCATCTGTTACTTTTGCTTTTACTGCTACAGGGACACGTAATGTCATTTCTTCCATTGGAATACTCCCTTTTAAACAATATCAACAGATATCTTTTTGTTCTCTTTAATAGCCGCCGCTTTCACCACAGAGCGAATCGCTTTAGCAATTCTACCTTGCTTTCCGATGACTTTACCCATATCCTCTGGGGCTACATGAAGTTCATAAACTTCCACATTCCCCTTTTGGACCATGGTAACAGAAACGGCATCAGGCTGCTTCACTAATGATTTCGCAATTAATGAAATTAATTCTATCATCACAGTATGCCTCTCTATTAATTACTTTTTAGCGTCTGCAAATTTTTGCATAACGCCTTGTTTTTTGAACAAGGAGCGAACAGTGTCAGTAGGCTGAGCACCTTTAGCTAACCAAGCCAAAGCTTTTTCTTCGTCTACATTAACGATAGCTGGTTGTTTAGTAGCATCATATTGACCAATTGTGTCAACAGGACGACCTTCACGTGGAGCACGTGCGTCAGCAACTACGATACGGTAGAAAGGAGCTTTTTTAGCACCTAAACGAGTCAAACGAATTTTTAACATTATGAAATTCACCTCCTTATACTGATGTAAATGGACAAGTTCAGCGCCCCTGTCCATGTATTACATAAACGGTAATTTAGGCATTCCAGGGAAGCCGCCCTTACCGCCACGTAAACCTTGCATGCGCTTCATCATCTTTCGCGCTTCTTCAAATTGTTTCAACAAGCGATTTACATCTTGAACCTGTGTACCAGAACCTAATGCAATACGCTTGCGACGAGAACCATTAAGAATACTTGGATTTTCTCGCTCTGCCGCCGTCATGGATGTAATGATAGCCTCAATACGACGCACCTCTTTACTATTCAAATCAAGGTCTTTTAATTGATCCTTAACTTGCCCCATGCCTGGCAACATGCCAATAATATTTTGTAATGGCCCTAACTTTCTCACCTGGTTCATCTGTTTTAAGAAGTCATCCAAGGTGAAATTATTTTTCGCCATTTTCTTAGCCATTTCACGAGCTTCTTCTTCATCGATGGCACCTTGAACATTTTCAATCAATGTTTTAAAGTCGCCCAAATCTAGGATACGAGAAGCCATGCGGTCTGGATAGAATACATCAAAACCATCCATTTTTTCGCTCACACCAGTGAACTTGATTGGCAAGCCTGTTACGGCTTTGATAGACAATGCGGCACCACCGCGCGCATCACCATCGAGTTTAGTAAGGATAACACCGTCAACACCTAATTTTTCATTAAATGTTTGCGCTGTAGTTACCGCATCTTGACCGATCATGGAATCTACAACTAGTAGAATTTCATGAGGTCTAACAGCAGCTTTGATGTTGGACAACTCATCCATGAGGACTTCATCAATTGCCAAACGACCTGCTGTATCGATGATAACAACATCTTTCAGCATATGTGTGCTTTGCTCTACGGCGCGACGCGCAATATCTACTGGATTGGCATCAGGTGTTTCATCCGCAAATACAGGAATATCAATTTGCTTACCTACTACTTGCAACTGAGTAATCGCAGCTGGGCGATATACGTCGGCAGCTACGAGCATCGGACGCTTACCTTGTTTACGTAGGTATACAGCTAGTTTACCAGCAGTTGTAGTTTTACCAGCACCTTGCAAACCAACGAGCATGATAATAGTTGGAGGCTTGCTGGAAATCATGATACGACTTTGCGTACCACCTAAGAGAGCTGTTAATTCATCATTTACGATTTTAATAACCGTTTGAGCAGGGTTCAAGGAACCGAACACCTCTTCACCGAGGGCCTTTTCCTTAATGGACTTAACAAAGTCCTTCGCTACCATAAAGTTAACGTCTGCTTCTAATAGAGCCGTACGTACCTGACGCAACGCAAGATTGACATCATCTTCAGTAATTTTGCCCTTCCTCTTTAAGGATTGAAAGGCTTCTTGCAGTTTTTCTGACAAGCTATCAAATGCCATAATATCCCTCCATTTGCGCCAATACTTGTTGCACCTTAGTTTCGGCCAATACCTCTTTAGGCAATGTTGCTTTCAACTGTGAAAGCAAGCCTCCCCGTTGTTCATATTGTGCCACCAAGTGCAATTTTGATTCGTAATCATTTAAAATGTGTCGAGCACGCTGTAAATTATCGTGTACAGCCTGT
Organism: Veillonella parvula; assembly: GCF_032472435.1. GTDB lineage: Bacteria > Bacillota > Negativicutes > Veillonellales > Veillonellaceae > Veillonella > Veillonella parvula_N. The sequence goes on from NZ_JAWEGM010000005.1 coordinate 20,215, forward strand.
CGTGATACGCCTAATTCCTCAGCAATCTCGCCAAGGGACATATCATCTTCGTGGTGAAGTTGTAAGGACATGCGTTGCTTGTCCGTCAACAATGGCCCATAGAAATCTAAGAGCAAACTTATGAGCACTCGTTCTTCCATTTCGCCACCTCCATCACTGTCAAGTCATATTACTTTACATATACTACCGTACATAAAGAAATGTGTCAAGTAGAAATACTTAACACACTTAATTTATTGATATAATCACAGATATACAAGCTATCTCATCCCCTTTAACAAAAAACCAATAAACTAATTGACTACCTTAACATAATCATTCTAGACAAATTTAATTCATAATCAATGATAATTAATTCTAATTTCTACTTTTATATCTATAATAATATGCTATAATATCAATATCTAATATTTTCAATATAAAAGATAGGAGGTATTGTATGAATACCAAACAATATGACATTATCGTCTTAGGTTTCGGCAAAGCTGGTAAAACCTTAGCCGCAAAATTTGGCTCTATGGGCAAATCTGTAGCCATGATTGAAGAAAATCCTCTAATGTACGGTGGTACATGTATTAATATCGCATGTATCCCTACTAAGACGATGATCATTGCCGCATCAAAAGGCTTATCATACGATCAAGTATTAAACCAACGTGAAGTTGTTACATCTCGCTTACGCAATAAAAACTTCGGTATGTTAGATACAAATGAACATGTCGATGTCTATACTGGGCATGGTGCATTTATTAGCAATAAAGAAATCGCCGTTACCGCTGGCGAGGATAAGATTATATTATCTGCTGACACTATCGTTATAAACACCGGTGCTGTAGCGATTAAACCTAATATTTCTGGCATTGATACGGCTACAGGTTTCTATAATAGTACAGAAATTCAACAATTACCTACTCAACCTAGTACATTAGGTGTTATCGGCGCTGGTCCTATCGGTCTTGAATTTGCAAGTCTATATGCAAAACTTGGTGCTAAGGTAACTGTATTCAACATCGAATCTAGCATCTTAAAACGCGAAGAACCTATCGTTCAAGAGCTAGCTACTGAGTACTTAACTGAACAAGGCATTACCATTCTTAATAATGTAACATTAGAATCTGTATCCAATGATGGAGACAAACCAGTTATCACCGCTAATAATCAAAACTACACTTTTGATGCTGTTCTATACGCTACAGGTCGCAAAGCCAATACAGCTAATATCGGTTTAGAACATACGGACATCGCTACTAACGAACGCGGTGCTATTGTAGTTAATGATACTTGTGAAAGCTCCGTCCCTGGTGTATACGCAGTCGGTGATGTAAACGGTGGTCCTCAATTCACATATGTATCTCTTGATGACTTCCGTATCGTATTTGGCACACTTACTGGTAACAGCCAGTATACCTTAAAAGATCGTAAAAATATTCCTTATACTACCTTCTTAACACCTCCACTTTCTCGTGTAGGTCTTACAGAAGAAGATGCAATCAACCAAGGATATACGGTTAAAACGAAAGAAATGCTCGTAGCTACCATGCCTAGAGCACATGTAAACGACTATTTAAAAGGCGCCTTTAAAATTGTTGTGGATGCGGATAACGACTTAATCCTAGGCGCTACACTCTATTCTCAAGGCGCAGAAGAATTGATCAACTTAATTAAAATGGCTATGGATAATAACATTCCATATACATATTTCAAAAATCAAATCTTCACACACCCTACAATGGCAGAAAACTTAAACGACCTTTGTAATTTCTAATAGTTTAATAGCTAATACAATCACTAATTATAAAATAATAACCTAACCAAAAAGCCTTTAGACGCTAAACTAATTTAGCAACTAAAGGCTTTTGTATTTATCGATATGATAGTTTATTTATCAATGTATCAGATTATTATAGCTTTTTTAGCAGTGCCTAACTAAAACATGCTAAGACATTGTAGCAATTAATTTTTAGTAAACAATCTGCGCACTATCGTTTGTAATTTAGGGGTTAATACAATAGCAACCACAATCCCTGCGGCACTTGTAATCAAAGAGTATTGAATTTTACTAGCCGCCACGACCGCACTTTCAAGAACGAACCACCACGCAAGGAAGTAGCCTAAAGCTGTCCAAACAGCACCAATAATAAGGGCTACTAAAATACGACCAAAGGATGCAGTTGGTTTTGTAATAGAGGGTGGCAGATAGCCTGCAGTCATACCACCTACGATAAGTCCTGCAATTCCTTTAATAAAGAAAGAGAATACGATGTACTGTGTATGACCACCAAAGAGATCAAATAGTGCAGATCCAATTGCCGCACCCAAGCCTCCATATAATCCACCAAAAAGTATAGATGTTGTAAAGAGTGCAGCCGATCCTAAATGAACCATAGCGCCACCTGGTATTTCAATGCGAATTGTAGTAGCCACTGCACATAACGCGGCAATAAAACCAATATAGACAATGTCTCGAGTACTTAATTTCATAATCATGAACCTCTCTTTTAAATCAATTACTATATTCAGTATAACAAATCATAAGCCGTCTAAAAACACCATTATCGTAGAAATTAAATATCCATTTCACGTCTCAATATAAGATATAAATATATACTTAACTATATGTCTGTAGATATAATAAAGCACCTATACCTCTGTATAGGTGCTTTATAGTATTCAATTATATGTATAATCTTAAATTTTAGCTCGTTTCAAACGAAGTGAATTACTTACAACTGTAACAGAGCTAAATGCCATCGCTGTACCAGCAATCATAGGATTTAACGCACCAATAGCGGCCAAAGGAATGCCAATACAGTTAAAGATCAATGCCCAAAATAGGTTTTGTTTAATATTGGTCATTGTCTTACGGCTGAGACGTACAGCTTGTACTAGTGTATGCAAATCATTACGTACGAGGACGATGTCGGCTGCTTCTACCGCAATATCTGTACCACTACCGATGGCAAAACCAATATCTGCCGTAACAAGAGCCGGAGCATCATTGATGCCGTCACCAACCATCCCCACTACAAGACCTTTATCTTGCAATTCTTTTACCTTGCTAGCCTTGTCTTGAGGCAATACTTCAGCTATAACATGAGAAATACCCGCTTGTTTAGCAATATATTGAGCAGTTCGACGATTATCACCAGTAAGCATCCATACATCAATACCTTGAGCATGTAACTCTTTTACAACCTCGATAGTTTCTGGACGTAATTCGTCTTCTACAGCCCACAAAGCACTAACAACGCCATCTACAGCTAGAACAGATACGGAAGCACCTTGTTCTTCAAATTGTAAAATATCTTCTTGAACCGCTGTTAAATCATAACCTAGTTCATTCATCCAACGACTGTGCCCAAGTTGTACGGATACGCCTTGGTATGCACCTTGTAACCCTTTACCTGGTACATCAGCAAAACTTTCAAGTTCAACAGCTTTACCTTTATAGCCATGATCTTCACCATAGTAAACCATGGCCTTTGCAATCGGATGAGATGTACCACTTTCAAGAGCCATCATAATAGACATATTAGTACTTTCATCACCATTATAATTTTTAAAAGCCGTCACATCCAATACACCCTGTGTAAGGGTACCGGTTTTATCCATAACAATGGCATCGAGTTTACCCGCTTTTTCAAGATATTCTGCACTCTTGATGAGCACACCGTGTTCCGCACCAAGGCCAGACCCAACCATGATAGATGTTGGTGTAGCAAGGCCAAGCGCACAAGGACATGCGATAACCAGTACCGCTGTTGCATTAATGAGAGCAACGTTAATAGAATCTCCCATAATGAAGTACCACACAAGACCTGTCAAAACAGCAAGGCCAATAACGGTCGGTACAAAATATTGAGCCACGATATCTGCAATACGTTGAATACTAGCCTTGGAGGTTTGTGCCTCTTCTACAACCTTGATAATTTGAGACAACATCGTATCGGAACCGATACGCTTGGCTTCCATGGTAAAAGCACCACTTAGGTTTATAGTAGCACCAATAACTTCAGAACCAACTTGTTTTTCTACCGGTAAGCTTTCACCGGTCAGCATAGCCTCATCTACTGTGGAATATCCCTCAGTAATCGTGCCATCAACAGGGATTTTTTCACCTGCACGAACTTGTAAAATATCACCGGCTACCACCTTAGATGTAGGGATATCAATAAATTCTCCATCACGCAACACATGAGCCGTTGCAGGTTGTAAGGCAATCAATTTTTGAAGTGCTTCGGAGGTACGCCCTTTTGCAATCTCTTCTAAAAGTTTACCAAGAAGGATAAAAGTAATGAGCCACGCAGAGGTTTCAAAATATATTCCATGAGGGCCTAATTCAGGGTGAAATTGCCAGTTATAGATACTGAATAGATAAGCTACCGTCGTGCCCATTACTACGAGTACATCCATCGTAAGCGCCCCATTTTTCACTGCACTCCAGGCGCTCTTATAGAACATAAGACCAGGACCGAACTGAGCAATAGTAGCAAGAACAAACTCTACCCATACAGGCAATGCCTGAATACCAAATCGATGTAAGGTCATATTAATCATCATCGGTACTGCCATACAGGCGGCAATAATAAGTCGTATAATATGAGGTTTTAAGTTAACCTTTTCTATTTCTTGCTTTGTTTCGTCTGCTTCTGTAGCACCAAAACCAATATTCGTAATGGCATCAATAATCTGTTGTGAATCTATAGTAGCGCCATCTTTATATTCAACGCTCCCCTTTCGAGTTAAGAGGTTGACCTTAACAGATTCTACGCCCTCGACTTTAGAAACAACGTTTTCAACGCGTTTTACACAGGCTGCACAGTGCATACCTGTAATATCAAATTCTTGTTTTTTTACGCTCATATTCACAGGCCTTTCTACTCTGTAGATATATCTTATCTTACAACTTACTATATTATTACAAATTCGTACTATATTTTGTATTTATGTACTTAAATATACGTCTAAACATCTATCTATAAAAAGCTATATATCCTATTGTAAATAAAATAGCAATAAACACGTTCACTAAGAATGTTTCAATATATTCTAAAACTTCAATATATGAACATATTACATGACTAACTACTCATATATCTATATTTAATGATAACATAAATTCTCATTACGTCAATATCCTACCAAATATAGAGGGTTATTTCTTTTTTATAAGGGAATTAACCGCTTTTACCTATACATAGCCTTCATAAATAGATTATAATAAAGTGATGATGAATAAACATAAGCTTTGATTCCAAAGGAGGTGAATATATGTCTGAATCAGTAAGCCCTACGGTGGAATTTATTTCTCTAGCAAAAGAATTTCGCCATGAATATGTTGTTGAAAAATCACGGTTTATAACAACTGTATATCCTTGCAAGACTGAAGAGGAAGCCCAAACCTTTATAAGCCGCATCAATAAAGAATTCTGGGATGCACGTCATAACTGCACAGCCTATGCATTAGGACCACAGCAAGAACAACAACGATCTTCCGATAATGGAGAACCATCAGGTACAGCAGGTAAACCAATGCTAGAAGTACTCAAAAAGACTGGCATTACCAATGTAGCCGTCGTCGTAACACGTTATTTTGGAGGTATTAAATTGGGCGCTGGTGGCTTGATTCGGGCCTATTCACACTCCGTTGCGGAAACCTTACGTCTTGCCCCTAAAGAACTACATACAACACGAACCCGAGTACAAGCAAAGATTGACTATTCGCTGTATGGAGCAGTAGAAAGATATTTACAGGACGAAAATTTACATTATGAAGCAAGCTTTGGTGAATATGTAGACATTACAATTCTAATACCACCTACTGATGTAGAGCGCATACAAAAAGAGCTCCAAGACATAAGTCATGGAGCTGCTACTTGTACTGTATTAGATTCTATTGAGGTGGTACTACCACTAGATAACTAATCTAGTTAGTAGATTCCAAACTTTTAATTGCTGTTATTAACTAAACCGGCTATGCCTTGACCGAGTTCACGACGTTTTTCCTTAGTCATAGGATAAGGCCATACTCGTTCTAATTGTTTTTTCCGGCTAATTTTATTACGAGCCGTCATTAATCTACGTGCTTCCCAATTACGAATTGCTTGACCTAAGGTTCTTTTTACCACGCCCATAGTAGTACCTACTTTCTTAACTCTTGTTGTATATCAAAATTTGTGATAAGTATAGAAAGATAATTTAAAACTCAATTTACTTTCTATTACTTTGTTGAATTTAGTATATATAGCATTTTATTAAATGTGAAATGACCGTTACTTAGTTCGTTATAATTTTTATTTATCATATTATGTGTATAATAGGGAGATTCTATGGATACATCTTACTACCACAATTTTATTACCCTTGTTCAAACGGGCAATATGACACAGGCCGCAGAGATTCTTCATATTACACAACCAGCGTTAAGTAAGCAGTTGAAATATTTAGAGGCTGAATTTGGGGCTCAATTAATCAACATTAAACGCGGCCAACGAGGATCAAACTTGCAATTAACAGATGCTGGTAAAATCTTCTACGAAAAAGCGCAACAACTCTGCTCTATTGAAGAATCTACATATAATGCTGTACAACAATTGAATTCACGCATTGAAGGTACTTTACGTATTGCGACGTCTGCATCTCGTTCAACGCCAATCGTACAGCAATATTTACCAGCTTTTTCCATGAAATATCCATCTGTCCATTTTGAAATTTATGAAGGACTTATGACAAATGTAGTGACCCAACTCATCAACGGTAGCGCCGAATTAGGTATCGCCAATATTCAAATGGTAGATGTCGATAAATTCGATATCCTGCTTACCCAAGAAGAGCATTTATACGCTATTTTCCGTCGTGATGTATTCTGGACAGATCGTGAGCATGATACCATCACGTGGGAAGACATAAAAAAATGTCCTCTATCCCTTTCTGGTGGCTCTGTTCGAATGATTATGCAGTCTAGCTTAACAGATATGGAGCAACTTAATGCGGTAGCTATAACTACAACAAAAAGCTCAGCTATTGAGTGGGCCTCTTCTGGTCGTACAGTTTCTTTAGTCCCAATGGACGCTAAGGAACTTATTAATCATCGCAAAATGGCCCGCATCAAATTGCCAGAATTCTCGGGGGATTTCAAAAAAGCTTTTATCACACTTAAAGGACATGCACTTTCCCCAGTAGCACAGCAATTTATTGACTTTTACAAAGCCTATGTATAATCATATTTGTACATACTATTACCATACTATGACATTAACAGCTCATATGATTGGTACCTATTTGATTATAGATGCCAATACAATACATAAGAAAAGACCTAGTACAATTTGTACTAGGTCTTTTTGTATCAGATCTTACATTACGGCAATGCTTATGGTTGCTTAAGTTCACCGTAGATATGATTTTATTAAGCTTGATGAACAGCACCTACAATATCAGTGATGCTGTTAAGATTATATTGTTCTACATATTCGCTCATTTCACGGGCAATACGTGAAATTGCTGTTGGATCTACCATCGTAGCTGTACCAACTTGAACGGCTTGCGCCCCTGCCATCATAAATTCGATAGCATCTGTGCCAGTCATGATACCACCAAGACCAATAATAGGAATAGTTACCCCTTTATAAACTTGATGAACCATGCGAAGAGCCACGGGCTTTACGGCTGGGCCAGATAATCCACCATAAATATTCCCCAATACAGGTTTACGACGGTGAATATCTATAGCCATGCCCAACAAGGTATTAATGAGACTTACTCCATTGCCACCACCGGCCTCAACAGCCTTTGCGATTTCTACAATGTCTGTTACATTTGGTGAAAGCTTAACGATAACAGGTTTATCCGTTACCTTACGAACCGCTTTAGTTACCGCTTCAACGACCTTTGAGTCTACACCAAAAGCCATTCCTTCACATTCTACATTTGGGCAAGATACATTAACTTCAAGGCCTGCAATACCATCTACAGATAGTGTTTCTGCCATCCACGCAAATTCCTCTACCGTACCAGCAGACATATTCGCTAGCAATGGTACATCATATTTCTCAAGATCCGGTAGAATTTCCCTAACAAAATGTTCAGCCCCAGGATTTTCAAGGCCAATGCAGTTCAATACGCCAGATGGTGTTTCTGCAATGCGAGTGCCAGGATTCCCATGACGACCTTTAGGTGTTAAGCCTTTTACAGAAATAGCACCTACTTCATTACTAAGGTCTAAATAACCAGCATACTCAGGGCCATTACCAAAGGTACCAGATGCAGCGATAATAGGATTTTTCATCTTAATCCCGCAGTAATCGATGGCGAGCTTTGGATTAGGCGTAACGGTGTTATTTAAATCGCGTTCACTCATTAAAAGAACACCTCCTCAGCTGGGAATACAGGACCATCTTTACAAACTTTATAACGTTTGCCACCGGCACCATCACAAGCGCAACCTAAGCAACCGCCCGTACCACATCCCATGCGCTCTTCTAAAGATACTTGGCATGGCACATCGAGTTCTTTAGCCACTTGTGCTACGCCTTTCATCATAGGCATAGGACCACAAGTCATAACAGAAGTAAACGAATTAGCATTAATTAGATCAGGCATAATTGCTGTAGGGAAGCCTTTTGTACCTACGCTACCATCATCAGTAGTGATGTGGACTTGAACAGGCGTATCTTTAAATAAATCAGCCCAGAAGGTTTCACTTTCATTTCTAAAACCAAGAATAACTTGTGCTTCTTCACCTTTTTGCAAATGAGAGGCGATACATAGCATCGGTGCAATACCAACGCCACCGCCAACGAGAAGCATATTATTAGATGTTACAAACGGTTCGCCCAAAGGTCCCAAACAATCTAATGTATCACCAGGCACGAGACGTGTCATAATTTTAGTCCCCTTGCCTACGACGCGATACAAAAGGGTAATCGTACCCTTTCGGGCATCAAATCCAGCATAGCTAATAGGACGGCGCAATAATGGCGCCGTAGAGTCCGCTACGCGAACATTACAAAACTGTCCTATCTTTGCTTCTGCTGCCTGTTTTGGTGCGTGAATATCCATAACCCACACATCAGAGCCTATTTGCTCATTGCGAACGACTTCGCCCTGTTCTACATAGCCACTCATGGTTTTACTCCAATTCAAAATCTTGTAATGCTTCTACAGTGTAGTTCGCATCATCTTTACGATTCGCCACAACACGCAATACTTCCCGTGCTGTATCGAGACTTGTTAAGCATGGTGTACCCATTTCTACAGCAAGACGGCGCAATTGGAATCCTTCGCGTTCAGGTCGTTTCCCTGCAGTCAATGTATTAAGTACAAGATCGACTTTGTCTTGACGAATGTGGTCAGCACAGTTATCATCACCTTCAGAGATTTTGTTAACTATTTTGCAGTCAACGCCATGTTCTTTGAAGTATTTACCAGTACCACCTGTCGCTTCAATATGATAGCCCAAATCAATAAAGCCTTTTGCTAATTGACTAGCCTCCTCTTTATCGCGGTCTGCAACAGTCATAAGGATTGTACCATCCTCTGGGATACGCATGTTGGCACCATTGATAGCTTTGAATAAAGCTTCAGAATATGTGCGACCAATCCCCATAACCTCACCAGTAGATTTCATTTCAGGTCCAAGAGCGATTTCTACAAGACCCATTTTAGAGAAGGAGAATACAGGTGCTTTTACAGCTACATATGGTTTATTAGGTACAAGACCAAGTGGTAAGCCTAAGTCTTTTAAGCTTTCACCAAGGGCAATGCGTGTTGCACATTCTACCATATTGATACCTGTAACCTTAGAAATGAATGGTACAGTACGGCTAGAACGAGGGTTAACTTCGATAACATTAAGCTCACCGTCAGCCACGATATACTGAATATTTAGAACACCTTTAACATTGAGACCTACCGCAATACGACGTGTATAATCTACGATTTGATCAATCAATTCTTGGCTCAAATGTTGAGCTGGATAAACGGCCATGGAGTCACCAGAGTGAACACCGGCGCGTTCGATTTGTTCCATAATACCAGGGATACATACATCGGTACCGTCAGAAATAGCGTCAACCTCTACCTCCATACCAACCATGTAACGGTCGATAAGAACAGGATGCTCCTTAGATGCTACTACGGCTTCCTTCATGTATACATCAAGCTCTTTATCGTTGTATACGATTTCCATCGCACGACCGCCCAATACATAAGAAGGGCGAACGATTAACGGGTATTTCAACTTTTTAGCTGCTTCTTGTGCTTCTTCATCAGAGGTTACCAGAGCACCTACTGGGCGAGGAATACCAAGTTTCGCCAACAATTCATCAAAGCGTTCACGGTCTTCCGCCATATCAATGCTATCTACGGATGTACCGAGGATTTTGACGCCACGTTCTGCCAATGGGCCTGCCAAATTGATAGCCGTTTGACCACCAAATTGAGCAATGACGCCAGCTGGCTGTTCTTTATTGATGATTTCCATTACATCGTCCACAGTCAATGGCTCAAAGTATAAAGAGTCAGAAATATCAAAGTCAGTAGACACTGTTTCTGGGTTGTTATTAATCATAATAGATTGGTAACCCGCTTTACGAAGGGCCCAAGAGGAATGTACGGAACAGTAATCGAACTCTACCCCTTGACCGATACGGATTGGACCGGAACCAAGTACCACTACGGATTTATCGCCTAATGGACGAACCTCATCCTCTTGTGCATACGCACTGTAGTAATAAGGTGTTTTAGATTCAAATTCAGCTGCGCAAGTATCTACGTATTTATATGTTGGAAGAATATTCCATTCTTTACGTTTTGCACGAACATCTTCTACAGTTGTATTAGCATAACGAGCGATAACAGAATCAGTGAAGGAATAACGTTTTGCTTTGCGCAATACATCCTCTGTTAAACCTTGCTCAGCCAATGCTTTTTCCACAGTAACAATGTTTTTAATTTTTTCAATAAAGAATGTATCAATTTTTGTAATATAGTGGATTTTTTCTACACTGATTCCCTTGCGAAGTGCTTCTGCTACAACATAGATACGTTCATCATCTACTAAATGTAAACGTTCGATCAATTGTTCCATAGACTCATGAGCGATTTTCTTAAGCTCAATATGGTCTAAACCAATTTCCAAGGAACGAATTGCTTTAAGTAAGGAGCCTTCCAAAGAACGGTCGATAGCCATAACTTCGCCAGTGGCTTTCATTTGTGTGCCCAAGGTACGATCTGCCAAATTGAATTTTTCAAAAGGCCAGCGTGGAAACTTAGTTACTACATAGTCAAGAGTCGGCTCAAAGCATGCTTTAGTTTCACCGGTTACAGCATTTGTAATTTGATCCAATGTCATGCCTACTGCAATTTTTGCTGCTACCTTCGCAATTGGGTACCCAGTTGCTTTAGATGCCAATGCAGAGGAACGAGATACGCGAGGGTTTACTTCGATAACAATATATTCGTTGCTATTTGGATTCAAAGCGTATTGTACGTTACAACCGCCTTCGATTTTTAAATAACGGATAATCTCTACAGATGCGGTACGCAGCATTTGGTATTGAATATCGTTCAAGGTTTGACTTGGTGCCACAACGATAGAATCCCCAGTATGCACACCAACAGGGTCAATATTTTCCATATTACATACGATGATGCAGTTATCTGCACTATCGCGCATTACTTCGTATTCAATCTCTTTCCAGCCTGCAACGGAACGTTCTGCTAGAATTTGGTGAATTGGTGAAAGTTTCAAACCACGACGTGTGATTTCATACATTTCATCTTCATTATGGGCAATACCTCCACCAGTACCGCCTAATGTATATGCAGGACGGATGATAATAGGATACCCAATACGATTAGCAAAGGCTACTGCTTCTTCAAGATCGTTAAAGATATCGGATTCAGGAACCGGTTGGTTGATTTCCTTCATCGCTTCTTTGAAGAGTTCACGGTCTTCGGCTTGTTTAATGGCTTCAAGAGTTGTACCAAGAAGTTTTACACCATATTCTTCTAATACGCCAGCTTCAGACAATTGTACCGCCATATTAAGACCTACTTGACCACCTAATGTAGCCAACAAGCCCCAAGGACGTTCTTTTTTTATAACTTCTGTTACGAATTCAAGACTAATCGGTTCTACATATACGCGGTCTGCAATATCTGTATCAGTCATAATAGTAGCAGGGTTGGAGTTAACTAATACTACTTTATAACCCTCTTCTCGAAGGGAACGGCATGCTTGTGTACCAGCATAATCAAACTCTGCAGCTTGACCGATAATAATTGGACCAGAACCAATTACAAGTACTTTTTTTGCTTCTGAGGTCATATTATTTTCCCTTTCTCATTAAGTCTTCAAATTCGTCAAATAAATATAGGTTATCAGTAGGTCCTGGGGATGCTTCTGGATGGTATTGTACGGAGAAGATTGGCAATTCTTTATGACGCATACCTTCTACGGTACCATCATTTACACTACGATGTGTAATTTCTACGAAATCTGGCAAAGAAGTATCATCTACCGCATAACCATGGTTTTGAGATGTAATATATACCCGGCCAGTACGTAAATCTTGTACAGGATGGTTAGAACCACGGTGACCAAATTTCAATTTGAATGTGGTGCCACCATAAGCTTGTGCCAATACTTGATGCCCCATACAGATGCCAAAGATTGGTTTCTTACCAAACATTTTCTTTACTTCTTCTACTGCATAGCCAAGATCTTGAGGGTCTCCAGGGCCATTAGATAAAAAAATACCATCTGGATTTGCTGCCAACACATCTTCAGCCTTAGCATCTGCAGGAAATACAGTAAGACGACAGCCTGCAGCTTCTAGAGAGCGAAGGATATTTTCCTTTACACCATAATCCATTACCGCTACGTGGAATTCAGCATTTTTATCGCCACGCATACCTTGCCATTTTGTAGTTACACGCATAACTTGATCTGTTGGCAAGTCTTGTTTAAACAATTTTTGAATATCCTCCATAGGGTAATCAGAGCGTACGAGTACGCCCTTCATTACACCATGGTTACGAAGAACACGTGTAATCGCACGTGTATCTACATCATAAAGGCAAGGGATGCCGTGCAAACGAAGATACTCACTAAATAACCCCTCATTTTGCCAGTTAGATGGAAAGTCACACAGTTCACCTACAATAAAACCTTTACAATATGGCTTAGGACCTTGAGTGATAGAATTTAAAGTACCATAATTACCAATTAAAGGATAGGTTAATGTAATAATTTGATCCGCATAGGATGGGTCAGTCAAGATTTCTTGATACCCGGTCATACCTGTGTTAAATACAACTTCACCTACCGTTGGGGCGCCACCTAATAAGGAACCTTCAAACACGGAACCATCTTCAAGAACTAACTTGCCTTTCATTATAAGACTACGCCCTCCTTCATAACAATTTTGCCATCAACTACTGTCAGTTTAGCTTTACCTGTAACAGTCATACCATCAAATGGACTAACTTTACCTTTTGTATGAAATTTATTTCTATCTACTGTCCACTTTTCAGTTGTAGAGAATACAGTAATATCCGCTGGCTTACCAACTTCAAGAACACCTGCATCAAGGTGCATCAACTCAGCTGGTCGAGTACTCATATAGTACACAACTTGATCAATACTAAGTTTATCAGGACCATATGCATTTGTAATAACCGCTGCCAAAGATGTTTCGAGGCCACTGAAACCATTTGGTGCACAGCAGAATTCATGGTCTTTTTCTTCGTATGCATGTGGTGCATGGTCTGTAATAATCGCATCGATTGTGCCATCTTTCAAGCCTTCTAATAATGCTTGGCGATGATCTTCTGAGCGAATTGGAGGAGCCATTTTAAATGCTGGATTATATTCGCGTAGGTATTCATCTGTGAAAGACAAATGTTGGCTTGTAACTTCACAGGTTACATTAAGGCCTTTAGCCTTCGCACGGCGCACCATATCTACAGTATTTTTACTACTTACGTGAGCAATATGGATATGACCACCTGTCATTTCAGATAACAAGATATCACGAGCAACAGCCAAATCTTCAGCTACTGCAGGGCGACCAATAACACCTAATTCATAAGAAACAATACCTTCATGCATATGGCCATTTTTAGTCAATGTAATATCTTCTGCATGGTCGATAACCATCTTATTAAACATGGACGAGTATTCTAAAGCACGACGCATAAATGCAGCATTTTCTACATAGTGGCCATCATCGGAGAAAGCTACTACACCAGCTTCTGCCATATCCCCCATTTCAGCAAGTTCCTTACCTTCAAGACCTTTTGATACAGCACCAATAAATTCTACCTTAACAACACCAGTAAGTTCGGCTTGCTTTTGCAACCCTCTTACGAGCGCAGCATTATCTACCACAGGATTTGTATTAGCCATAGTTACAACACGTGTGAAACCACCTGCAGCAGCGGCTTGTGTACCGGAGTGGAAATCTTCTTTCGCTTCTTGACCTGGCTCACGCAAATGTGTGTGAATATCGATAAGGCCTGGTGCTACAATAAGACCTGTTGCATCATATATTTCAGCACCTTCAGCATTTAAGTTTTGACCGATGGCTGCAATTTTACCATCTTTTACGAGAATGTCTGCTACTTCGTTTTGTTTTTTCGCCGGATTTACTACCGTACCATTTTTAATAAGCAAGCTCACTACCGTCACCTCCGATAATAGTTAAGTACAATATAGCCATACGTATAGCTACGCCATTACGCACTTGTTCTTGAATTACTGATTGATCAGAATACGCCACATCTGGTGCGATTTCAAGGCCGCGGTTCATTGGACCTGGATGCATTACCATTGCATCATCTTTAGCTAGTTTCAATACTTCATTATTGATACCAAAGATGCGTGCATATTCTCTATTTGTAGGATATAGTGCAGAGTGAATGCGTTCTAATTGAATACGAAGTACGTTTACCACATCTGCATCAGCAACTGCTTCACGAATATCATGGTGTACGGTAACACCTAATTTTTCAAGTTCTGGATATACCATTGTGCGAGGACCAGCTAGATGTACATCAGCCCCCATTTTTGTAAGTCCATAGATGTTGGAGCGTGCTACACGGCTATGCATTATATCGCCAATGATAACGACTTTTAAGCCTTCTATGGATTCTTTTTTCTCTAAAATAGAGTACATATCTAGTAAAGCTTGTGTTGGATGCTCATGAGCACCATCACCTGCATTAATGATGATAGGATCTACGGCTTTCGTAGCGTATAAAGGTGCACCTTCTGCGCTGTGGCGCATTACGATAGCATCTGTGCCCATGTAGGACATTGTTAACAATGTATCGCGGAAGCTTTCACCTTTACCCATGGAAGAACCACTAGGAGAAAGATTGATTACGTCAGCCCCTAAATATTTTCCGGCTAACTCAAAGGAACTACGAGTACGAGTACTTGGTTCCATAAAAAGGTTGATAATGGATTTCCCCTTTAATAGTGGAACCTTCTTGTCATCAGAAAGAACGATTTTCTTCATTTTCTTTGCCACATCTAAAATCAATTTGATTTCTTCAGGTGACACATTTTGCAAACCCAATAAATCTTTGCCTTTTAGGCTAACTTGTCCCATGATTTCCTCCTAACTCACGTAACAAAAAAGACCTTTTGCCCAGGGCAAAAGGTCAAATAGTTTGCACAAAGAAGCCCCTATGGGCACTTCAACTATATTCCTTTCTCAGCCTCTCTGGACTAAATTAAAAGGTATTGTATTATGCAATGGTCTCTCGTACCATATATGCATTTCTTTATTTATTGTACTGAATCCACCTTTGAAAGTCAATGTAAAACACAAAATTCATATGTATTTTAAAAAGAGGACAAGCATATAAAATTGCTTGTCCTCTCTATATTTAAACAGCTATTAATCCACTTCTATATCTTAAACTTTAATCTAAAATTTCTTTTTTAGAAATTAAGGGTCTTAACCTAATGGATATAATCTTGGTGGGTTTTCTTCATCATTTTGCTGTTCATTTTGTGGAGTATATGGCATTTGATCTTGTTGCGGCTCATTCGCTACAGGATTTATCTGCACATATTGCTGATTTGGCGACAATTGAGGTTGACGTTGCTCACGACGACGTGTATTTTGAGATGCAGTCGGTCTAGGTTTAGTCAACTCATCAATGGATACAGCATTTGGAATAGTTACATTTGATGTATCCCCATGAATATCATCAAGTTCACTGAAGGAAGGAGTCCTCTTAGATGCTTGAGCAGCCTTACGTTCGGCTTCAAGTTGTTGACGGGCAAGTTCTGCACGACGACGAGCGCTTTCTTGTTGATCTCGAACACGTTGAATCGCTTCAGCACGCTCTTTTGCTTTACGCTCTATTTCAGCTTGAGCCAACGCTTGTTGACGGGCAGCTTCAGCTTTACGTTCTGCCTCTAGTTGCGCTTTATATCGTTCCTCAGCAAGGCGTCGTGCCTCGGCTGCTTGACGTTCTGCTTCAGCTCGTTCTGCAGCAAGTCGCTCTTGCTCTGCCTTACGAGCTTCCGCCGCTATGCGAGCCGCCTCTGCTTTACGAGCCTCTTCGGCACGTCTTGCTTCTTCTATGCGACGAGCTTCTTCAGCTCTACGCACTTCTTCGGCACGTTTAGCCTCTGCAGCAATGCGAGCTTCTTCAGCACGGCGCGCTGCTTCGAGTCGTTCCTGTTCAGCTCTACGTTGTGCCTCAAGTCTAGCTGCTTCTGCTTTTCGAGCTTCTTCTGCTCTACGTGCTTCTGTTTCTAAACGAGCTTGTTCAGCTTTACGCGCCGCTTCAATTCTCGCAGCTTCAGCTTTGCGTGCTTCCTCTGCTCGTTTTGCTTCTGCTGCTACGCGAGCGGCCTCAGCTTTACGTTCCGCTTCAATTCGAGCTTCTTCTGCTCTACGCGCTTCCTCTGCCCGACGAGCCTCTTCTGCTTTTCTTGCTGCTTCCATTTGTTGTGCTTCCAAAGCAGCCTTAGCCTCTGCCGCTCTACGAGCATCTTCTTGACGCTTCGCTTCAAGAGCGGCTTGCTCAGCAGCACGTTGTGCTTCTAAAGCAGCTTTCGCTTCTGCTGCTTTACGAGCTTCTTCGGCACGTCTTGCTTCCAATGCTTCCTGCTCGGCTTTACGTTGTGCTTCTAAACGAGCTCTAGCCTCAGCAGCCAAGCGTTCCTCTTCGGCCTTTTTGGCCTCTAAAGCAGCTTTTTCTGCTGCTCTTTGCGCTTCAAAGCGTGCCTTAGCTTCGGCCGCTTTTCTTTCTTCCTCCGCTTTGCGTGCGGCCTCAATACGAGCAGCTTCAATTCTACGTTCTTCTTCAAGACGTTTTGCTTCCGCTGCTAGTCGAGCTTCTTCTGCTTTACGAGCCGCCTCTAGCCGATCTGCTTCCGCTTTTCTCGCTGCCTCGATACGTGCCATTTCAGCTTTACGAGCCGCTTCCGCCTTGCGAGCTTCCTCTGCTTTACGCTCTGCTTCGGCTTTTTCAGCCATCTTGCGCTCAATTTCAGCATGCTTGGCTTCTGCAGCCTTTCGCAACATTTCGGCTTTTTCTGCAGCTAGTCGAGCCTCTTCAGCTTTTTTACGAGCTAATGCTTCTTTCTCATCTTTTGCCTTTTTAAGTTGTGCTTCTTTTTTTACATCTGCTGCAGCTTTATCGCTTAACTTTTTAGTTTCTTCATGAGCAATTGTTTCTGCCCGTTTAGCTGGACTTTCAACAGTAGATTTTTTAGTATCTACGGACCCTTTATCTCCATCTTTACCACCTACAGGTCCTACAGGTATTTGTGTTCCCCCTTGAGTTGGGTTCCCTAAAATATCTTTAACATCTTTTGGTACATTAACAGCAATAGTTTGATGTTTTTGTGGATTTGCAAGAGATTCAGGAATCAACAAGAAACGAATTGGCAAATTCGATGCACCAGCTGGCATAAAGTTTAATGTTAATAAATCGCCCGCATTATAGTTCCCTAAAAGACGGCTATCTAATATAGTACCTTCCCCTAATGCGGAAATACCATCTGCACCACCAATGTGGTAAGTCCGTGTATCTGTCTGCCCCCTTCTAGCACCTTGTTGATGCAATGTTTTTACCGTAAAGGAACCAGAATAAGGTCCCCCAAGAGGGTTAAAATACAGTCTAAACGGTTCATTCCCCTTTGTAGGAATTTTTAACGTATACGATACGCCATAGTTACCACGATCTCGAACAAATGCTTTATTTTGCATTTCGTCTACACCATTAATAAACGTATCTTCTCGGTCATTACCAATTTCTACAAAGGCACCACCTAAAGAGGTATCGAATGGTGTAGTAACCTCCATATTACGCTTAGCACCAGTATAAGTACCGCGTAATTGTATTTCATCAATAGGAAGGTTTTTCACCCAATGTGATGCATCTACAGGGTCCATCCCCATAGGCAACATCATGACACGCGCAAATATAGGCCCTTCTGTTTTAATATCTACAATACCCGTAAATAATGCATCTCGATTTACCGGTGTATTTTCTAAGTCACTAAAGATTAATTGGCGCCCTTGTGGTGGGATGCTAAGAGTATATAATGGTCTTGCATCTGGACTTTCATTAAGAGGTTGCTCCAAATCCTTTCGAGACAAATCACGACCTGCTGCAAAATAATCAGGTGTAGCTACAGATTTTAATTGTCTCATGACATGTACTGAAGTTGGATAAGCCGTTTGGTTTTCTAAGACGATAGCAATCTTGTGAGGTAAATCCATTTCATTTACATGATAGAAATAGATACGACCATTGCCATTAATTGTACCTGCACTTAACGTACCTCCTACGGGGCCTACATATTCAGGACTATCCGATAGGAGCAATGTATCCGTTTGAGACACCAACGATGGTGGCAACGGAGAAAACTGAAAATATCCAATTGATTGTAAATCTATATCACGAGCTTCTACATGGCCTGTAAGGGCAGCCATGGCGGCCATAGCCGCAGCTACACAATATCTTGATTTATAGGAAAACATATATTATTACCTCTATACTTCTTCGAGCCCCAACGGGTCATACGTAAGTGCTAATGCTTCAATCTTCTTTAGTCGATGGCCAATTCCAGATTTAGATAGTTTCCCCTCCATCAACTCTTCAAGCTCTTTTAAACTCGCTTCAGGATTCTCCCACCGAAGTCTTGCAACGACGCGCAACTTTTCAGGTAATTCTTCAATACCGATTTCTCTATCAATAATACGGATTGCTTTTACCTGACGAACTGCTGCATCCACAACCTTCTGTAAATTTGCAGTCTCACAGTTGACTTGACGATTAATTTGATTCCGTACGGTTTTCATAATCCGCACATTTTCAAATTCCATAAGCGCCGATTGAGCCCCCATGATTTGCAAACAGTTTGTTACTGCATCCCCTTCTTTAAGATATACTACATACTCTTCCTTCCGCTCCGTTAAGCCCGCATGAATATGAAAGAGCCGTAGTACATGGATAATTTCCCTTGCAAAGGTCTCGTTTCCCGTCATAAACTCAAGATGATAATCACTTTGTGGTTTATTAACAGAGCCTCCCCCTAAAAAAGCTCCCCTTAAAAAGGCACGTCGTGCTTCCATTGATTTGAGCCAACTGCGAGGGATTTGTTCGGTTACAGGCCATAAAGCGAGATCCTCTAAAGCCTGTCTCCCCTCTATAGAAGGTTCCACAGAGAGCGTATACATATTTTTTTTACGCAGGTTTAAACCTTGTCGTACTAATACATTTGTAGGTAATTCGTATTGCTTTTTCAAAATACCAAGCAACCGACGAGCTACTGCATTATTAGCCGTAGCCAAACGAATGCCAACGGCACCTTTCATCCCCAAAATGATAGATCCGCCCATACGCAATAAGCAAGACGCTTCAATTTTCATGGCCACATCCGCATCACTAGAGGCTTCATATTGGCATAATTCATTTTTTACATCTTCTGCAAATGACATGGGCATCCCTTCTCATTAATGATCATCTCGTTGAAGATAATATTCTAAGATATGCGGTTCAGTGTTAGATTGCATAGCATGAATGATATCCATAATAACTTTACCTAACCGTTCAGGATCGTGAACAGCTGGTTTTTGAGGGTTAATTAAGGTAGCTCGTATAGTGCGGATTCCTTTGGCTTGTAACTTTTTAGTATCTAATACCAATGGTTCAGATCCTACAGCACTATATTGTTCAACCATTTGAATTGGCAACGGCCCATCATTGGCAAGAACAGTATCTATAATTCCTTCTCCGCCATGAGCAATTAAAGCCTCTACATGGTCATTTAATGTGTAGCCTGTGGTTTCACCCGGTTGTGTCATAACATTAGCAATATAGATTTTATTAGCCTTACTGGCACGTACATGAGAGGCCAACTTATCAGTTAGTAAATTTGGGATAATGCTTGTATATAAACTACCAGGACCTAAAATAATCACATCGGCTTCATCAATGGCACGTAATGCAGCCCCCTCTGGCTTAGGCAATGCTGGATCACTATAGATATGACGAATCCGTTTACCCGAGTGTGGTATATTACTTTCACCTTCTACAATAGTGCCATCTGTCATCTCTGCACGCAATTTAATGAACTCTGTAGAGGAAGGAATTACACGACCACGGACACGCAACAATTTACTAGCCGCTTCAAGAGCTTCTTCAATATCTCCATCGTAAACTTGAGCAAGCGCAGTGATAAAGAGATTACCAAAGCTGTGTCCAGAAAGCTCATTTTCCCCTTCGAAGCGGTAACGGAATAAGTTCTCCATTACCCCTTCTTGTTCAGCTAGTGATACTAAACAGTTTCGCAAATCACCAGGTGCTATCATTTGAAAATCTTCTCGCAAGCGGCCAGAAGAACCTCCATCATCAGCAACTGTTACAATCGCAGATAGGTTTGATGTATGTGATTTCAAACCACGCAATAAATTTGATAAGCCTGTACCCCCACCGATTACTACAATTTTAGGGCCCTTATCGAGTCGGATATTTTGAAAGATAATATCTGATACCTTGCTGTCAGGATTAGGTAGTACCGCACGAATAATCGTTTTTATAACTTTACTTGTACCTATGAGCATTAATACAGCGCCAATCGATAATACTACAGCCCCTACAGCAATGAGTACATTATAATTGTAAAAGCCCGTCATATTATAAGAAAAGGCAAGTACAATATCTTCAAGAACCGCAAGCCATTGATAGTTAAACATCAAGGAAATGCCAATAATTAAAAGACCTACACCACAACTAAATAGGGCAAGCCAACGTTTTATATTTAGACCCGGAATTAGCCACCGGAACCATCCTTTTCGCAACATAATCCCCCCTATCTAGTTATCAAGTGTTATAATTTCATGAGGATTATAATCTTCTTCTACATTATTTTTCATCATATCTCTATGTTCAACAGTGACACGATATCCTTTTTCTAACAAGTGGGAATATAGAGCCTCTGCCATAGCTACAGATCTATGCATACCACCTGTACAGCCTACTGCTACAATAAATTGAGATTTTCCTTCTTGTTCATAATTTGGCACAAGAAAATCCATAGTATCAAAGTAACGTCTTTTAAATTCCTCTGTTACTTCAAAGGAATGAATATATTCATTCACTGCTTTTACACGACCTGTTTTATGACGAAACTCAGGAATATAAAATGGATTAGGTAGAAAACGAACATCCCATACCATATCTGCATCGAGAGGAATACCATACTTAAAACCAAAGCTCACTACAGTAATAGCCATACCATGAGCTTCATCAACTTGAGCAAAGCGCGTTTTTAAATACTCTTTCAAGCTGGCTGTTTTCATATTAGTGGTATCAATAATAAAATCTGCTTTATGGCGCACAGAGTTAAGAATTTGGCGTTCTTTTTTTAGCCCTGTTGTAATTAGCCCATTAGGAGCCAATGGATGACTCCGTCGACTTTCCTTATATCGACGAATCAAAGTCTCATCTGTAGCATCCATAAATACAATTTCAAAATCTACCTTCATATCTTTTAATGTATCTAAAGATGAAGAAAGAGCTTCAAAAAATTCGCCCCCCCGAATATCTACAACAAGAGCAACGCGATTAGTCCGTTCTCCACCTTGTCGGCAAATTTCACTTAATTTAGGGATCAGCACAGGAGGAATATTATCAATACATAAATACCCCATATCTTCTAAAGCTTGCAATACTTGAGTTTTGCCGGCACCTGACATACCTGTAACTATTAACAAACGAAATGCTTCCATAGTTTTACTCCATTATAAAAGATTATCTTCAATCCAATGGGCTACTCCATCGTCATTATGATGACCACAAATTGTATGAGCCACAGATTTTACATGATCTGTAGCGTTTTCAACAGCTACAGAGTAACCTGTTTTACGTAGCATAGAAATATCATTTTCTGCATTACCAAAGGAAACGATATGTTCTAAACTAATATGATTATCTAAAGCTAGTTGTGTCAAAGCACGCCCCTTTGACACATTAAGAGCAACGATTTCTAAAAAGTCTTTTTGGCTACGAACTAGAGTCACCATATCACCAACTCTAGGAGTTAAAATTTCAATAATTCTGTTAATTCCTTCTACTGTATCTATGGCAATTAGCTTATTCGGTTCAGAGTTTAAACTATATAACTTATCACCTAAAAATTCTGCCGTAGCACCAGTCTGTTTTTCATAAAGAGCGGACTGCCACGTCTTATGATGGCATAGTAAATGATCATCCACATAAGATTGTATATGCCAATCATATTGTTTTGCTAATTCATAAATACGACGTACGGCTACAATAGAAACAGTCTGTTCAAATAGCTTATATCCTGTTTCTAATTCTTGAATGAGGCCACCAGAAAATAAAATCAGCGGCACATTACCAAGCTTTAACGCCTGACCAATGGGCTTAGCCGTTTGGTACATACGCCCCGTAGCAATCGTAATAGCAACACCCTTTTGCTGCAACCGATGTAATACATCTACTGTATAGTCAGATATAGAATTATCGCTACGCACCAAAGTTTCATCACAATCGATGGCAACCATTTTGATATGAGAAAAAGAAGAATTCATGTTTGTCGCCTTTATAGAAATTTTAAATACTCTTTATTATACCATTAATAGTGGCACTATAGATAGAAATAAGCGGTAATAACCCTAATAATGATAAGAAAGTTTACTCATGGAAATTTCATTAAATGTAAAATCCTCTATTATCGACAAATCATTCTATATTAATTGAGTAGACAGCATTAATGAGACACTATAATAAAAAGCCTCATATAATTTTATATTAAACACAAAAAAGAGACCCCCGAAGGAGTCTCTTTCGTATGAGTAACTATCAAATTAGAATTTGTAGTTAAGGTCTGCACGGTAGAAGTCAGCTTTATCATTACCGTTTTGATCTTTCCAATCAAAACCGTAGTTAGCTGTTAAGCCTACGTTGTTTTGCAATGCATAGTCAACAGTTGCCATCCAACCTTTAGCATCTGTAGTGTAGATGTGGTTGTAAGTAGTATCAATGATAGGAGCATTTTCTTTTGCGTTGAAGTATTGACCTTTTACGCCCCAAGTACCTTGTTTTTTGATGTCGTAGTTACCATAACCTACGCCAGCTGTCCAAGCTTGAGATTCTTCAAGGCTAGAAGCTTTCAACCATTCGCCACCAACCCAAATTTTATCGAAGTTAGCATCAGCATTGAAACCATATACGTTTCTAACATCATCATCTTGGTTAATACGGTCATAGAAACCACCAACCATAGCATGTTTACCAACTTTACCATTAACATTTACGATAAGATCAGTAACATTTTCCTCTTTAGTCAAGCCAGCTGCATCGCCAGATACCATGTAACCATAAGCTACTTGTGCATTAACTTTGTCATTACCAGCATTGAATTGAGCACCATCAAAAGTACCATCAAATGCTAAGCCACCACCAACAACTTGACCGAAACGGCCAGCTTTCAAGGATACGCGTTCACCGAATTTATGGTTAACATATGCGCGATCGATTGTAGCATTTGCTTTACCTTCAGTAGTGGAGTTACCCAATTCGAAGTTACCAGAAGTCAAACGAACTACTGCATCAGTGCGATCATTTACTTTTGCGTTGAATTGTACACGTGCACGAGCGTCGAATTTGGATTTAGCATGTTCAGCATCTTTATAACGAAGACGAGCATCACCAGTAACTTTTACGTTACCAACGCGGTCTTCCAAGCGAGCTACACGAACGCCCAAGTTGTTCAATTCGTTAGAGAATTCATCAGCCAAACGGTTGATCATAGCTTGTTGTTCTGCGTTAGCGCGGTCTTGGTTAGCCATAGCTTTAGCTACCATTTGAGCCATTTCATAACGAGTGATGTTGTTTTGGCCTTTGAAAGTACCATCAGGATAACCGTTAACGATACCAGCGTTTGCCAATTGAGAAACTGCTTGGTATGCCCAAGAATCTGGAGTTACGTCGGAGAATGGGTTAGCTGCGAAAGCTGTAGTTACACCCAATACTGCTGTTGCTGCAAAGAT
This sequence comes from Veillonella parvula, assembly GCF_032472435.1. GTDB lineage: Bacteria > Bacillota > Negativicutes > Veillonellales > Veillonellaceae > Veillonella > Veillonella parvula_N. The sequence continues at coordinate 44,772 of NZ_JAWEGM010000005.1, forward strand.
TGCTGCCAATTGTTTTTTCATAGTTGAATTCCTTCTTTCTGAAAAAAATAGAAAATAAAATGTTACAAGTCATAACATTCACATTCTACTCGTTCTTCAGATTAAGAATGTATAGGAGTGTCCACGTTTCCTCACCATACTCTACATCGAAGATCTTCGTTTCATGTATGTATCATGACCTGTACGGTGATAGTATCACAACCTTTTTTCTATGTAAAGCCTTAACACCTATATTCAGCCTTATTACTGAATACTCTCTATTTTAAAAATTTCATGAATGCAGTAAAAATCTAACTTCATGAACATTTTTTCATTTTATAGTTTTATACAAAAGAAATTTTTTATCAGATTTAAAAGACTAACATTATATTAATAAAACTAATTATATTAACATTCATTTATTAATATAAAAAATAAAATTATAAACTATATTATCATTATATTTATTTGCTAAAAAAGAATATCCTACTTACTCTCTATGTTAAATTGATAATACTCTAGGATGTTCACCGTGTATATTAATCTTCAAACTACAAAAAAGAGACTCCCGAAGGAGTCTCTTTCATATGATTAACTATCAAATTAGAATTTGTAGTTAAGGTCAGCACGGTAGAAGTTATCTAATTTATCACCGTTTTGTTCTTTCCAGTTGAAGCCGTAGTTAGCGGACAAGCCTACGTTGTTTTGTAAAGCGTAGTCAATGGAAGCCATCCAACCTTTAGCATCTGTAGTATACAAGTGGTTATAAGTTGTATCTACGATTGGAGCATTTTCTTTTGCATTGAAGTATTGACCATAAACACCCCAAGTACCTTGTTTTTTGATGTCGTAGTTACCAAAACCAAGACCTGCAGTCCAAGCTTGAGATTTGTCTACATGGGAATCTCTCAGCCATTCGCCACCAACCCAAACTTTGTCGAAGTTAGCATCAGCGTTGAAACCATAGATATTTTTGTAATCATTATCAGAATCTTGGTTTACGCGATTATAGAAACCACCAACTGTAGTGTGTTTACCTACTTTACCAGTTAAGCCAAGGTAAGTGTTAGTTACGTTTTGTTCTTTAGTCAAGCCAGCTGCTTCGCCGGATACCATGTAACCGTAAGCTGCTTGAGCCATAATTTTGTCGTTACCAACGTTCAATTGAGCACCATCGAAAGTACCATCAAATGCTAAACCGCCACCGATAACTTGGTTAAAACGACCAGCTTTCAAGGATACGCGTTCGCCAAATTTGTGGTTAACATATGCGCGGTCGATTGTAGCATTTGCGTTACCTTCAGTAGTGGAGTTACCCAATTCGAAGTTACCAGAAGTCAAACGAACTACAGCATCTGTACGATCGTTAACTTTTGCGTTAAATTGTACACGTGCACGAGCGTCGAATTTAGATTTAGCATCTTGAGCATCACGGTAACGAAGACGAGCATCACCAGTAACTTTTACGTTACCAACGCGGTCTTCCAAGCGAGCTACACGAACGCCCAAGTTATTCAATTCGTTGGAGAATTCATCAGCCAAACGGTTGATCATAGCTTGTTGTTCAGCGTTAGCGCGATCTTGGTTAGCCATAGCTTTAGCTACCATTTGAGCCATTTCGTAACGAGTGATGTTATTTTGGCCTTTGAAAGTACCATCTGGGTAACCATTGATAACACCAGCGTTAGCCAATTGAGAAACTGCTTGGTATGCCCAAGAATCTGGAGTTACGTCGGAGAATGGGTTAGCTGCGAATGCAGTAGTTACACCCAATACTGCTGTTGCTGCAAAGATTGCTGCGAATTGTTTTTTCATAGTTGAATTCCTTCTTTCTGAAAAAAATAGAAAATAAAATGTAACAAGTCATAACATTCACATTCTACTCAGTTCTTCAGATTAAGAATCTTTGGGAGTGTCCACGTTTCCTCGCCACATTCTGCATCGAAGTTCTTCGTTTCATGTGTTTGTTACTTCTCGTACGGTGATATTAGCACAACCACTTTTTCGTGTAAACCCTTTTTTCTCAATTGTGTTCTCATTATCTTGTTTTTATAACTTAAAATGCTTGCTAAGTTAGATTTTATCTAGTTTTATAGGATATAATTTTTTTCATAAAAAAATTTAATTTTATATTCTTTTCTATTAATTGAGAATTTTTATTATATTTTTCATTAAGTTAAACTTATTAATATATATATAATTAATAAGAAATTTATCTTTCTATACAGAAAGATTTTATAAATATATCCTACAATATAAGGGATATAATTCTTGATAACCACTAAATTATTCGATTACTTTTAATATTATGTATTTATAAAACATTTTACTATATATATACTATTATATATAAAATAATTCATAATACTTTTATGCAACAAAAAAAAAGACTTCCGAAGAAGTCTTTTTTTTATTTGTGAGGGAATTAGAATTTGTAATTTAATTCTGCACGATAGAAATCGGAAAGATCATTACCGCTTTGGTCTTTAGAGTTGAAACCATAACCTGCGGATAAACCTACGTTATCTTGTACTGCGTAGTCTACGCTAGCCATGTAACCTTTGTAACCATTAGATGTATTTGTTAAATCATATGCTTGATCCCAAGTGGAACTTACGATTGGTGCATTAGCTTTTTGGTTGAAGTATTGACCTTTCACATCCCATGTACCTTTTTTAGCGATGTCGTAGTTACCATAGCCAAGACCTGCTGTCCAAGCTTGAGAATTATCTACGTTGGAAGCTTTCAACCATTCACCGCCAGCCCACAATTTATTTTTACGGAAGTCCGCATTAAAACCGTAAACATCTTGTTTATCGGAATTAACTGTTACACCATTGTGGTTCAAGTTGCCGCTAGATAATCTGGAATAGAAACCACCAACGGAGGATTCTTTACCAACTTTACCTTTTAAGCCTACATAGGATACAGATGGGTTATCAGATTTGGAGTTGCCATCAGCAGCACCATCAATCATATAACCATACGCACCTTGTACTTGAACTTTATCATTACCTACGTTCAATTGTGCACCATCAAATGTATCATCGTACATCAAACCGCCACCAATTGTTTGTTGGAAACGACCAGCTTTAGCAGATACGTTGCTACCAAATCTGTGATCTACGTAAGCACGATCGATTGTTGCTTGAGAACCTTTAGTAGAGTCACCAAATTCGTAATTACCTTTTACACGAACAACTGCTTGTGTTTTATCATTTACATTAGCATTGAATTGTACACGTGCACGGCCGTCAGTTAAGGATTTACTATTAGCTTTGTAAACACCTTTGTCTTCAGAACCTTGGTAACGGATACGAGCATCACCAGTTACCTTTACATTACCTACACGGTCTTCTAAGCGAGATACTCGAACGCCGAGGTTGTTCAACTCGTTAGAGAACTCATCTGCCAAGCGGTTAATCATAGCTTGTTGTTCAGCGTTAGCACGATCTTGGTTAGCCATAGCTTTAGCTACCATTTGAGCCATTTCATAACGAGTGATATTGTTTTGGCCTTTGAAAGTGCCATCTGGATAACCATTAACGATACCAGATTGTGCTAATTGGGATACTGCTTGGTATGCCCAACTATCTGGAGTTACATCGGAGAATGGATTTGCAGCAAATGCTGTTGTTACACCTAACACTGCTGTTGCTGCTAACATTGTTGCGAATTGTTTTTTCATAATGAATTCCTTCTTTCTTATAAATAAGAATTTATATTTGCAGAAGACGTTCACTACATAAGTAGTATCACTATGAAAGATGTATTAGGAGTGTCCATGTTTCCTCAACTAAATTATCTATCTTAGCTCCACTTCTTTGTAGCGTAGCCTTTCTGTTGATGTGAATATACCACCACCCCAAAACTTTGTAAAGCATTTTACACAACTAAATTTTATGAAATTTCTTTCATGAATAAAAATTATACCGAAAACATAGATTATTACTGCATTTTTAAAAATTTAATTTTACAAAATTTCATTTTATAGTCTAAAAAAATAGATAATTTTATTATCTACAGCTACAAATTTAATAATTATCACTTATTAAATTTAGATATATTTATAACTTATATTAATTCATTTGTTTGAATTGTTTATTTTCTATAAGATTGATAATTGATAAGTGATATATTTAGATTCGACCTAGCCATCTTGCTAAATTTTATTTAGTATACATTTCACAAGATACAACATAACTTAATCCTTCTTAACTTATAAAAAACCTATCTACGATGAAATTTATCGTAGATAGGCTTTCACGATTATTAAATTGCGTAAGAAACAAATCCTAGAATATGATCAACAGGAACTGGGCCGATAAAACGACTATCACTAGAATGATTGCGATTATCCCCCATCACAAATACATGACCTTCAGGAACTGTTACAGGTGTAGAACGAGTATAATTCATTTTTGTATCTTTTGTATATGGCTCTTGTAATTTCTCTCCGTTACGCCATACATACCCATCTTTAAACTCTAGTACATCACCAGGTCTACCTATTACACGTTTTACCCATACATCATTTGTTTGAGCTGATTTATTGAAAACAGATGCATAGTTCATCAATGGCTCTTTTACATCATCCACCCATGTACGAACACGATTAACACGACTATCAATAATAACAATTTGTCCATAATTTGGCATTTCATTCATAATGTGATGCCACTTTGTTACGATTAAATATTGACCATTATGTAATGTATCCTCCATTGATTCACCAGATACACGTGTTGGTTGAATCAAGAAAATGTGGATAACCATAGCAATAATCAACGCTAGTACAATAGCATACATCCAATCTAATATTTCTTTTACTATTTTATTACTCATATTAACCCCTTAATGACCATTTTTTGTAAATCTACCACCGAATACATCATGTACATCTTGAATCGTAATAAATGCCGATGGATCTACTTCATAAACAGTATTTTTTAATCTCATAATCTCAAGTCTTGTCACTACCGAATACAATACATGTTTCGGTTGCTTTAAATAGCCACCTTCACCATACATAATAGTAACACCACGATTGAGATTCGCATTTAATGCATCCGCAATATTCTTAGAGTTCTCTGCATCTGTAATAATCAATACCCCTTTAGATTCATCAAGACCTGTAATTGTAATATCAATCATCTTATAGGCAATAAAATAAGCAATTAATGAGTACATAGCACTATTCCAACTATATACAAACCCTGCAGCACCGAGAATAATAAGATTCAAGGCCATTACGATTTCACCGACAGAAAACGTAGAGCGTTTATCAAATATAATCGCTACGATTTCAGAACCATCCAAAGAACCACCATTACGTATAATCAAACCTACACCAATACCTAAGATGATACCACCAAAAATAGCCCCCAAAAACGGATCCGATGTAATTGGTGTAAAATCATGTGCAAAGGTTGAAAAAATAGCCATCCATACGATAGAGAAGAGTGTAGAAAATGTAAAATTTTTGCCGTTAGCTCTATAACCAAGATATAAGAAAGGCAAGTTAAAGAGTACGACGAAAATACTAAAGGAAATTCCAGAAAGCTCTGCAGCCATCAAAGATATACCAACTACCCCACCGTCAATGATACTATTGGGTACTAAAAATAAATCTAACCCTACCGTATATATTAAGGCACCTAGAATCATCATTACACAACGCATAATAAGGTTTGACCAGTTACGCATTGAAGTTTCATTCGTCATGATTATCTCCTTTTCCGTATAACTGCTCCATAGCATGTAATCTTTTCTCTTCTAACTCACTTGAATTCATAGTTTCTTCTTTGATTGCCGCTTCGTTCTGAGCTAATTGCTTCGTATAGCGTAAGCCAATAACGAGAGCCGTCAAATCATCTACAGGTTCTGGTGGAAATTGCATAGATGTAGGAATAATCTTACGCCACCCTGTAGGAGGATTATATTGCCAATATAATTTACGGGCTTCCTCTGTACTGTGAGATTCGTCGATTAAACTAGTTGTAATTTTATGATTACGTCCAATTTGTTGAAGAGAAGGATACAAGTGTTTATGATTTGTACCATTTCCACAAACAATATGAACAATACCATAATATTCAGTTAAAATACGCTCAATATCTTTATTGAAAGTATTTGAAGAAATAATTTTACGGCATATCATCTCACCGGAAGGTGAAAGTATAGCTACGCCAGTTTTCTCATTTCCTGGATCCACTGCTAAAATATATGTATTTTCAGTCATTTGATTATCCCCTTTGTAAGTACAGTAGTTATATTTTAACATAAAAAGAAGGTCTTATGTTGAAAATTACATAAGACCTTCTTTTATAATGTATGAAAACAGCATACCTTCATCATATTAATTAGTTTACATTTTTGCCTTATCATTGAAATCTGGCATTTGAGTAATACGCAACTTGAGGTGAACAGGACCAGATGAATATGTGTCGCCATCAGTATAAGCTTCCACATGAACCTTGCCACGCATAGTACTTATTCTTTTAATGGCTGTAAACAAATCATCACCAGGTATCGTTCCAATATCACCTGATAAGGAATCAGGAATAATCCCCTTTGCCTTAGCACGTTCATTTACTTGTTTCAAGAATTGAAGCATAGACGATTGAGCATTAGTACCCCCATCAATTACTGTAGAGTGAATTACCTCTCCATTTTTATAGATAAATTGTTGTGGATATACTTGAATAACTGCAACTGCAGGTTCACCTGAAATAATATTTCCGGCTGCCACAACTTGAACCACCATAGGAGTCTTGGAATTGATTAGCTTTTGAGTAGCTACCTCAACATTTTGTCGATCTACATACACAACGGATTGACCATTATCTTCTATACCTAAGCGACGTAAAACAAGTTTATTTGTATCATCGATAATATGTTTAATAGCATTATTACTATCTTCTTCACTTAAACCAGGTCGTACAACAGCTTGTGCTAATAACTGATCTACTTGGAAGAGAATGGTTCCTTCCCGTAAATGAATGATGCCATTCTGCAATTGTTCTTGTGTATTTTGTAGATTCTTAATATGCGCTTCCATCTTAGCACGTGTTGCTTCAAGCTCAGCTACCTTTTGAGACACCTCAGCATAAGAGGCTTGTAAAGATGCCAATTCGGCTTCTGTTGCGTCTTTAGCAGCTTGTGCACTCGCCAATTCAGCTTTTGTAGCCTCTACTTCACGGCGAATTTGTTCAATCTCAGCCATCCGTTCTTCAAGCTCTTGTTTATTTTGTTCTAACAAAGCCTGCCCACGAATCAGTTCTTGCGTCTTTGCAGCAACCTCATTATTCAGCTGCTTCATATCAGCTCGCAACTGATCCATACCGAACAATGCGGTTCGTACACTTTGAGACGTAAAGGTTAATACCCCAACCGTAGCTGCTGAAACTAAAAGGCCTGTCACAATAGTAACTATAATAGATGTGTGCTTAGGTCGTAATCCAAAGAGGGACATACGACGTTTACCAATTTTAGTGCCTAGCTTATCCCCCATGTAAGCAATGAGACCACCCATAAGAGCGATAATTATTAAGATTTTAACACCTACTAACATCATGTCCCTCCTTTCTCCTAAGAATACAATCTGTTATTTCGATACACGCCAATTCAAATACAGCCCTGCAATAATACCTAATGTATCCGGTATTAATGCAGCCAATAAGGTTGGCAATGCTCCACCTTTCCCTAAAGCACCAGCAAAGGTCATCACCCCATAATAAATAAAGATGATGAGAATACTAATACCAAAGCCGATAGATGAGCTAGAGCGTTGCTTTTGAAGGCCTAAAGGTGCACCTACGAGAGCAAATACAAAACTTGCCAACGGAATTGTAAAGCGTTGGTACATTTCCATTTCAAGTTTATTAGCATTAGTATAAGCAGCCTTATAAGCTCTGATTTGATGACGTAACTCCTTAATCGTTAATTCCTCAGGTTTACGTTGATCTTGTTGAATATCTTTTGGGGCAGACTTAATAGGTAAGGATTGCTCCTTAAATTTCATAGTACGTTCTACACCATTACCAGCTGATAAATCGTAGATGATACCATTTTGCATCACCCAGTATTGACCATTCCAGATGGCCGTATCAGCATTTTCAACTTGTTGTAACTTGCCACCTTCCCCAAATTGTTGAACCGTAATCATGGACAACTGTTTGGTTTCAGCATCATAGCTCTTAGCATACATCAATGTGCCTAGCTCATCACCATTCATCGTTTTTAACACAATATGATTTTGTGTTTGAGGTGATGCATTTTTCATGATTTGTTCGCGCACAATCGTTTGATACATATGATTTGTACGAGGCACAACAAATTCATTAAATGCTACAGCCCCAATGGAAATGATGAGGGCAATGATATATACGGGCATGGCCAAGCGTAAAAAGCTTAGACCACCAGCACGCATAACAACGATTTCACTAGTGCTACTCAAACGACTAAAGGTCATAAGAGAAGCCAATAAAACCGACATTGGGAATGTCAAGATAACAATACTTGGTAAAGCCAAGACAAATGCTTGCATAACAAGCAACAATGGCGCCCCATATTCAGTAATATATTGAGCAATCCTAAATAATGTGCCTGTACCAATAAAAATACTAGTAAAAGCAAATACCCCAAATAGGAATGGGCCTACAAAGGCTTTTAAAATATATCTATCTAATAATCGCATAGCCCCTCCTATAATTTAAAGTTATCCCCTAAATAATGTTCACGAGCAATTGGGTCATTCGCGATTTCATCAGGGGTACCCTCTAGGAGGATTTTACCACTACTCAAAATATATGCCTTATCTACAATCCCCAATGTTTCACGAACATTATGGTCTGTAATCAAGATACCAATACCTCGATTCTTGACGTGTAAGATAATTTGTTGAATGTCAGCAACCGCAATTGGGTCAACACCTGCAAAAGGTTCATCAAGAAGAATGAAATTAGGTTCTAAGGCAAGGCAACGCGCAATTTCTACTCGACGTCGTTCACCACCAGATAATTGCATCCCCATACGATCACGGACATGTCCAATATGAAATTCTTCAATTAATGATTCCACAATAGCTTCAATCTCATCAGGCTTTTTTGCCGTAATCTGTAGCATGGCACGAATATTGTCCTCTACAGACATGGAACGAAAGATTGATGCCTCTTGCGGTAAGTATCCAATCCCTTCAGCCGCCCGCTTATACATAGGAATATTTGTTATATCCTTGCCATCAACGGTAATGATACCAGAACTTGGTCTTTCAATGCCTACAATCATATAAAATGACGTAGTTTTACCGGCCCCATTAGGCCCTAATAGACCTACAACTTGGCCTTTATCAACGCGTAGACTTACACCATCTACCACATTGCGTCCGCTAAAGGTTTTAACTAAGTTTTTGGTTTCTATATACATATATTATCCTTATTTATTCGGAACAATGACGAGTGTACTACGTCCACCTAATGTTTCAGCAGAATCATCAGCTAAACGAATTTTCAGTTCCGGTGCATTCAGTACATTACCATTTTGAACGGCATGCGCAGAACCCGATAAGAGTACCACTCCATCATTTTGGTTTGGCGTTTGTGTATATGTAGCTCGGTCAGCAGAACCAGACACGTTTCGTTCAGGATTAGAGAAGGTAACATTACCTTGCGCTACAGCACGAACTTCCTTCATCCATCCTTCTACCTTATCACCGGTTAAGGTTGTCCCTTCAGCAATCAAACGGGCATTGCCTGTAACAAGACCGTATTCAGAGTCAGTACTATACTCAACACTGTCGCCAAAGATTTGGCGATCAGCACGTTGTAAATGAACGCTACCATTAGCAGTGAATTTATTATTATTGTAACTGTGAACCGCTTGAGCAGACATGGCCATATCAGAACCAATCATAGATACACCACCATCAAGATTTGCTTCTTGAGTTTTTGTATTGTACCAACCCTTGGCACCAGTCATAGTTTTATCCGCTTGGGTAATAACAACATTACCTGTTGCATCTGCACGACCTGAATTGCCATCATAAGACAATGTATCAGCGCTGATAGTCAACGGATCATTTGCAGCCCAAACTGTAACAGATGCGGTCATGAGTACAGCTAATATAGCCATACCAATCTGTTTTTTCTTATTCATCATATTTCCTCTCAATTACTTCTTTGTTAATTTCGCATGTCCAATGGCTTTAATAATTTTTAAAGACATATTGCCCTCAAGCTTGTCACCTGTGAGGGTTACATCCTTACTGTTATAAGTGAAAGCCGTTTTAGATGTCAATGTTTTCGTTTTGTTATCAAAATGAAGGGCCTCAGTTTTAAATTCTGCACCTTCCGTATTGGTAGCAGTAACGCCTTGATCAATATCAAGAGAGTTTCGATCACCCGTCAGTACAGCATGAGGAGCTGTAATCGTAGTAGTCACATCATCTTGATAGAACAGACCTTTCAAATTGGTCAGAACGATAGCTTTTGTACGCGGGTCATATTCAATCTTCTCAGCCGATAATGCCCATACTAACTTGCCATCCTTTTCCTCTTGCAAGTCCGCACCTTGGAAATTAACGAGTTGTCCACTTTGATTTTGAGTGGAATTAGCCTCATTAGAGTCTTTCATAATAAATACAATAAGACCGATTAGAGCTAATACTATAGCGACCACAATGGCAATTAACTTTTTATTGTTTTTCATGCGCTCTCTCCCGTATAGCTATCTTCTTATCGTAATCAATAATTTGATCCATCTTAGTCATCCAACGATGTTGGAACCAAAGCCACTCATCTGGATGTTCACGAATAAATTCTTCCGTAACACGTACACAGGCTTCAGTTAGACGATACATATCAACATCTTCATCGCCAGTTTCCTCATAATGTAATGCCGGCAAGATATGAACGATATGTCCTCCTTCAGGCTTACGAGATGCAAAAATAGGTACTACAGGAGAGCCAAATTTCTTTGCAAATGTTGCTGGTCCCATAACAGCTGATGAATCTTGTCCCAAAAACGGAACTGGTAAACCATTTATATATCCATCTTGGTCAGCTAAGAATCCAAGAAGTTTTTTCTTTTTTAAAGCCTTAGCAGCAGAAACGATTTCGTTGCCACCACTAGCAAATACGTCAAGCCCCACCATCTCACGATATTCATTCATAAGGCGTGTGAATTGAGCATTAGGTTGTTTCTTAACAATTGTAGTGGAAGGATATCCATGAGCCGCCATAGCAGCCCCCATCCATTCCCAGTTGCCTACATGGCCGGTAAGAACGATAACTCCCTTATCTTCAGCAATGGCCTTTTCTAAATGTTCAACACCACGCATCTCTATGTGTTTATTGATAAAGGATTTCGTCAGGTTTGGCATGTATAATACTTCCATAACACTGCGACCAAGATTTTTGAACAACTTATTAATTAATTGTTCCGCCTCTTGATCGTTCATATTCATGCCAATTTTAATATTATTTATGCCTCTAAGCTTTTGCTTCTTCGCTATTAGCCCATATACAGGACCTAAACAAGCGCCTATGAGCAAAATGAGCTTGTATGGTAGTCGACAAACAAGCCAACTAATGCCTTTAACTAAATGGTATTGCCATTCGTTATTCATTCTGCCCACCTCCTTTATTGTCCATGAGCATGGGCCTCTCGCGCATAATCTGCAACAACAGAATCCCATAAACCTTGATTCTTCAGGATATATTCTACAGCCTCTCTAACAGCACCATGTCCACCATTGACGGTAGAAATAAATTTAGCTATTGATTTAACCTCTAATACCGCATTATTTGGTGCCATCGGCAAACCTACGAGTTGAAGAGCTCCTAAATCATTAAGATCATCACCCATGTAAGCAACCGAAGCTAAGTCAATTTGATGTTTTTTACAAAGAGCTCTTAATACTTCAGTTTTATTAGCATGCCCCATAAGAAGTTCATCAAAATGCAATTCCTTTGCACGGCGCTCTACCATAGGAGATACACGAGCCGTAATAATTGCTAACTTTATCCCTGATTTACGAGCCGCAGTCAAGCCTAAACCATCTTTTACAGAAAAGGCTTTGAGCTCTTCTCCAGTCGATGTATAAATTAGAGTGCCATCTGATAAAACTCCATCAACATCGAGAACAATCCATTGAATATTCATTATACAATGCCTCTACGCAATAAATCCGTAATGTGAACAATGCCAAGACATACATTATTAGTATCAACCACAGGTAATACGGTGATAGGGCGAGGTTGATTTTTCTCCATCAAATGAAGCGCTTCTGCGGCCAATTTATCCTTTGTAATCGTACGCGGCATAGACGTCATCATATCCTCTACGGGCCATTCTAAAAAATTGCTGCCAGAATCAAGTCCACGTCGAACATCACCATCAGTCACTAGACCTAACAAATGTCCTTCTTCATCAATAACATTTGTAGCACCTAACCCTTTTTCTGTCATTACAAAGAGTGCATCACGAACGGTAGCCCCTCTAAATACTGTTGGATTATCATCGCCACCATGCATGATATTTTCTACAGTCAACAATAATTTGCGACCTAAGGAACCACCTGGATGGAATACAGCAAAGTTTTCTGGAGTAAAATGATGGCGTTCCAATAAACATACTGCTAATGCATCACCTAGTGCTAGAGCAACAGTAGTACTTGTAGTAGGTGCTAAACCCAATGGACAAGCTTCTCGTTCTACCTCTGCCAACAATACAATATCAGAATTTTTTGCTAATGTAGACTCTGGTTTCCCTACAACACAGATTAATTTAGCTCCTATGCGGCGCAGAGACGGCAAAATACTAATGATTTCTCCTGTTTCACCACTATTAGAAAATGCTAACACTACATCATCTTCAGTAATCATACCAAGATCACCATGCACGCCTTCACCAGGATGCATAAAAAGTGCCGGTGTCCCTGTACTAGCCAAGGTAGCCGCAATTTTACGACCAATATGACCAGATTTCCCCATTCCTGTACATACTACACGGCCCTTACAAGCCAAAATCATATTTACAGCATTTACAAAATTGTGATCCAAACGAGAACTTAATTCTTCAATAGCACGAGCTTCCTCATGAAGCACCTGTGCCGCTTGTTCTAAAATAGTCACAAATACCGCCCCTAACCTTTTACGATTTTATCAATAGCTACTAAATCACGAAGCACAGCTTCAAATTGATCTAAATACAACATATTAGGACCATCAGACAATGCTTCCTCAGGATTATCGTGTACTTCAAAGAATAACCCATCTACGCCACTAGCCACAGCCGCACGTGCCAAATTTGGTACAAATTCACGGTTACCACTAGATTTAGTCCCTGCACCACCTGGTAATTGAACGCTATGAGTAGCATCAAAGATTACTGGATAGTCGAAAGAACGCATAATTGGGAAGGATCTCATGTCAACTACGAGATTATTATAACCAAAGCTAAAACCACGTTCGGTAAGCATAAGATTTTCATTACCTGTTTCTTTCATTTTATTAAGAACATTTTCCATGTCCTTAGGAGCCATGAATTGACCTTTTTTAACATTTACGCATTTACCAGTTTTAGCAGCGCCGTAAACAAGATCAGTTTGACGGCATAAAAAAGCTGGAATTTGTAGAATATCTAATACTTCAGCTGCAGGTTCAATTTGCTCGATAGAGTGAATGTCACTGACAACGGGCACATTGAGTTCCTTCTTAATAGAAGCAAGCATTTTTAACCCTTCCTCAAGACCTGGTCCACGGAAGGAACTAAAGCTAGAGCGATTAGCTTTATCAAAGGAAGCTTTAAAGATATAGGGAACACCTAAACGTTCGCATATCTCTTTTGCTCGTTTACCGATAGCTAATGTGCGGTCATAGTCCTCAATAACACATGGACCTGCAAGGACAAATAAACCCTTGCCGCCACCCACAGTAATATCTTTAATTTGAACTGTTTTCATTTATTTCTCCTCTTGCTCGTAAATTGCATTAACACGAGCTAAGTCTTCAGGTGTATCAACACCGATAAATCGTTTATTTGTCAAAATAACACGAATTGTATAACCGTTCTCTAGAGCACGTAATTGTTCTAGAGATTCTGTTCGCTCCGCCGGAGTTGGCTCCATCTTAGCGTAGTTTAATAAAAACTCTCTACGATATGCATAGATGCCAATATGTTTTAGTGGCGGACGCACAAAATCATGGCGAGGATATGGGATTAAAGATCTAGAAAAATACATCGCATCATTACGATTATTTAAAATGACCTTTACCGCTGATGGCTCCTCGTACTCTTCCTCTAATAAAGGAGTAGCTACTGTGGCCATCTGCAAGTTTGGATCTTCCTCAAATAGACGTGCCAAGTCATCAATAAGATTTGGATCAATCATCGGTTCATCACCTTGGACATTGATAACAACATCCAAGTCTGTATAATGACTCGCAACCTCTGCTAATCGATCCGTCCCTGTAGGGTGATTAGGATCTGTCATCATAACAGTTCCCCCAAACTGTTGTACTGCAGAATATACGCGGTTATCATCAGTGGCTACAATTGTACATACTGTCTTTGTAGCTTGTGATACCCTTGCATAAACCCGTTCAATCATAGGTTTACCTGCAATATCAGCTAATGGTTTGCCCGGTAATCTTGTAGAACCATAACGCGCAGGAATAACACATCCAAACTTCACGATAAAACCCCATTTCTGTTATTCGTGTATCTTATTATTATACACTAAATCTCTAAATTTTCTATGAATTCTTGTTTTCCAGAAACAAATTCAATCCCTATAGATAGCACCAGAATCGGTATTTTCAAGTCTTCAATTGCATGCAACTGACTTAACTTAACTGCATCCTTTTCTGTAATGCAAATAGCATCAGCTTGATGAGCAAATGCTTGTTTCCAAATCTCAACTACATCATCATTTGAAAAGTCATGATGATCTCCAAATGGCAAGGTATGAACAACGTTATACCCTACATCAGTTAACGTTTGTGTAAAGGATTGAGGGTTTCCAATTCCACTCACAGCCATAATGCGTTGTTCCTTGTAAGCATCTACAGAAGCCCCAACAGAACCATTAGCCCACTCATCTAAGGTGTACATAAATTGCGGCTTATGTGTTGTTTCATAGACAGGTATATTGGGAATCATCTGAGTTAATCGCTTTCGAATGCCGGATACAATACCTGGTGCTACTTGATCAACCTTAGTAAGAACGATAATATCCGCACGCTGTAAACCACTAAGGGGTTCACGTAATAGTCCCCGTGGCAATACATGTTCATAGCCAAACGGATTGGATGCATCGATTAGTACAATATCAATATCTCTTGCTAGTGCACGATGTTGAAAGCCATCATCCATAATAAGACAATCGGCACCTAGCTCATTAATAGCGATTTCTGCAGATTTGGAACGTTCACGTCCAATGATTACATTAGATTTTTGTAAAACCTTAGCCAGTAACCAAGCCTCATCACCACTGATAGATGGCTCTACAAGCATTGTTCCATCTTTAGAAATAATAATATTTTTGTTATTATCTTCTGCACGGTATCCACGACTAAGAACAGTAGGATGAAGGCCCTTCTGAGTAAGCACATCACAAATAAATCGCACCATCGGTGTTTTTCCAGTACCACCAGCCGTAATGTTGCCAACGCTGATTACAGGCACTGTAACTTTCGTAACGCCTTTACCCTCATCAAATCGAGCATTGCGTATTGATACAGCTTTCTCATAACCTTTACTCAAAAGGCCTAAACTGGAGCGAGCTATATCACCTAATACGGATTGATCTTCACCACTAACGATGGATTTGAATAATGCTTCCCCACTCATAGGTGACGCCTCCTATTATGTAATACAGTAAACTAATCTACAAATTTAGTCTTACTACGGAATAATTTGATGTTTCTCAAATAGCAAACGTAACTCTTGTGTATTACGCCGCGTAGCACCACGATTTTCTTTAATGATATCCAGGCAGTTTTGCCCCATCTTTTTAGCCAAGTCTCTATCCTTACATAAACGCAAGACCATAGCGGTTAACTCTTTTCCATTCTTCACTTGCTCACAAGCATTTCGAGAGTTTAATAAGGCGAAAATTTCTTTAAAGTTAAACATATGAGGCCCAACCAAAATTGGCTTACCATGTGCAGCTGGTTCCAAAATATTATGGCCTCCAGTTTTAACAAGGGAACCACCAACAAAGATAATATCGCCTAAGCTATACAGTCGGCCAAGTTCACCAATGGTATCTAAAACGACAACGGGAATACCTTCATGAACAGGCTCCTTCATATCGCTACGACAAATAGCACTCAATTCATAACGCTTTGCAATATTTTGCACATCATGACCGCGATAAATTTCACGAGGCGCAATCAATAAACGAGCTTGTGGATACTCTTTCAATACTTGCTTGAAGGTTTCAAAAATAGCCTCTTCTTCACCTTTGTGAGTACTACCTGCAATAATGATAGGATGATTATTTCCAAAGCCAAATTCATCGAGAAGAGCTTGTTTTTCTTCATATGATACGGTGGCATATGTTTGATCGTATTTCATATTACCTGTTACGGTAATATCAGGTGTATGAGCACCTAAACTTTCAATATACGCCGCATCAAATTTGGACTGCATGCAGAAACGCTCAATAGAGCGTAACATTTCACGCGTAAAAGCACTGATATACTTATAACGTTTCATACTGCGATCTGAAATGCGTCCATTAACCATCATAACTGGAATGTTTTCCGATTCGGCGATACGCAAGAAGTTTGGCCAAATTTCAGTTTCTACGAGTAAAATAGTAATCGGCTTAATAATATGTAAAATTTTACGAGTTAAATACGGCAAATCAAGGGGAAAGAATATAATTCCTTCTGCTTCAGGAATGATACGATGAGCCATAGCATGACCAGTAGCAGTAACTACTGACACAACCACAACAGCTTCAGGAAATTCCTTTTTAACCTCTTTTACCAATGGACTGGTAGCCACAATTTCCCCTACGGAAGCGGCGTGAATCCAAATAGCACGACGCCCTTCAATTTTCTTTAATAGCGAAGCGGGCATATAGCCTGCACTTTGTTTGATACGCTCATAAAAGCCATCTTCAAAGGCAAGTCGGTATAAAATAACCGGAATCAAGCCTATCCAATAAAATATGAGCAATACGTTATATATCCAGTACATGGTTATCCTTTATTGGAGAATTGAACGGAATAAAGATGATTGTACAATCCGCCGTCAACAGCTAATAGCTCTTGGTGAGTCCCCTGCTCTACCAAGCGACCTTGATTAAGTACAACAATTTGATGAGCATTTTGAACGGTGCTCAATCGATGGGCAATGACAAATGCCGTACGCCCTTTCATGAGACGATCTAACGCCTCTTGTACAAGCTTTTCGCTCTCAGTATCTAAAGCAGATGTGGCTTCATCTAAAATTAGAATTCGAGGATCTTTTAAAATAGCACGTGCGATAGCAACCCGTTGACGTTGTCCACCAGATAATGAACTGCCTCGTTCACCTACAATCGTATCGAGACCATCAGGCATTTTCTCAACGAACTCAAGTACGTTAGCCGCTTTAGCCGCTTCATACACTTCTTCATCAGAGGCATCTAAACGACCATACAAGATGTTCTCTTTGATAGTAGCATTGAATAAAACGGTTTCTTGTGGTACAAGACCGATTTGTTCACGCAAGGATTTAAAAGTAACATCTTTCACGTCATAACCATCTATTGTTATAGAACCACTGGTTACATCATAGAAACGAGGTAGTAGGTTAGCGAGAGTTGTCTTACCTGCACCGGATGGACCAACGAGGGCCACACTTTCACCAGCCTTAACAGACAAGGTAAAGTTTTCCAATGCAGTCTTTTCACCACCATAGGAGAAGGAAACATCGTTGAATTCTACATTGCCTGTAATATTAGGCAATGTAACAGCATCAGGTTTCTCCACAACATCAGTTTTAGTATCTAAAATCTCAAATACGCGATCAGCAGCAGCCAATGCTTTTTGAATATTACCATATACTTGGCTCAAACGTTTTACTGGGTTCGACAAGTTAATCGCATAAATCAAGAAGGCAATCAAAGAACCAGCAGTGATAGCACCTGTTACTACGGAGTAACCACCGTACCAAAGGATGACCGCTACAGCGATTGCCGCAGAAAACTCAACCATTGGACTTAATAAACTAGTCAATTTAGTGGCTTTAATAACCGCTTTAAAGTTACGGTCGTTTTCATCTTCAAAGCGCTTGCGCTCAAAATCTTCACGAGCAAAAGATTTTACAACGCGAACTGCACTGATTACTTCTTGTAAAAGTGCCGTAATATCAGCTACACGGCCTTGAACATCGTGCCCTGCCACGCGAAGCTTTTTACCAAAAACATTAATAATCACTAAAACTACGGGAACCGTAATAAAAGTAACTAACGTCAATTTCCAGTCAATGAGAAGCATGGACACCAAGGAACCGATAAGTGTTACAGATTCAGTGATAAAAGAAATCAAGTTATCTACCACGGCCGTTTGCAATGCAGCTACGTCATTTGTAAGATTACTCATGATAACGCCCGTCTTACGACGATCGAAATAGGATAAGCTTAATTTTTGTAGATGATTAAAAATAGCCTCACGTACATCGATAATCACGCGCTGTCCGATGTAGGACATATTATAGGTTTGACCATAGGTAGCAAAGCCACGAATTAGGAAAATGAGTATAATAGCACCTACAATAAGGTTCAACATAAACATATTCTTTTCATCTAATACTTGGTCTACTACATTCTTAATTAGCCAAGGTACTACCAAATAGGCAGCAGCAGCGACAATCATGCAGAACACTGCAAAAAGCATTCGCTTATAATAAGGCTTTACAAAATATAAGAGCCTAGAATAACTATTCATTACATTTCTCCTTACCGAGATTGTACACAAGATGTGCTACTCGTTTTACTGCACCAGGCTCACCTAATTTATGACGTACTTCGCGCAATTCACTACGCATAGCTTCATTTTTCTCTACATCACTGAGCAATGGTTCCACCAAAGATACAATCGCGTCTGGTGTGACAGCATCTTGTAATAATTCAGGAATGACCTCTTTACCAGCTACAATATTAGGCAAGCCCACATGTGTTACATTCACAACCATCTTACCAATACCATACGTAATTGGAGATACACGATACAATAATACCGTTGGCAATTCCATCATCGCCGTTTCTAATGTAGCCGTTCCTGATGCAGCAAGGCACACATCACAAATCTGCATCAAGTCATATGTATGGTCTTCCGTAATCGTAACAGGTACCTTATGAGCATCGATAAAAGCTTCTAGCTCACTTCGATCAATCGTATGTGCTCGAGGCAAGAAGAATTGAACATCTTCATGTTTCGCCATCAATTGCTCACCACTTTTTAGCATCGTATCAAGCAAGGATAAAACCTCTTGTTTACGACTGCCAGGCATGAGCAATACTTTTTTAGCCTCTTTACGAGCCCCAAAGTATTCTTCGGCCGCATCCTTAGTCATCGTAGGATGTACAATATCGAGTAAAGGATGACCTACAAAATCTACATCACATTTGTACTTGCGATACGCTTCAGCTTCAAATGGGAAGATAGATGCTACCTTGGTTACATACTTACGAATTGTATTACCACGACTACTGTGCCAAGCCCAAATCGTTGGAGCAATATAATATAAAACAGGAATCTCCAATTCATGAGCCACCGCAGCTAATTTCATATTAAAACCTGGATAATCTACACAAACGAGAATATCTGGTTTTTCCTTCATCATGACACGTTTCAAGTACGTGCGCAGCTTAAAGAATTTTGGCAATGACTTCACAATCTCTACAATACCAATGACACCAAGGTTCTTAATGTCATACACGATACGAACACCAGCGCGTTCCATCAGGGTGCCACCCATACCAAACATCTCTACAGAAGGATCTATTTCTCTCAATGCATTGGCCACACTTGCCGCATGAGTATCGCCGGAAGCTTCACCGGCGGAAAACATGACTTTCATTATGCATCCTTTCTGGAATTTACAAATTCTTGGTCTACAGCACAGATAACAATACCATGACGATCTGCCATATTAAGCACGTCTTGTTGTTGTACAAAAATAGTCTTTTCCGCTTCTACAGCTAGCACCTTACAACCGCTATCAATCATAGACATGAGAGTTTTTATGCCTACTGCTGGCACATCAAAGCGTACGTCTTGATTTGGTTTTTCGGTTTTAACGACAACCGCATCCCCACGACCGAGTTCGCCACCTCGTAAGATACACTTATCAGTACCTTCAATGGCTTCAATTGCCATGACCGCCTTATGCTTAACAACAACGGTTTGACCAATATCAAGGGCCCCCATTTGTTTAGCTAATTCAAAACCAAAACAAATGTCAGCCCATTGCTCATCTGTAGGTTGTGCTTTTGAAAGCACTCCTACCTTTGGCATAAATGGTTTCAAGTATACGGTTTGATCTAATACTTTAAAGCCTTCTCGTTCGATTTCATCAACGATGGCAAGCATAATCGTATCATCTTTACGATTTTTGAGCCGCTTTAAGACTCCTAATGTTTTTAAATCAGGAAATGTAAGGCCTTTAAAGAGAATCTCTTTAGTGACTTTTCCAAGCATAGTTAACTCTTGAACCTCTTCTTTTTTCAAGGTTTTAAAGATTTTACCTAGTTTAGCAACACCAATATCATAGAAAGCATCAGCCTCAGCCTTTAGAGCTGGGTCTATATCAGGTACTACACCGATAACAACCACCTCGTGGCCCAATACATGAGCGGCACGCATGAATTCTACAGGCAAAACACCTATGCCCGCAATTAATCCTACCTTTGCCAAGACTATACCTCCTAGATGGCCTCACGGCCTATATATCAATTAGTAATTTCAAGTTCCCTATGAAAAGGCCTAAAAATAGACATAATCATATACAATATATTGTACTATAAATAGCTACTTTTTACCATTAAAAAGCCATGGTTTATGCCCTTTTCTTCATCATTTTATTATAATTCCCTTATTCCTTTTAAGCACTAAAAAATCTACGATTATATCTATCAAAACTTTTCTATAAATATAAAAATATAATGTAAATTATCATTGATATAAAACTCAACTAGTAATAATGCACACAAAAAGACCTCGTACATTGTACGAGGTCCTCATAATTAGTCGCGACGAGTACGCATAATTCCCCTATCAGCATTGCGTAGGAAGCGTAATAAATTTTCAATTTCTACGGAAGAATCCAATTGTAATTCCATTTCTTCAATCGCCTTAGATAAGCTGAATCCAGAACGATAAATAATACGGAATGCCTGTTTCAAATCACGTCGTACATCTTCGGAAATCCCTGCACGAGATAGGCCTACAGAGTTTAGACCGATAACACGTGCCGGTTGACCATCAGCAATTACGTAAGGTGGGATATCTTGTACCACCTTAGCCATCCCGCCAACCATTGCATTACGACCGATTTTAACAAATTGATGAATACCTGCAAGGCCACCAATAACAACGCGATCTTCAACGATAGCGTGCCCTGCAAGACCAGCACAATTACTCATTATTACATTATTACCAACGATACAGTTATGAGCCACATGTGTACAGGCTTGAAGTAAACAATTATTGCCTACACGTGTTTCTTCACCTTCACCAGTAGCGCGGCTAATAGTTACGAATTCACGAATAACCGTTTCATCGCCAATATTACAATAGCTTTTTTCGCCTTTAAATTTTAAATCTTGCGGTTCCAACCCAATAGATGCGTTAGGATAAATTTCACAACGCTTACCAATGGTTGTCCAACCACCAATTACAACATGTGCACCGATTTGTGTGCCATCGCCAATCTCGACATGTTCGCCGATAACAGCGCCAGGACCTACGATTACATCTTTGCCCAATTTAGCATTTGGATGGACTATGGCTGTACTATGGATGTTGGATTTCGCATTTTCCATGCCTACAACTATCACTACAATCACTCCTCATTCTATTATACAAGGGCAAACATGTATTCACCGCTAGCGCACAATTTGTCGCCAACATAGGCACGGCCTTCAACCTTGCCCATTTTACCTTTAATTTTAACAATATCTACCTCCATGCGAACTTGATCGCCAGGTTTTACAGGATGGCGGAAACGCACTTTATCAATACCTGTAAACATAGGAGTAAGACCACGATTTTCCTCAGGGTATAATAATGCAATACCACCGACTTGAGCAATAGCTTCAGTCAATAATACACCTGGCATAACTGGGTTCCCTGGAAAGTGACCTTGGAAGAACAATTCGTTGAATGTAGCATTTTTAATACCCACAGCACGTTTCATAGGTTCTAACTCAACAATGCGATCAACCAAAAGCATTGGGTAACGATGAGGTAAAATTTCTAAAATATCTTCGTGATTAAGAATCATGGCTGTGTCTCCCTTATTTCTTCCATTATACTGCGAGCCAATCTTGAATTTAATTCATGACTCGATTTCAAAGCAATTACATGGCCTTCAATCGGTCCTAACAAGAATAAATCCCCTATAACATCTAATGCTTTATGGCGAACTAATTCATCCTCAAAGCGTGGTATAGATAGACATTTCTCATCATCATAGACTAATGCATTATCTAGGCTACCGCCTTTTGCAAGCCCCATGGCCTGTAATTGTTCCAATTCCTTCATAAATCCGATAGTCCTAGCCGATCCAATGTGTGCTTTGAAATACTCAGGCGATACTTCAAAATCACATTGTTGCGTACCAAGCAACGGATGGCTGTTAATTGATGTAAAAGTCATGCGATAGCCATCATATGGCAAAATCACAATAAAACGATCCCCATCATAAACAGCATGAGATCGAGTCACTTTGTATATATGACGCGATGCTATTTGTTCTTCAATGCCAGCCTCTTCAATAAGATTGACAAAAATAGCACTACTACCATCACCTACAGGAGGTTCTGGAGAATCCATTTCAATATAACAGTTATCAATATTCATAGCACTGAACGCTGCCATCACATGTTCAACAGTAAATACCTTTGCTTCACCATTTTCCAGCGTGGTAGCGCGCATAGTGTTCGTCACATTATCAATGTGTGCTCGCACAGAAGGATGCCCTTCAATGTCCGTGCGGACAAACACAATTCCTGTATCTTCAGGTGCAGGCTTAAAAACCATATGTACTGGTTCACCGCTATGAAGGCCAATCCCTTGATATGAAACAGCCTTTTTTATTGTTTGTTGTGGCTTACTCATAAGAATGTCCTTTCATAATCCGAATTCACGTTTACTATACACCAATATGTATTATACCCTATTTGCATAGGCGTTACAAGAAATTTACCATATATTACGCTAATTGGAAAGACTATTCTTAGTCTTTAAAATTTTAATAGACTATTTTTAAACACTAAGTTATAAGTTATAAAATAAAAAGAGATTTCATCCATGCTAGTAGGAATCAGTTTCATCTTGAAGATTCCACAATCGCATAAACAAAATCTCTTTAAAATTATTAACTATTGAAAAACATCAGGTGGTGTATCTATTTGTTCACCATAAAAACGACGAGTCCATTTCCAACGGTTATGAAGCCAGAACCAATCTTCAGGATATCGTCGAATATAATCTTCAATAAACTCATTTAGACGAGTTGTTGTTACCGCTATATCACGCTTTTTATCATCTGTACGTTCCACATAAATTGGTGGATGTGCTTCAATCTCATATTTCTCAGAAAACGGGCTATAATGTATGGTTACAAAAATAATAGGCACATCTTGCATACGAGCCAGTACAGCTGGCCCAGCAGCCGTCAATGTTTCATAGCCAAAGAATGGTACAAGAACGCCATCATCACCAGGGTCCTGATCCATAATAAGGCCTAAAAATGCACCTTTTTTTAGTTCATTAATCATTTCACGAACACCTGTTTTATAGGTCACATGTTGATGCATAATCCGACGATATTCATTGATAAACTTATCGGCATCACCATTCTGTTTCATAGCCACAGAAATCAGCGGATATCCTTCAGAAGCAAGAACGCCACCTAAAAGTTCCCAGTTACCACTATGAACAGCAGCTAAAATTGCACCTCGACCATTTTCTAAGGCATCATCTAAGTACTCTCGATTAATAAACTCCACCATATCTTTGTATGCGCCATCTTTAATTTCAGGATAGCGCAATACATCAATAATCATACGGCCAAAGCGTGTAGTACTAGCTTTCGCAATACGTCGAGCTTCTTTAGGATCATCTGTAATATTACAGAATAAAATTTGGCCTATCGCCAGGCGCTTGCGTTTAGGTGGCACCACTAACCACACAATTTCACCAAGCAATGTACCAATAGCATATTGCAAACCTTTAGGTAATAAGCAAATAAAGGCACTAAAGATTTTCATAAACCTATACATGGATTATTAGCTCTCCTTAAGCTGTGCTTTCAAAGCGTCAATTTCTTTTTGTAATTGTTTTACAGTTTTCACCATTTCTGGCAAACGATTCTCGTAAGCAGCCAATTTCAACCACTCTTTATGAGGTCTCATTGGATACCCAGCCATAACAGAATTAGAAGGCACATTGCCAGTAATTCCTGTTTTACCTGCAAATTGTACATTATCTCCAATTGTAATATGACCTGTACAGCCTGTTTGTCCTGCAAAGATTACATGGTTACCACATTTTGTACTACCTGCAATCCCAACCTGTGCGATTAAGAAACAATCTTCTCCAATCTCAACATTGTGGCCAAGGTGAACAAGATTGTCAATTTTGGTACCGCGGCGTACCAAGGTAGATCCCATTGTAGCATTGTCGATAGTAGTGCAAGAGCCAATTTCTACATCATCTTCAAGAATAACATTGCCTACTTGAGGAATATGCGTATGAATACCATTTTCTGTGGCAAAACCAAAACCTTCACCACCGATAACTGCTTTAGCACGCAATACAACGCGTTTGCCCAAAATACAGTTCTCATGTACGATAGCACCCGCATAGATGTCAGAATCTTCCCCAATTCGTACATTATGACCAATATATACATAAGGTCGAATCGTTACATTATCACCGATAACAGCATTATCATTAATAACACAATAGGCACCAATAGCTACATTTTTACCAAGTGTAACATTCTTGCCAATAATAGCAGTACTATGCACTTCACGGGGAACTACAACAGGTGGATGGAATACTTCTAGCACTTGGGCAAATGCAGATTTTGCATTATCAACTACGATTTGCGCCATCGGTGCATTTTTTACTTCTGATTCAACGATAACAGCACCCGCTTGGCATAACGCAATATGTTCAACATATTCACCAATTGCAAAAGTTATGGATTGTTTTACCGCTTGTTCAAAGCTACGTGTCTCAGTAATGACAATAGACTCATCCCCTATAAGTTGACCGCCTACTAAATTTGCGAGTTCCTGTAAAGTTTTTTCCAAGGCAAACTCCCTCCCCTGTGGTAATCCTCAATTATTGTGCAGCTTCAGTTGTACTTGTTGTAGCTTGATCTGCTTGCTGTGCATTTTGCTGAGCATCTTGTTGCTCTTGGGCTTTAGCCGCATTTTCAACTTCTTTGATTTGATCGTCAGAAGCTTTACCCATTTTTGTGATCAAATCATCGGTTACATCAGAGCCACCACCAACAACAGCGCCTTTTTCAATAATAACATCAAGTTTTTTTTCTTTCACAAGTTCATTGATTTTTTGTTCTTGATATTGACGGTATTCTTGTGCTTTTGCATTTGCAAAGGCATTTAATTCTTGATTCGCTTGGTTAAATACATTTTGTTTAGATGCTTCATCAGCAGCAGCAATTTTAGCATCTAATTCCGCTTTTTTAGCGTTAATCTCTTTAGTAATTTCAATACCTTTTTCAGTACTATTTGCTACTTTCACGCTATCCACATAGCCAACATTGTTAGAACCACAACCACCTAAGATAGCCATAGAAGCTACTAAAGCTGCACTTAATACTAAAGATTTAATACGTTTATTCATAATATAACTCCTTATTGAACTCGATAAGACGCCTTCACTGCATCAGTAATATCAAGCCCTTTAATATTACCACCATCATCGATGATGACTAAATCTAAATGTTGTTCCTCAGCAATAATTGTTACGCGCATACGAACATCTTCTAAAATAGCCTCATGAAGTGCACTCACTTCAGCTTCTTTATCTGAAAGTTTTTTTGCCCATGTATCATTCCAATCTTGCGCCACAGGCAGATTATTATTAGCAATGATGGCTTGTGCTTGTTGTTGCACCATGGAGTCACGTTTCTCAGCTAATTCCTTCTGTAGGGATGCAGCGTATTGATTGAGCTCTTCCTGCCCTTTTTGTTGCATTGGAGCAAGCTCAGCCTGTACCTTTGCTTTAATTGAATCCACATCGAAATCCGACGGTTTTCTCTTAGCTAATAATTCTTTTAATCTTTCTTCTTTTTTAGCCTTTTCAGCCATAGCCGCCACCCTTTGTGCATCATCTATATATACACGTGCATCATAGGCATATAAGTCTAATTGAAGGTTTACGATTTCCAGATCATATTCATTAGTACTAACCTTTAACTCAGCTAAATACTTTTGAGTCAATTCATTGCGCTTCGAATTTAATTGCTGATTTAGTTCATTTTCTTTTGTTGCAATACGAGTTTGCAATTCTACCGTAAGAGCATCTGACAAGGTTGAATCCAGTGCAAGTGTTTTCAACTGTTCATCTTGTGTCTCTGACTTGGCATTTAAGGCTTGTTGTTCAAGTTCATATTGACGTTGTAAAAGTTCCAGTTCATTCTTGGCTTGTTTATAATCCGCATAGGATGGATTAAACTCTAGTACATCATCAATGCGTACAACACCTATTGACATGCCATCAGGACCCTGTTGGCGATTTGTTACAAAACCATAGGCCCAAACCATAGCACTTATTGCAGCAACGAGAAATATGACTAGTCCTATATATCGTTGTTTCCCGTTCATTGTCGTTCTCCCTTACATAGAACTACAGTTTATTTTTTTGCATCAGTAGCTAGTTTTTTCAATACTTGATCTGTAATGTCAACACCGCCATATAGTACAGTATCTTTAGTCATAACAACGCTAAGACCCTTAGCATCACCAACCGCTTTTGCAGCCTCCATAGCTTTATCTTGAACGGATTTAGCAATTTCTTGATCTTTTTTAGCTAGGTTTTGACGCGCTTCTTCAGCGATTTTTTGTTTAGTAGCATCATCTTGTGCTGCATCAATTTTAGCTTGCGTTTCTTGTTGTAATTGGCTTTGATAGCTCATATACTCTTGAGCTGCAGAGATATAAATTGGATTATCTTGAGACAACATACGAGATGTATCGATAACCCCAATAGTACTAGTCCCACTATTACTACTAGGCGAAGCCATTTGCGTATAAGCTAACGCACCAATACCAACAATAAAAATTGCAGCAATGACGATGGAAAAAATCTTTACATTCGCCTTGTTGTTCATCATTCGCATCATAATAGAGTGCCCTCATTTCTTTAAATCACTGCATCAAAGGATGCCATATAGAGATATTGGTGAAAGCCTCTTTAAAAAGAGGCCTTCACCATATACATTTACTATATTAGAATTGTGTACCGAAGCTGAAGTGGAATTTATTTTTGTGTTTACCCACGCCATAGTCAAGTTTAACAGGACCAATTGGAGTTGTAATACGAACACCAGCACCAACGCCATAGTTAAAGGATTTTTTGCTGTTATACCATGTAACATTTGGTGCATCCCATGCATCACCAATATCACCGAATAACACACCGCTAACTTTCTTAACAATTGGGAAACGGAATTCCAATGTAGCATTGTACATCTTCTTACCACGGAATTGATCATCTTCATAACCACGTAAGGAATCAGCTCCGCCCAATGTGAACAATTGGCTATAAGGAGCATCACCTTGGATGAAACCAGCACGTGCACGGAATGCCAATACATTTTTAGCACCCAATTTCTTGTACATACGAGTTTCAGCTGTGAATTTGTAGAAGTCGAAGTCACCGCCCAAACCATGACCAGCCCATTGTGTAGTATAGGAAATACGACGACCACGAGTTGGTTCATAGATATTATCGCGAGAATCGTATACTTTTTGCCATGTTACAGAGTTAATGCGACCGAAGTTATTTTTTACATAGTTGTCAGATGCGAAGTTATAGGAACCATTATCCCAGTTTGTACCTTTACCCGCATTTTTATCATAACGGAAACCAGAGCTATCATCATCATCCCATTTATAAGAATCTTTACGGGATTCTAATGTCAAGTAATCACGAGTATATTCCCCAGTTTGACGACCGAAGGAAATATTGAAACCACGAGATTTCTTATTGTATTCTGCTACTTCATTACCATCTTCATTGTAATCTGTGTATTCATCTTCGCGGTTGAAGAAGGAGAAGCCAAGGGATGTACCTTTGCTGTCGATCCAAGGTTTCAAGTAGGAGATTTGGTAGTTCTTATATTTTTTCTTACCACCGATTTCCCAGTGAACTTTAAATTTATCGCCAGTACCACGGAAGTTATCTTCACCGAATTCAACAATACCCATCAACCCATCAGATTTAGAGTAACCAGCACCTAATGTGATGGTACCAGTCTTATGTTCCAATACATCGATTTCAATAATTACATTATTTGGATCTTGTTCACCTGGCAACATACGAACGTTTACGTCATCAAAGAAACCTAAGTTATATACGCGTTCTACAGAACGACGTACCAAGAATTTATTAAAAGGTTTTCCTTTCTTTTGAACAAATTCACGAGTAATAACTTTATTGCGGGTTTTCTTGTTACCTGCTGGAATGATATCTTCTACGATACCTTCAACAATGTGTATATGAAGTACGCCTTGGTCATCTACACGGACACCATCAACATGTGCTAACATATAGCCATCGCGAGCATATGCAGCATTAATGCCTTGAACTTTTTGCCCTACGGATACAGAGTTAAGAACTTGACCTGGTTGAATGTCCATGAACTTAGTCAATACTTCGGAGGAATATACAGTATTACCTTCAAAGGAAACGCCAGTAGTAACTGGATTTACTGTTACGGCAAAGTCCAATTTTACGCCTTCAGGCACGGAAGTGAATACAGGATTTACTTCGGAGAAGTAACCAGTATTACCAAGATTAGTTACATCTTTAAATACGCCATCAACAGATACGGCATCGCCAACTTTTTCAGTTAAAATTGGCAACAAATTTGCTTGCTGTTCAGCTGTAACGCCAGATATAGATAAACCGGTAATCAATTTACCTACGTAAGGATTAACAGATTCTGCACTAGCAGATGTAACATATTGTGCTTCTACTGTTGTAACAGCTTGAGTTTGGCCATTTTCAGCAGCCTTATCAAGATCAGTACCACCAGTAGTTTTAGATACCATTTTTACTTGTTTATCATCAGTTTTTAAAGCAGCATTATTGACTGTAACAGTTCCATCAGAACCTTTTACTACAGTGCCGTCACTAGATATAGTCGTATCACCACGAGCAGCTAAGATAGCTGCATCAGTTTCATCTTGTATAGTTGTAGTAGTTGCATCAGCATTATAAACAGCTTGTGTAGTAGCTGCATCATTTGTTGTAGCAGCATTAGTCGTCGTTGTGCTATTTAAATCTGGAGTATAGCCAGCTTGTACCTCAGCAGCAAATACACTGCCTGTCCCCATGACAGCGGTCAACACGGACGCTGCAAGCATACTTTTATAAGCTTTTGGTTTAAACATAAATTCCTCCTAGAACTCATCCCCATAAAGAGTTTACATCTTATTTATAAAGACTAATAAATCTTTATCATTATAGCATAAATTGCTTGGAATGAGTACTATATTAAACAAATTTTATGAAATTAATATGACTAGAATGTGCATACCTAAGGGGTTTACACATTCTAGTCATACTCTTAAAAGCTACGTGTCCAACGACCACCTATATAATTGTTCCCTTTTGATGTATGCCATCCCGTGAACTTAAGGTTTCGTTTAACAGAATATTCTATACCATATTTATTTTGTTTGTTATTAATACCTTGAGAATAAGTCAACATGACTCTCGGTAATACATATTTACCGATTTCAATATTATAATTACTTGCCGTATCCCTATTAGTTGGCTCATCGGGATCAATTGACCCTGTTGTAATATTGATGCGGTCTAACCCAAGTGTATTTTGTAATGCATCTTGTACATAGCCAAAAGCAAACATTTGAAGCCCTGCTGTAGCCACAGCATTCACATCTTCATTTGTCAAAGTACTACTATTTGAATCTGCACCGCGGCCGAAGGTCAACATGGAAATGATTTGCTTTCTAGACAATGTAGGATTAGAGGACAATGATAAGTCCATATGATCCACTGTCCCTTTTACGCCAAGCATAATAGTGTAATTACTTACATTTGTTTCAGCCTCTAATTGTAAGTTTGGTAAATAAGAGCCACCTACGAAATGAGCATTCCCTTTTGTAATATTAAATACATGGCTCAAATACTTAAACGTGCCATTTCTAACATCGAATTGACCACTAGCAGTTGGATTTTGTAAGGATCCACCAAAATGAACATCGCCACTGATAAACATGTTGTATAAGGTGCGATCATATAAACGTACACCTTTACCCGCATGAACAGTAACATCCACCCCCATATCTTTGGTACTTTCACTAGATTGTAAGGAAAGAGGAATTTTGAATTGAATCTTTTCAAGATTTAAAGTACCAATAAGGGTCGGCAATCCATCTCGGTCAGCAATATAAAGTTCACCATTCAAAGGTCCTCTTACATATTCACTGCGAACCTCTAAGTCTTCTAGCTGAACTGCCGCCTTGTAATTAGTAAGAGTATGTCCAGACCAATTTACTTTAGCAGCCAAACCAGCTGAGCCTTTGCCCATATTAATACGGGATTGGAAATCACCTTGTTGACCAGAGAAAATTAAGTCACCATCAATACCAGTAATTTGATTTTCTACACTTGCCAATTTCATCGTACCATTACGTACCGATACAGTACCATATGCTTCAGGCTGATCAATAGTGCCTGTAATGTGAACCGTGCCTTTTAACGGACCTGTTGCCTCCTTAACACTAGTTGTAAGAAGAGGGATAACAGCCATATCTGCTTCGTTAAAATCAATAGTTACATCCATAGATTTGCTATCATTTGCTGGAATATACCCAGACGTAAAGATTGCCGCTAATGGAATCTTACCATAGACACTTAGCTTATACCCACTTTTGGCACCTTGAATTCGTTGAATCTGAATAACTTGATCTTGCATTGTAGCCAATACAAAACCTTCATCAATACCAACACCATTAAAGGACCCCGACTCTACAGCACCGGATAATTCTACTTTAGGATTCTTAGTTTCCCCAGTGATATTTACAACGCCAGTCACCCAACCAGTAGCTTGAATATCCTTACCCATAAGTGGCAAGAACGGTACTATATCAACATCCTTTAATGCAACCTGTAAGTCCGCTTGACCATCAAGATCCATCGTACCGCCTATTGCAATGAGACCTTCATCAACAGGCAGTTTCAAAGTTGTAACTTTGAATTTACGATTAGCAAGACTTGCATCGATAGTTGCATCACCAACAATCTTTTCATCAATACTTACATCATTAATCTTGCCTGTTACATTAACGCTTGGATTGTCGCGTGTACCTCCGATTTCAACAGAACCATTTAATTTGCCATCAATGTGTTCATTGGACCGGTCTAGCAAGGTTAGCAAATTCTTTACGCTACCATTAGTAACATCTAATACACCAAATAGTTGTCTACTATCATCAAACTTCATACCACCTTTAGCAGTGTAGCGACCACCATCGGCTTCAGCAAAGGTGAAATCTTGCACATTTACAACCGATTTATCTGCATAAACACGACCATGAATATCGTTCAATAATTCCCCATTAACTGATAAGGCATCGGATGAAATATAGCCATTGAATTGAGGGTTATCCACAGATCCAGTAATTTGTCCTCGACCAGATAGCAAACCATCAACTTTGTAATCCGTATTAATGAGCAATCTGCCCATATCAATTTTTTTGCCTTCAAAATCAATATTAATTGCTTCTTTAGATACTGTACCGCCACCTGTGATAGTTGCACCATAACCTTCAATATCAAATCTATAAAGCTCTAATGTATCATTCTGATAGTTATATTTTGCAAACGCATTGGTCACGAGTTTGCCATAAGCAGAACCATCCCACAAATGAGCACGACCTTCTATAATCGGATTTGCAGCCGTCCCTGTAATATGATTGTCTGTTTCAAACCAACCTGTAATAGGAACATCTGTAACAGTACGAATCACATTTTCAATACGAGCAGCCCGAGCCTTGGCATTTAGATCTAACACATCTGTATTAAGATTATACCAACCATTAACATCATAGCCCCCATCGCCATCACCAATATGTCCATTGGTGATAGTGAGAATATGGTTATCTAGCTTAATATCTCCATGGATATTATTGAATCGAGCCCCTTTATAATGTACCTCTTGCCCCCATACAGTGCCCATTACATTTGGATTATCCAATGTACCTTGTATCGCAAAAGAGGTATTCAAGGTGCCATCAACATCTTGACCAATAATAGGACTTAGTGCGGTCAATGGCAATGCATTACCGGAAATAGTGGCATCTATATTACCATTTTGGATATAGCCATATCCGCTTAGCGCCCCATCTCCTATAGTGCCTACAACGGTCATATTTGTACTATTATCAGCATGCGTAAAGTTAGCTTTTACAGTATCAACCACAACGCCGTGAATACCTATTTGGCGACCTTCAACAGCGCCTACGGCATCTGTAACTTGATTATTTTTTCCTAAAATACGAATCTCACCATCGATATTACCTGTAATCGGTGTGGTCATATCTTTTGTGAAAGTGCCTAAAGGTAAATCTTGAGTATTTATAATAGCATCAAAATCCCCTGTATCAGCTACATATTGACCCTTAATCTTTGCGCTACCTTCACCTATAGACAAGTGCGCATCATCAGTACGAACTAAACCGTTATCATATACGATATTCCCTTGTAAACGATCAATATAGTAACCTTTATAAGAAATACCATCACTAGCAATCGTTGCATCTACACGAGGAGCTACTGTCGTACCACCAATATGTGCACGCCCACCTACAATACCAGAAACACCGACGTCTGTTATCGCCTCTAAATCTACTTTATCGGCCACAACATTAAGATTTAAATACTCTTCATCTTTGCCTAGTGTAACTAAGCCATTGATCTTTGTTACTTGATCATTTACCCTCCAAGAACTACGACTAATAACGATTTGATCATTATTAAGCATAATGCGACCCGTGCCATCGGTAATATTATAAATTGTATTACCCCGTTTATAAGTGCCTGTTAAACCTTTAAAGCCTACATTACCACTCATAATGTATTTGCCATCTTCACTTTTAAGATTTAAATGTAAATCTTGTAACTTACCACTCGTTACAGATAGATCCTTACGAAGTGGAACAAAACTCATAATACCAGCAGTATCAATTTCATCAGCTTGTACAAAGAGATCAAAATTAGATACATTGTTCATATCAATTTTGCCATTCATGGTAATTGCGGAACCATCTACATCCGCAGTAAAGGCGCCTTTAGACATTCCACTCATATTAAGCGCCATGGTCCCATCAAGATTTTCTACATTTCTCTTTATTCCATCTTTAGTACGTAGAGCTACACGACCATCATTAATAGTTACAGAGCCATCAAAAGTACCCGACTTATTTGGATCGGATGGTTTTACTAACTTAGTTATACTCCACGACCCATCAGCTAGTTGCCATATATGAAAATCTGGCGCCTCGACGATTACACTAGAAATAGCCGTAGCCCCTGATGTGTTGCCACCAATAATCTTCGGTAAAGAAGATAATTTAACTCCTACAGCTACCTCTTGAGCAGTTCCAACTAAATGTCCATCTCTATCTTTGATAATCACATCTGTTAGAACAACATCACCATTCCAATTAATTCGGAGAGAATCATAGTCTATAGATCCGTTTATGACATTATTTACTTGTTCTTTAACCATAGGTGCTATGTAAGTTTGAGCCATAGGATTGATACTGGCGCCAACAATACCAGACAAACCTAAAATCGCTGCACCGATAAGGAACCACTTTTTACGGGTCATAATGATACTCCCATACACATTATGAATAATATAAATATATATACTAATCTTACCACAGACACAGTAATAACTATAGTATTTTCAGAGTGAATTTTATAAAACCTATCAATAACACTCATTGTCTATAATGTACCCTACAAGAAAAAAGACGACCGAAGTCGTCTTTTTAAGGATCATATTATTGATTGCCGCCTAGTTTTGACAATTGTTCAACAGCACCACTATTAGCGATAACTTCAGCACCTTGACCTACAGGTGTAGACAATGGAACGCCTGTTAATTGTTCAAGAGCCGCAATGCTAATATTGTAATTGTAAAGAGCTTCTACATAGTTATTACGAGCTGTTGTCAACTTAGTTTCTGCATCAAGTACATCAAGGTTCGTACCAACACCTGCACGGTAACGAAGCGTAGCAATACGGAAACTTTCTTGACCTTGTGCGACTGCAGTTTGTGTACTTTGAATTGTTTGTTCAGCAGCTCGTAAATTCAAGTATGCTTTTTGTACGGCTAACAATACAGCATCAACAGTTGCCAAGTTAGCTTCTTTTGCTTGTTCAAGTTGTGCATTTGCTTTTTTAATAGCATTTTGAGTTGCACCACCATCCCATAAGTTCCAAGTAGCACTAGCACCAACACTCCAGGACTTTGTGCTTGTACCAAAGTAACCATCTGGATCACCATAGCCACGACCAGCTTTTACAGCAACCGTAGGCAAATAACCGGCCTTAGCAGATTTTACAGCTTCTTCTGCAGATTTTACATCAAGAGCCGATTTAACAAGAGCGGAACGATGAAGCATAGCATATGCTTTCGCTTGCTCCAAGGTTACATTATATGGTTTATATTGTAAATCACGCTCTGCTGTAGTGATAGCTGTTTGTGCAGGGTATGCAATAACTTGATTTAAGTTCGCCTCTGCTAAATTTGCAGCATTTTGCGCTTTTACAAGAGATGTTTGAGAATCATCAAGATTTGTTTTAGCGGCCAATACATCAGAGCTCGCCACTAAACCAACATTATACTGTGCCTCTACATTGGTTACATGACCTTGATAATCTTTAACAGCTTGTTGTGCTACATCTACCATATTTCGGTTCATAATCAATGTATAGTACCCGCTAAGAGCATCGTATTTTGCTTGTTGTAAAGCCTCTTCATAGCTAGCACCAGTACCTTCACGAGTATAACGTGCGGAATCAATGTTTGCATCGAGTTGTGGATTGAATACAGGCGCACTAATGGAAAAATTATGACTACCAGATTTGCCACTACCTGTGTCACCGCCCGTTTTTTGAGCACTCCAACCATAACTAACACTTGGATTCTTACCAGCTGCTACTTGGCTTACTGCAGATTTAGCAGCTTCATAACCCCATTTAGTTTGCTTAGCTGTACGATTATTAGCTAATGCTAAATCAACCGTACGGGCTTCGTTTAAAGCTAATGTACGTTCATAGGTTTTACTGTCTAAAACAGATTTTTCTGCTAATTGCTTTTGTGTTAATTGAATAGCTTCTTTTTGATATTTGCTTAATTGGTCTCCGTTGTTAACGGATGTAGTTACTACATCAGCGGCGAATGCACCAGTAGTAACTAAAGAAAGCATTACACCTAAGGAAAGAACCTTTTTATTCATAATATGTACCTCCATACTCATATAGAGTAAATGTGTTAGTCATTAGAATACTTGTTTAATACCGAAATAGGTACCTCCATTCGTAGAACTGAACGGTCTGGTCATTTGAATAACGCCATAGGTATCTTTATGCAAACGTATATCACTACGAATACGATATTTACGATGATTAAGGTCATATAGCGCGGCTGATAAGGATACTGGCCCACGGAGGTTATAATCTACACCGAGACCCAATTCACTTTCAAAAATACCACCACGCACCAACCATTTAGAACTAATAAATCGACCTGCATTCAGATCAAAAGTAGTATCATCACCTATATTAGAAAGGCCAATTTCAGCCAGCCCTTTATTGTTAAAGGCACGTACTCTACCATTGACACGGAATTCATTATCCGTTGTGTTATACAACAAATCTACAGATGGTTCAATCTTGGTAAATGACTTTTTTTCAGTCATACCAACCTCTACACTATTCCCATTTACATCCGTTTGGTACGCCTTTCCGCCCATCAGTTTATTGATGCGAGCTGAAATCTGTGCCGTATTATGTAAAGTCTCTTTAATATTTTCTTGTGCCTTAGGATCTGTTACAGTCGATTCCATGGTACGAGCCATATTATCTACACGATTAGTAGTTTGTTTTAAATTAGTTAAAATAGCACGCATATCATTGCCTGCATTACCATCAGCATTAAATTGCTGTGCTGCTTGATTTAGTTGAGCCGTTACATCCGCCATATTTTGTGTAATAGCTACCGCATTATCAGCCATCACCGCTGTAGATTGCAAGGAATATTTAAGTGCACTTTGAGTTGCAGGATCACCAATAATACTATTGATAGACTGTAGCATCTTCTCAGTGCCATCCATTAACTTTTGCGCACTCTGCATGGCCTTATCCACAGCATCAACGCCTTCACCTTTAACGGAGTCACCATCCTGTAAATATACTTTAGACTGTCCTGGTGAAATTTGAATAAATTTATCACCTAAAAAACCATCTGACCCCAAGGAAAACATCGAGTCACTTGGAATCTGCGTTTTTCCATCAAGCTTCATCTTAACCACAACGCCACGCGGTGTAATTTCAATATCAGAAACAGTCCCGATGGCCACGCCGGAAAATTTAACCTGATTCCCATTTTTTAGGCCATTTACTTGAGTGAAATTACCTGTAATTGTCATTTGCGGTTTAGCCCAAATATCGATACGGCCTACAAATAGTATGCCTGCAATAAATAGAACTATACCTATTATTGTAAAAGCCCCTACCTTGGCCTCCGTCGTCCACTTCATTATATATCTCCCATCGCAGATTCGTTAATCGGCTCTGCTTCACCATGAATAAATTGTTGTACCTTCTTATTTGTAGAATTCTTAAATTCTATTGTATCAGAAATTTCTACAAAATGCCCCTGATCGAGTAAAGCTATGCGGTCAGCAACATAAAATGCTGACTGCATATCATGTGTTACCACGATAGAAGTACAACCGAGCCGATTCTGCATCCCCTTAATTAGCATACTAATCGTACCTGATGTAATAGGATCTAACCCTGATGAAGGTTCATCATAAAGAATTAAACTCGGATCTAGTGCTATAGCACGAGCTAAGCTAACCCGCTTTTTCATACCACCAGATAACTCATTAGGCATATATGACTCATATCCCTTTAAACCAACCCAATCAAGTCTTTCTGCCACAATGCGTTTGATTTCGTCATCCTTTAACTTCGTATGTTGACGCAAACCAAAAGCTACGTTCTCACCTACCGACATAGAATCAAACAAAGCTGAATATTGGAATACCATCCCCATTTTTCTTCGTACTGTATTAAATTCATCTTCAGATAATGTAGTTATATCTGTGCCATCTACGATAATCTGCCCTGATGTAGGACGTTGTAAACCTATTAATAAGCGAAGTAATGTACTTTTACCACTACCACTGCCGCCTAATATAACTAACGTCTCCCCATCATTAATAGTGAGATTAACAGAGTCTAAAATCACACGTGACTCGTAGGCAACTACAACATTGCGTAGTTCAATCATAAATCCCTCTAAAAATATCCACTAAAATAACAATGTAGATAAAAAGTAATTTAATACAAATACTAGAATAATACTAGTTACTACAGAACTAGTAGTGGAAAAACCAACAGCTTCTGCGCCCATTTTAGTTTCCATGCCCTTATAAGCACCTACCAATGCAATGACAGCACCAAACACACTAGACTTTATAAGTCCTAAGGTGAAATCTGAAATGGTAGAAAACATTTGAATAGAATCTAAATATGTACTAGGCGCCAAACCCTTGATAACAGTGGCTACAAAGTAACCACCGGCAATACCGATAACAACACCATAAAATGCCAAAATTGGCACCATAATCATACACGCTACTACACGTGGTACCACGAGGTAACCAACAGGATCAACAGCCATAACACGTAGGGCATCAATTTGTTCTGTTACCTTCATTGTACCAATTTCAGCCGTGATAGCTGCGCCAACACGGCCGGCTAATACTACACCAACTAAGATAGGACCCAATTCACGGCCCATAGCTACAGCCATAAGGCCACCTACTGTACTTTGAGCACCATAGGTAATGAGTACATCTGTAATCTGTAAGGTCATAACGGCACCAGCAAAGAGTAGAGTTAAGCTAATAATAGGCAAGGAGTCTACCCCTAAGTGAGCCATCTGTTGAAATACATGCCACAGATTAATCATTTTTAATTGTTTTATTGTTTGCCACACTAATAATGTAGCACTACCCATCTGCGATAAGCCGTTTATGACGACTCGACCTATCGATTCTAGCCAACTCAACAGTCTATCCCTTTCCCTTACAGTTTCAACTTATTCAGCTGTATTTGTTCCACCAGCATTAGCCTCATCTTTTTTATTGGTTTCTTTCGACTCTTTTTTAGAATCCTTTTTAGACTCAGCTTTATCCGTTTTATCTTTTTTAGATTGATCTTCCAATTCTAACTTGCGTTCCATCTTAATCTGATGTTTCGCTTCTTTGACACGTTTTGCTAATTCTTTATCCCGATCAGCAGGCTTCATTACATGAATCGTAAATTGACCATCACCTTGCACAATGTACTCAGTATCAACAGCAGTCTTTTCAGGTTTCTTTTCATCATCCTTACTAGAACTCAAATCTTCTTGACCTGTTTTTTTCTTTACATCCCCTGGCATAGGTTTTGATTCCACATCTTTAAGCTTAGCCTTTTTAACAGATTGAGAGCCATCTTCATCAACTAAGCTGATACCATCTTCCAAAAATTCTACAACGATTTGATTATTTGTATCTGTCTTTTGAATTTCATCATAAAGCTCATCAAAATCTTTATGAACTTTCAAACGGCGTAAAATTTCATCTGTTAAATTATATTTCTGTTTTTCCAATACGTATGGTAATGGAATCTCGCCACCGCCACGCACCTCTAAGGTATACTTACCAATAGCTTGATCTTCAGGTACCTTAAAGAAAATTTGTTTAATAACCTTTTCACCGCGGAACGGCTCTAATGTTACATCTACTACGATAGTATCCCCAGGAGAAACTACAGTAGACGAAGCAGAAGCATCGATAAGCTTTGCTGTTTTCTTATCTTGCGTTACGTTTGTTTCAACCGAAATATCCGAAATTTCATAGTTGATGAATCGATTGTTCATAAGAACATCAATGACATTATAAAATTCATCAACTGCTTTTTCACTAATAGAATCAGAGCTGTAGAACATATTTGTCCGCGTTAATGGCTTATGTTCTTTCCCTTTTGGCGTAATAGTATAAGAAATTGTAGCCGTACCAGAGCCACTGCGATCCAATGTTTTATTCAACATATTGTATAAGGCTGTAGCTGCTAAAGTTGGTGTCATTTCACCATCTTCAATAACCTTGACGGAACTAGTTCTATCACGGCCCATATCAATATCCTTTAAATGGAATCGCAATGGAATACCTGGCGAAATCACGCCTGATACACCTGCAATACCGGCACCTCTATCTTCGGTAACAGAGCCAATCTCTTTACCCATAGAGCCAAGCTTAAAGGCAGCATTATAGCTTTTTACAACGGTAAAGATACTTGCATTGTGCATAAAATAGTTAGAAGAACCATGTTTTAAGAATGGATGACCAAAGGCAACAATCTTTTCACCATCTACATGAGTAACAGTACCAATAGCGCCCAATTTAAGGTCACCATCAACTAGCAAAGCCGCTACTGAGCCACCAGCTTCTAAAGGTTTTGCAATTTCATCACCACTAGCACTTGCGGTGTCATATGTTTCATATTTATATTGTGGTAACTTCGATTTAAAGTATTCCATTGATGCCGCATCGAAGCCATATGCCATAAGTGGAGTACCTAAAGGAATCAATTGTGTATCATCCCAAGGTTTAGATAAGTTTTTCTCATATGGTATATTCCATAGTTTGACCATATCCTCAATAGGAGTAATCATACCTATCGTACCATCCGCAAACCCCCAGCCATAAGCAACAGCCCCAACGAGTTTACCATTTATATATACAGGGCTACCACTCATACCATGCGCAATGCCACCAGTTTGATCCATAACGGGGCCGGAAAACTTGGCTAAAATAAGATGACCAGATGGTCCCTTATCCTTCATGACACCCAGTACCTTTACATCAAAGGTGGAAATAGTATCCCCTACGATTACAGTTTTTGCAATACCTTCCATACCTGTTGTTACATCATTGACAGGCATAAAATCAATAGCCTGTGCAGTTGTAAGTGAAGTACAGAAGAAAAGCGCCAGTATCGCTTTTCTATACCGACGCCAAGAATGAGAAAACTTCATTCCTTCTCTCCTTTATTTACTTTCTACAGTGACAACGATTTGATCACGAGAAACGTCTGAACCCACTGTAACATTAACCGCCGTTACAGTACCAGTTACAGTAGATTTAGCAGCAGCCATAGGACCAGCCAATGTCTCTACAGTCACCAATGTTTGGCCTTCTGTTACAGAAGTACCAACAGAAACTGTAGAAGCAACTTTACCTGTTAATACACTTTGGTATGATACAGGGGCCGCCATTACAGAGCTAACACTTAAAATACCTAATGCAGCTAAAGCTAACACTACTCTTTTCATAACGATCCCTCCTTTTACAAAATTAGTTATGTATTTATAGTATACTAAATTATTAGTAATATTTCAAACAAAATTGTATGCAACGAATCTATTTTATGATTACTATATCCTCATAACTCATAGGTGCAGAAGATTTGTGTACATAATCATCATTGATAACTATATCAATGCTACCTTGATTTGATAATTCAGCGCCATCAACAACACCTAATTTAGACAATAACTGAGCTCCTTCTTTTTGAGTCACACCTACAGATTGAAGTTCGGATTTATCAACTGTTAGCACAACTAAATCATGTTCCTTTGTGGTTCCAATGAAACTACGACCTTTGTTATTAGATTCATCAGCTCCTACATAGCAACCGCCTTTCATCACCATAGTGCCCACTTCTAAACTAGCCCCACCGGTAGTACTAACTTGAGCAAGTTCTTCTCTATTTTGAATCGTAATAGGTGTTCCAACTTTTATTTTACGTAAAGCATTTCCAGATTCGCCATGACCAGACAATACATATTGGTTTTCCCCAATTTTAGAATTTCCCTTTTGTTTACTAATAACCTTGCCATTAGCTACAGTCACTTCATAACCATATTCATTGGTCTTTGTAGAAGGACCATAAGTTGACGTATAAAGGGTCAAGGCATTCTCTTTACGAACCGTATCAACGGAGGTGATTACAAAACTCTCATTCTTCGTTTTAGCTTGAAGTAAAGGTTTTTTCTCTTCTATAAAGTATCCTC
Organism: Veillonella parvula; assembly: GCF_032472435.1. Taxonomy (GTDB): domain Bacteria; phylum Bacillota; class Negativicutes; order Veillonellales; family Veillonellaceae; genus Veillonella; species Veillonella parvula_N. The sequence continues at coordinate 86,628 of NZ_JAWEGM010000005.1, forward strand.
TATTAGGCGTATATCGTAACGTACCACGATTAGAAATACGCTCTAAATCAATGGCTCCATCACTTGCCACTGAGTAAGGTCGTTCAAAACTGCCCCCTTTTACCTTTGCTCCAATGATAGCTGTATGAGCTTGAGTAACAGAAGATAATGGTTTACCTTCTGGAACATGCGCCACCACCATAGGTGAATCATTATCTACGGTCAATGCAAAGGCTTGAATTTTCCCTTCAGCTACGGTGTTATTAATTTTGCTATACGTTACAGATTTATTTACATCTTTTGTAGTCTGTTGCGCATAGCCAGAAAATAAATCCACTACTATACGCGAAGGCTTTTCTAATGCAAACTCATGATGTTGTACATCCTTATTCGCTGTTAATGTTACTCGTAAGGCCCCATTAACCGGTTGTAAGCCAATGCCTTTAAGAACTCCCGTTTTTTTATCATTTTGTGATATGGGGCCAGTTAAACCATTTGTAGTACCCCCTAAGTTCAATGTAAGAGCATGTGTTTCTTCATTATAGGATTGAGTCCAAGATACAGGCATTTCAGATACATCTAAAACAATTCGGCTTGTACCTTCATGATTAGATACGCGCACCCCTGTTAAATTACCGGCCTCAGCATGAGGAACGGTACTACCCAGTAGACCTAAAACAGCAAAAGTCATATACAGATATCGTTTCATCTTTAATTCCTCTATAGCTACAAACCATAATAATGGCCTTATATCATTACATCAATTTTACGCAATATACTTTTACTATAGTATACAGCATAAAGATGAAAAATTCAAAAAAATAAACGAAAAACGAGGTTACAGTCTAAAGATACTCCATACATAAAATAGAATAACTGTAGACCATAACCTCGTCAATTTAAGCTTACATCATCATGGTATATTATTGTAACTATATTATTGTAACTCATCTAATGTATCACGAAGCTGTGACATTTCATCTAAAGCCTTTGCAACACCTTTAATTACTGCATATCTTGGAGATTCTACAAGGTATGCCGCGATTCCAATAGAACGTGTGATAACACGGTCTAATCCATCGATGAGCGCGCCACCACCAGTAAGAATGATACCATGATCATTGATAGCGGCCACAAGTTCTGGTGGAGTTTTTTCTAGAATGGACTTAACGCCTTCCAAAACATTCATCACTTGTGCTTCTAGAGCACGTTGAATCTCTAAAGAATTCACCGCAACCATCTTTGGTAATCCAGAACTTGCATCTCGTCCTCGTACCTCAATCGTACGCTCCTTTGCACGACGATCCACAGTCCCTACAGAAATTTTAATTTTCTCTGCCGTTAGCGGACCAATAACGAGGCGCTTCTTACGGCGGATATAACGGATAATAGATTCGTTAAAAGAATCTCCACCGATGCGAAGTGATTCACTTACAACCACACCCGTATCACAAAGAACGGCAATATCCGTAGTGCCACCGCCAACATCGACAACCATCGCCCCTACGTGCTTAGCATCATTGAGACCAGTCCCCATAGCAGCAGCCAATGGCTCTTCAATAAGGACTGTCTTTTTTGCACCGGTTCTGAGTAAGGCCTCTAAAATGGCGCGTTTCTCTACAGGTGTAATGCCTGATGGCACACATACGATAATACGCGTCTTCATCAATCTAGAAGCAGGTACAACGGAGCGAATAAAGTACTTCAACATGAATTCTGTCATATCATAATCTGCAATAACGCCCGCTTGAACTGGACGGATGACGGAAATCCCTTTTGGAGTACGGCCTACCATAGAACGTGCAGCCTCACCTAAAGCAAGAATATCACCGGTTTTATCATCCCGTGCAATATACGCAGGTTCATCTAATACCAAGCCTTTACCCTTCGCAAAAATGAGGATATTTGCAGTCCCTAAATCAATTCCCAAATCGAAGTTTAAGGATCGATTCAAACGACTCATAAAATCTCCAACTTGCTCAGGTCGAACTAAACGTTTTAATGTCATGGCTGGCGTTGTTTTAGCAATCGCTACAGTCTCACGACTACGTCGTTCAGCACGGCGCATTTTTGTAACTTTAATCATGGTCTCGCGCATATTGGAGGCCAAATGATTAGCTTGCTTTGCCACGCCATTTGAAAGCTTAGTAGACTTACGTTTTGTCCTTCTCAATGGTTTACGTGTAGTACTCGCTTTCGAATTCTCAACCTTTGCAGCACCTAAGTTCTGTTGCTCGTTGTATAAAGCCGGCCCTTTAGAGCGCCGGCTTCTTTTCTTTTTATTTTGTTTTGGCTGTGTACTCTTATTCGTCAACCCGAACAATATCAGCACCTAACCTTTGCAATTTACCTACAAAATCATCATAACCTCGGTCAATATGATGTAAACGACCGACTTCTGTTCTACCTTCCGCAGTCAATGCAGCGCATACCAGCGCCGCTCCAGCACGCAGGTCAGTAGCATTCACTATAGCCCCGTGTAAGCTTGGCATACCTTCGACAATAGCTTGACGATTATCGATGTCAATATGCGCCCCCATTTTACGAAGTTCAGCAACATGCATAAAACGATTTTCAAATACAGTTTCTGTTACTGTACTAGTGCCTTCCGCAATCGTGGTAAGAGCCATGAATTGAGCTTGCATATCTGTTGGGAATCCAGGGTATGGCAAGGTTTTAATATCGACAGCTTTAATGCCTTTACCACTACTGATAACGCGAATGCCGTCGATTTCTTCCTCTACTGTTACACCAGCTTCCTTTAATTTAGCCACTACTGGTTTTAGATGTTCTGGCAATGCATTTTCTACGAATACATCACCACCTGCCATAGCAGCAGCGATTAAATATGTACCAGCTTCAATGCGATCAGGAATAACTGTATGAATAGCACCGTGTAATTGAGGTACACCTTCAATACGAATCACATTTGTACCAGCTCCGCGAATATTAGCCCCCATAGCATTTAAGAATGTAGCTAAATCAACAATTTCAGGCTCTTCTGCAGCATTTTCGATAACGGTTTTACCTTCCGCCATAGAAGCAGCCATAATTACATTCTCTGTAGCCCCCACACTTGGGAAATCCAAATAAATTTGAGTCCCTTTAAGTCCTTCCGGAGCATGAGCATATACATAATCTTCAGTAATTTCAATTTTTGCACCTAATGCTTCAAATGCTTTTAAATGAAGATCAATGGGACGTGCACCGATAGCACATCCACCAGGCATTGAGATTTTAGCCTCCCCTTTACGAGCCAAAAGTGGACCCATGACAAGAAAGGATGCACGCATTTTACGCACAAGTTCATAAGGAGCTTCCGTAGCAGTCAATGTAGAAGCATCGAAAACAATTTCACCATCTGCATTATTACGAGTGATTTTAACCCCCAAAGACTCGATAACTTGGCAAATCGTGCCTACATCTTCTAAATTTGGAATTTCAAGCAATTTACTAGGCGTTGATGCTAGCAAAGTACCGGCAATAATAGGGAGCACTGCATTTTTAGCACTACTAACACGTACACGTCCTTCCAACCGATTGCCACCTTGAATGATTAACTTTTCCAACAGAATTCCTCCTACACTTTATATCGTTCATCTTGTATAAGCTACAAGACCTTGTATTTATAACGTCATATACTAAATGTTATTATACTATTTTTCGATATATCTCATCAAGAGAATAAGAGAAAATACAAAGAAAAAAAGCCCTGAATATATCTCAAAAATTTATGTCCAATTTTTGAGTATATTTCAGGGCTTTATTCTTATTTTGCTTTTAATGTTTTAAGTTTATGATCCATATGCACTGTATCAAGGAAGCGAACTGTACCAGTTTTAGACCGCATTACAATAGTATGCGTACGTGCACCACCTGGAAAATATTGAATTGGATTTAATAAGTTACCACGTGTAATGGCAGTAGCCGCAAAGATAACATCATCAGTACGAACTAAATCATTTAATGTGAGCACTTGGTTTACATCGGCAATATCCATTTCATGGCAACGACGAATTTCTTCATCCGTTTCTGGTTTTAAGCGAGCTTGCATATCGCCGCCTACACATTTCAAGGCTGCAGCCGCTAGTACACCTTCAGGTGCACCACCAGTACCTACAACCATGTGTACCCCAGAACCTTCGATACAACATTCCATAGCTGGATTAACATCACCATCAGAGATGAGCATAATGCGAGCCCCTACTTCACGAGCTTCTTTCATCAAGCCTTGATGACGCTCACGATCAAGCATAACCAACGTGATTTCATCTACATTACGTTCCATTTTAGTCGCTACATTTTTGATATTTTCGGTCAAAGATTTCGTAATATCGATAGCACCTGCACCGCGAGGACCAACACAAAGTTTCTCCATGTACATATCTGGTGCATGTAACAAGCCACCTTTTTCTGCAATCGCCATAACTGCAATAGCACCATTTTGACCTTTAGCAATCAAGTTTGTCCCTTCAATAGGATCAACTGCGATATCTACTTCTGGTCCGCCAGCGCCTACGTGTTCTCCGATATAAAGCATAGGAGCTTCATCAATTTCGCCTTCTCCGATAACCACAGTACCAGAAATGCGAACAGAATCAAACGCTTGACGCATAGCATCTACAGCAAGACCATCGGCTGCATCCTTTTGCCCACGGCCAAGCAAACGACCGCTACGCAAAGCTGCGGCTTCAACGACACGAGCAAATTCCAAAGATAATGTACGATCCATAATGGGCCTCCTTATAAGTCCTCTATGTATTGATATGACTCTTACCTAGAGTCTCTAACTTATTGATTAGCTTGTTTCCAATCTTCCATAAATTTTGCAAGTCCTGCATCAGTCAACGGATGTTTCATAGCTTGCATGAGTACTTTAAATGGAACAGTTGCAATATGAGCACCTGCTTTAGCACATTGAATAATATGCAGCGAAGTTCTCACACTTGCAGCAATAATTTCAGTTTCAATTTCATGAATAGCGAAAATATCTGCAATATCTTGAATTAATGTAAGACCATCCATGCTGATATCATCAATACGACCCACAAATGGACTCACATAACTTGCACCTGCACGAGCAGCTAATAAGGCTTGGTTTGCAGAAAAAATCAAAGTCACATTCGTTTTAATGCCTTCTTTGCTCAAAATAGCAACGGCTTTAAGGCCTTCTGGAGTCATAGGGACTTTAATAACCACATTAGAGCCTAATTTCACAAGGTCATGTGCTTCCGCCACCATGCCTTCTACATCAGAGGAAATGACCTCTGCGCTAACAGGTCCATCAACAAGGTTTGCAATTTCAGAAATAACTTGTTTCAAATCGCGTTTAGCTTTCACGATAAGCGATGGGTTCGTAGTTACGCCATCAATAAAACCAAAGTCATAGGCCTCTTTAATCTCATCAAATTCTGCTGTATCAATAAAGAATCTCATAAAATGCCCCCTCTTATTTAGCCGGTGAAATCACTTCAACGCCACCCATGTATGGCACGAGAACTTTTGGAATTACAACGGACCCATCGGCTTGTTGATAGTTTTCCAAGATAGCGGCTACTGTACGCCCTACTGCAAGACCAGATCCATTTAATGTATGAACGAATTCCGGTTTACCCTTAGGTCCACGACGGAATTTAATATTAGCACGTCGAGCTTGGAAATCAGTCATATTAGAGCAAGAGGAAATTTCTCTATACTTGCCTTGTGCAGGCATCCACACCTCTACATCATAGGTTTTAGCAGAACCAAAGCCCATATCACCTGTGCACAGAGTGATAACACGGAACGGTAATTCTAATAAGCGCAATACTTCTTCTGCATTATCTGTTAATGTTTCTAATTCTTTGAAAGAATCTTCTGGTTTAGCTAATTTAACCATTTCAACTTTGTTAAATTGATGTTGTCGAATAAGGCCACGAGTATCACGCCCCGCAGAACCCGCTTCAGCACGGAAACATGCGGTGAATGCAGTATAGTATTTAGGCAATTCCTCTTCGCTCAAAATTTCACCACCGTGATAATTAGTCAATGTAACCTCAGCAGTTGGAATCAAGAAATATTCCGTTCCCTCTACATGGTACATATCTTCAGCAAATTTAGGCAATTGCCCAGTGCCCGTCAAAGTTTCACGCGTTACCATATATGGAGTCATCATTTCAGTATAGCCATGTTTATCTACATGAAGATCCACCATGAAGTTGATAAGAGCGCGTTCCAAACGAGCCCCTAACCCCTTATACACAGTAAAGCGAGCTCCACTCATTTTGCCTGCACGGTTGAAATCAAGGATATCGAGGCTTTCACCTAAATCCCAATGAGCCTGTACATCAAAATTAAATTGACGTGGTTCGCCCCATTTGCGTTGCTCCACATTTTCATCTTCATCGGCCCCTACAGGAACAGATGCATCACACATATTTGGCAACATCAATGCCGCATCACGCAATTTTGTTTCCACTTCGCGAATACGGTTATCAAGCTCAGCAATCTCATCGCCTACTTTTTTCATTTCTTTGATTTTTTCATCAGCATTTTCTTTGTTGCGTTTTAATTTGCTAATTTCTTCTGTTACAGAATTGCGAAGCGCTTTTAATTCTTCTACTTGGCCGATCAATTGACGACGTTCATCATAAGCGGATACAAAGGTTTTCAGATCGCCTTTTGTATGACGATTATCTAAATTTTGTTGCACTAAATCAATATTTTCACGGACAAATTTTAAATCTAACATACTATAAACCTCATTTTCCAACTATGTTACGCACAATATATTCAATACGTTTAAGTATACCATATATTGGTGTATTTATCATTAAATTATGTGCTATATACTAGACTTCTCACCAATATTTTATATTATTCATCCTCTTCTTCATCTAGCAAATAATCTTTTGCCATCCATTTACGCGTGCCTGTAAAAGAAATGGTCACCCATTTTTCCGTTGGGTTACCGCCGATTTCTTGGTCAATTTCATTGCGAATAGCATCAATTTCAGCAATAGTTTGATATGGAAAACTTTTAGGAACTAAAATATCAATTTCAATGATTCGAGTATTGCCGTATACTTGCACGCTCGTCACATAATCTTTAAAATTATACTTTTCCATAAAGCGATCCATAATTTCTTGCACTTCATTATGCAATGAAGTTGGTGCCCATCCCAATATTTGTTTCATGGATGGCACAATAATACGAAATGCAGATGGTACCATCTGTACAGCTAAAACAATTAATACAATAGGATCAATATAGGTAGCCCATCTAGCATATTCAGTACTTTCTAGCATAGTAGCTACAACGAAACTAATCAAGATAGCCGCTTCTAACAAAGCATCGACATACCAGCTTACATTATCAAATTTAATCAAGTTAGACTGTAAACTTTTATTAATACGACGTACATAAAGATAGTAAGCAGTATCTGCAACAGTAAAGAATATAGCATAGAAAATAGCTGGTCCGAAGTCTACGTGACGTCCACCGCTTAACAAATCCGTAATACCGCTGGATAACGCGTACAGCACGATAAGCAAAATAAAAAAACCTTCCACCGCGAGTACGAGAGGTTCAAATTGCCAATATCCGAACTGAAAGCGCTTACTCGTCTCACGAGCCACTAATTTGGCCGTCATGAGCATCATAATCTTAATAACTACATCGACAAAGGAGAATACACCATCTAATAAGACCGCACTCGACCCGGTCACAATCCCCATTATCGTACCGCTCACAGCCACCAAAGCCATAAGCCCTACGGATTGCATCAGCAGTTTCTGTTCAATGGAGCGCCTTGCCCCTAATATATCCATTGAGCACACTCCTTTCTGACTTATATACATCTTTATTATACACTAATCATCGAAGTGTATAAAATGTATTACAAAAAGTCCACCGTATACCTTATGCACGGTGGACCTTCAATAATCACTAACATATGAACTTTTATTCTATTATATGATAGCTACATAGCCATCGGAGGCTCATCTAACAATTTACCGGCTACATATCTCCCAACAATATGGCGATCATCACCTATATATAGCCACCGTTCCAGACGTTCCTCTATACTCCGTTCATTCGGATCAAACAATTCATGATCATCGATAACAAGAGCATCAAATTCATAGCCGGTTTCAAAGCTACCTACGTCACCAAAGAATTGTCCGCCTCCCTTAGTCGCCATATAGAAAGCTTCCGGTAATGTAAGCGATGCATAGCTGGCATCCACCTCGGCCCACTTCATCTTTGACAAACCCACGGCTTCGGTCAAAACCTTAGCCATACTGATGTCATGGCCTCCTGAAATGTCTGATCCCAGTGCAATGGAAATACCATGATTCAATAATTTTCGTATAGGTGCAATGCCGCTGGACAAATTCACGTTAGAATACGGACAGTGTGCCACCATCGTCTTCGTTTCATGCATCCGCTCCATTTCTTCATCGCTCAGATGAATACAATGAGCCATGACCGTCGGCACTGTACCCATCAGACGATGTTCACAGTATACATCCGTATAACTGGAGGAATCCGGATGAAGTGAATGAACCCATTCAATCTCACCATGATTTTCAGATAAATGCGATTGAATTGGCACATTATACTCCACCGCTAAATCTCCGAGACCACTCATCAGGCGGCTCGTACAGGATGGCACAAAGCGAGGGGTTACAATAGGTCGTACGAGCGGTCCAAACTGTCGAGCCTCTTCAAGCCATACTCTCGTATCATGTAAGGACTGGTCCGTATCCTCAATCAGATAATCGGGACTGTTCCGATCCATATTAACCTTGCCTACAAAAGCGGATAGGCCGGCTTCTGAAAGCAACCTCATCAATAGCAATGTGCTTTCTTTATGAATAGTGCCAAATAAAATACTGCGCGTTGTACCGTAACGCCATAATTCGTTAACAAAAGCGCTATATACCGTCTTTGCGTAGTCTAAATCCGAAAACTTCGCCTCCTCCGGAAATGTATACGTTTCAAGCCAAGGCAGCAATTCTTTATCCATGCCAAGGCCTCGATTGCAAAATTGAGGCGCATGAGCATGGGTATCGACAAATCCGGGAATAATTAAATTATCCCCGTAGTCCTCAACCGGATACGACTCAAATTCGGAGGGAATACTTTCACCACAATATGCGATACGACCGTCACGCACAATCATATAGCCGTTTGGAATCACTGCAAACTCCGCTGGTCGTGATGTATAAATAATATTACCTTTTACTATATAAACGGAATTCATCGAATAATCTCCTCTTTTCAACAATACCGCTTAACCGTAATATACGTACGTCAACTACAATGAACTATAATTGCTCGATGCTACTCTCTCAACAATAAAAACACATATAACAATCCCGACTCTCACAGCTTATATAGCAAAATGTATGATGAAAGCAATGGTCATTACATACATAACAGGATGGATTTCCTTACGACGTCCTGTAATAAGTTTCACCAATGTATAAGAGATAAAACCGAAGGATAAACCTTGCGCAATACTGAAGGTAAGCGGCATAAGAAGAATCGTTAAAAATGCAGGCAACGCTTCCGTAAAATCACCGAAGTCGATATGCGTCACTTCACTCATCATAAATACACCTACGATAACGAGTACCGGAGCTGTTGCTTGAGCAGGTACCAATAAGAATAATGGCGCAAAAAACAGAGCGATTAAATATAATATACCCGTTACGCATGCCGTAAGACCCGTACGTCCACCATCGGCAACAGCGGCCGCACTTTCAATATAGGAAGTTACCGTAGACGTACCGATGATTGCACCGGCCGCGGCACCTATAGATGTACATAGTAATGCATGATTTAACCGTTTAAATTTACCGTCCGCATCAACGAGATTCGCTTTTCGCGTGACACCGATAAGCGTACCGATGTTATCAAACATATCTACAATTGTAATAGAGAAAATAATAGACAAAAATCCATATTTAATAGCACTCATCACATCCAATTGAGCAAATGTATCCACAGGAAATGGCGGCACCAAGTTGAAAATATCCGCACTAGTTTCAGGGACCTTTGTATAACCGAAAATCATGGCCGCAACAGTCGTGATAATCATACCCAACAACAAACCGCCCCTCACCTGCTTGGCTAAGAGCACACTGGTGATGAGCAAACCGGCCAATGTCAACAATACCGCAGGATCCTGCATATTGCCAAGTGTTACGAATGTGGCCTTATCCGCTACGATAATATGAGCATTTTTAAATCCGATAAAAGCAATAAAGAGACCTATACCGACACCAATAGATGTTTTAAGTACCTTGGGAATACCGTCGATGATAAGATTCAAAATACGCGTTATTGTCAAAACAATAAAGACAGCACCGGAAATAAATACGGCACCTAGTGCGGTCTGCCAGGTCAGTCCCATCGATCCGCATATGGTATAGGCGAAGAATGCGCTAAGTCCTAGTCCCGGAGCGACGATAACCGGAACGTTCGCTACTAAACCGATTAAAATTGTCGTAAATGCGGTCGTCAAAATAACTGCCGCAACCGTACTTTCATGAGGCATACCGGATGCAACCAGCAAATTCGGTATAACCGCTAAAATATATACGGAAGCGATGAACATAGTTATGCCCGCAAAAATCTCGGTACGCACATTCGTACCATGCTGAGACAGCTTGAAAAATTTATCAAGCCAGCACCGGTCCTGTCCGTGTCTCACACTCTCATTCGACATCGAATTCATCTTACTTACCTCCTAACTTAAAGAGAAGAAAATAAATAAAAACGACTACAAGAGCATCACAAAATAGCTCTTGTAGTCGTGAATATCGGTTCCCGCTAGAAAGCCTTGACCCATCATGTCAAGGGTATACAAGGTATAGTCTTACTATGAAATTATATATATCAATTGTATAAAATATGTACCGAACAAATATGTCTTAGTTTAAGTATAAAATTATTTTTATATACTGTCAATAATAAATAATAAATAATAAATAAACATCCTAACAATGCGCCTCCCTCAGGAGGCGCATCGTATAAAGACTATTTCCCGAGATTTCGTTCCAAATCAAATCGGTCCGATACAAAGCCGTACAAGGTCCAGCCCGCAAAGGTTACAATGGCACCATATGTCATTGCTTCAAGACCGGATGCATATAGCGCATATAAGCTATAAATGGAGCCAATGAAAGCGATAAAGGTTGTCCCCTTCAATTCGCCGCCACTGCGGCCCGTAGCTTTCATCAACACGATGATAGCCCCCATCGACAAGAGGTATGGAATGATATTCGTTACAACCGCTAAATTAACGAGCGTTTCAAACTGTTCACTCAAAGATGGACTGATTGTCATCAAGCTGAGGAAGGATTGAATGATTGTAATCGTTACCATACCAACTACAGGTGCATCTTTAGATGTAATCTTGCTGAATAATTTAGGGAAATATCCTTCGTCCGCAGCACCTTTAAATACATTGGCAATGGTAAACTGCCATCCGAGTAAAGATCCGAAACACGACATAACCATAAGACCCATAACGATTTTACCGGCTACACCGTTAAACATGGATGCAAAGGCCAAACCAAACGGTGCATTACTGTTAACGAGTTCATTTGCAGGAACAATACCAAAGATCATATTGGTGGATACGATATAAATAACTGCAACCCCTAATGTACCACCGAGAACTGCTTTCGGTACATTCTTTTCAGGATTATCTACGGCATCCGCATTTGCACAGGCGGACTCAAGGCCAAGAAATGCCCATAAAGTCATAGCGATGGAATTAGTTGCCGCTTCGCCGAACGGCATATTATTAACATTCCAGTTCGCCACATACATATCTGTTGAGAAATAAGCCCAACCGACTGTACTGATTACGATAACCGGTGCAATAACACCCCATACCGTAAAGCTGGATACACGTCCCGTGATGCTGGCACCACCGAAATTCAACGTCGTCGCCAACCACAATGTGACAATCGTATAAATACCGGTCAACAACGGAGTCAACGTAACATCTGCAAAGGTCGCCGCATAGCCTACGGCTGAAATAGCGATAGCAATATTGGCGATTAAAAGAGACACGCCATACGTATAATTCGCCATAAAGTTCCCCGCCTTGCCAAAGGAATATTCGGCATAACCGCCCATACCGCCGCCTTTACGACTGTACATACCGCACTTTGCAAAAGCATAGGCCAAACACATGGAACCTACAGCTGTAATCAGCCATGATACGATTGACAATGATCCTACCTGCGCCAATTTTGTAGGCAGCATGATAATACCTGAGCCCATCATATTTACAGCGGTCAAAATTGTAAGCTGCAATACGGACATCTTATTTTTGCCTGTACTCATAGTTACCTCCTTTTATCTTGTGTATTGTACCGCCGGAAAACCTCCGACGGTACACAGAGGAATTATTTTTCAAATTCTTTTTTCAACACATAACCGAATGCTTTCTTCGTTCCATCCGGCTGTTCCGTAATGTATACGCCTTGAATTTCCGGAGCAAATCCAGGTAATTTGTTGATGCCTTCTTCCAACGCCAAGAAGTAATCACAAGCAGTTTTTGACCAACATTCGCCCGGTTGTACGCACAATACCCCTGGAGGATAAGGAAGCGCACCTTCAAGAGCGATGCGCCCTTCCGCTTCGCTCAACGGTACAAGTTCACCTTTGCCGCGCTGGAATTCAAAATTAGCTTCCTGAGGATTCATAACATATTCCGGGAAGTAATCATATAAGAACAATCGTTGTTGCAAGATACTTACATTCCGGTCTTTATAGAAGTCATGCATTTCCTGACATAGCTGACGAATGTGATATCCCTTGTATTTATCCAAGTGGCTGTAATAAATGGACGGCAATACATCTTGCATAGGTGCATCAGCTTCAATCAATTGTTCAAATCGGACAAGTTGCGCCACTAAATCATCCATCTTCGTCTTTGTTTCCGCCGGTGTCATCAAGAACAGAATGGTATTCAAGTCACATTTTTCAGGAATGATTCCGTTTTCACGCAAGTAGTTTGCAAGAATATTGGCATGAATACCGAAATCTTCGTATTCACCCGTTTCCACATTAATACCCGGTGTAATCAATTGAAATTTACAAGGATCTATGAAATATTGACCTTTGCCATAGCCTTTAAAGGAATGCCATTTCGCATCCGGTTCAAATGCGAAGTAATCCACATCCTGTGCCATTTTCTTTGTGTCGCCGTCTTCCCACTTTTTACCATGTACAACCGGTGGTACTAACGGACGTAGATATTTACAGTGTTTCAATACGGCTTTACGAGCTTCGATAACCGTTTCCACACATTCAATCCATAATTTTTTACCCGCTTCGCCTTCATGCATTTTTGCATTTACGTCAAGGGCTGCAAACAACGGATAGAACGGTGATGTAGAGGCATGCATCATAAACGCATTATTCAAACGTTTATGATTTACATAGCGGTCTTGCCCCTTAATATGCTTATCCTTCTTATGAATCTGAGATGTCTGTGAGAAGCCCGCCTGCTGCTTATGAACGGATTGAGATACCAGGATACCAGGATCATCAGGACCAAGTTCCAAAAGCAACGGACTGCAGTCTTTCATCATAGGGATAAACTGTTCATAGCCGACCCAAGCGGAATCAAAGAAGATATAATCACAGAGATGTCCGATTTTATCGACTACCTGACGCGCATTATAAATGGTCCCGTCATACGTTCCCAATTGAATAACCGCCAACCGGATAGGCCGCTTTGCCTTTGCTTTCTTAGGATCTTTTTCAGCAATCAGCTTGCGAATATATTTTTCATCAAAGCAATGTTCTAAGATACCGCCGATGGACCCGAACGGATTACGTGCCGTTTCAAGATATACAGGTGTTGCGCCGGACATGACGAGCGACCCGTGACAAATCGATTTATGATTATTGCGATCGTATAAAACAATGTCCCCAGGAGTAAGTAATGCATTTAACACGACCTTATTAGAAGATGATGTTCCGTTCAATACAAAATATGTTTTGTCCGCATTATACACCTGTGCAGCATGTTGCTGAGCCTCAACTGCGGAACCTTCATGAATCAGAAGATCACCTAACTTAACGTCCGCATTACAAAGATCGGCGCGGAATACATTTTCTCCGAAGAAATCATAGAAAGCACGTCCTGCAGGATGCTTGCAGAAGAATTGCCCCCCTTGATGCCCCGGGCAGTCAAATTGAGAATTACCGTCCTCTACGTAATTTGCCAAGGCCTGGAAGAATGGCGGTAACATAGATGCTTCATATTTTGCAGCAGCCGCTTCAATCTGTCGTTTATATAAATCAAAATTTGTAGTTGATCCGTCGATAACACGTTCCACCTTACCGATAAAAGGAGAAATATCTACAGACTTATCAAACACAACCAAGAAAACCGGTATACCAAAGGATTGTACCAACTCATTTTCAAGTACATCTGTATCGGACTCGCTAATGACGATGGCCCCCACATCGGTAAAATCAGTTTGACTAAGCTCCACATTTGTACGCCCTTCCATAGAACCGAAGTAGAATTGCGCCTTATGAGAGAAAGCAATTTTTAAATGTTTCATGATGTGTTTCCTCCTAAATTATGTTAACAACGATAATTTAAAGAATATAACTTACACATAGGGTTGATTTATAAAATTTATTAATGAATTCACCTTTACTAAATACACCTCCTTGTTTTAAAGGTAATTCACGTATCTATATTTCTATCTTAACATCTGAATTTTTCATTTAAAAGTGTTTAATTATACACATATATCATAATTATACATTGTGCATGATTTAAATGTATAATCTATACTATTACAGGTATGTGTAAATTTAATCACATATATCTCTATAATATTGGAAAATCAACGATAAATACTATATATCCATGTTCTTTTATTTCATCACAAAGTAAATCAAAATTTTTTATGTATATCATAATGTAATCATAGATAATCCGTACACCATTTTTATATTGTATATCTAATCACACTTCATATATTTATTAATCAACATTATAAGAGTTGATAAAAGCCCGTATCAAAGTGTTTGATACGGGCTTTATATCGATTTTTTTTGTATGCTAAACAGCAAAAAGCTCACCACCATACACGGTAGTGAGCTTTAGAATTAATCTTCTTCAGCTTCAAAATGCTTAGGAGCTTCTGGTTTCATCAACGGGAACAATAATACATCTCGAATAGATGCAGAGTCTGTTAAGAACATAACAAGACGGTCGATACCAACACCAAGACCAGCTGTTGGAGGCAAGCCGTACTCAAGAGCAGTAACGAAATCCTCATCCATACGATGAGCTTCATCGTCACCCGCTTCACGTTCTTTCAATTGATCCAAGAAACGTTGTTTTTGGTCGATTGGATCATTTAACTCGGAGAAGCCATTTGCCAATTCACGACCATAGATGAAAGCTTCAAAACGTTCTGTAGCCAATGGATTTTCACGACTTGCTTTAGCAAGTGGAGAAATCTCTTTAGGGTGACCATATACGATAGTTGGCTGAATCAAGTTTTCTTCTACATAATCTTCAAAGCAAAGATTTAAGATTTTACCAATACCATCATTTTCTGTGTATTCTACATTTAAGCGATCAGCAATAGCACGAGCTTCTTCTATAGTTGTGACTGCATCAAAATCTTCACCAGTGTATTTTTTTACACCTTCAGCCATTGTGATACGATTCCAAGGAGGAGTCAAATTAATTTCTGTACCTTGGTATGTAATTTCTTGTGTACCAAGTACTTCTTGAGCACAGTAGGACACAAGATTTTCTGTTAAGCGAATCGCATCCTCTACATCTCCATAGGCTTGGTATGATTCGATAGTAGTAAATTCTGGATTATGACGATTATCGATACCTTCGTTACGGAAGCAACGGTTCATTTCGAACACGCGGTCCATACCACCAACGATTAAACGTTTGAGATACAATTCTGGTGCAATACGCATGTAAATATCGATATCAAGCGCATTATGGTGAGTGATAAATGGACGTGCAGCAGCTCCACCAGGGATAGCATGCATCATCGGTGTTTCCACTTCCATGAAGCCATCACGCATCATGTATTCGCGAATCTTAGCAACGATTTGAGAGCGTTTTACAAATGTATCACGCACTTCAGGATTTACAATCAAATCAACATAACGTTGACGGTAACGAAGTTCTGTATCCTTTAATCCATGCCATTTTTCTGGTAGTGGACGTAAAGACTTAGATAACAATGTTAATTTGTTAACTTTAATGGTAACTTCACCGGTATGCGTTTTAAATACGTGACCTTCTATGCCGATGATATCACCGATATCAAGCATTTTAACGTATTTATAAGCCTCTTCGCCCAAAACATCTTTACGGAAGTATACTTGAATATCACCAGATTTATCACGAATATTCGCAAATGCCGTTTTACCATGGGAACGGATTGTCATCAAACGACCTGCAATAACTACAGGCTGACCATCATATTTCAAGAAGAAGTCTTCTTTAATGTCTTTTGCGTAATCTTTTACGACAAAACGTTGGCCAAATGGGTAAATACCATCAGCTTCATATTCGGCTAATTTATCGCGGCGAATTTGCATTTGCTCATTCAGCTCTTCTTGTATATTTTTAATTTCTTCACTCATGTTATCGCCTCTTTGTCGGTAATTGTAAATTATTGGATTGCTAACACTTTGAATGTTACAGGACCATCTGGTGTGGAAACCTCTACTTCATCACCCTTACGTTTACCCAAAATAGCTTTACCTACAGGAGATTCATTAGAGATACGATTGTTAAATGGATCCGCTTCAGAGGAACCAACGATAACATATTCCAATTCATCGTTGTACATAGTGTCAAGTACAGTAACTTTACTACCTACAGATACAACGTCACCTTTAACAGATTCATCGATGATCTTCGCAGTGTTAATTTTATTCTCTAACTCTACAATATGACCTTCAATAAAAGCTTGTTCATTTTTTGCATCATCATATTCAGAGTTTTCACTGATATCGCCATATTCAATAGCAGTTTTAATACGTTCAGATACTTCAATACGGCGTACAGATTTATAGTACGCTAATTCTTCTTCTAATTTCTTTAAACCTTCGGCGGTAAGTAATGTTTCTTTTACATCTGCCATGGGTACCCCACTCTTTCTACATATAAATAATAAGAAAAAGTGTCATAGTAAGATGACACCTTATCTTTTGTTTCTAAATTATCTCAACCATTATATAAAAATACTATTCATTTGTCAATCTGACTAACCTTCGGACAATATTTTGCGATACGATTCTAGCTCATTGTGAAAGCTCGTTACAGTATGAATTGTATTCACGCGATTGCGCCAATATGCAGATTCTGGTAATCCCTTCATATACCACCCCGCATGAGTCCGTATCTCCTTAACGGCCATACCTTCACCCTTGTATTGGCATAACAAGTCAAAATGCTTTAATAACATATCTAGACGCTCTATATCGGTCGGTCCTGGTAACACTTCACCAGTAGCTAAATAGTGGTGAATGCGACCAAATATCCAAGGGTTTCCTTGTGCCCCACGACCTACCATTACGGCGTCACAGCCTGTTTCATCAAGCATTTGCTTAGCATCTTCAGGCTCCACAATATCACCATTGCCAAGTACAGGTACAGATACAGCTTCTTTCACAGCCTTAATATAAGACCAATCCGCATGCCCACTATACATTTGCTCCTTTGTACGACCATGTACGGCAATAGCAGCTACACCTGTAGACTCAATGCGCTTTGCAAAATCCACTACATTAATAGAGTCACTATCCCAACCGATGCGCATTTTTACAGTAACAGGTACATCGACAGCCTCAACAGCTGCTTCTGCAACACGCGCCGCTAGATCAGGATTTTTCATAAGTGCTGAACCATCGCCAGAGGTAACCACCTTTTTTACAGGACAGCCCATGTTTATATCTACAATATCGGCGCCCGCATTGGCCACAACCTTAGCCCCCAAAGCGATTGCTTCTGGATTAGAGCCAAAAATTTGCATAGATACAGGACGTTCTACATCTTCAATGCGCAATAATTCATGAGTACGCTCATTCTTATATTTAATGCCCATAGCACTGACCATTTCGGTACACACCAAAGCTGCACCATGTTCTTTGGCCAATAGTCGATACGCAATATCGCTAACCCCTGCCATAGGCGCTAATATGGCTTGACCATCAATTTTGACAGTCCCAATTTGCCACAGTTTATTATTCATATAATTCTATTTCCCTTAATAAAAAAGGTACAGCATAAGCTGTACCCGAATGTACACTACTTCGTTACATATACGTAACTATATTATAGTAGCATTATTTATTTCTTTCGTAAATAAGGCGTAAGCCTTCTAATGTAAGCATTGGTTCTATATAATCAATGCAGTCTGTAGCACTGCTAATAAGCTGTGCCAAACCACCTGTAGCCACTACAGTTACATGATCTCCCATTTCCGCTTTCATACGAGACACGAGTCCCTCTACTTGACCTACATAACCGTAGAACATACCAGATTGCATGGAAGACACCGTATTTCGGCAAATGACTTGTCCTGGGTCTCTCACATCGATACGAGGTAATTTGGCTGCCCGTTGGAATAAAGCTTCTGCAGAAATTGTTACACCTGGAGTAATAACTCCGCCCACATAATCGCCATTACCTTGTACCGCACAATAAGTAGTAGCCGTACCAAAGTCGATGATAATTAAATCACCTTTATAAAGTTCATGTGCCGCTACGGCATTTACGATACGATCAGCCCCTACTTCACGAGGATTATCATACTTAATAGCGATGCCAGTTTTAGTGCCTGGACCTACAATAAGAGGATTTACATTAAAGTAGCGCAAACACACGCGCTCTAATGTAGGCATCAATGGTGGTACAACCGAGGAAATAATGATAGCATTAATATCTTTTACATCAACCTTACGATCGTGGAAGAATAAGTTCATCATCAGCATGCCATATTCATCGGTGGTACGGACCCGATCTGTGGAAATACGCCAGTGCCCCACAAGTTCTGTCTTGTCGTATACACCGAGAACAATATTGGTGTTTCCCACATCAATTACTAATAACATTAATGCCTCCTATTTACGCGGACGAATTGATACGTCCCCTGCCACAATACGTTTAATTGTCCCATCCGGGATTCTTACTAATAAATTACCATCTTCATCAATATCTGTAGCTACCCCTTCATAGGTATTGCCAGGGGCACGCACTTCAATTTCTTCACCGAGAGTAACAGATAATTGACGCCATTCATTAAGGGTTTCGTCAAAGCCACTATCGAGCACTTCATAGTATTGATGTTCTAATTCTTCTAATATAAGTCTAAATGCTTCTGTGCGCTCAATATCAATATCTTCCATCGCAAGAGATGTAGCAATTAATTTTAACTCTTCTGGTAGTTCTTCTTGTTTTGTTTTTACGTTGACCCCAATGCCCATTACAATATGAGAAATTTCTTCCATAGAACCAGACATTTCTGTCAAAATACCTACCAGCTTACGACCATTCACAAGGATATCATTAGGCCACTTTATCCCCGCATCAGTGAGCCCCATCTTATGAAAGGCCTTTGTCAAAGCTACGGCGGCCATCAACGTACACTTTGGAGCCTCTACAGGTGGAAAATCAGGACGCAAAATCAAGCTAAACCACAATCCCTTGCCAAATGGAGAATACCAACCACGAGACAAGCGCCCACGACCAGCAGCCTGTTCCTCGGTAACCACAACCGTACCTTCTTCTGCACCTTGTTGAGCTAAACGACGAGCTTCTAGGTTTGTGGACTCCGTGGTATCCATATAGACATACCGTTTACCAAATATATCTGTTTTTAGAATTTGCTTCATTGCCAAGGGGCTCAACAAATCAGGTTCTTCCAATAATCGATACCCTCTCTTGGTATAAGATTCAATTTTGTAGCCTTTTTGACGTAACGCCTTGATATGTTTCCAAATAGCTGTGCGCGAAACATGGCAGGCTTCGGACATATCTTGTCCCGATACGAAACTACCTTGGTTTTGTCTCAAGAATTCTAGCACTTCATCACGCATAGTTTAGAGCCCCTTTCTTTGTCAACCTAGGTTTACAATTCGATTGTACAAGTGTCCCCTTCAAAATGCAAGGATTATTTAAAATAATTAATGGTATAATGTATATAGTATAAAGGTATACATAAAAAAATAGATAACAATAATGCTATCTATTATCCTTCGGAGAGATATATGAAACAGTTTACATTAGAAGAGAAAAATCAAGTTTTAGAGAACCCTTTTATCCATATTCATCGAAAACTGGATGTACTACTCAACATAGGGAAGTTACTAATGGAATGTGGGGCAAATACAAATCGAATCATTGAGGAAATGCTAAAAGCCGCAACATTTATGGGAATTCCTCATGATTACTTAAATATCCATATTTCATATACCACTATTATGGTCAATCTATTACACAAAGAACGATCCATAACGGTCTTCAGAAAAACACCGGTTCATATTCCGAATATGGCTATGATCAATGCCGTATCAAAGCTCACATGGCGCGCCTTTGAGCGACATTACTCACTAACGACCTATGAACGACTAATTGCCAAACTGGATACAACTATACCGACGTATCCAAACTGGATAAAAGGACTAGCTTGTGCACTAGGATCGGCGGGTCTTGCATACCTTTACAGTGGCGATATTATCGCATTCATTGTTACTATCATATGTTCTAGTATTGGTTATTTTACGCGCACCCTATCATGTAGATTAGGGCTTAATGAATATGTAGGAATCGCATTAGGCGGATTTGCTGCCATGATATCGGCTTATGCTTTTTATAGTCATGTAAATAATGAATCCTTACTATATGTACTCGTTTGCTGCACCTTGTTCATGATTCCTGGGGTACCATTGATCAATTGTGTCATCGATATCATTAATAATCATATTTTATCGGGCATGACACGAGCCATTAGAACGCTACTCATCGTGGGTAGCATGACTTTAGGTATGGCCATGGCACTCTATTTTAGCCCTGCACCGGCATTTAATTTCGTTGATATTAAACCTCATGTTATTTCCATAGAGCAAGTTATCGGTTCTTTTACAGCTGCAGCCGCTTTTGCGGTTCTTTTTAATGCTCCTGTCAGACTATTAGTATCCATTGGTATTGGTGGGGTACTATGTGTATGTATTCGCAATATACTATCCGTAGAATTAGGATTTTCTACACCAGGTGCTACCTTTATTGGTGCTGCCATAATGAGTATTATTTTTGTAAAAGTTTCTACTTGGCTAAAAACATCTAGCACTATCATTATTGTACCATCTGCCATCGCATTAATGCCCGGTATACTGTACTACCGATTTCTCTTCGATATGTTACATATCAATGCATTAAATGATGCTAGTCTAATCCTTATGATACAAAATGGTGTAACTGGCACATTTACAACTATAGCTATAGCAATCGGTGTAGCTATACCAAATGTTTTGGCACAAAAATATTTGCAAAAACTAAAAGAACAGCGCATGACAGAGCTTCTTGCCACACGTCATATAAACGATGGACAGTAAAAAAAGAGCTAGCCTTCTAAAAAGGCTAGCTCTTTTTCATTTGGACAAAATCCATTATTTAATTTCATTAGATGATGCTTCACTAGGATCTGCTACAGTACTAGTTATTTCTTTAGCATCAACACTCTCTGGTACTACGCTACCTTCTACTTCAGAAGCTACTTTAGGCTCCTCAGCTTCAGGTTCTTTTGTTGTACCATATTTGTAAAGATTATCTACCGCTTTCGCATCGATTGTTTCCTCTTCTAACAAAGCATTTGCCATGTCATGTAAGAATTTTTCATTATCGCTAAGAAGTTTTGTTACATCTTTATAAGCTTCTTCTACGATACGATGAATTTCAGAGTCGATTTTCGCAGCGATTTCTTCACTATAGTTGCGCTCATGGCCTAGGTTTTTTCCTAAGAAGATTTGTTCTTGTTGTTCACCAAACACGATAGGACCAAGCTCATCGCTCATCCCCCAACGCGTTACCATAGCGCGAGCAGTATTAGTTACACTTTGAAGGTCCCCAGAAGCGCCTGTACTGATTTCATCTAAAATCAAGGCTTCTGCAATTCGACCACCAAGAGCAACTCGAATATCTGCTAATAA
The DNA here is from genome assembly GCF_032472435.1 of Veillonella parvula. Taxonomy (GTDB): domain Bacteria; phylum Bacillota; class Negativicutes; order Veillonellales; family Veillonellaceae; genus Veillonella; species Veillonella parvula_N. The sequence goes on from NZ_JAWEGM010000005.1 coordinate 108,832, forward strand.
TTGAGATTTTGTTTTGTAGTTTTGTTCCTCAGTAGGAAGCATCATAGTGTAGCCACCAGCTGCACCACGAGGAATAATCGTTACTTTATGAACAGGATCTGCATGAGGCAATAGATGTGCCACGATAGCATGACCAGATTCATGGTATGCTGTCAATTTACGATCCTTATCGCTCACAATATGACTGCGGCGTTCAGGTCCCATACTAACTTTTTCACTGGCTTCTTCAACTTCAGCCATAGTAATTACTTTTTTGTTAAGACGAGCCGCCAAAAGAGCTGCTTCATTTAACAAATTGCTCAAGTCTGCACCAGTAAAGCCTGGAGTTTTCTTCGCAATTATTTTCAAGTCTACATCATCAGCCAAAGGCTTATTACGAGCATGAACTTTCAAAATTGCTTCACGGCCGCGTAGGTCTGGACGACCTACAATAACTTGACGGTCAAAACGACCTGGACGTAAAAGTGCAGGATCTAGAATATCTGGGCGGTTTGTTGCAGCGATAGTAATAATACCTTCGTTGGCACCAAAGCCATCCATTTCAACGAGCAATTGGTTTAATGTTTGTTCACGTTCATCGTGACCACCACCAAGGCCGGCACCACGTTGGCGACCAACCGCATCAATTTCGTCTATAAAGATGATACATGGGGCGTTCTTTTTCGCTTGTGTGAAAAGATCACGCACACGAGAAGCACCAACACCAACGAACATCTCTACAAAGTCAGAACCAGAAATCGTAAAGAATGGTACCCCTGCTTCACCAGCAACAGCTTTAGCAAGTAATGTTTTGCCTGTACCTGGAGGTCCTGCCAATAATACACCTTTCGGAATTTTAGCACCGATAGTTGTAAATTTGCCTGGATCCTTTAAGAACTCTACTACTTCTTCTAATTCTTGTTTTGCTTCTTCAGCGCCAGCTACATCTTTGAAGCTAACCTTTACATTGCCTTCACCCATCAATTTAGCACGGCTTTTACCAAAGTTCATCACTCGGCCACCGCCACCTTGCGTTTGTTGCATGATGAAGAAGAATAATACTACCAAGATGATAATCGGAATAGCAGAACCTAACAAGCTCATCCACCAAGCAGGTTGCTCAGGTGGAGCTGCAGTAATTTCTACACCATTATCTTGTAAAGTTTTGATTAATGTTTCATCAGTTGGCGCATAAGAATTGAATTCTGTTCCATTTTTTAGTTTACCTTTAATACCATGATCATTGGTAATCGTTACGGACTCAACCTTTTTCTGTTGTACTTGTTGAATAAATCCTGTATAACTGAGTTCAGATTTATTCGCACTTTGACCAGAGAAAGCGTCAATGGCGATAACGAAAGCGGCAATGATAAGTAAATAAAGGACGATATTTTTTGTAAATCGACCCAAAATATTACCCCTTTCAATAATAGTTTAGTGGCATAAACGAATTGAGTACATCTCGTTGAGAGATGCACTCATATATTATATCATATTTTTAATCTTGATACATTTCTTCCTTTAAAATACCTATATAAGGTAAGTGTCGATATTTTTCTGCATAGTCTAAACCATAGCCGATAACAAAGTAGTCAGGAATGACAAAGCCTACATAGTCTACTTCTACATCCATTTTACGGCGTTCAGGCTTATTCAATAACGCTGCAAGGCGTACACTTTTAGCTCCACGGGCATGTAAATTTTCTAGCAAGTAATGTAATGTTGTACCCGTATCTACAATATCTTCTACAACAAGTACATGCTTTCCTTCTACAGAGCGATCCAAATCTTTTAAAATTCGAACTACCCCTGTACTTGTTGTACCGCTGCCATAGCTAGAGCAAGAAATAAAATCGAAGCTTACATCCACATTCTCATCGATAGAACGAGCTAAATCTGTAAAAAAAACGATAGCACCTTTCAATACCCCTACGAGAACTACGGATTCCCCTTTATAGTCAGCACTGATTTGATGACCTAATTCAGCCACACGTGCCTTTAATTGTTCCTCTGTATATAAAATATCTTTTGCATCTTGATGCATCTATATGACCTCCGCAATTCATATTAATGTTTGCAATATACTTTTATTGTATCACATTGAGCACTTACTTTTATACTTTTTATATTGAAAGTTTTCTTTTCCCCAGTGTTAACAATGTCGAGTAATTGCTCTTGATGAGCAGTGGTAAGCTTGATTTCAAGATCAAAGATGCTCACCAGTCTTTGCCACAATCGACGTTGGATAGCCAACGGCTTCTTACGTAACCCCCTACGAGATATAAACGCGCCCTCATCAGAGATAGTTACTAACTCATCAAACGCCATATCCGTTAAATTAGAAATAAGAGAAATGTCTTCGCGTACAGAAGCCCCTAGCCTTACTATGGCATCGCTAACGATAGGATTAATGGCTTTTAACTCAGGTATAATGCGATGACGAATTCTATTTCTTTGATATCGTACATCCTCATTTGTACTATCTATACAGTAAGAAATATCTTTCTCTTTTAAATATAGAAGTAATTCTTCTTTTGTGACATCTAACAGAGGTCTTACTACTGGAACAGTATAATCATTACTAACAACGGCCATGCCTGTCAAACCATTAAGTCCAGTCCCTCTAATAAGATGTGCTAAAATTGATTCTGCTTGGTCATCTTTATGATGAGCTACTGCAATATAGTCATACCCCTCAGACTGTGCTATACCGGTTAGCCATTGATACCGAACTTGGCGGCCTATAGTTTCCTCTGATAGCTTTTGAGCTTGACTCAATTTAGGCACGTCAAAGACAGCCGTATAAAATGGCAGTCCTAGTACGTCCGCTTGATTTCGTAACCATAGGACCTCATCCTTACTTTCAGGACGAATACAATGATCTACGATAGCAACTCCAAGCTCATATACTGTATGGCGATGTGTAGCAATATCTTGCAATAAATGCAATAAAGCCATCGAATCAGGACCACCAGAACAAGCTACCAAGATACGACAATTCTCAGGAAATATATCATGTAATTTTAAAGTGTGATTAACGGTTCGAATGAGTGCTTTCACATTCACGGGCCATCGCCTCCATACCATCTTGGTCGCTCACAAATACATGAGGGACCTCATAGGAATCCATAAAGGACGTTAAAATCTCTGCCCCAGCAACAATAATGTCGGCACGCCCAGCGGGTAAACCTTTTACTTGTAGTCTCTCATCACGACTCATATACCGCAATTTCATAATAATGCCTTCCACCGTTTCACGGCTCAATTTATGACCTTGTACCTTTGTGCCATCATAATGGTCTAAACCTAAATCAATAGCAGCCAAAGTTGTTAGGGTTCCTCCAATACCGATAAATTCACCAAATTCACCTTCAATCATCATCGGATCCCAAAGAAAACGAGTTTCCTCCCACACTCGTTGAGGCCCTTCGTCAGATATAGATTGAAGGCGTACCGCTCCCACAGGATAAGAACGACTCCAGTACACTCCATCCTTGTTACCTAATGCAAGTTCTGTACTACCTCCACCAATATCGATGGTCGTATAATGACGTCCATCCTTTAATTGATCTCCTAACGCACCATTAAAACCATAAATAGCCTCTTCAGCACCAGATAAAATTCGCCACTCCATGGGACAGTATTCATTAATACGTTCCATAAATGCAAGTCCATTGGCTGCTTCACGAACAGCACTCGTCGCAAAACCAAAGCAATAGTCAGCACCGTATTCATTTGCTATTTTTTGTATATCCGTAAAGGCTTGATAGGATGCTTCCATGGATTCATCTCGCAAGGTACCATCCGTATTTCGTTGACCTAAACGGGTAGTCCACAACTGCTTAGGCTCATAACGCCACTCGTTATTCTCATAGGTAGCCAATAATAAACGCACCGAATTAGAGCCAATATCTATAATTGCTAACTTCATAATTGCTCCTTACATATAAATAGCATTTTTCTAATACTATTATAGCGTTAATACTCTATACATAAGTAAAGAGATGGCTAGATGCCATCTCTCACTATTAATCTCGACGACCACCTCGGCCTCCGCGTTTTCCTTCGGTATTGCGTTTTAAATCGTGTAATCGTTCATTGCTATCGCGCAAGAATGATTTCATCTTCGCTTCGAAAGACTCTATGCTTTGTTTCGATTGAACACGATGAGGACGTTTTTCTTCGTCCATCCCCTCTTTAGGTTGTGTTTGACGAATGGAAAGTCCTATTTTATTACCATCAATAGATAAAACCTTAACCTTTACCGGATCCTCAACTTTTAAAAGGGTATTAATATCTTCGATATATCCATGAGCTACTTCAGAAATATGAACTAACCCTGTTTGCTTTTCTCCTAAATCAACAAATACGCCGAATTTTGTAATACCTGATACGGTACCATCAATAATGTTACCAACTTCGATTGCCATGCAACCTCCTAATTAATGCGGAAACCTTAAACTACAAACTGATGCAAAGAAAAAATAATAGAATACACTCTATTTTACATATGGTACTTCACCAGGCTTTACCAATCCTAACTCCTCACGAGCAACCCCTTCTATGGTCTTTGGATCTTGTAACCTAGCCTTTTCCTGTTCTAACTCTTCATTTCGCTGCTGTAACTCTTGCAATTGTTGCTCTATATGTTGTTTTTCTTGATATACAGCCACCAAGCGATAAGCCTGCCCTAACAGTAACAGCACCATAATCCCTATGCCAATCCGCTTGATCCACATGAGGATAATACGCTGATCCTGTGCTTTGCGATTAGGACGAACCCGTTTGCGTGGCCTTTTTGGGCGTTGTACATCCATAGTGTCCTGAGTCATAATGTCCCCCAAATATTCATCATCTGTATACTGTCATTTTTAGATTATACCACATAACAGAGCTTGGGACTAAAGAAAATTACAGATATTTCTCATTAAGAACGGTAACATAAATCCGTATAATTTTAAAACTCCATATGCGATGTAAACTTTCTATATACAAAAGTAAACATCCACTTACATAGCCTCAGCCTTTGCAACATGTTCACGAATGACAGCACAAGAAGCTTTAAATAAGGCTAGCTCTTCATTGGTTAGTTGTAGTTCAAGAACATCTTCGATACCATCTTTACCAATAACAGCAGGAGTAGATGCAAATATTCCTTCTTCTCCATATTGTCCATTTAAATAACAGGAGCAAGGCAATACCTTCTTTTCATCATGGAATACGGCGCGAATCAATTCTGTGGTAGCACTCGCAATACCAAACTCCGTAGAGCCTTTACCAGCTAGTACATGATAGCCACCAATTTTAACATCATCTAGTACTTTTGTATGGTCAAGTTTAGGAAATCTATGAGGTAGCTCTCGATATAATTCTAAAAGTGGTTTACCTTGTACACAGACATGGGACCACGGCACCATGGCACTACCTCCATGTTCACCTAAACAGTAGGCCGTAATAGAGCGATTACTAATAGTAAAGATATGAGCTAATTCTTTTTGCAATCTAGCTGAATCTAGAGCGGTTCCCGTTGAAATAATACGCTTAGGATTCCACTCAAGATGTTTACATAAATAGGTAGCTACCACATCAGCAGGATTAGAAATTGAAATGATGAAACCTTGAAAAGAAGACTGCTTAATACGTGGAATAACGTCTTTTAGTACAGCCACTGTTTCACCAAGGCTCTCAAGGCGATCCTGATACAAATTCGGCAAAGGCCCCGCACTAAAAACGAGGATATCACAATCTCCACATTCTTCAATAGGACCTGATGTAGCAGTTACTTGATGTGGAATATAGCTAACGGCATCATTAATATCCATAGCTTGCGCCTGAGCTTTTTTCTCGTCAATATCCATCAAATATAATTCATCAACCTCACCTTGCAAGGCTAAAGAAAATGCCACATGAGATCCTACATGGCCAGTGCCAATAATACCTACCTTACGTAACTTCATAAGAGCCTCCATACCTTAGCATAAAACGATAGCATATCCTCAAATGCCAATTATTTAAATCACGTATATCTGTATATGATTTATCTTAATAGAATCATAACTCATTTAAATTCATCTCATCCAAATTGAGTGGGAACAAATCTTTTCCTTCCATCGCTTGAGGAGATTTTTCTAAATATTGTTTACGCATGGACCATAAAATATCCAAATCTGAAGGATCCAATTTAGATAATGCATATATCATAGTAAAGTCAGAACCATAGTGTCCACGTAAGCTATCAGGTACACCCTTAGAGCCTTCACCACTAATGCGGTTATTAAAGAACCCTTGGATACGACGATTATCTAAATCTATAATAATAAAACCTGATCCATCATACACATATAATGTATGATTAACACGTTTTAATGCACGTACTGTATTCGTAATAAAATACTGGTCCTTCAAATCAATGAGGGACGACTCATAACCAGAATGGTAAAAGTCACCATAATAATGGGCCCCTCCATCAGTAGACTCCAACAAGCCTTTAAATTCTTTTTGCTCTTCAGCACTGAAATCGGATAAAGATTTTAGCTTTGTTATATTCCGTAAACCTCGTTGGTAATCATCCGATTTAGTTGGCTCTATATGTTGCCCCCTAAAGGTTATTGGCATTAAACGAAGTGCATTATCAGATAAATTATAAATTCCTAGTCCTTCATAACCTAAGAAATACACTTGTGATCCACTAGTCTTCATAGCTAATATTCGTTTTGAAATAATGGCATCACTAGAATTAACCAGTGTATGCGCTTCTGGATCAATACGTACTGTTTTACTATCATAATTTGCTCCTACAGCAAGCCAGTAAGATATCCCCATTATAATAAGTGCCAGTACAAATAATCCAATACGTTTTATATTCATCTACGCTCTCCACGACTTTCCAATCATAAAACGTAAAAGCATGCGTACAATATGTATCGTGTTTACAGTGTATCTAACATTAGATTATATACGATTCTAGTTTATGTACCCAATTGAACTAATCGATCAGCAATCTTAGTCCCTTTATATGTGAATGTTGGTAATAGCTGAGATAGCGGTTCTAGTACAAAATTACGATTCCAAAAATGAGGATGCGGTATCACAAGACTTTCATCACACAAAGAAATCATCTTCCCCTCTATATCGTACACTAAAATAATATCCAAATCTAATGTGCGAGGGCCCCAATGAATCAATCGTTTTCGTCCAGCCTTCTGCTCTAATTGCTGAATAAGGCTGAGCATTTGATGTGGTTCTAGAGTGCTTTCACAAGACCATACGCCATTGACAAAGGTGTCTTGTTCCGTATATCCCCACGGCTCAGTTTCAATCAGAGGAGAAGTGACTAGCCTGGAAATTGCCTCATGTTGTAGTAAGGATCGAAAAGCAGAACTGATGTAGCCTCTCTTATCCCCCATATTCGAGCCTACACTGATGTAATAGGTATACATCAAATTTGTCCTCTTGTGGTGATAACCTCAACATAATCCAAAATACCTGAAATCGGTACAGATGGTTTACGCACCGTTACTGAGAGACCTACGATACCTTGATAATGTTGGTACAAGGAATCGGCGATAAGCGCCCCTAATCGTTCTAACAAATTATGCTTTTCACCAGTCATAATTGATTCTACAATTTCATATACCTCTACATAATTGATGGAGTCCTCTAATTGATCACTTTGACCGGCCTTTGTAAGATCAGTTATTATTTCTACATCTACAAAAAATCGTTGCCCTTGTTCTTGCTCAGATGCCAAATTTCCGTGGTATCCGTAAAATGCCATATTTTTTAAAACGATTCTATCCATTATTCACCTCGTAACAAGCCGTCTGCTACAGCTAAGGCGCGTTTGTGCATTTTCACATTGTGAACACGCACCATATCAACGCCTTGGAATACACCTGTAATACAAGCAGCTACCGTACCTTCATCACGATCTTCCGGAGGCAATCCGCCTATCATAGATCCGATGAAACGCTTACGGCTTGGAGCAAGCAAAACAGGGTATTCATAAGCGGTTAACTCACCCAAGCGTTGCATAACTTCAATATTTTGTTCTTCAGTTTTACCAAAGCCAATACCTGGGTCAAGCCAGATTTGTTGTGGCGTTACACCCTCTTTTAACGCTTTATCAATAGCGCAGAAGAAGAAAGCTTTCATATCTTCAATGATATCACCATAGTTTGTATCATTACTATTATGCATGATGATAACAGGTACCTTATATTTAGCCACCACCGCGGCCATGTCAGGGTCATAATGTAATCCCCATACATCATTTAGAATATGTGCCCCTTTTGAGAATGCATATTCTGCGGTTTTTGCATGATATGTATCGATAGATACAGGAACGGTAGAAGCCTTTAACACAGGTTCTATCAATAAAGAAAGACGTTCTATTTCTTCGTCCGTAGTCAAAGGTGTAGAACCTGGTCGTGTAGACTCAACGCCTAAATCGATAATATCTGCACCATCTTCAATCATTTGTTCCACATGAGCAGTAGCTGTTTCTGGTGTATTAAATTGCCCCCCATCAGAGAAGGAGTCAGGTGTACCATTCAGTATACCCATGATAAGGGTACGATCACACAAAGATAAGCTTTTGCCATCATTCCATGTATAATTTCTACGTTTAAACATTTACCTGTCCTCCGCCTAACATTGCCAACGCTTCATCCCTTACTGTACCTGTTTCAGCTAATACGCCTCGGCTTTCTAATGTAATTACCTTTGAATCTTGCTGCATAGTTCCTTTAATAAGCATACACAACTGAGTCGATGTAATGCGTACAAAAACGCCATGAGCAGATAAATCATTCATTATCGCATCTGCTAATTCAGATGCTAACCGCTCTTGTAATTGCGGTCTGCGACTGAGTATATTAACAACATCTTGAAACTTACTGAGCCCTGCCACACATCCATCCTTGGGTTGATACACAATGTCTACAGTCCCAAAGAATGGCAATAAGTGGTGCTCACACATAGAATAAAAGGGAATACCTGTAACGGCTATAAGTCCCTTGTAATCAGTGCTAAACGTTTCACCCCATACCGATTTTGTTTCGACTCCTACGCCACTAAATAACTCACTATATAATTCTGTTACACGACTTGGTGTCTTTTCTAACTCTGGTGCCTCTGTATCAACAGATAAAGCCTCTAAGAATTGCTTTATCCCGTCATTTGCACGTTGATTCATCGGTCCTCCTAAACAATCTTTGTCGTCCAATCTTCAATATTCCAAATATCCGTAACCCAATCTTGATAGAATTCAGGCTCGTGACTTACCAATATAATTGTACCTTTAAAATCACGTAGTGCACGGCTCAGTTCTTCTTTTGCATATATGTCTAAATGGTTAGTCGGTTCGTCTAGGACCAACACATTGTACTTATTCTGCATGAGCTTACATAGGCGAACCTTCGCATTCTCACCACCTGAAAGTACGCGCATTTGAGACGTAATATGTTCATTTGTAAGGCCACAACGAGCTAATGCTGCACGCACCTCTGCATTTGTCATCGCCGGATATTCATTCCAAATATAATCTAACGCTGTTTCGGAATTAGATGGCGTATCCTCTTGGGCAAAATAGCCAACTTGTAAGAATTCACCTTTTACCAACTCACCACTAACAGGCTTTAATAGGCCTAAAATAGTCTTCAACAACGTTGTTTTACCTAAACCATTAACACCGCGAATAGCAATTTTTTTGTTTCTTTCAATTTGAAAGTCTACTGGTCTTGTTAATGGTTCATCATAACCTAATTGCAATCCAAAAGCCTCTACAATAAAGCGACTTGGCGTACGTCCTTCTTTAAAGCCAAAAGTGGGCTTGATATACTCTTTTGGCTTTTCTAGAATTTCCATCTTTTCTAAGCGCTTTGCTCGAGAATTTGCCATACCACGTGTTGCAACGCGCGCTTTATTGCGCTGAATAAAGTCTTCCATACGCTCAATCTCTTGCTGTTGACGTTCATACGCCTTAGCTGCTTGCGCTTTTTTCACCTCGTAAGCAGCTTGGAACTGATGATAATCACCAGTATAACGCGTAAGCACCGCTTGTTCGATATGGTAAATAACATTGACTACGGAGTTTAAAAACTCCATATCATGAGAAATCAAGATAAAGGCATTTTCATAATTTTGCAAATAGTTTTGCAACCACTGAATATGCTCCACATCAAGATAGTTTGTCGGTTCGTCTAAAAGCAAAATAGTCGGTTTCTCTAGTAATAGTTTTGTAAGCAAAACCTTGGTACGTTGACCACCGCTGAGCTCTGTTACATCTCTATCTAAGCCGATATCCATAAGTCCCAATCCGGCAGCGGTACGCTCAATAACCGCATCAATTTCATAGAACCCACGTTGCTCAAGAATTTCTTGCCATTCCCCTACCTGTTCAAGTAGCTTATTCATTTCATCTTCGGATACATCACCCATACGATTATACGCATCGTTAATGTTTTGCTCCATGACGAACAAATCATCAAAAGCACGTTGTAATACATCACGGATGGTCATACCTTTTTCAAGAACAGCATGTTGATCCAAATACCCAACAGTTACCTGATTGGACCATTCAATTTTCCCCTCATCAGGTGGCAATTTACCTGTAATGATATTAAGAAACGTAGATTTACCTTCACCATTTGCACCAATGAGGCCTACATGTTCACCTTTTAGCAAACGGAATGATGCATCATCTAAAATTTGTCGCGCTCCAAAACCATGAGTTACATTTGAAACGGTTAAAACACTCATATCTATCTCCACCGGAATAAAAGCCGTCTTGTTGAAGACGGCTTATTTCATACTTACTTAAATATTATATCTATTGTACCTTTTTGACCTCTATATGTCAAAAATTGAACTTACTTACACATCGCATAACGCAAGGCTACAACAGCCATAATCTTAGCACCCTTAATCGCTTGGTCTAACCCATAGTCAGATCCAGCAGCACAAGTAAATTCTGGCGTATGCGCTTCTAAACCTAATCCAATCTGCAAGGTAGGCTGTGCTGTTGGTACTTCGTAAGACACATTACCTACATCAGTGCTACCATCCGCCTCATCATCAGGCAATATTCGTGGGCTTTCACCAAATTCAGTCATCACATCTTTAAAGAGATTTAATAACTGTTTATCTTGACGCATATCCTTAAAGAGTGGCTCATAGTGATGCATCTCAGCTTGAGCTCCATAGGATGAACCGATTTCTTGGGCTGCCTCTTTAATAGCCGGCAAAATAATACCTTCTAAATCATCCACTGTACTACCACGAACAGTCATACGAATCGTAGCCTTTGGTGTAACCACATTTGGTGCCGTACCTGCCTCTGTAAAGATAGCACCTACAATAGCACCTTTAGGAAAGGTCTTTTTTAAATCTTTTACCCTTTGATATAAGTCTACCGCACAATCTAAGGCATTGATTCCTGAGTCTGTTAAAGATGCAATATGACAAGAACGTCCATGGAACGTAACCTCTAGAGGATGTGTCGCCAAGGATGTACCTCCTACCTCATTTTCTCCACCTGGATGAATGATAAGTGCTGCCTCATAGCCTTTAAAAAGACCGGCTTCTGCCATATATACCTTACCACCGATAGTTTCCTCTGCAGGGCACCCAAAGAATGTTGTACCCCAATCCTGTGGTGCACTTTGACTAAAAGCAACAGCAGCACCTAAGCTCATCATAGCAATAAGGTTATGACCACAGCCGTGGCCTAGTTCCGGTAACGCATCATATTCACCTAAGAAGGCTATTTTATGCCGTGCAGTACCGTTATAGTCGCCCCGTAACGCTGTTTGTAACTCTGGCCGATTAGTTAGACTTACATGAGATATAAAATTATGTGTTTCTAAGAATTGGTGAATTACCTTTACTGCTTTATGCTCATTCAAGCCCAATTCAGGATTATCATGTAAATATATGGAAACTGCACGCAATTCCCGTGCCATACTATCTATGATGGCACAGGCGCGAGCCTCTCGTTCTTGTAGTGTCATAACTCCCCTTGTTATTATCTAATATCTTATTACCTATTATTTTATTACCTAATATCACGGTAACTACTATTTTTATCTAATATCTATTTGTCTATTAAGTAAAATCGTTCATCCAAAAGCTCTTAACTATTTCGTATAAGGATGAACGATGATGGTATTAGAAATATATCTAAAGCTAATCGTCGCTCCTAGCGGTAATGTTTGATGTGGCGCCCCATGTCCCGTTGGCACATAGCATACAAAAGGATCTGGTAATTTTGGATTTCTATTTTCCTCCATATAGCGCAATGCTTCATAACCTAAATCGTAATCACGCTCATCTTCATCTCCTTCACAATCTGTAAAGGTACCAATGACTAAGCCTTTAATACGGCTCAACAAACCGCTGAGTCGAAATTGTTGTAACATGCGATCCAGCTTATAAGGAGCCTCCCCTACATCTTCAATAAATAGTAAGGTATCTTCCCATGATTCATTCTCTAAAAAATAAGGCGTTCCCGATAGCATGGATACCATCGTCATATTACCACCTCGTAAAATACCCTCACCGAGTTCTGTGCCAATTGCACCTCGGGGAGGCTCTGGCAAGGGTTCTATAACTTTTAATTTGCCTTCTAAAGCATTAAATAGTGTATCAATATCTGACTTACGGTCTAATTTAAAATCTACCCCCATAGGTCCATGATAAGTAATGAGGCGGCTATATCGATTAATAGCCATATGAAGTGCTGTACAATCACTATATCCAACAAAAGCCTTCCGATACTTACGAATCGCTTTATAATCTAATAAATCTAAATAGCGCATCGTGCCATAACCACCGCGCAAGGCAAGAACCATATCACAAGGAGCCGCAGTCATCATGTATTGAAATTCTACGGCTTGCTCCTCAGGCGTGCCTCCATATAGCCCCTTTCTCCTTGCACTTTCACCTACAAGCACCTTATAGTCTTTAGCCTTACAAATTTCTTCTATTCTATGTAAATCTTCATCGCTAGCACTAGCAGGTGCCATAATACCTATGGTCATCCCCGGTGCCAAACGTTTTGGTTCAATCCAGTCCATATATCCTCAGAAAATACCTGTTAACTTATAATATATTAATAATCCCATGCAACAAAAGACTAATATATTAATATTCCCATACAACAAAAGACGTACACAAGGTGTACGTCTTAAGTGTATCTTATTTGTATGCTTTTTTAAAGTCAACAAGTCCCAATGTGGTCCAGAAATAATTTTGAATTGTTCCGTTTGTCACATATGGTTGTGTTGTAAAGTACAACGGCATAACAAGAGATTCATCAAAAATCATCTTTTCTGCTTCATGCATCAACGCATCACGAGCCGCCCCATTTGGAGTTGTACGAATACGTGCAATCAACTCATTATACTCATCACTATGATACTGACCATCATTATCTTCAGCAGAAAATACCTCTAAAAAGTTTTGTGGATCGCTATAATCGGCAACCCAAGAAGCGCGAGCTACTTGGTACTTGCCAGCTTCACGGTCTGCCAAGAATACCTTTGTCTCTTGATTTTGTAAGCGTACATCTGCGCCAAATGCATTTATCCATGCATCTTGAATTGCTTCTGCAATAGCTTTATGTAATTCACTTGTATTATACAAAATCGTAATTTGCGGCAATGGACGATTTTTGCCATAGCCAGCCTTTTTCAGGATTTCCTTGGCTTGCTCTACATCTTCGTATACGAGATAGCTACCAGCTTCACGGAAGTCTTCACGACCATTGCTTTCAAGCATACCATATGGTACGAATGCATAAGCTGGCTCTTTACCGCCTCTAACAATATTATTAACAATATTAGCACGGTTGATAACCATAGAAAAGGCTTTACGCACATCTGGATCTGTGAAAGGTTCTGCTTTAACATTGAATACGTAATAATAGTTACCAAGCATAGGTCCAATATGTAATAGGCCGGCTTCTTCTAGACGTTTTTGATCCGCTACAGGAGGCTCAACCGTCATATCAGCTTCGCCACCTTCAACTAAGGTAAGGCGTGTACTTTGAGACTCACTAATAGGCCAATTCATTTTCTCTGTCTTCACAGATTCTGCATCCCAATAGTTTGGATTCTTAATGAAATCCATTTCCCCATTATGCTTCCAAGAAAGTAAACGATATGGACCATTAGATACTATTGTTTCCGCATTAGCCGCCCAGTTTTCGTGAGCTTCTACTGCTTTTTTACTCACTGGATAATAGCTATGAGACGCTAATAATTTCAAGAAATAAGCCGTTGGATTTTCTAAGGTAACTACCAATGTATCCTCATCAATAGCTTTAACCCCAACATCTTCAGCTGCAGCTTTCCCCGTATTAAAAGCTTCACCATTTTCCAATACATATAACATATATGCATTATCCGCATGGACTTCAGGGTCTAATACGCGCTTCCAAGCGTATTCAAAGTCATAAGCCGTCAAAGGCTCTCCATTGGACCATTTTAAATTAGGTCGTAAATGGAAGGTATACTCACGACCATCATCGGAGATGTCCCAATTTTTAGCAAGTGCTGCTTCAGGTTCACTTTCATCATTCAAACGAACTAGACCATCGAATAATTGAAGTTGAACCGTAGCCTCCGGAGAGGTAGTAGACTTTGCGGGATCCAATGTGGATGGTTCCTGCTCAATAACATAGCGGATTGTGTGTTCATCGATTGGTTGAACACCACGAGGGTACCCAAATACGAATAAGAGTACGCTCACCCCTAGAGCGAGGACCATGAGTTTTAACAAGTTTCGTTTATCCATCATGGCAATGCTTCCTCTACAAATTCTTTCATGATGCGCCCAACTCGAGCGCCTAACTCTTTGCCTCGGTCATTATCGATATCGCTCATTAAAAGGATAAAGCAGAAATGACCTCTAAATGTTTCTATTATACCCCCATCATGCTCTACGCGATCAAGGGATCCTGTTTTATGGTGAAAGCGTATGCCTTCTCCCCAGTAAAATGGTAAGATATCACGGAATTGTTGGCGACCTAAAATATTCCACATTTCTCGGCCATAAGCATCTCTATCACGACATTCAAAAATGTGTTTATACAAACGAGCTAACGACATAGCTGTAATGTGATTATCACGACCTTCAGCTAGAGCGTTAAGGTCCATCATCATGCGATTAAGCTCAATCTCATCCACACCAAGCTTTTCTGCACGAGCATTAATATTTTCCATGCCGAGCACTGTGATGAGTAGATTTGTTGCGATATTATCACTAAGAACCATCATGAGACGGCATAACTCAAGATATGTAAAACTATGTTTACCAACTAACTCTTGTAGTGCGCCGCCACCTTCAACGCGTGGAGTTCTAGATAAAGGAACTGTATCATTAATGTCCAATTGCTCCGTACGCGCTAAATGAAAGACATATTCCATGATAAGTACCTTAATTAAACTCGCACTAGAATGTACAGTATTTTCACCTCTAGCTGCGATGAGTGTTGGTTCCTCTTCATCATCAAATTGTAGCACCGCATAAGATATATTCCCTGCTGGTGCCAATTCTTTAATGACTGTATCTAGTTGATGTTCCAAGGACTTGCCAACAATTAGTTTTTCCATACTATTCTCCCATTATATGTGCCAGCATGCGATGCGGCGATCTGCCCAATCTCGAAGTGGTGGACGTTCTGTAAAACAACGACCTTCCGCTTCTGGGCATCGACCACTAAACAGACACCCTTTTGGTGGGTCTAGTGGATTTGGTGGATCCCCTTTAAGAGGTGCCCCAATTGGTGCATGTGGCATAACTGGACCATTTAAGGCCGTCAATGCACGGGTATACGGATGCTGAGGGAATTCATATAAATCCAATGCAGGACCTTCTTCCATGACGGCACCTAAATACATAACAACCATGCGATGACTAATGTAGCGCACCATATTTAAATCATGAGAAATAAAGAGGTACGAAATACCATGTTGTTCTTGTAACCGTTCTAGTAATGTCATAATTTGCACTTGGATAGATACATCTAACGCAGAAATCGGCTCATCACAAATAATACATTGAGGCTCCATAATAAGAGCCCGTGCAATGCCGATACGTTGACGTTGCCCACCAGATAGTTCATGAGCATAACGCTCACCAAATGACATATTTAAGCCAACTTGGTCAAGCACCTCTTTTACACGAATCACGCGATCTCGGGGTGTATACTTTGGATTCAATTCTAAAGGCTCCTCTAAAATTGCATTAACCGTAAGCCGCGGATTAAGGGATGCATAAGGATTTTGAAATACCATTTGCATCACCGGGTGAACAGACTCTCTATCCACATAAGGGTTGATATGTCGACCATTCATATAAATAGAACCAGATGTAGCTTGATATAAACCCATCAAAGTGTAACCAAATGTAGATTTACCACATCCAGATTCCCCTACGATACCTAAGGTTTCCCCTGGTGATTGATATAGACTCACGCCTTGTACGGCGTGTACCGTTTGTTTTGGCTTAAATAAGCCGCCTGACAGGGTGAACTCTTTAACGAGATTGTCAGTCTCCCATACGTAACTCATTAAAGTCCCTCCAACTTAGCTAACCAACATGTAAACTGGTGACTTTCACCAACATTTGTAACCATCGGAACCCGACTACCGCAGATTCGCATAGCCCATTTACAACGAGGATTAAATGCGCATCCACGAGGTAAATCAAATAGATCAGGTGGTTGACCTTCAACGGCCTTCAATTCACCGTGCCATTTACCTTGAGGCAATGCAAGCAACAGCCCCAAAGTATATGGGTGACGAGGCTCGCTAAAAATACCATCTACTGTAGCAGACTCAACACATTTACCTGCGTACATAACCATAACCCGATCACAAATTTGAGCAATAACACGTAGGTTATGAGAGATAAAGATGATACCAATGCCAGCCTCTACGGCTAATGTTTGCATAAGGCGTAAAATTTGTGCCTCTGTAGTAATATCAAGAGCTGTTGTGGGCTCATCACAAATCAAAATCTTAGGACGACCGGCTACCGCCATAGCGATACATACGCGTTGACGCATACCGCCACTCAACTCATGAGGATATTGAGACAAACGTCGTTCCGGTGTAGATAGGCCCATCTTCTTCAACAAATCGATGGCAATGGCCCTTTCATCGTAATCTTCACCATACGCATTTGTACGATGGATAACCTCATACATTTGCTCTCCAATGGTCATGATAGGATTCAAGGAGGTCATAGGATCTTGGAACACCATGGCAACCGTCGTACCACGAAGTTCATTCCAATCATCTTCAGTAAATCCTAAACAATCATGACCATCAATCATGAATGTATCCGCTTTAATTTTAGTTTTACCATATGGCAATAAGCCCATTAAAGAGTTAACTAAAACGGATTTACCACACCCAGATTCCCCGACTATACCTAAAATCTCACCAGGGTATAAAGAAATATCTTGATTGCGAATAACTCGCAACGGACCTTGGAAGGTATTGATGGTAATAGATACATTACGTACATCAACAATAGCATTATTCATTATCTATCTCCTTCCTTAGGGTCTAATACATTACGTAAACCGTCGCCAAAAAATGCGAAACCAAGCATGGTAATACTAATAGCAACAGCTGGGAAAATCAATTGGAACGGATAAGAGCGCATGCTACTAATACCTTCAGAAGCTAATACACCCCAGCTTGCCATAGGTGCATTTACACCTAAGCCGATAAAACTAAGGAATGCTTCTGTAAAAATTGCCTCTGGAATGGCCAATGTTAAAGTAATAATGATAGGCCCTACACAGTTTGGCAAAATATGACGCAATAAAATGCGATGCTTCGGAATACCCATGGCTTCTGCAGCGATGATGTATTCTTCGTTTTTAACTTTCAAAATTTGGCTACGTACGATACGGGCCATATTAAGCCAATACGCAATACCTAATGCTACGAAAATAGATGTAAGACCATGTCCAAGTACAACCATCAACAAGATAACGTATAGTAAAAGTGGAATGCCGTACAAAACATCTACAATGCCCATCATGATGCGGTCTACTTTACCACCCATATAACCTGCAATACCGCCATAGGCAACGCCGATTACAAGGTTGATGAAAGCTGCCACAAAACCAATAGTTAAGGAAATACGCGCACCATACATAACACGCGTATAAATATCACGGCCCAATGTGTCCGTACCAAACCAATGACTAAAGCTTGGACTTTGGTTCGCATCGATTAAAGATTGATCCGCATATGTATAAGGTGAAATAAGTGGCCCTAAGATAGCGAGTACAATCATCACCAAGATGATGCTCGCCCCGACTACGGCCAAACGATTTACCTTAAATCGCTCCCATTTACTAGGACGCTTTATAAAACTAGTAATCTCTTCTTGAGGGGCCCGTTCAATAGGTAAAAAGTCTTCCTTATTCATCTGTCCCCTCCTCTGTTGTAACTCGTGGATCGATTAATGGATAAATCATATCCACCAAAATATTAAGAAATACCACAAGAGCACTATAGAAAATTGTAATACCAAGAATAACTGTATAATCACGGTTATAAATTGATGTTACAAAATACTGACCTAACCCAGGAATCGCAAAAATCGTTTCAACGATAAAGCTACCTGTTAACAAGCTAGCTGCCAATGGGCCTAAGTATGTAATAACTGGCAAAATCGCATTACCTAGTGCATGACAAGTCAAAATGGTCCAAGAACCTAGACCTTTTGCACGAGCTGTGCGAATGTATTCTTGTTGATACACATCAAGTAAACCACTGCGCGTTAAACGAGCAATAAAGGCCATCGGTTGCGCTGCCAATGTCAACACGGGCAACACCATATAAGATGGGCCACGCCATAAAGCCACAGGGAACCAGCCCAGTTCAAAGCCTACAATGTATACAAGGACAGCACCAATAATAAATGTAGGCACAGATATACCGATTGTAGATAATACAGTCACCGCATAATCCACAATACTATTAGGTCTCATGGCGCTGATAGCACCAGCTGTAATACCACCAACTACAGCTACCATTAAAGATAATAAACCGAGCTGCGCGGAAATTGGAAATGCATCGCTAATAATATCGTTTACACTACGGCCTTCATACTTAAATGATGGGCCTAAGTCACCTGTAATGACGCCACCTAAATAATCTCCATACTGTTTCCACACGGGATCATCAAGATGATATTTAGCCTCAATGCTCGCTTTCACCTGAGGCGGTAATTTTTTTTCTGTTGTAAAAGGCCCTCCCGGTATTGCATGCATTAGTGCAAATGTTACGGTAATGATGACCCATAAGATTATGATTGCGCCACCTAGACGTCGAAATACATACCTCGTCATTGTCACTTTCCTCCATAAAAAGTCTATTCGTTTTATTATACTACATTATGAAGCTAATTTCATGATTAACATCATTACATTTACAGAAAGCCTTACATAACGTACAATAAAATATATATTTATTTGGAGGTATCTATGACAACAGTACCTAGAGTTTTAACAATTCAAGACATGAGCTCCATCGGACGTTGTGCCCTTACCGTTATGATTCCTATCATCAGTGCTATGCGCTGCCAGGCGGTTCCTTTAGCAACAGCGGTACTAAGCAATCACTTAGAGTATCCACACTATGAATTCGTAGATTTATCTGCTCATATGAGAGACTTTATGAACTGTTGGGATAAAAACGAAATTGACTTTCACGCTATTGTAAGTGGATTCTTGGCATCACCAGAACAAATTCACCTCGTCGAAGAAGCTATCAATCGATTTGCCAATAATGGCCAAATGGTTATCGTTGATCCCGCAATGGCTGACGATGGTCGCCTTTATTCTATCTACACTCCAGATATGGTTGTTGCTATGCGCCAACTCGTGTCAAAGGCCCACATCGTAAAACCAAACTATACTGAGGTTTGCTTCTTATTAGATATTCCATTCTCGACAGACCCTATTAGTGAGGATGAATTGCGCAAACGGTGTAAACAATTACATCACATGGGCCCTGAAATGGTTATCATGACTAGCGTCCCATCAAAAACACATGCTGTTATTGCGGTCTATGATGGACCTACAGACTTTTTAAAAACATACTCTATCCCTCTGGTCCCTGTAAAGGCTACAGGCACAGGAGATATTTTTACTGCTGTATTATCAGGTGCTGTAATGAGGGGATATTCTCCTTATGATGCAGCAGAACTGGCAATGAAATTTACTACTAAAGCGATTCAAGCAACGTTAGATACAGTACAATCACTGAAACAGGGAGTCGCATTTGAGCTAGTTTTGCCAGAATTAACTCAACTATAAGCTATAAATAAAGGGGAACTTATGGATTTACTTTATGTTGTATTACGAACACTGCTCATATGTGCCATGGGTTTGCTCATTGCATTCCAAGGACGTCGCATGGGCTTATCGATTTTTAACTTAACGGGACGGTTAAATCGACTACAATTTATCATTTGCTTCATCGCTTTAATGATTTTATTTCATATTGTCCACTACATAGATAACATGTTCTTGGACTTTGTCGTATCCCTACCTACATATTGGTTGACTAGAGTCATTGTCTGGCTCTTATTAGCAACCCTCTTCCCATTATCTTGTGTCTTATTTGGTCGTCGTATTCACGACATCGGCTTCAATGCATGGGCAGGAATTCTTTGGTCGGTAATTATGATCTTCATTAATACTTACTCGGCTGTCTCTCCATTCAATTACATGCTAGAGCTTTTTATATGGCTCATCGGCTTCCTATTCTGGGTATTGCCAGGACAACCTGAGCCTAACCAATACGGTAATCCTCCATTTATGCCTGTAAATCAGCCAACATATGAATCCGTACAAACTCCTGTATCAAGCAAAAAACAAGAAAACCGCAAACCAGCTCGAAAACGTCGTAAAAAACGATAACCAAAATTAATAACTTGTAATCAAAAAACGTATCTCTCATTGATATGTACCCCTTTTATTGGATATCCAGTAAAGGGGGACATATCACATGGAGATACGTTTTTATATTTTATATTTCTTATGACATTAATTCATCAGTAACATCAACTCAATCAATGTACACCCGATATAAGCAATAATAAACTTAACCTTTTGTTTACGCGCTCTATCATCATCTGCAATTTTAAGACGATTAGCAAGAAATCGCTTATCTCGAATTTGCAACAAGAGGTGTTTGATTCGCTCTTGACTTTCATTGGCTGTATCCTCATCACAATCAGATGTCAATGTAGCTTGTTGCATGAAGATACGACGATGTAGTTTACGCATTTGAATTTTGATATTGTTATGTACAAACGCACTTTGCCACTGTTTGCGAGAATCAAAATACATGTACAAATACCGCGGAATATTCATAACTAAGAAGGAAATGATGAAAATCCCCAATGAAATCAAAAAGTACGTGGAAAACGAGAACTCCAACGTTTCCGTCGGTAAGTAGTGATGCAAGATAATAAATGTAATCCATACACCAATTGGCAATAAAAGAACTGCTGCAATATCAATAGAACGAAGCCAGCTAGTGCGAGTCGGCACATCCGGTACTGTAAAAGTATCTACAGGATCATGGAACGCATAGTAATCTAACTGCAACACAGATTGACTGGTACGCGGGTTCCCCAACAAAACAGGTCCATTGCTACCAATATGACGCTCAGGCATAGGTATGAATTTCTTCACTTGTGTATTAGGCAATAAGTCAAACTGGATAATCCCCTTTTTCTCAAAGCGTACGGTAGATCCTTTTTCTCCCAATGCAATAGGGTTAAAGAATATACCAAAGAGACTGAGACACCAGTTTCCCAACAAGTGTAAAATGGAGTTCAAAATAAACCCACCTGTATCTATATTGTTTGTATCAAGACGAATTGCAAAGGATGATGAATAATCATCAAACCATAAATCCTCTAAGGTGAATTCCACATTAATCACATTCCCCCATTTTGTAATAATGGATAGGAATATTTGATTGTTTGGTTCAAATTCAAATGTTATAGCATAAAAGAACCAATGATTGCGAAGAGCGGCACGCAACATGCGATTAACCATATCTTCTTCAATATATAGTAAGCGATGGTCAAATAAATCTTGTTCTAAAGGTGCTTTTTCTAGTACGGGCGCCTTATCCACTACCGCATCACGATCAGATAATGCTTCATCCACCAAAGCTCGTAATTTGGTGAAGATTTTAGTCATAACCCCTCCAAGGGTGAAAAAATAGGTTTTAATATAAAAATTATACCATATGTTGCATGATTTATCGATAAAAGTATACTACATATACTATTAAATATAAATATAACTAAAGCCCCTTTTTACATAGCAAAAGGGGCTTTATTACT
This sequence comes from Veillonella parvula, assembly GCF_032472435.1. GTDB lineage: Bacteria > Bacillota > Negativicutes > Veillonellales > Veillonellaceae > Veillonella > Veillonella parvula_N. The sequence goes on from NZ_JAWEGM010000005.1 coordinate 131,206, forward strand.
GTAGTTTAATATTGTTCCTATTATAATTTAATGTTCATAATAAGTCTTAAATATAGGTCTTAAATTGCAACATGAAATTAAAATATTATCCAATCTACAATCAAGCATTTGTAATAGATACTTTTATTGATATTTAGTTTTATTGAATACTTGCCATAGATAAATAACAGTATTCATAGAAACGCCCTCGAAGAGCTATCAATTCTTCATACGTTCCATCTTCAACAATTTGACCTCTATCCATAAATATAATTCGATCCATTTGTTCTAAACCTTCCAATTGATGCGTAATATATAGACATGTCTTACCATCTACATAATGCATCAAATCACGATGCAAGGCTTTTCGTGTTACTTGATCTAAACCCTCTAAAGGTTCATCTAATAAAATAATTTTAGGATTGCGTAAGAACAATCTAGCTAATGCAATTCTTTGACGCTCGCCACCACTCAAACCTTGGCCTCCACTACCTACAATCGTATTCCTCCCCTCTGGTAATTTTTCGACTACGGAACGCAATGAGGCGCGATTAATGGCTTGCTCTAAGTCTTCTTTAGACGCCTCAGGTCTAGCAAGACGTATATTGTCTTTAAAGGATGCATTAAAAATATACGTATCTTGAGTTATAGTTCCCAATGCATTACGCCAAGTATCAATTGAAATATCTTTCAACTCCACTGCACCTATACGAATGGAACCACCATAATCATATAGTCGCTCAAGCATATTAAACAATGTCGTCTTACCAGATCCACTAGCACCAACGATAGCAATAGATTGTCCTTGTTGAATATGTAGTCTAAGATTCTCATAAATATGTCGATATTCATCATAACCAAAGGATACATCTGTAAAAATAATATCATCATTAGGATTAAACGATTTTGGTGATATAGGATCTACAATAGATATAGGTTCATTACTAAGAGCCATGAGACGACTTGTAGCAACTTTACTTTCTGCACCATGATGAACTGCCGCGATCATAGGTTGTAACGCTTCAAACCAAGCCTGCGTACCAATGGCAGCCACCGCTACCATAACACTGGCCCAAGCACCTGTTAACGCATTAGAGGCCATAATAGCTACAATAACTACAGTTAACTGAACACCGCCTATGAATAGTGTATTACCCATATTCATGCCACGCTCAATAGTACCTTTTTGAGCATCTACATTACGCATCATATGCTGAATACGCTTATATACCATTTCTTCATTGCCATAACTAATCACATCTTCCAGACTATCCATAGTATCACTTAAAAGCGCTTTATAACCACCTTGTTGGGGCCCAATCGCACGTAAAGATTGTTTATTATGTGCATAAACGACCAAAGGTAGTATTACACCTAATATGAAGGCCGACAAAAGAATTGGCGTAATCAAGCTATTGTCGATTGTAGAGGCTCCATATGCAATCAATACAGTCAAGGCAACAGCTGCTACAGGTGGAATCAAAGTGCGCAAGTAGAAGAATTGTAATACCTCTATATCCCCCATGATGCGTCCCAACATATCACCCGCCCCAAACCTTTTGAGTATAGCAGGTGCCAATGGTTCCAAATGAGCATAAAACCACAAGCGCAGGCCATAAAGACCTTGAAAGGCCATGCGATGAGATGTATAGCGCTCAAAATAACGACATACAGCGCGACTAACACCAAAGAATCGAACCCCTACAATAGCAAGACTCAAATAAGTGAGCCCTGGTTGCAATGCGGCAGATGCCAACAGCCAAGAAGATACCGCTAAAAGCCCTACATTCATAAATACAGTTAAGAATGTAAATAGCAAGGCCAATATTAATGACCACTTGGCTGGACTCAATACGGAGAACAATAATTTCCACCCTTGTAAGCCCATATTAGAAGCTTTTTCACCACTTTGGAAAATCGCAAAACTTTCAACGGCTTTAACAATACCGTCAGTACTATTAATAGATGTCTCTAAATCTAATGTAGTCTCTAAATTAGATGCTTTTTTAATATGCAATGGGGCTTCTAGAGCTGCTGAAAATTGACCTAAGCCAGATGTAACAAGTTCTTTAAAATAACCATCTTCTTGAAGTAGGTCATGATAAGAACCTTCTTGAATAATTGATCCATTTTTCAAGACATATAGTTTAGATGCCCAGTGCATAGTTTGTAAACGATGACCAATAATAATAACAATATTATTTTCCATCAAACGCTGTATAGCTGTACTTATAATGGATTCTGTTTTTACATCTAGATGTGCTGTCACTTCATCAAGAATCAACACCTGCCCCTTTCGGAGGAATGCACGAGCTAAAGCAATACGCTGTCGTTCACCGCCACTAAGACCTAAACCACCTTCTCCAATAACCGCATCAAGCCCATCTTGTTGTCGATTAATAACATCTAATAGTTGAACCTCTTTGCAAGCATCGAGAATATCTGCATCACTTACATCCATCCCAAAGGACAAGACCTCTCGTAAGGTCCCTTTCATAATATGTGGATGTTGAGACACATAGGTAATTTGCTGACGCCACCAGTCGATATCTAAATCACATATATCAATGCCATCGATAGTAACTGTTCCTTTCGGAGCCTGTAAAAATCCACCAACGATATGGGCAATAGTAGATTTACCAGCTCCGCTTTCACCAACTAACATGATAGGTACATTACGCTCAGCCTCTAGTGTGATATGATGTACCCCATTTTTACTATTTTTATAGATAAAAGTTAAATCTTTAATTGCAATCTCTTGTATAGATTTCTCAAGTTTAGAATCACCACCTACTGGTAAGGACTGAGGACGATTCATAAATTCTTCGTATTTCAGAATAGATGTTTTACCTGCCATCCCCGTATGGAAAGCAGCCCCCAACTGTCTAAATGGGGTATAGAACTCCGGCGCTAACAACAAAATAAAGAAGGCTGAAAAGAATGTAATTTCACCATCTAATAAGGTTAGACTTAAATATACCGCAATCAGAGCAGTACTTATAGTACTCACTAATTCAAGTACTAATGCAGATAAAAAGGCTACGCGCAATACTCGTAAAGTAGAATCTTTAAACTCTTGAGATAATCGACCAATAACCTTAATTTGATCTTTTGCACGACCAAAGAGTTTTAGCGTAGTAATCCCTTGCAATACGTCTAAAAAATGCCCCGATAGGAAGCTCATACGCTCCCATTGTTCCTTATTTAATCGATCAGCTTGCTTCCCAATCAAGATCATAAAAAATGGAATTAAAGGCACCGTAACAATTAAAATAATGCCAATTATTGGTAATGTATCTATAATAGCGATTCCCATAATAAGTGGAATCATAATAGCGTATAAAATCTGCGGAATGTAACGAGCCACATATGCATCAACTTGCTCTAAACCATCGGTAAGCATATGGATGACATCGCCATGACGTTCCTTATGTTGTACACCAAGCTTAAACATATGAGCCAAAGAGCGTTCTCTAAAGGATGCTTTTACAGCACTCCCCAAGTGATTTGCTACTGCCTCTTGAACGTAATGTGCCACCAATCTCATAACAATAGCTATAAACAAATAAATGATGGTGTTCATTTCATCAGCTAGTGTATGTTCCAAAAATATAAGGTTATTTATTAAGGTCCCAAAGAACCAAGCTTGCCCAACAATTGACAGACTTTCTATTAAACAGGTTAAACCGAGTAATCCAAGCCGTCCTTTATGTTCTAGCAGCGCTTTAAATGCGGTACGCTGTATCATACTATCCTCTATGGTAAATCAACTTAAATATATAAAATCAAACAAATTTAAATTCCTTTAAATAGGCCTAAAAGAGTCCAAGTGAATCTAAATTTATCAATATTATAATCATCTTACCACAAAAAAGAGGCGTGCCGCTACGGCACGCCTCACATTAAAATTTAATTTTTACTCACAAGAGTTATAAGGCTATTCTATTAATAGTGTAAATCTTTTTCTGTTACACGATGACGGAATGTCCAATATACCCAAGATTGATATACCAAAATGATTGGCACAAATACGAATGCTACACAAGTCATCAAAGTCAACGTGTAAGTAGAGTTAGCTGCATTAGTAATAGTCAAGCTCCACTCAGGATTCAAAGAAGAAACCATAATGCGAGGGAACAAACCTGCAAAGTATGCAGCTGTTACAGAAATAACAGATAAACAGCTGAATAGGAAACCCCATTTTGTATTCCGAGTGCGTGCTGCGCCCCAAGAAATGAGGAAGAACACGATAGTTAATGCAAAGCAAACTACAGCTAATACAGAATTAAACAAATCTGTATATACGTAAGTTGCACCTACCAATACTAATGCACCGATAGCTGTAGGAACACCTACTACCAAAGAAGCAGCACGAGCGCGTTCAGAAATAGCGCCAGCTGTTTTAATAGAAGTAAATAAGCCACCATGGTATGTAAATACCAAAATGAACGCAATACCACAAAGTACTGTGTAAGGACTTAATAAATCAAAAAATGTACCAACATATGTCATACTTGCATCAATTGGAGTACCTTGAATCAAGTTACCTATTGTAACACCCCATAATAGTGCAGGAATCAAGGAGCCAAAGAAGATGCAGTAGTCGAATGTTTTACGCCATAACAAATTAGGGCTCTTAGAACGAAATTCAAAGGATACGCCACGAATAATAAGAGCTGCAAGCATCAAGAATAGAGCCAAGTAGAAGCCACTAAATAATGTAGCATACACGTGAGGGAAGGAGGCGAATAATGCCCCTCCGGCAGTAATCATCCAAACTTCATTACCATCCCACACAGGACCTAAGGCATTGATCATTTGTCGACGTTCAACGTCAGTTTTACCAATGAATGGTAATAAAATACCAGTACCATAGTCAAAACCTTCTAATAAGAAGAAGCCAGCGAATAGTACAGTAATTAAAATAAACCATACCACTTCAAGGTTATTAAAAATTAATTCCATAATCTCGCCTCCTCTTTTTCAACTACATCATGAGATGGGTTGCCATCCGGACCTTTTTTAATGTGTTCTACAGCAAGATAGATAGCCGCGATAGCAGCCACGATATACACAAGTGTAAAGCCGATGATTGTAGTCATAATTTCTGGAGCCGTTACGGATTTAGACGCACCATCTGCAGTCAATTGCAAACCATATACAAGCCATGGTTGACGACCTGCTTCCGCTACAAACCAACCAGTGGAGTGAGCGATAAATGGCAATGGCAACATCCAAAACATAATTTTTAAGAATGTGCGGTTTTCAACAAGTTTATCTTTTGCATTTAGGATAAGACCTACAAAGGCAACAAGTAACATAAGAGAACCGGATGCTACCATGACACGGAATGTCCAGAAGATTGCTGGAACATCTGGAATATAGTTGCCAGGGCCATATTGAGCCTCCGCTTTTGCTTGAAGGTCTTTGATACCTTCTACCTTACCAGACGTAAAGGAGTTTTGAGTCAAGAAGGATAAACCACCAGGAATTTCAAGAGCATTTGTATTCTTTTGTGCCTTAGTATCAATGTTAGCTACTAAAGAGAATGGTGCTGGATCTTGTGTTTCCCACAACGCTTCCATAGCAGCCATTTTCATAGGTTGTACTTTTGTGATGTACTGACCTTGGTGATGACCAGCTAATGCACCTAAAGTACCGAATACTAGAGCGATAACCATGCCCCATTTAGCAGAGCGACGGTAGAACTCTGTCGCATTATTGCGTAATAAGTGCCATGCACTGACTGCCATAATAATTACGCCAGCTGTTAATAAACCATTCAATATAATATGGAAAAATTGTCCAGGTACATAGCCATTTTGAACGATGATCAGGAAATTTTCCATCTCTGCACGGCCATTGCGTAATACAAAACCTACAGGATGTTGCATAAAAGAGTTTGCTACAAGAATCCAGAACGCAGATAGATTTGTACCTAATGCTACAAATGTAGCTACAAGGGCGTGAACACATTTATGTAAGCGATCCCAACCGAAAATCCAAACGCCCATGAATGTAGATTCCAAGAAAAATGCCATTAATGCTTCAAGAGCCAATGGAGCGCCGAAAATGTCACCCATAAAACGAGAATATTCTGCCCAGTTCATACCGAAATGGAATTCCTGAACAATACCAGTCACCACACCCATAGCAAAGTTAATTAGGAACAATTTGCCCCAGAACTTAGCCATTTTTTTGTATACTTCTTTACCAGTCGACACGTAGGTCCACTCTAAAGCAGCAACAATCACTGTCATACCTAGTGTGAACGGCACAAATAACCAGTGATAGATAGATGTTAGCGCGAATTGCAATCGGGCTAAATCTACAGCTTCAAACATGTGTTTTCCTCCTTAGAATAAAATACTAACATCACTTGACGAGCTTTTACAAAAAACCTTGCATCATTGCGACTGTAAAAAAGCTCAAGCCTCAGCGATAATCAACTGTTCTCGTTGGGCAAGGGTCTTAAAATTAACCGCTTCCAACTGATTGACCAATTGATGCTGAATCACGCCCATTGCTTCATTTATAGCGCAATGCCCCTTACAAGACTTAGAGCAAGAACCTACATCATATAAACAACGTTGTAAATACGCATCCCCTTCTACGGCTCTAATTACATCAAGCAACGAGATCTCTTGAGGGCTTCGATTCAGGGCAAACCCACCATCTACCCCTCTGAAAGATTTCATAATTCCTGCTGCAATGAGACTACGCATAATCTTGAGCAAAAAGCGTTCTGGAATCAACTCTTGCTCAGCCAATACAGCACCAGTTATCTTCGATCCCGAAGGTAGTAGCGCCATATGCAAGACCATGCGAAATGCATAATCCGTGGCCTGATTTAACTTCATAAAGTCTCCTTTCTCATGCACTCGGACAAACGTATTACTAAATCTAGTATAAATGAAATAAAACAATACTGCAATGGTATTGTTTTAAACAAAATAAATTAATTCACTTACTTCTCATGCTCATATTTTATGGATCAATTACCTACTTTTATATCCATCAAATATTGATTGTCATCATATATAAAAAGACTGCTCTCAAAAGAACAGTCTCCATATATATTATTTTGTAATTTCGCGCACCAAATGACCCATTTCAGGAATGATGAGTTTTCTCATCGCTAAGGTGACAGCCCCAACAGAGCCAGGAATAGAGAACATCAAAGTGTTATTCTTAACTCCAGCTTCCGCACGAGATGCCATTGCTTTTGTTCCAATATCCTCCGTATAGGATAAATATCTAAAAATTTCACCAAAACCTGGAATATGCTTTTCATATAAGCTATTTACAGCCTCGATGGTAACATCTCTCATAGCAATACCAGTTCCCCCTGTAGATATAATGACATCAATAGACTCATCATTACACCATGGTGTCATAGCATTTATTATAGCATCACAATCATCAATGACAATTTTGCGATCTGCTACAATATGATTTGCTTTTTCCAAAAATTCTTGAACCTTGTTGCCCCCCTTATCAGTTTCTAATGTACGAGTATCAGATACAGTTAACACTGCAACACGTAATGGTCTTGCTACAACTTCGTAAGACATAATTCCTCCTAAAATAAAGGCATAACAGACGCCAATATCGGCCATCCATTATCGCGTAATGTATCACGCAATGCCCAAGTATACTTAATAAACGGTGCACAATGTAGGCGCAACCAGAACGATAAAAACGGTGTATCTCCTTGGAATACAGCTAGTCGATTTAGAGCATATAAATTATCCCCTGGCTTTACTGTTCCTGGTTGGACTGTGAAAGCCATTTTATACCCCGACTGTTTAGTAACATATTGAACGAGCATATCATTAAAACCACCAGGATAGGCCAAGTAACTAATAGGTTCTCCTAAGATACCTTCCATAGATGTTTTACCACCGAGAATGGCATCAGGCAATTCCGTAGGATCCATATGAGTTAGTATCTTATGATGATTTGTATGCCCTTGAATGTCAAAACCAGCAGACTCCATTTGGTGCATTTGTGCAGTATTTACAAAACCAGGCGTATTGGCAGCGTCACTAATCATGAACAAAGTAGCTTTCATATTATATTCTTTTAATATAGGCAGTGCATGTTCATAATTATCCACATAACCATCATCAAATGTTATTACTATAGGCTTCTCTGGTAAATCCGAACCATTTTGTAAATAATCATACAACTGATTCAATGTAATCGTATTATACCCATGATTATGGAGGTATTCCATCTGCTCCTTAAACTGATCCACATGCAATGTTAAAGCGGAGTGTTTCTCATCATTTATTTGATGGTAATTAAGTACTGGTACACCATATAACTTGTAATCTGAAGACAGACCCCACATAACTCCAATAGAAACCGCTAAGATTGCAATACATATTGCAATACAATATAACAACTTTTTAATGCAGCTCTTGCCATATTTATACATATAAAATAATCACTCCCATCGACTTACATACACAATGAGAATACCATATTTTTAATAAAAGTATCAAGAAAATAGACGTATAAAAAAAGATCATTTTTTCTACAACTAAACTTAAATTCCTATCAATGCTCATTGTGGATTTACCTTCACTGCTCCGCAGTTCTGTACAGCTTACGTTCGGAAAAAGGTGATATAACAAAAAAGACACACCCTCAGGTGTGCCTTTACGTCAATCAGCAGCTTCCTATCCTCCCAGGCCGTCTCCAGCCAAGTACTTTCGGCGTTTATGAGCTTAACTACTGTGTTCGAGATGGGAACAGGTGGATCCT
>NZ_JAWEGM010000006.1:0-122310 GCF_032472435.1 Veillonella parvula
CCAGGATCAAACTCTCCAAGATATCTTGAAGCTATTTGAATAGCTCATTATTTGTTGTCGTTACATTGAAGTAACTTTGAATTATGGTTGGTTTTGACTTTGTCAAAACCCGCACTCTGGCATATGTTCAATCGTTTTGATTGATTACCTATCATTGTTCAGTTTTCAAAGATCTGTTACGTTAGTTCTGCGCCCTAACGACTTGTATAGTATATCAATCTAACCTTAAATCGTCAACCTCTTTTCCAAAGATTTTTTCAACCGATTTTTGATTAAATTTATACTCACAATCATAACCAAAATCTCTAAAAATAGAGATAGAAAACTCACAAACCGAAGTTTGTGAGTTTTAATTTGGTGACTCACCCGCGACTCGAACGCGGGACACCCTGATTAAAAGTCAGGTGCTCTGCCAACTGAGCTAGTGAGTCATGTTGGCAGGGGTGGCTGGGATCGAACCAGCGCATAACGGAGTCAAAGTCCGTTGCCTTACCACTTGGCGACACCCCTACAGTGATTACGATGTGTAGGTTATGGGGTGAGTAGTGGGGATCGAACCCACGCGTAACGGAGCCACAATCCGCCGTGTTAACCGCTTCACCATACCCACCACCTTGTAGGTATCGAAGACATTGTCTTCGTAACAAAGAGAATTATATCTTTTCTAGAGATTTGTGTCAACACCTTTTTCTCAATTTCATTAATTTTTACAAACGAAACTTTTAATTGTGTTATCTCTAATATAAGCCCTTTAATCCCCATATAAATAAGGAAGCACTATCGGAAACTTTCGTTTCACAAATGGTGCTTCCCCATTATACATATTATTTACTTAGTTGGCAAATAATTTTTTACAAAATTTGGCAATGCAAATGCAGCTTTTTGAATATCTGCATTATAATACTTAGTTTCAAAGTTTTGTTCACGGTTTGGAGTCCATGTTAGAGGATCAAATGTTTTGGAACCCAATGTAAAACAATGCATTCCTGCAGGATAGATTGGAATAAAAGCTGTATATAAGCGAGCAATTGGGAAATGGCTATTAACGTAACCAAAAACTTTTTCCACTAATGGTTGATGTAACATCGGAGATTCTGTTTGTTGTACAAACAAGCCATCAGCTTTCAAAGCTTTTAATGTATTCTTATAGAATTCTTCTGTAAATAAGCCTTCACCAGGACCGATTGGATCGGAACAATCCACGATAATTACATCATAGTAATCTTCTGCTTCTGCCATGAAACCAATACCATCACCAATTTTTACAGTCAATTTAGGGTGGTTTTCAATCATAGCTTTAGCAATAGTTGGTAGATATTGTTTTGCCAACTCTACAACCTTACCATCGATTTCAACCATTGTTACTTCTTTTACACAATCATGACGTACACATTCTCTAGCTACGCCACCATCACCACCACCGATAATCAAAACGCGCTCAGGATTAGGATGTAAGAACAAAGGGATATGGCTCATCATTTCATGATAGATAAACTCTTCACGCTCAGATGTTTGGAACACGCCATCTAAAGCGAGCATCATACCATACTCTTTTGATTTAAAAACCTCAATTTTCTGGAACTCAGATTCCCCAGAGTAAAGCACTTCTTCCGCTTCAGCGCTTAGACGTAAGTGAGGTGTTTGTTCCTCAGTAATCCATTGACTCATGTAGTACCTCCTACTATTTATACTACAATACGCATCGCAAATCACTGCGATGCGTATGTATATTACTTTAATTGCTCTATTACTTACTCTTTGCGACTAATGTAACAGAATCCACCACCTAAAATAGTGTCTTTCATCCAATTCGCCAAAGAGAAATCACGAATTTCACCTTCATCAAAGATGCCACAGCGGATATCATCGCCGTCCATAAACATCTTGTGAATCGGAACCCAATGCCAGGTATAGAGAGCCTTCTCTTTTCCTTTATGACGATTTAAAAATGCTACAGGCACATCCTGTGCCAATGCATCATGTATAAACTGAGCTGCAGCCTCCACCTCTACGCGTGATGCACAGAACGGAGATACATTCAACATATGTACATCATAAGATAGGCTTTTATCCTCGAGTAAGCGAGTAAGACCACGTTCCATCCATTGAGTTTTATAAACACCACCACCAAAACGTGGCTTTACATATTTCCAAACTAAGTTCATCCGTTCTAAAGCAAGCGTTTGGTCGGATGTGGTTTCTAGATCTAATAAGCCATCCCTAAATAGCGAATAGCCCAATACTTGTGATGCCGATGTAGGCCCACAACCAGACAAGCGTTGCCACTCATCAGTGAACCACTCTTGGTCATACCCATATGATGTTTTACCATTTACATCGATATATAGCCATTCTGGATGTTTAATAGATACTTCATTCATGAGATTAACCTTCGATTACTTCTACAGTTTCCATGATAGCACCTTGTTGGATACCATCAACTACATCCATACCTTCAATGACTTTACCAAATACAGTATGTACACCATCTAAATGAGGTTGTGGCTCATATACAATAAAGAACTGACTACCACCAGTATTAGGGCCACGGTGAGCCATAGATAAAGCACCGCGCTCATGTTTATGCGGATTGCCAACTAATTCATCTTTAATTGTATAGCCAGGACCACCTGTACCGTTGCCATTAGGACAACCACCTTGTGCTACGAAACCAGGAATTACACGGTGAAAACGAAGGCCATTGTAGAAGCCTTTGTTAATCAAGTCGATAAAGTTTTGTACTGTGCCAGGCGCTTCTTTTTCAAATAATTCAATTACGATATCGCCGCCGTCAGCCATATGGATTTTCGCTTTTTTCATTGTTCAGGTACCTCCAAAATTGTACGCAACACATGTGCTGCTAATATAAAACCTGCCACTGGTGGCACAAAACTACATGTCCCAGGACTTGTGGCATCACCACGGAACTGTGGTTTTGTCGGTTTTTCAGTAGAAAATAAAACTAATTGTTTTTTTATACCCCGTTTTTTGAGTTCCCGACGCATAACGCGTGCCAAAGGACATGTATGAGACTTATTGATATCTGCAATCATAAGTTTTTCTGGGTAAAAGCGATTACCTCCGCCCATACAAGAAATAACAGGGATGCTTTCACGTTGACAAACCTCAATGATATTAAGTTTCGCCGTTACCATATCGATGGCGTCAATAACATAATCAACGTTCAAGCTTTGAATAAATCCAGGATAGATTTCCTCAGTATACATAATATCATGGGTTTCTATCACCACATCAGGATTAATGGAAAGAGCTCGCGCCTTTGCCACCTCTACCTTACGTGCCCCAATCGTATCATGAGTCGTAATCATTTGGCGGTTCAAATTGCTAGGCGCTACGGAGTCACCATCAATAATGACGATGCGCCCCACACCAGCTCGCACTAACGCCTCAAGGGCACCACCACCTACGCCACCGACACCAAAGAGTGCAATAGACGTGTCCTTTAATGTTTGGATTTTATTGGGACCAACCAACCACTCTAAACGAGTTAACATATATTCCATTAATATTTCCCCGTCGGAATGATTTCGGTCCAATATCCATCTGGATCCGCTATGAAATAAATGCCCATATCAGCATTTTCATAAGCAACAACGCCCATTTCTTTATGCTTTTTAAGAGCCGCTTCATAGTCATCTACATAGAATGCTAAGTGGAATTCATTATCCCCTAAATTATAAGGGCGATCCCAGTCACGCAACCATGTAAGTTCTAATTCATGTGCTGTATAAGGACTTTTTAAATACACGAGAGTGAAAGCACCGCTTGGGTCTTCCAAACGACGAGACTCCTCGAGCAATAACGCCTCTTTATAGAATGCTAGACTTTTATCAAGGTCTTTAACATTTATATTATTATGAGCAAACGAAAACTTCATAGAACCCCCTTCGTAAATACAGGATGTTTTTGTAGGAATTCTCCTCTTTTTATAGTAACACATTTGGCAAATCTATATCTAGTTAATGATATCTAGTTAATAACAAATTTTGCCGTACTACCATCGTCACCGCGAATAACTTCTAAATGAGCAGGTATGCGCGATTTTAACTCAGGTACATGGGAAATCATACCGATAAGGCGCCCAGAAGATTGCAATTGTACCAATGTTTCCATAGCTAGTTCCAATGTATCTGGGTCAAGCGTGCCAAAGCCTTCATCGATGAACATCGTATCCATATGGATACCACCAGCATAGCTTTGAATAACATCCGCTAATCCCAAGGCAAGCGCCATAGAGGCCAAGAATGTTTCGCCACCCGACAAGGTATTTGCCGGTCTAGATTGCCCCGTGAAAGCATCCATAACTGCCAAATCAAGGCCTTGCTTGCCACGACCACCACCTGTATAGTCAGATCTTTCCAAGGAATATCTGTTGCGACTCATCTTCTGAAGTCGTAAATTGGCTGCATATACGACCTCATCTAAGATAGCCCCCAATACATAACGCTCAAAGGTAACATTTTTAAAGCCTTGCTCCCCACCATTAGCGAGATCATTTAATCGGCTTAAGAACTTCACCTTTTCCCGAGCCTCGCCCATAGCAGTTTCAAGTGTTTCTAATGAGGTGAGCGTAGTTTCGATATGCTTTGTTTCTTTATCCCATGCCGCAAGATTACCTACTAGTGTATCTCGATGCGCTACTGCTGTAGCATAGATTTCATCGGAAACAGTCTCACTTGGCTTAACCACAGTTTCTGCTACCTTTAACGCTGCATCATATACAGCTTGTGCTTTATTAAAGGCTTCATCCAAAGCATGCAGCTGTGTTCTATAGGTCTCTATCTCTTTAATATCACGTAAAGCCTCTACAAAATCATCCTCTCCTAAAGAAATGGCTTGTAATGACTTTGTATAGTTCTCATACATCAAATTAAGATTTTTTGTTTCTTCTTTTACTTGAGAGGACAAAGTTTCTAAGCGTCCGCGTTTGGCATTCAACTGTTCTCGAGCAGCATCTAAATTAGTTTTACCAACTTTCACCTGCTCATCGTAAACCGTAATCTCACTATCTAACGACTCTAGCTGTTTTTGCCACGCAGCTATATCCGTGGTTGGTAAAGTTTTAGATAGAGCATCAATGTTAGCCTGTACTGAGCTAATCCGAATCTCTAGATCGTGTAGATTTTTAAGTAATTCATTATGGGCAAGCTCTAAAGTTGCTAACTTATCTCTAGCTACTTTTAACTTATGCTCCTTGTCAGCTATAGTTTTACTTAACAATTCAGTCTCACCACGTAAAGCTGTGAGTTGATCCATTTTAGCCAACAAATCCTGTTGAACAGATGCAAAGTTTTTCTCAGAAAAACCGTCCATAGATAACTTTAGCGTAGAAACTTGTGCCTCTACTTGCTTAGTTAACTCATCAAGACGAGTAACTAAGGTTTTCTGTTGTCCCACTTCGCTAGCTTGCTTTTGTAGTGCTACGTCACGGGCTTTACGAGCCTCTTCAATTTCATCCTTAGTCGGATAAATCTCTGGCTTCGCCGCTAACTGTGGATGATCTGTAGAGCCACAGACCGGACAAGGCTCATTAGCTACAACTAGATGAACTAGCTCAAAGGCACGCCCTTCTTGCATTAGATGCTCTAATCGTTCAAGATGTACCTTTACAACCTGCACTGTTTCACCTAAAGACGCTAACGTTTGACCTTTATCATCGATTTCTTTTTGTACCTTACTAATTTCCTCTATTAATTCAGAATATCTATGTAAATCATTTAGTTGCCCTTGAATAACAGTAATATTCTCTAAGGATTTGTTATTATCTTGTAACTGTTTACGCAAACTTCCTAAGTCGTTTTCTAAAGTTTTTACAAGCTCCCGTTGTTTAGCTAAGGCATCTTCGCTTTTTTTACTATCTAATTCTTCTAAACTACTATGCAGTGTAGAGAATTTCTTTTTCAATACATCTAACTCGTCAAACTTCTCTGCTTGTTGTTGAAATTGAGCTAAGGTAGTTCTCTTAGCTTGTATACTTTCAGATTGACCTTCTAAGCCACTGTAAACCTCTAAACATTTAGCCTCATGTTGAGTTGCTAGTTCCACATGTTTTTTCGCATCTGAAAGGGCCTGTTCTAAAGTTTTTAATATAGCTTGTTTCTCAATATATTGTTTATATAATTCATGAGTTGGTGCCAAAGAGTTAAGGAACTGAACCTTTTCGCTTAGATTTACACGCTCAGTTTCCCTTGCTTTCATGAGTTCAAGTTTCGAAGTAGCCTCAGCAAGAGATTGTTGAGCCTGATTATATAACGACCATTGATTTCGGAGCACATTAAACTGTTCTACCACGGTTACTGCCTCATCTCGATCTATAGCAAGAGCTTCTCGATGTGGGCCCCGATTTGCTAGTAACTCACGCACATGCTCAATGGTTACCATTGGAGTTGCTCCATCATGAGGGATGGACTGTATGAAGGCAGTTTGCTTTGTTAGATTTTCTTCAATACCTGCCTTTGCTTCATCATAGGCAGTCTTGAGTGCTTCTTGTAATTTCCTATATAGTTCCGTTCTAAAGAGTGTATGTAGTAATTCCTCACGTTCACTCGTAGAGGCCACTAGTAACTTTCGGAATTCCCCTTGAGGTAATAGCACAACTTGTAAGAACTGATCCTTGCGAAAGCCTATAATTTGCTGAATGGTATCGCGAATGGCGGCAGCCGAGGTGGCAATAACCTTCCACTCACCATCTTTCTTTTCATATACAGTAGCGCTAGCATTCTGCTCACGCATCCCTGTACCACGTTTCTTTGCTACCATCTGTTTCGGTAACCGTTCAACACGATATTGTGCATCGCCAATAGCAAAGGAGAAATCAACACGAGTCATTCGATGAGGTTCTGCAAAGTCACTGCGAATAGCATCTATTTTACGTACTTCCCCACTCGGCTCACCATACAAGGCATACACCATGGCATCTAAGATTGATGTTTTCCCTGCCCCTGTAGGGCCAGCGATGAGAAACATGGAATGGTCTTGGAGCTCGTTAAAGTCCAATGTGACCGAATCACGATACGGACCAAAGGCTTCTATAGTTAATGATATAGGCTTCATTTAGTCCTCCTTAAGAATTCGGTCCCATACAGAGTTGATATATTGCTGTTCTTGCTCTGTTAAAGGTTCCTTCCACACAGTTTCTGCAAATTGATTAAATAGATCCCGTTCATTTAATTCTTTGAAAATTGCCTCACCCATATCTGCTATAGGCCCTGCCATGCGACCAACTAGATCAATGGTCATACAACGATGATATACCTGGCGCAGTTTAGCCATTCCATCCATAATCGGCATCGTATCAAGTAAACGAGCTTGCACATAATCATCCCTATGTTTAGCCTGTAATACTTTATCATTTAACAGGTCTTCAAAATATCCTTCCAAAATGACTACATCTCGCTTCACCTCTACAGGAATTGTACTAATATCTACGGTCCCCTTTGTATCCATATCAATGATGGTGAAAGACTTCTTTTGCATATGTTCATCAAAGGAATACTTTAATGGAGAGCCACTATAGCGAATACAATCTGCACCCATTCGTTGAGACCCATGCAAATGTCCCAAGGCAGTATAGTGAAAATCTTTAAAGGCTTGAGGATTTACCTGTTCACTGCCACCTACAGACAAGGTACGCTCTGAGCCCCCTACTTCACCGCCCATAACAAAGGCATGGCTAATGGCGATACTGCGCATCCCCTTAGGCACTTGTTTATACAAGTAATTACTCCAAGCCTGATACATTTGGTCATAATTGTGCAGATTCAAAGCGCTTTCGCAATTTTGTTCATAACACGGTGTTACTATGTCAGCAATTTCAATATTGGCAGTTTCTGTATTAGTAGACTCTACATCAGCAAATAAAGCCTCCCCTATGCGCCGGGGTTCACTAAAAGGCATAGGACAAATTGCCACCTTGCCATCTGTCCCTTCAAATTCAAAAGGCTTCAACGCGTGATGAGGAGAGCCCCAAATATGGATACCCGATTGGCCCAACATAGAGCGCCCCACTTCAAGACGTTCTGCCCCATCGTGATTACCGCTCACCACAAAGAGAGGCACCTTGTAGTCCATAGCTAGACGAGTGATGATGGAGTCCCACAATTCGATAGCTTCAATGGGTGGCACCGCTCTATCAAAAATATCCCCTGCAAGCAATATGCCATCGATGTTTTCATCTTTCAAAATATTAAAAAACTGATGTTCCAACACATGAGCTTGGTCCCCTGTTAAGTACTGGCCATAAAAAATACGCCCTAAATGCCAATCGGCAGTATGTAAAAAACGCATTTTGTCCCCCTTTCCAGTTCTCCCTATACCTTACACAATGTATGTATTCAAATGCCAAAACGATCTCTTAGTCCCATAAGTTTATGGAAATTCAATAACTTTATATAACTTTATATAGCTTTATATAACTTTATATAGCTTTATATAGCTTTAATAGCTTTAACAGCTTTAATAGTTTTAATAACTTTATGAGTTTGCAATAACTAGTATAGCATCAGGTATTCTACATATTTATTATATAACTAAATTAACATCTGTATTTTAATTATTTATTTTCTACGATAGAGCGTAGCATAGCAATTTCCTTTGCGTAACCGTCCAATTCATTTGGTGTTTCCAAGTAGAATGGCAAGTTCGTCAATTTAGGATGTGTTACAACGCGAGCAATAGCATCGATACCAATATGTCCTTCCCCAATTTTTTCATGACGATCTTTATGGGCCCCCATAGGATTTTTAGAGTCATTCAAATGAATGGCTTTCAAACGATCAAGACCTACAATTCGATCGAACTCGTCAATAACGCCATCGAGATTATTTACGATATCATAACCCCCTTCGTGAATATGGCAAGTATCAACGCACACACCCATGTACTCTTTTAGTTTTACGCCATCGATGATGCGTGCAATTTCTTCAAAACGAGAGCCAATTTCTGTACCCTTACCAGCCATTACTTCCAAGAGGACTGTTGTCTTCATACCTGGAAATAAGATTTCATTCAAACACTCTACAATGTATTCAATACCTTGATCTACGCCTTGCTTCACATGGCTACCAGGGTGAAAGTTATACATTTGACCTGGCAAATATTCCATACGCTCTAAATCTTCCATCATAGATTGCTTCGCAAAAGCGCGTAAATCCTCTTTGGCGGCACATGGGTTATAAGTATACGGTGCATGGGCCAACAAGGTACCAAAGTTGTGTTCTTTCATATATACACTAAGGTTATTCATATCCTCAACATCGAGAGCTCGCATGCTACCACCGCGAGGGTTGCGCGTAAAGTATTGGAACGTATTTCCCCCAATTTTAGTCGCTTCCTTGCCCATATGTAAATAACCTTTGCTAATTGATAAGTGACTGCCTATTACAAACATAATACTCCTCTATATATGACTATACGATTTCTACAATTTTATAATTATAAAACGCCTAACTCTAATATCTATTGTATTATGCTTATAGCTATTTTTGTTACTATAGCTATTCTATAACACTAATAGATAAAGATATATGATAACTAATATAACCCCTGCCGTGAAGGAGCCCTTCAACAACAGGGGTTATCTATTAATGACTTTCTTTTTTTGCACACTCAGGGCAAACACCTTCAAAGGTAATATGTTGACCTGTGATTTGATATTCACTACCTTGATCAGCAATCGTTTTGATAGCTTTCAAATCAATGCCCATCATATCCTCTACCTTATTACAACGAATGCAACGGATATGGGAATGAGCTTGTGTGTCCCAGTCGTAATGAGCGCGCTCATCACCAACTTCTAGAATTTTAACAAGACCGATTTTTTCAAAAATCTCCATCGTCTTGTACACTGTAGCCAAGCTCATGCTTGGATGTTCTGGGCGCAACGTATGATACAACATCTCTGCTGTTGGATGATCATGATGACCACGCAAAGCATCATAAATCGCAATACGTTGTGGGGTTACTTTAAACCCCTGACTACGCAAAATTTGTGCGATATCCATAATAATCTACCTTTCTCCACTTGGAAATCTATAAGGCATAGGCCATTATCGACCGTTTACAAGAAATAATTATTATTTATTATATCAAAATTCTCAACACTTATCAAGATAAATAGTATTAACTATTAAGTAATAAAAAATGTGGATTGCCCAGAAGCAATCCACATCCTATTAGTCTTTAAAGTAAGGCTTAAAACCTTCACTTTGATGGCGAGTTTTTTTCTCTCCACGCGGACGATCAGATTTACGATCATCTCTGCGACGGTCACCTTTACGGTCATTGCGACGATCACTTCTACGATCATCGCGACTGCGACGTGGGCGGTCATCTCGACGACGATCACCATCACGACGGCGACGATCACTACGACCACTTTCACGACGACGGCGTACACGCAATGGTTTTTCTTCTGTAATATTTACAGGAGTAGTATCTGGTTCTTTTGTTAACAATTTAAGAGCTGCCGCCAAAAGTGTTACGGAATCTGTATCATTCAACAATTCCTCAGCACTAGATTTGAAAGGCGCCAAGGCTTCTAGATTATCTGTCATTTCAACGAGGCTTTCAATTGCCAAACGTTGTTGACCTTCAAGAACTTCACCTAATGAAGGTGCACGACGACGTGCAATTTTACGTTTTGTTAAACGCTCGATAGCATGTAAATGCTCCATTTCACGAGGGATAACGAACGTGAAAGCTTGACCTGCTTTACCGGCACGACCTGTACGACCTACGCGGTGTGTGTAGCTTTCAGGATCTTGAGGCATATCATAATTATATACGTGAGATACGCCAGAAATATCAAGACCACGAGCTGCCACATCTGTAGCCACGAGAATATCAATGGTACCTTCGCGGAATTGGCGAATTACGCTGTCCCGTTTTTGTTGAGACAAATCGCCATGGATGCCTTCCGCCATGTAACCACGTTTCTTAAGACCTTCTGTCACTTCATCAACACGACGTTTCGTACGCGTGAAAATAATAGCAAGTTCAGGTGTTTGGATATCAAACAAACGACAAAGAACATCGAATTTTTGACGGTCTTGCACTTCGATATAGTATTGTTCGATCAAGTCCATCGTAACTTGAGTCGGTTTCATGCGAATCAATGTTGGCTCTGTCAAATATGTTTCAGCTAATTGTTGGATAGCTTTAGGCATCGTAGCAGAGAACAACAATGTTTGATGGTCTTCTGGGATAGCACCCAAGATTTTATTGATATCATCAACAAAGCCCATATTTAACATTTCGTCGGCTTCGTCCAATACCACAACTTTCACATGGTCAAATTTAATAGAACCACGATCCATATGATCCATCAATCGGCCAGGAGTGGCAACGATGATTTGAGGGTTCTTTTTCAAGGCACGGAACTGACGATTAATATCTTGACCACCGTAGATTGGTAGTGCTGTGATATTCGTGTACTGAGCCATTTTGTTAAGCTCTTCAGCTACTTGAATAGCTAATTCTCGTGTAGGGGATAAAATAACTACTTGAACGTGACGCTCATTCCCGTCTACGCGTTCCAATACAGGCAAGCCAAATGCTGCTGTCTTACCAGTACCTGTTTGAGCTTGACCGATCATGTCCTTACCGCTCATGGCAACTGGGATAGCTTCCTGTTGAATTGGCGTAGGCTCTTCAAAGCCCATATCGTTTAACGCTCTTAGAACAGGTTCGCTAATCATTAATTGTTCAAATTTTTCTAACATCTAAATGTGTTTCCTCCTATCGCGCACGAACTATGCGCATTTAAGTAGTATATCATATTTCGAGGGCGAGCGCTATAAAAGTAATTCTGAATCTAAGCTAAATAGGATTTCTTTTCCCCTTAAAATGTTCAATCAACACAATTCCACCTGATACACATAACAAAACAAGATATGACAAATAAATAGGCATATACAAGCATTCAACAAGAACAACCCATATAATTAATAATAATTTAGAAATCCATTTTGTTGTTATTCTATCCGCTATCATAAATATAGATAAATTGATAATTACTTTAATAATTATCGCAGAGATAATAACTACTGACGTAAATTCTTCTCTATAATCTGTCAGTTCATATAAGGGATATAATAAATAACTTAATAAAACGCTAAGTATTATTAAAAACCAAATATTGAGTCCCTTTAAAAGTTTAGATTTACTATAGTAAAATACGCCAACCAAAAGAAAAAGCAAAACACTAAGCAATATTCCTATAATTAATAGATAATCTAATTGAATCATGAATTATACTGTCCTTTAATCATTTTTTATTTCTAAAAATCATTCCATAAGTGCCCATACAAAACAATACTATATTGATAAAATCTGAATTGATATATTTACTACTAAAAGAACATATTCTTTAATGCATAACCTAAACCAGCAATACCAAATAATATAGAAAAAATAGCAAAAAGACCACGTTTATAATACAAACTATTCCGCTTTTGATAAAAACCTGTGCATATAATAAAAAGTACGTAAACTCCCCAAACAACACCATATTGGGCAATAAATAAATAATCTTTATCAATTAAAAATTTACAATTTAATAGGACTACACTTACAATTGCAATTATTGTTAAATACTTGGTTAAATTACCAAAAGCTCTATGCTTTTTAATATATTCATATTCTTCATCAATGACACGTTTACTAAGCTCAAGTTTATATAACCCTATAGATAATGACATAGATATAAAAATCCAAAAATATCCTAATATTTCAAATTTGTTCATTTTACACCATCCACTATATGGTTACTTACTCAAATACTGCTGCAGGGTTTGATTTTCTAACGGCCCTAATTGTAAAGCCTTCCGATTTTTAATTGCATCAATGGTTAATGCTTCAAAGGTAACTTTATCAAAATCAGAAAACTCGTTAAAGGAATTAAACACTATGAATCGTTGATTTAGTAAATTAGGTAATACCTCTATGTCTTTCGTTCTTACTTTATTTAACTCATTTCGTGCATAAGATTCATATCTCTCATCACCTGCATTATTCTTGCTAAACCGACCTATATCAAGATTATTAGAATAATAGCTATATATAGCTTTCTGAGAGAAATCAAGCTTAGTCAATTTTCCAAATTTAAAGTTATAATAAGCATTATTTCTTAAAATATGCTCACTTCCATACTCACCAATAATAGTCCCTGTAGAAAGATCTACTATATCATTATGCTTAATCGAGTCTTCCTTTCTATACGATACATAGAAAGGTAACTTTATAGTATATCCAGCGTTTGGACCTGTATATCGTTTCTCACTATCATAAAAGATCTCATGCCATATATCTCTATCACTTTCATCAAGACTAGAAATATTAGGGTATAACTCATCAAGACTTACATTAAATTGTGTTTCTTTAGAATCTATCCGAGGAATGAAAGTATTATATTTATTAAGATTTTTATTCCAAGCATCTAGTAAACTTACATTTTCATCAAAAATACCAATACCGTCTAACGTTATGTAATAAAGTTTATTATCCACCTCATGAACAGCAACTACATTATCAGCAATCTTACGGTTTTCATTGCCATAATATAATCCACTCTCTTTAAGATCACTTAAATAAATCAAACTATTTTTAAAGTCACCACTTGCCAAGAAATATATCAATACTCCCAATATGAGTATATAAAGCACTACTATTATGCCAACAATATATCCAATCCATTTAATTACTCTCTTCAAATTCATAATAGCCCTCTATAAATAACACGATTTTATATGGCTACAATTATAACATACCCTATACTTTTACATATAATAGACTATTGTTAAGTACAAAAAAGACACCTCTTTCGGGCTACTTCTTTATTATGATTTATTGAGAGGTGTGTGGTATTAAATCAGCTATATGAGTAAACATTTAATTAAGATATAATATAATTAAAATAATGTACTCCAAAATGTACTCCAAAATTCCGCCAATAAATTAAACAATACCTGTTAAGCAATTACGATTTACTAAACTTCCTAAAGTAGTATAAAAGGAATATACAATGAAACCTTTTACCCTAAAACGATTTATATTATTACCACTGATTATACTATCCCTCATACTAACAACGGGTTGTCATCTTCTCTCACATTATAGTGAAGATGAGGTACAACAATATATAAATGAGGATTATCCTAATCTAACATATCACTTAGAGTCTCATAGGAACAATAGATGGCAAGTCACCTTTGACAAATATCCACAAATGCCCATTGAAATATCTGAAGTCTTGCACACCTCTGCACCTGTTGTACCACAAGTTGATCGAATGTTGATAACCAACATTCCGCTGATAACTGCATTCCCATTAATGAAAAACTATCTAACATCAGAGGAGTTATCCTATGGAACATATGATACATCTTCTTTGTATATTGAAATGCCTATCCCCTATTCGGCTATACAAAATCAAGATGTAATAAACTTTTACAATCGTATGGATCAATTCTGCAAAGAATATGCTGCAACATATCCAGATTTCAAAGAAAAAATATATATTAGAGTCATCATAAAACCTTCTGATGGTTCTGATGCACCGCAAGAGTATAGAAAAATATTCCGTTTATCCCAATATTAATAAAAGAGGTACCATCTAGGGTACCTCTTTTACGTATGAGACGACGTTATCATTTGAAATGTTAGAATTATTATATGTAACATCATTTCATATTGTCATTAATTCTTATAACGCGTCTAAAGAAATCATATCCTCCATTTATATTATTGCCAATTACCATTTCACTATCTTGAAAGTATGGTGAAACAGGTAAATAGCCCCAAATAACGCCTAAGCCGCCACATATATTGCGGCCACCGTCTCCACCTTTATAGGAAAATTCACCTTCGTCATAGACGATTTCTCTACAATACGGATCATCACCTATAATCAAGCCAAAAAAGTTTTCCTTTTCTAATGTATACTCTCCATCATTATCCATCCATCCATTCCATATGTTTTAAGTTCATAGAAAAATCTATATTGTTCCCCCATGGAAAAATGGTCCTACACCCCTTGCCAGATAAATACTCCCACTCTCTTCGTGTCGGTAAAGAGTACCCATGATTTTTTATGTTCTGTAACAATTTCTTAAATGTAGTTTCTTCATAAAGTTTACCATACCAATGGTTATCGTCTGTTTGATATAAACAAATGATATTATGAATCATTATTTCAGAAAGCCCCTTGCTTTCGGCTTTTTCTATCATCTGTTGCCACTCTTTATTTTGTCTGAGTTCCTCATCTGAAATAGGTGTCCAACAAGTTTCACTATACTCTTTTTGTACCAATAATGGATGGATTACAAACTCATCTTCTTGAGTAAAATTATGTTTAAAATACGTTTCTATGTTGGATAGTACCTCTTCATCTTCTAGTGTTTCGCGAATCTTAGTTTGAACATCGTCTTCACTAAAGATTTCATCTTCATAGCCCTCCACAAATGGATAGGCAAGCTCCGCCAAATTTTCATCATTAAAAATATCCTGCAATGGTTTATTTTTAAAATCAAACCCTAACGTAACAGTATCGCCAGGAACAAATACAAAGTCTATACCATCATGTGAACGATATACTGCTGTATATGTGGATTGTCTAAATGCAGCAAAGTCTTTAAAGGATATTAATTCTAGATTATATATTTCTCCAATTTGATATAACAATTCCTCCTTATCACTAATAGATAAGAGATCATATTGGGGATTATATAATTTTTTGATGGGAATAGACCTCATTATTTCACCTCTCCTTATTTTTACACATATACGTACACAACAATTATTCGAATCCTCTTTATCGTAAAAGTGTATTTTATTTATAATAATATTATAATGAATAACACAAAAGGCACCAATAATTAAATTGGTGCCTCTTTTATGTAATTATAGGTAGAGTCTATTCAATTATTAATCTAAATCGTAGAAACCAGATGGTTTATCGCTCAAGTTTACGATGATGTTTTTCATTTGAGTGTAGTGCTCAAGGATAACTTTATGAGTTTCACGACCGATACCGGATTGTTTATAGCCGCCAAATGGAGCGCCTGCAGGGATTGAGTTGTATGTATTTACCCACATACGCCCTGTTTCGATACCGCGAGCTACGCGGATAGCACGGTTGATGTTTTGAGTAAATACGCCACCGCCAAGGCCGTATAAGCTGTCATTTGCTTGTTCAATAACTTCTTCTTCGCTGTGGAATTTGATGACAACAGCTACAGGGCCGAAGATTTCTTCGCGAGCTACACGCATATCATTTGTAGCATCTACAATAAGTGTAGGTCTTACAAAGCAACCTTTACCAAGTTCGCCATCAGTAACACGTACACCACCGGCTACAATGCGAGCTCCTTCTTCTTTTGCAAGGTCTACATAACTCAATACTTTATTAACTTGGTCTTCGTAAATCAAGGAGCCAAGTTGAGTAGATGAATCCCAAGGCAAACCAACTTTCACCTTATCGAATAGTGCAGCAAGTTCAGCTACGAATTTATCGTAAATTGTATCTTGTACGAAGATACGGGAACCAGCGCAGCATACTTGACCTTGGTTAAAAAGAATACCGAGCATTGCCCCGTCAAGAGCTTGTTTCCAGTTCGCATCTTCAAAGAAGATATTCGCAGATTTACCACCTAATTCCAATGTGGCAGGAATCAAGCGTTCAGATGCTGCTTTATATACATCTAGACCTACCTCTGTAGAGCCTGTGAAAGCAAGTTTGCTAAAACCAGGATGATCAAGGATATATTGACCGGATTTAGAACCTTTACCAGTTACGATGTTTACAACACCTGGTGGCAAGATTTCTTTCAAAATATCGCCAAGTTCTAATAAGCTAAGAGATGTGTGGCTAGAAGGTTTGATAACAACTGTACAGCCTGCTGCAAGAGCTGGAGCCAATTTCCAAGCGGCCATTAGGAATGGGAAGTTCCAAGGCACAACTTGACCTACAACGCCAATCGGTTCACGAACGATGAGACTCAATGTATTTTCGTCAAATACTTGTGCAGAGCCTTCTTCGGAACGAAGCACGCCTGCAAAGTAACGGAAATGGTCCGCCCCAAGTGGAATATCCACGTTCAATGTTTCACGGATTGGCTTACCATTGTCGTATGTTTCAACTTGTGCCAAATGTTCTTTGTGAGTATCGATAGCATCCGCAATTTTCAATAAATAATCAGCACGTTCTACTTGAGAAACGTTTTTCCACGTTTTGAAAGCTTCTGTTGCAGCCTCTACAGC
Source organism: Veillonella parvula (assembly GCF_032472435.1). GTDB lineage: Bacteria > Bacillota > Negativicutes > Veillonellales > Veillonellaceae > Veillonella > Veillonella parvula_N. The sequence continues at coordinate 17,278 of NZ_JAWEGM010000006.1, forward strand.
TTTATCAACATCGCCATATGTAGCCTCTGCACAGATAGCGAGTTGTTCGCCATTAGCAGGGTTATATACTTTAAATTCAGCACCGTCAGATGCCTTTACCCATTCATTATTAATTAAAAGTCCATATCTTTCTTTAAGGTTCAAGCTCATTGCATTACCTCCTCTTTAGGAATATGATTTAGGAATTTCCCCTCTATGGTTTCATCATACTCCCTATATCTAATTTTTTCAATTAGATATATCATTTTCGATATATCTGTTCTGCATTAATATACATAGTTTTTAGCTATATAGAAAAACCACACCCTCTAAAACCATAGAGGGTGCGGTTTTTGGTATAATGACTTTTAGTCAAGAATGCCTATCATTTAAAATCTATTAATGTAGATTAACTAGTCTTCTAAGAAATTATCAGTTTCGACGATCCCCATTATTAAGAGAACCATTATGGCGATTATCATTTTGACGTCCGCCATTATTACGGTTGTTGTTTCGGTTATCATTATTTCTACGTTGGCCATTATTATTTCTATTATGGTTATTATCGTTATTCTTTGGTTTTTCTGGTTGTAATGCTTTTACAGACAGACCGATGCGATTGCGCTTTACGTCAACAGAAATGATTTGAGCTTCGATAATATCACCTACAGCAAGCACATCAGATGGATGTTGACGGCTATTGCAAAGCTCGCTGCGATGTAATAGACCATTCGTTTTAAGCCCAAAGTCTACAAAAGCTCCGAAATCAACTACGTTATGAACAGTACCTTTTACAACGGTACCGACCTTGATATCTTCAAGGCTCACTACGTGTTTTCTGGTCAATGGAGCCGGTAAATCTTCCCGAGGGTCGCGACCTGGTTTAGCAAGAGCCGCCAAGATATCCCGAACAGTCGGCACGCCCGCATCAAGCTTGGCAGCCATTTTATCGGCATCCACAAGAGGTAATTTTACTTGCAATGCTTCTAATTGAGATTTATCTTGTAAGTCTTTTAAGGTAAAGCCTAATTCACCAATGATGCGCTCTGCCAATTCATAAGACTCTGGATGAACGGATGTATTATCCAGTGGATTTTTACCGTGTTGTAAGCGCAAGAAACCAGCACATTGTGTAAAGGCTGCAGGGCCTAAACGAGGTACTTTTAGCAATTCCTTACGGCTTTTAAACACACCATTCTCTTGACGGTATGCAACAATATTTTTAGCCACCGCACTAGAAATGCCTGCAACATGTTGCAAGATAGCTGGAGATGCAGTATTTAGCTCTACCCCAACGTGGTTTACTACAGTTTCAACTACTTGGTCTAAGGTATGTGTCAATTGTTTTTGATTTACATCATGTTGATATTGACCTACGCCGATAGATTTAGGATCGATTTTAACAGATTCAGCCAATGGATCTTGTACACGGCGTGCAATCGATACAGCACCGCGAATGGTAACGTCTAAATCTGGTAACTCATCGATAGCCAATTTAGATGCTGAGTACACAGATGCGCCCGCTTCATTAGTAATGATATAGTGGCAATCTAATTTTTCCTCTTCAATCATAGTAGATGCAAATTGCTCTGTTTCGTAAGATGCAGTACCATTACCAATGGACAAGAGCGTCACCTTAAATCTACGAATCTTATCAGCCAATACCTTTTGAGCTTCCTTGCGAAGCTTTTCACTATTTGTTAAGTAGTAAGCACCGTAATCGAGCACATTGCCTTGTTGATCAATGATAGCCATCTTACAGCCGGTGCGGTAACCAGGGTCGAGACCCATGATGACGTGCCCTGCTAGTGGCGGTTGTAACAATAGATTTTTAAGATTCACACCGAATACCTTGATAGCTTGCTCGTCCGCATTTTCCGTCAATTCATTGCGGATTTCACGCTCTAAAGCTGGGAAAATAAGGCGTTTGTACGCATCGGCTACGGCGGCTGCTTTATAGTCTGCAAAGATCAACTTCGGATTTTTCTCTAACTTTTGAACCATATAAGCGACATAGGTGTCACCTGGTACAGTTAGAGCTAGTTTTAAAGCACCTAATTTTTCACCGCGATTTACCGCCAAAATACGGTGCGACGGCATTTGACGAACTGGCTCAGCATATTCAGCGTATTGCAAGAATTGTTGTTGTTCTTCCTCTTCACCGCTCAATTCAGCTTGAATAAAGCCTTCATTCCACATCTTCTTACGCAAGTACGCCCGGAAGTCTGCACTATCGCTGACGATTTCCGCTACGATATCAGAAGCACCTTGTATGGCATCCTCTGGTGTAGGAACCTCTTCTGTTATGTATTCTTTTGCGATCTCTAGCGGATCACCAGAGATAACTGTATCGTTAAGGATCATTTCCGCTAACGGCTCCAAGCCACGTTCACGGGCAATCATGGCGCGCGTACGTTTCTTAGGACGGTACGGTAAATATAAATCCTCTAACTCTTGAAGCTTTGTTGCTGCCTCTAAGGATTTCATCAACTCGTCTGTCATCTTTTCTTGCTCTGTAATAGAAGCAATGATTTCTTGGCGACGTGTTTCTAAATTGCGCAAGTATTTAATGCGTTCTTCAATGGTGCGCAATTGCTCATCTTGCAATTCGCCCGTTACCTCTTTACGATACCGCGCAATAAACGGCACCGTATTGCCTTCGTCCAGCAATTCTACTGCAGCTTGCACCTGCTTTGGCTTAACATTTAATTCACTGCCGATAAGGGCAAACATTCTTTCACTCATTTAGCTGCCTTTCTGCGATAGGTTACAAAACGATGAGGATATTGATTCTTTTCATCCACAATGCCGTCTACAACGGATTCGATAGTGAAAGCATCCTCTGAGAATTCAGGGAAAAATGCATCCCCATCAAATTCGTGGTCCACTTCAGTGATATACATAGTATCTACATAAGGTAGAAAAGCTTCGTATACTTGAGCGCCACCAATAACGTAGGCCGCATCAAGAGCACGTGCTGCTTCAGCAGCCGCCTCAGGGTTATGGAAAATCTTAACACCTTCTGGTGCATCAAAGCCTTTATCACGAGTAATTACCCAATGCTCACGATTTGGCAACAAGAACGGTAAGCTTTCAAAGGTCTTACGGCCCATGATAATAACATGTCCTGTTGTTTTTTCCTTAAAGAATTTCAAATCATTTGGCAAATGCCAAATCAAAGTATTATCTTTACCGATTACACGATTATGTGCTACGGCTACGATTAATGCTAACATACTGCCCTCTTTCAGTTAATACTATATGGCAACAGTCATAAATTATACTATTTAGCAATGGCTATAAACATAATACTATATAGCAATAGCCATACATATTATGCTATTTAACAATTGTCATGAATACAATGCTATACAGCAACAGTCATGGATAATTTACCTAAATGTTCATATCCATCTAAGGTAATGTCCTCTGGTGTGAAGTCATAGAAGTCTTTTACCTCAGGATTCACGATAATTTTTGGAGCAGGCAACGCTTGATTGCGACGTGCTAATTGCTCACGCAATGCATCTACGTGATTTTCATAGATATGGGCATTGTTGATAACATGTGTAAATTTACCTGGTTTTAAACCTGTTACTTGACCGATCATACATTGTAATGCCGCATATTGAGCCGTGTTAAACGGAACGCCAAGCCCCATGTCGCCACTGCGTTGGATGAGCATGCAGTTCAAGTAACCATCCCCTACATCCCATAAGGTTTCATACGCACATGGTTGCAACGCCATATCATCTAAATCTTCAATATTCCAAAGGGTTACAATCATTCGGCGGCTATCAGGATCTTCTTTAATCGTTTTGATAAGCTTATCTAGTTGTTTGTACTTCGCAATTTGGTAGCCGTATGCTTTACCAATAGTACCATCTTCACGCATCCATTCATCCCATACGTGCACATTCATTTCTTGCAATTTGCGCACGTCATTGGACTGCATTTGCCAAATCCACAATAATTCTTTCACAGCTGTTTTAAAAGCTACAAATTTAGTGGTTAAAATTGGAAATTCCTCTTGCAAGTCAAATTGCATGATTTGTTGAGGCAATTTGTACGTTGCAATGCCTGTGCGATTTTGACCATAAATGCCATGATCTAAAATATTTTCAATAATACCGAGGTATTGTGTATCTGCTAAGCTCATTTATCCCCCTAGATCTATATATAATAAGCAAAAAATACTAACGTATATCTTGCTAGTCTTACTAAAATATATAGTACTATCATACTAAAAAATATACAGTACTACCATATATACAGTAAAATTTATTATCCCTTATATTCTGCAATGGCCTGTAAAAAGGTAAGTCCATATTTTTTTAATTTTGCTTCCCCTACGCCTTTAACATTGCCAAACTCACCTAATGTTGTAGGTCGTAAATTTGCCAAATCTATGAGTACTGTGTCAGGAAAGATAAGATACGGTCTAAGACCCGCTTTTTCTGCCAAGTATTTGCGATGTTGACGTAAATGTTCAAATAAGCCGCCCGATGTAGAGCTGGACTTTCCTCGCACCACTGAGGCAGCAGACTTACTAGTGCGAGAAGGCACAGACACATGTTGTCTAATTTCCTCTACCTCTTTACGACCTGCTAATACTTCCTCTGCACCAGCCGTTAAGGATAATATAGGGTATTTTCCAGTCGAACTGCGCAAGTAGCCAGATGCTACAAACTGTTGGATAAGTCCTTTAATAGATTTTTCATCTACATTGCTCAGTAAGCCAAAGACAGGCAATGCATCATGTCCAGCACGCATAATACGATCCGTTCGCTCCCCGCGGACGATAGAGGTTATCATTGATGCCCCATATCGCTCATCGGTGCCCATGATGGCACGAAAAATAGCTTTTGCTTCCTTCGTAACATTGACCTTATCAGCAGAACCCTTACAAGAGCTACAATTATCACAAGTAGTCCAAACGGTGCTTTCACCAAAGTAATTAAGCATATATTTACGCAAGCAATTACTACAGAAACAGTAATCAATCATGGACTGCAATTTGCGTAACTCCACATCTTGTCGTTCCGGCGTTTCGATAGATTGTTCAATTAAATACTTATGAACCTGTACATCCTGCCCACTATAAAGCAAGATACATTCAGCAGGTGCCCCATCACGGCCAGCTCGTCCTGCCTCCTGATAATAGGACTCCATATTACGCGGCATTTGATAATGTAGCACATAGCGTACATTGCTTTTATCAATGCCCATACCAAAGGCATTCGTCGCCACCATAACCTGTAATTTATCGTCTGCATAGGCATTCTGCATTTCATGGCGCACCTCGTCGTTGAGTCCTCCGTGGTAATGGCCAGCTTTGATGCCCGCACGGGTTAAATTTTCATAAACCCGATCTACATCCTTGCGCGTTGCACAATAGATAATACCATTTTCATTGGCGTGCTCTCGCACATAATGGACAACGTAATCCATCCGCTTCGGTGTGCGGATAACAGAGAACGATAAATTAGGCCGATCAAAACCCGTCACGTATACATTAGCCGTATCTAGACCTAATAATTTTTTTATATCATTTTCTACATATTTCGTCGCCGTCGCCGTAAAAGCCCCCACGATAGGTCTCTTTGGCAATGAATTGAGCCACTCTCCGATAAGTCGATAAGACGGTCTAAAATCATGGCCCCACTCAGAGATACAGTGAGCCTCATCCACGATAACTTGAGCAATCGGTAACGCTCGCAGTACATTACAGAAAAAATTAGAGCTCAACCGCTCTGGCGCAATATATAAGAGTTTAATTTTGCCACTGCGTACTTCGTACATGGTTTTATTAAACTCTGCTTGGGTAAGCGTACTATTGATAAGTGACGCTGGTATATTCTGTACTAAAAGACCATCCACTTGGTCTTTCATAAGAGAAATAAGCGGAGAAAACACAATAGTCAAGCCCGGCTTACAAAGCGCAGGAATCTGGAAACAGATAGACTTCCCTGCCCCTGTCGGCATGATTCCAATTACATCTTCATTCCGCAACAAGGATGCAATAGGAGCCTCTTGAGCCGGTCTAAAGGAGGTATACCCAAAGTAGGTCTCTAACATACGCAACGCTTGTTGTTTCGTCACAACTTGATACGGTTTAGGTACTTCATGCTTAGTGCCTACTTGTTGTTCCATAAGGTCCTCCTTTCACGTTCCAGAAATGTAAATATTAATCTCGATGACTACTGACCAATATTTCGTATACCCAATACGAAATATCGTTTTTACATTCTTTTATTTTATCATATTTCGTTCGGTATGGGACTCATTAGTATATGATTTCATAAGCAACAATCTAATGCGTATCTCTAAAGTATATGGGCTAAATTGGTATAGGAATCTTATTAATATCACCAATTTTTTTACCCTCTAAAGTACTAATATGTGGTACAATAAAAATTATTTACTATACTATAGAATATAACTAGAACCTAAGGAGGTCTTATATAGGCATGACACAAGACAACTTAATGATTATTATCGCCTTTGCCTTATACCTAGGACTCATGATGTATATCGGGGTCTACTACTATCGCAAATCAAACAGCATTGGTGATTACATCCTCGGTGGCCGACAACTAGGACCATGGATCACAGCACTCAGTGCAGAGGCATCAGATATGAGTGGTTGGATGCTCATGGGTGTGCCTGGTCTAGCGTATACTACGGGGATTTCTGGTGTATGGATTGCCGTAGGCCTCACATTAGGTACATGGGCGAACTGGAAATTCGTTTCTAGACGCTTACGTAACCATACTGAGGTAGCCAGTGATAGCTTAACATTACCGGATTATTTGAAGAATCGTTTTCATGATCAATCCCATTCGGTAGCTGTCATTTCCGCCTTATTTATCTTGATTTTCTTCTTGATTTATACATCATCAGGATTCGTGGCAGGGGGCAAATTGTTCAATACCATCTTTGGTCTTGATTACACCGTATCCCTCTTTATCACCGCTGGCATCGTCGTATTTTATACCTTCCTTGGCGGATTCCTTGCCGTATCTTGGACAGACTGTATTCAAGGCGCATTAATGTTCTTTGCCATCTTGGCAGTACCAATTACAGCAGCCATGTACATGGGTGGCCCTATTGAAACATTCCAACTCATCCAACATGAGTTTCCACAAGGACTTAGCTTGTTTGGTAATCCATCTGATTGGTTTACTTGGGCTATCGGCCTAATTTCTTCTCTTGGTTGGGGTCTTGGCTACTTCGGTCAACCTCACATCCTAGTGCGCTTTATGGCTATCTCTGATGCGAAAGAGCTTAAGAAATCTACGAATATCGCCATGGTATGGGTTATCTTATCCCTTATGGCAGCTATTGCAGTAGGTCTCATCGGTCATGTTTACATGCTGCCAGATAAATTAGTAGGCACTGATGCGGAAACAATATTCCTCATCATGACTGAACGGCTCTTTACTCCATTTGTAGCAGGCCTTATCTGGTCCGCTGTATTGGCCGCTATTATGAGTACCGCATCTGCTCAATTATTAGTAACAGCCTCTGCTATTTCTAATGACTTCTATGCTAATATCATCCATCCAAAAGCAAGCGATAAAGAGCTTGTATTAGTAAGCCGTATCGTAGTACTTCTAGTGGCATTGATTGCCATCTATATGGCTATGGATCCAGACAGCTATATCTTGACGATGGTAGCCTATGCATGGGCAGGCTTCGGTGCAGCCTTCGGTCCAGCAATCTTGTTCTCCTTGTTCTGGAAGCGCATGACGCGTCACGGCTGTATCGCTGGTATTGTTGTAGGTGGTTTAACAGTACTCATTTGGAAACAATTTGGATTCTTTGGCCTATATGAAATTGTGCCAGGCTTCATCTTCTCTTCTATCGCAATCTATATTGTAAGCCTCATGGGTAAATTGCCTCCACGTCCGGTTCTAAAAGACTATAGAGAAGCAGAAAAAATGCACGTTCTATAAGAAAACATAAAAAAGCTAGTTGATTCACCGATCAACTAGCTTTTATTTATGAGTATTGGTGTAAACCTTCCTCAATTGCGGCTTTTACCTCTGTCACTAAAGAAGCTGGAGTAAGCACTTTTACACTTTGCATATATTGGAGCGCCCAATATTTAAAGGCGTCATGATTAACACGTACACGACATACAACATTATCAGCTGTTATATTTGTAAACTCTACATTGCCATCGAACCAATCTAAAATTTGATTTACGATGGAACGTCTAGCTTTAAACGTAACAGTAATAGATTCACCACCGAACATATAAATATGTTCCTTTACGTATTGTGACACATTAAAGGTGCGTTGTTGTTGATATCCCTTTATCTCCCGCAAAGGTTTTCTACGTTCATTTAGCACCGTAATATGTGCAATTCGATCAACGCGTAATGTAGACATGTCATCATAATTTTCGTGATTTCCTACCATGTAATAATGTCCTCGATTCATTACTAGTTGGAATGGATTAAATACATACTTCCGTTCCTTATGATCTGGGCCAAGATTAATATGTAATCGCTTATCCACATCTGGTTGGCAATAGGCCAATGAAATTTTTCTACCCTTTTGTATTGCTTCTTCTATGAGATCAATATTAAGAAATAAATCTTGGCTTCTATGAAGGTACCCCGTATTACTTTCAATATCAATACCATGAGGCTTAAAATAGGAGCTACCCAATTTTGCAACACGCCCGATTAAATCTTTACGTTGAGATGCAGTAATATGGCGAGATGCCAATATACCATCAATCAATAATCGCAATTCAGAATCTTCAAAGGTATGAATCATATAGAAATCAGTACGTCGAATTGTGCCATCTGCTCCCACAGCAGACTCTTCACATTGAATACTAAAATCTCCAGATTCATATAAATCATTTAAATGACGGCCTAAGGTTTTCCGATCGACGGATACCTCGTACCGTTCGGCTAATATACTGCGAATCTCCTCTTGAGATAACGTATGATTAGCATCTGTTTCGTCTTTCAGGATTTCTAGTATATATACTAGAACTGCCTTCTTAGATGCCATAAAAGACTCCTTTTACAAATAATACAATTAATACAACTTTATCAACTAATACAATTTATAGAATCATCCACAACACATCGGATGATATTTACAAAATACCCATACACATTATACCATATTTTCATGAACGGCTCATTTTTTCCTCATTAAAATTATCGATTTACTATACTTTTTCAGCAATATAAAATAACTAAAAGTAATAAATATAAAATAAAAGTAAATTTAATTATATAAAACAAAACCCGTTAACACTTAGTACATAAATATGTTATAAGTGTAACGGGTTTATATTTTAGCTATAAAATCAGCAGAATATAATACAGACTCATAGCAACAGGATCAAATAAAGGGAGCTATCACTTAGGAAATACTACCTGTTTTCTTACTTCTAACAAAGCCCAAATGTTCCATACGCGTTGTTAATTCATTATAAAAAGCTTCAGCCATGGCATTTTGATGCTTTGTAGTTTGAGACTGATCTGCACTAAAGAGAGCCTCTTTAATCTTTTTAATTACCGTAGATTTCGCTTTTGGTTTGTTCAACAACTCCATAAATAATAAATCCTCTTCAGAAATATCACCAATAGCATCATTGAACATATCTGCTCCATACATATATTCACTGCCACCATGAACAATAGCTTTTACAAAGTTTGTAAAACGGGCAGGAATATAAGATAAGCCCTCCATATACTCTTCTTTTACAGGGAATGTTTTATAGAAGCGAATACCACCACGTACCATATGCTCTACTACAGCACGATACAAGCTACATACAGCAGGTTCTAATTCATCATCAGATGCATGAGCTGCCTCATGGGCTGCTTTCAAAATAGCTAGGGCCTCAATCATATTGAACGTACCACCATCTTTAATAAGCGCTTGGAAGGTATCTCTTACGAGTACATTTTCAAACATTTCCAGTGCTTCCTCATCAAAGAGAATTTGGAAAACAAAGCTATTTACAATAGTGCGAACAGGAATTGTATTCACTTCAGCCGGATTTGCAACAGCAAAATTGATATCTTTTGCAACGCTAGCTTTACAAATAATCGACTTGCGGAATGTCGTATCTAGTATAAAATCTAAATATTGTTCTTGATCCGCTTGGCTATTAGGCGCCAGTTGCTCAAGTTTAGCTGCTATACTTTCATCATAGGTACGAACCATAGATAGTGTAAGGTCTGCATCGCATACATAAGCAAGATTATGCGCTTTCAAATGATCATTGAATTGATAGAAATAGCACGGATCATTATGCGGCTCTAGATGGTCATGACCTACATAATAGTCATCCTTTTGCATTACAGAGCGCAATGCACCAAGGAATTTACTATTTCGTTCTTTAAGGTTATCATAGTTAAGAATCTGAGCACCCACAAGACTGCCTACGGTCTTACCGCGCAACACCTTTTCCTTATGGGTCAACTTATCTTGGCCACGATTAGCAAACAGCATGAGCTGACGTACTTCTTCCATGGTATGCCAACCTGGATACGTATTGTAAGACACATAGGCAATACCATTATCCGCCAAATGATTAGAAATAATATTGAGCAGCTTATCCTTCATTTCATCATTGATCCAAGAGTAGAATCCATGTGCAATAATATAATCGAAAGTCCCCATAGATTCGTCAAAATTCAAAATATCTCCTTGCACCAAGGATACATTCTCTAATTTTGCATCACAAATAATTTGATTGCCCTTCTCTACTTGGTCTTGTGAAAGTTCAATGCCTACAAAGGTCGCCTCTGGGTTAAATACAGCTTGAGAAATAATATTACCGCCATAAGTAGCGCCTAGTTCAAGAACACGAGCTGTCTTCGCAGGTGGAGTATTTAGCCCTACAAGAGCACCATATGCTTCTAAATAGGCCGGCGTTATAAAAGGAAATGGATAGGATTTATAGCCTAACTCTTTATATATCGTTTGTTGCATGTCTTCCATTGCTATTTGTGAATTATCCTTAGCCATATGTACCTCTATGTTTAACTTTATGAAATATACATTGTTATTTATCATTATACCAAATTACTAGTATATTACCTACGTTTAAAGCAGTTATTACCTAAATAATATGATATTAACACATTTAGCTATATAGTATTACATACAAAAGAGGCACCCTTGAAAGGGTGCCTCATATAGTTCTCAGTCGTTAAATAACGAATTATTTTACGTCTTCAAAACCTTTTTGCAAGCGAACATAGCTTAAGCGACGTTCTTTAGCGTCTTTTTCAGTTTTAGCGAATAATTCTTCTGCAACGTCTGGAGCTGCTTTAGCCAAGGAAGCGTAACGTACTTCACCTTTAAGGAAGTCTTGGAAGCTTTCAGTTGGTTCTTTGGAATCCAAGGAGAATGGATTTTTACCTTCTTCTTTAAGTTGAGGGTTGTATCTGTAAAGATCCCAGTAACCAGCTGCAACTGCTTTACGTTGTTCTTCTTGAGCTTTACCCATACCAGCTTTGATACCATGGTTGATACATGGGCTGTAAGCGATGATCAAGGATGGACCTGGATATGCTTCAGCTTCTGTAACAGCTTTCATCAATTGGTTTTTGTCTGCACCCATAGCTACTTGTGCTACGTATACATAACCATAAGACATAGCCATCATGCCAAGGTCTTTCTTCTTAGTACGTTTACCAGAAGCTGCGAATTGAGCAACTGCTGCTACGTTAGTGGATTTAGATGCTTGACCACCAGTGTTGGAGTATACTTCAGTATCGAATACGAAGATGTTTACGTCTTCGCCAGAAGCTAATACATGGTCAACACCGCCGAAGCCGATGTCGTATGCCCAGCCGTCACCACCGAAGATCCAGTGAGAACGTTTGATCAAGAATTGTTTTTTCTCAAGAATTTCTTTCAATTCAGGAGTTGTAGCGCCTTCAGCTTCGATAGCTGCTACTAAACGTTCGGAACGTTGACGAGTAGCTGCACCAAGGTTAGCAAATTCAATCCATTGTTCTAAAGCGTCTTTCAATTCGCCAGTAGCAGTTTCAACTGCTTTAGCAGCCAATTCTACTAATTGTTGGCGGATTTTCTTAACGCCGATGTACATACCATAACCATACTCAGCATTATCTTCGAACAAGGAGTTTGCCCAAGAAGGACCATGACCTTGTTGGTTAGTTGTGTATGGAGATGCAGGCATGGAAGCACCCCAGATGGAGGAACAACCAGTTGCATTGGCAATCATCATACGGTCACCGAACAATTGAGTTAACAATTTAGCATAAGGAGTTTCACCACAACCTGCGCAAGCACCGGAGAATTCGAACAATGGTTGTTCAAATTGGGAACCTTTAACAGTTTCCTTCTTCATAGGATTTTCTTTTACAGGAAGGTTAACACCATAGTTCCAAGCTTCAGCTTGTTCGATTTCAGTATCGATGGATGTCATCACGATAGCTTTGCCCTTAGGAGCTGGACAGATATCAACACAGTTACCGCAACCCAAGCAATCTAATGGGGATACAGCGATACGGAATTGAAGATCTTTAGCACCCAATGCAGGGATTGTATCGAAATGTTCTGGAGCTGCAGCCACTTCTGCTTCAGTTGCCAAAATTGGACGAATTGTAGCATGTGGACATACGAAGGAACATTGGTTACATTGAATACAGTTTTCAGGCAACCATTTTGGAACGAACAATGCAGGACCGCGTTTTTCGAATTTAGCAGTACCAGCAGGTAATGTACCATCTTCATAGCCAGAGAATTTGGATACAGGAAGATCATAACCAGCTTGTGCATTGATTGGTTGTGCAATATTTTGAACGAAGGATGGGCAAGATTCGCAACCAGGTTTAACTGCATGATTGCCATCATCTACTGCGTCTTTCCAGCTAGCAGGAACATCTACTTTTACCAAAGCGTTAACACCTTGATCGATAGCAGCATTGTTCATGTCAACGATATTTTGACCTTTTTTACCGTAAGAAGTTACTACGGATTCTTTAAGGTATTTAACAGCATCATCTACAGGGATGATTTCAGTCAATTTGAAGAATGCAGCTTGCGTTACCATGTTGATACGACCGCCCAAACCGATTTCGGAAGCGATTTTCGCAGCATTGATGATGTAGAAGTTCAATTCTTTTTCTGCGATTTGACGACGTAATTTAGCAGGTAAATGTTCATCCAATTCTTCAGGAGACCAAGTACAGTTCAATAAGAATGTACCGCCTTTTTTGATGCCGCGAATCAAGTCGTATTCATGTACATAAGATTGACGGTGACATGCTACGAATTGAGGTTCAGTAATCAAGTAAGGCAAGTTGATTGGATTTTTACCAAAACGAAGGTGAGACATTGTTACGCCACCAGATTTTTTGGAGTCGTAGTCAAAGTATGCTTGAGCATACATATCAGTGTGGTCACCGATGATTTTGATAGCGGATTTATTCGCACCTACAGTACCGTCAGAACCGAAGCCCCAGAATTTACATTCAGTCAAACCAGGAGTTTCAACTTCTACGCCTTCAGCACGATCTAAGGACAAGAATGTAACATCATCATTGATACCCAATGTGAAGAATTTCTTACCATTTTCAGCAGCTAAATTATCGAATACAGCAACGATGTCTGCAGGGATAACGTCTTTGGAGCTCAAACCATAACGACCAGCGATAACTTTTACATTACGGCCACCGTCAACTACAGCTGCTTGTACGTCTAAGAACAATGGTTCAGCCAAAGCACCTGGTTCTTTAGTACGGTCAAGAACTGCAATGCGTTCTACAGTTTTAGGAAGAGCTTTCAACAAACGATCTGTTGCGAATGGGCGGAACAAATGAACGTTGATAAAACCAACTTTGCGGCCCAATTTGTTGAGGTAATCCACGGTGGATTCTACAACTTGAGCGGAAGAACCCATAGTTACAACAACGTCAGTAGCATCAGGAGCACCATGATAGTTAAACAATTGGTAGTTAGTACCTGCCAATTTGTTAACTTCGTTCATGTAGTGTTCTACAACGTCAGGAACGTTCAAGTAGAATTTGTTGGATGCTTCACGATGTTGGAAGTAAACGTCAGGGTTTTCTGCAGTACCACGAGTTACAGGAGCATCTGGATTTAAAGCATTTTTACGGAACGCTTTAACAGCATCCATGTCAACCAATGGTTTTAAATCTTCATAGTCCCAGATTTGAATTTTTTGAATTTCGTGGGATGTACGGAAACCGTCAAAGAAGTTGATGAAAGGTACGCGAGTTTTAATAGCTGTCAAGTGAGCTACAGCGGACAAGTCCATTACTTCTTGTACAGAGGATTCAGCTAACATAGCACAGCCAGCTGCACGAGCAGCCATTACGTCTTGGTGGTCACCAAAGATAGCCAAAGCATGTGCAGCCAATGCACGAGCAGCTACTTGGAATACACCTGGAAGTAATTCACCTGCTACTTTATATAAGTTAGGAAGCATCAATAACAAACCTTGGGAAGATGTGAAAGTTGTTGTTAATGCACCAGCTTGTAAAGAACCGTGGGTTGCAGCAGCAGCACCTGCTTCAGATTGCATTTCTACAACTTGAACAGTGTTGCCGAAGATGTTTTTTCGACCAGATGCAGCCCATTCATCAATGTGTTCTGGCATTGGAGAAGATGGAGTGATTGGATAAATCGCAGCAACTTCTGTAAAACCATAAGAAACGTGAGCAGCCGCTTGGTTGCCGTCCATAGTTTTAAATTTACGACTCATGTGATTATTGCCTCCTTAAGCATTTAGCAAAAATAGAACACTTGCTTAATCTATCATTATGTTTAGGAATAACAACCATTACAAACTTGCGCACATGAAAAAATAATGCAATAATATATATGTTATATATAATATGGCATTATGTGTGAGCATACTTTTTTGTGATGGGCACAACCATAATTCCTAATATCATAACTTGATATAGCCCTATATGCTAATTATAACGTGCTGGGCCCTATCAACGCAACACATACAGTGACTGTCGCTTTGCCAATATTGCTATCCATGCTTTACATAAAGTAATAGCTAATTGCATTACAGTAATAACTATTCTCATTTAGTTAGGTCACGTCCTATAACCAAGTTTTATTTTTAGGGGGTTAATTATGGATTTTCATCATTTGAAATACTTCGTTGAAGTAGCTGATCAAAAAAGCTTTAGTAAGGCTGCAAGGAATTTACACATCTCCCAATCTGCAATCAGCCGTACAATTAAAGCTTTAGAAGACGAACTTGGTGTTGTTCTCTTCATGCGTAATGCTAAATCTGTAGAACTTACTGATGGGGGTACCATCTTCTTAACCCACGCTAAACGCGTTGTGTTTATGTTTGAACATCTAAAAACTGATTTTGAAAACGAGTTTCGTTTGGAGCAAGGTTCCATCAGAATTGGTATTCCACCAATTACTGATGCTCCCATTTTTGCCCAGTTATTAGGTGAATTTAAAAAAGTATATCCACAAATCGAATTGGAACTCTACGAACAAGGTTCTAAAAAGGTTGAGATCAGCGTTCAGGAAGGTTTAATTGATATTGGCATCATCTGTACTAAACCAAACCCTAAAGAATTTGAATCTTTCTACCTTACGAGTGACCCACTGTCCGTTATCATTCCAAAATCTAGCCCTTTAGCAAAAGAAAAAGAAATTCGCCTAGAAATGCTAGCTGATGAATCCTTTGTATTGCATAAAGACGATTTCAACTTACATGATGAAATCATCAAAGCTTGTAAACACACCGGCTTCCAACCGCATATCGTGTTTGAAACGAGCCAACGTGATCTCATGTTACAAACAGTTAGTGCAAACCTTGCTATTGCATTATTACCATCTCGCCTCTGCCCTGAGGTAGGTGAAAATACGGAGGTTGGTTCTAAGGTTGTCGTAAGACCTCTCGTACCTGAAATTATTCATACCCTTTATGTAATTTGGAAAAAGGGTCATTACCTCTCCCACGCTTCTCGCTTGTGGTTAGACTTCGTAAACTCCAAATTACCATTACCTGGATTACAACTCGAGGATCGTCAATAATGAACAAACCATCTGGGCTCGCATGTAAATTGCGAGCCCTTTTGAAAGCTAAAGAAGCGCCCATGTGGGGCGTTATCATTGTGCTGGTTATCGTTATCATATTCCAGCAAATACAAATCTCTGAATTACAATGGCGTGTCGATGAAGACCACGATGGCTCTACCATCGACAGTGTAGCAGGTCGTCTTTACATTCTTGAAGGGATGGCTAATAAACATAGCGACCAACTAGACGAAATCCTAAAAGATATTCGTCAGCTACAAAATGACGGTGCCAAGTACGACTGGGAACTAAAACAATTACAATGGTTGCATCCAGAACTCAAAGTACAACCACCAGAGGCAAACCCACACCCATTCAAATCCACAGATCTAAACCTCGATATGAATCCTGGGAAAGTGCCTGATGTAACAAAATAAAATCAATAAAGAAATCAGGAATAAATAAAAGCACCTTATATACCTACAAAAGTCATCACAAATGACTCTTCTCATAGGATATAAGGTGCTTTTATCATTATTCTATTATAAATTTAATTGCTAGTTTTCCCATACGTCTCTGCAATGACAAGTTACTTCTACTTGCGATACGCTTCTAATTTATATGCATATTCACTTAAAAGATCCTTTGAATAGATTTTTTCATTTTTTGAATCTCTAACTTCTTTCCAAATAATAGATGCTACTTTTAATTTATTCGAATAATTGCCACTACATTCGTCTGCACAAAAATCCTTAAAAAATTGATTCCATTGACAAGCCGAATTGTCATACTTTGCATAATCTGATTCACCATAATATACTTTCAGCAAATCTCCAATGGTAAAGCTAATATTTTTTTCACTTTTTACTTTTCTCCAAGCAGTAGCCATATCAGCATTAAATTTAAATCGTGAAACACCTATTAAATCAGAAAAATATTCTCTAAACTTCGTATTAAAAGAAAAATTACATTCAAGTAATGGTGTATCTAAAGTAATATTTTCCACTTGTTTTTTTCTATTTTTTATTGATGATTTTTTAATTAAATTGCCTTTAAAGTACTGCTCAATAATATGATTGAGTTCTTGTTTTATTCCCCTATATTCTAATCCTAATGATTTACATATTTGTGAAAGTTCATCACGATACCAATAATATTTTTTAAATTCATCAAATGATGTAATTTCATCAAACTTAGGTCTACACTCTTTCAATATTCTGTCTCCTCAAGTTTAAATAATACTATTTTGTAAATTGTAACATAAAATTGAATAGTACCCAAAATCACACCATTGAAGCATTCGTTAAATATTTTCCTATGAAGTTATCTATAATATAACTCTACTTAATCCTCTTTATGCTCCATAGATTTTGGAAGTGTCAAAATTAATAGACCAGCAAGGAACATACAAGCCCCCATTACATAGTAGCCATAAGCAAAGCTACCTGTGTGACCATTGATGAATCCAAGCATATAAGGACCTACCCAGCCCCCCATGTTACCTGAAGAGTTAATGAGTCCCATCGCCCCCGCTGCAGCAGCGCCAGATAAGAAGGTTGTTGGCATGGTCCACCATACACCCATACCACCGTAAACACCTACTGCAGTTAAGCATATAAAGAATAAGCTAACTTCTGGAGACA
This sequence comes from Veillonella parvula, assembly GCF_032472435.1. Taxonomy (GTDB): domain Bacteria; phylum Bacillota; class Negativicutes; order Veillonellales; family Veillonellaceae; genus Veillonella; species Veillonella parvula_N. Next base: position 34,935 of record NZ_JAWEGM010000006.1, read on the forward strand.
GACTGTGTGGTGTTGCTAAGAAACCAATAGTACCAATGAACAATGTAGTAGCAACGTGCCAACGTTTTTCATTGCGCTTTTCAGAAGAGTAACCACAGTATATTTGTACAAGTAAGGCTGCTGTCATTGGAATAGCAATAGACCACGCTACCACACTTGGTGGCCATCCAGATAAGCTTTTAAGAACTTGAGGCATCCAAAAACTAAAGCCCCAGAAACCAATAACCCACAAGAAATAGATTAACGCTAGGCGCAATACTTTTGGGTCTTTCAACGCTTGCCAAGTAGTATATTTCTTTACCGCTTGCTTTTGTTGCTCTTCTTTTTCAAGCTCGGCTTTAATATATACCTTTTCTACATCAGTTACCCAAGATGCATGTTCAGGACGCTCTTTCATCCAGAATGCGAAAATGAACGCAAAGATCACAGCAGGAATAGCTTCAACGATAAAGAGTGTACGCCAACCATGTAGACCAAAGAACGTTGTATCCAATAAAATACCTGCCAATGGCCCACCAATGATGTTAGAGAACAATAAAGACGTCAACATCAAAGAGATCGCCTTCGCACGCTCCTTTGGCAAGAACCAATTTGGAATAAGTAATGAATAAATTACAGGATATAAAGAAGCCTCACATAGACCAAGTAAAAATCGATAAACATAAAATTCCAACTCAGTGGTCATCGTCGTCATAAGAATACATACGAGACCCCAACTAAACATGATACGCGCCACCCAATGCATAGCATTACAACGAGCTGCAATTAAAGATGCAGGCACTTCAAACAAAACATAACCAATAAAGAAAATGCCTGCCCCCATACCAAATACTTCTGGCGTCAACCACGGTAAATTCTCCTTCATAGTCAAGCCTGCATAAGCAATATTAACACGATCTAAGAAGGCAATAATAGAAACAATAAACAATGGTAAGACTACGTGAAGCATACGACGTTTCGTAAAATCTTTGAAATTGATGTCCCCACTTTGAGGCTCTAGTGTAGATGAGTTCATATAATTCCTTTCTGCTTATTAAAATATTACATACTTTACCATCTTAAAAGAACAAACGTCCTCTGTCAATGGAACTATATAAAATATAGAAATATCAAATAGGAATAGTGAAATCAAAATAATAGCATATAAAAATAGAAAAGGTATATTCGCTAGAAATGACTATATAAAATAAAAAAGCACTTTATAGTATAAATCTGTCTCTATTATAAGATAACAAAATACTATAAAGTGCTTTCATATTAATTAGTACTAACAGGATCATAATCAGCAGGCACAGGAGCGACGATACTCACAAAGATGACATCTTCTGTTCCAGTATTTTTTGCACCATGACATTCACCCTTTTTAGATACTATAACTTGCCCCTTTGTAAAAGGCACCTCCGTATCCGGCGTTGGATAAAATACCCCCTTGCCTTGCAATATAACCCATATATCATCAGAGTTATGATGGTAATGCTTTGGTAAGGTTTGACCAGCTTTAATAACCCATATTGAGCCACCTGTGGAATCAGTTTGATAAAATGGTGTCTTAACAGCTTTCTCCAAACTTTCAACTTTCACGAGTTCCATATCAAAAACACGTTGATCACTCATAATGCTCACACCTTTCATTGATTAACAACTAGCGAGTGCCCGATGCATATTCTCGCATATTAATATCTAGAACCTCTCGAACCGGGTGACTTAGAGAATCCTCATATTGTACTTTCCACTGAATATCCTGATTCATCTCGCCATTTTGTAACCCCGCAATGGTTCCCCCATCACCTATTAGATTATCATGTTCGAAAATATAATTCAACACATTATAAGCATGAAATACTACATGATTAGGATCTACACCGTGAAAGTGATACTGTAAATCAGGTAAAAATAATGTACTCATACCCACAGAATCTACCATCATATCATTGGTACCTTGAATACTAAAATAACGTACATTTACAGCATAATAAATAAAACGAGTTACCGCTTTATCTGAATGATTTTCAATCGATTCACGACTTAAGAACTTACGAGATGGACCAAATACAACAGCTTTACAAGATGGATATAGCTCCAACAGTGCATCTACATATTTCACTAGCATATCGGCCCGTTCTTTAGCCTCTAAACCAGAGGCTAACATATCCGTAGCAAACACCCTGTATTGACACTCTGTCAACAACTCATCCACATTGGGACAATCCCACACCTGACTACGTTCAAAATCATCTAATACAGGCTTATCGATTTTCTCACAATCCGTCACCATTAACGTCGGTGAAATATCTGCATCAGTATCCTCGTAATGCACCTTATAATTCTGAGGAGCAAAACCAGCAGACTCACGACGGTGATCAAAACAATCAACAGGTCCTAGATGCTTCGTAAATATCTCTATCATTGTATCCCGATCAGGCATATCACACTGCTTCGGCATTAATAACTCAACGAAAAAAATACCACCTGGTCGGACTGAAGTATCTGTTAAATCTTGTTTAAAAACTTGGCTCATATGCGCTCTCCTAATTTTTAACTATTATTCTGATGAGTGTATTAATTTATACCATTTTACAATACCTTCAGGAATTAAATAATTTTCACTTTCCATCTTAGCCTTTACCCATCGGTATAAGTCATTTGGAGTAATAATATGAATCAAATCACTTTGAACGTTTGATTTATTTACTATACCTTCTGATGTAAATAGATATACTTCTTTTTTTCGCTTTTGGTCATCTACCAAATCAACATAATTATTAAAATCTAAGGGAACACTCCCTTTTTTTACCTGAGGATATGCAAGCATCCCATTTTCTGGATTTACTAATACACATTCATATAGCTCAGTTGCAATTTTATTCGTAGATGGGATTGTCACATAACCTTTACGATCATATAAATATAGACAAACTAAATCTTCACAATCATTTGGTGATAAACAATCATAAAACAATTGTTGTAAAAATTCTTCATTTGACTTCTCTAATACCAAAGGTTTTCCCCAAAATGCATATTCAGCATATTCAAACATATAGTCTTTATTTATGCGTTGTATAGTTCGACCGCGAATAAAAGCTGTTGCTACTGCTCCTGGCACCTGACTTTCATCACCAATCCGTTCCCACTTAATTCCTGTAATTTGATTAGCTGCATCAAAATCTAATGCATCCTTGTCACAATTATAAGTAAAATTAGAATCTTCGTTCACACGTCCTAGATAATAAATACCATTATCGCGCATCCAAATATAGTCACCCTTTTCGACTTCACTCAACATATCAACAGCGACTAAACGTTTTTTTTGATTCATCCCATATAAACCATACGTTCTAATAACATCATAATACTGATCTATATTTTCTATTTGATTACGTTTTTCTTGTATTTCAATTATAGCCTCAGGATTATAGTGCTTTATATGGTCATCCTTAATACTCCATCCTAAAGCGGCAACATCATTATCTAAACAATACTTTGAAATTTTTTCTCCACTACTACTATCTGTTCTTGTTTGTAATCTCCATACAGACCCCATTGTGTCAACCTCCAAATTAAATAATACAAACTTCATACAATAAATACATTACCTTTTAATTTATAGTATACAGGATGATATTCAGTACTACAAATCGCCATCCATCGTTCTACAAACTTCTCAAAATCAATGTTAAAATTACAATTTAATAGAATTTGCATAGAGTTTTGCAATAGATATACTCGTTCAATTTCTAATCTATCTATTAAAGAATTTCTTATAAGTTCACCCTTAACAACTTGTTTAAATCTTGCATATAAATAATCAATACACTGATTTTTATATCCAAGTTTATAATTGCTAGCCACAAATAAACTACGATATGATAATTCACTCGGGAGAAAAGATTCCCATTCTAGTATTTCATGTCCATCTTCAACCATTCTAATATACATATCATTAATATCAATATAATCTCGAATCCAACATTCAACCATTAAGTAAATATTTAATTCTTGCTCCATTAAGTCATCTATATAAAAGTCCTTTAATCCATCTATATCAAATTCTACATTAGCTCTATATTGATACATAGATATCCCCCTAATATATAATCACATTCTTTTATATAGATATTATAACTTTATGAATGCCCAAATTTTCACCCATAGCATCATATTTAATATATAAAAATCTCACATTATCCCCTCCCTACGGCCCTACAATTCATAAAAATACAAAAAGGCCCTCTCCGTGGTCCGTAGACGAACTTCAGTCATGTGTGAGTTCGAGGACCATAGAGAGGGTCTTTGTTTTAATTATAGAGGTTTACGAACCACGTCAAGGATAGAACCATCGCGGTATTCTACGATTGCCACGATGTCTTCATCTTTGTCGGATACAGGGATATCTTGTGGTTTACCTACTAAGTCAAATGCTAATTGTTGTAATTCTTCAATTGTGTAGATAGGCAAGTTGCTATCTTTGAAGCGTTCAATCAAATCAGTACGAGCTGGGTTGATGGCGATACCATATTCAGTAACGAGAACGTCAACGGAGGAGCCTGGTGTAATTACAGTTGCTACCTTGTCACGAATCATTGGCAAACGGCCACGGATCAATGGGCAAGTAATAACTGTGCATTTAGCACCTGCTGCTGTGTCGGAGTGACCGCCGGAAGCGCCCATCAATACACCGTTGGAGTCAGTCATTACGTTTACATTGAAATCAAGGTCGATTTCAGTAGCACCAAGGAATACTACGTCTAAGTAGTTTGTAGTGCAGTCTGTCCATGGGTTAGCGTACATGGAAGCGGACATTTCAATGTGAGCAGGGTTTTTATCCAAGGATGCAGCTGCAGTAGTATCGAATGTTTGAGTATCATAAATAGCACGAATCAAGCCTTCTTCAAGCATACCAGTCAAGATACCAGTAGCGCCACCGATAGCGAAGCCACCTACTTCACCGCGTTTACGAAGTTTTTCAGCAATGAATTTTGCTACAGTCAATGGAGCACCACCAGCGCCCAATTGGAATACGAAACCGTCTTTGATAATGCCAGCTTGGTCAAGGAATTCACCAGCTAGTTCAGCAATTTTGATTTGAATAGGGTTTTTAGTGAAACCTACTGCACCAGAAGCGATACCTTCTGGATCACCAATGCTTTCAACCTCAACAACATAATCAACATCAGTTTGAGGGATTGCATAGTTGTGTACATAATCAACCAAATTATCTGTGATAATAACAGTTGTATCTGCATAGTGGGAGTCAACTTTAGCATAGCCAAGAGCACCACATGCGGATTTGCCCATGCGACCAGTAGCATTACCGCGTGGGTCAGCTGTAGGAGCACCCATGAAAGCTACATCGATATGAACTTCGCCAGATTCGATAGCACGAGCACGACCACCGTGAGAACGAATCACTACAGGGCGTTTCAATACGCCAGGGTTTTGTGTTAAGAATTTACCAAGACGATCGCGCAAGCCAGATGTTTCAATAGCTGTTACAGTGCCGTCTTGAATCATTTCTACCAAGAATTCATGGCATGGGGACAAGGAAGAAGACGCGATAGTAATATCTTTAATACCTTTTGCTTGTACGCGTTCCATAACCATTTTCATTACATAGTCACCGTTGCGCAAGTGATGATGGAAGGACAAAGTCATGCCATCTTTTACGCCAGCCTTTTCGATTGCTTCATCGATGGAAGCAAGTACTTTATTAGTGCCAACACGGCTCATGTGTACAGGTTTACCTGCACGATGAACTTTAGGTTCAATGGCGAATTCACCTTGATATACTTCACGGCCTTCTAGTGCTGGGATATTTGTTGGGATATCGCGACCTACTTTATTTAACATCGTATTCTGCTCCTTCCTCTAATTCAACTTTAATGCCTGCTGCACGTGCTTTATCAACTACGCGTTGTGCACGAACTACGATAGGACCATCGATCATTTTACCATCTACGGAGATTACGCCTTTATTGTTGCGCAATGCATCTGCATAGCTGTTCAATACCTTAACGGAATGAGCGATTTCTTTTTCGTCAGGAGTGAATACTTCGTGGATAATTTTGATTTGGCTTGGGTGGATACAAGATTTGCCATCATAACCCAAAGCTTTAATGAATTCAACTTCTTCGCGGAAACCTTGAGGATCTTTCACATCGGAGAATACAGTATCGATTACTCGGATACCTGCTTCGCGTGCTGCATGAAGGATTGTTTGACGAGCGAACAACAATTCAACAGCTGGTTTATGTTTACCTGTGCGAAGGTCTGCACGATAGTCTTCAGCGCCAAGAGCGATAGCAACTACGCGAGGGCCGTGGCAGATTTCACGAACATTGTATAAGCCACGAACGGATTCGATAGCTACGATAATATTGATTGTACCTTCTGGCCAGCCGTTAGCTTTTTCTACTTCTTCGATTTTCTTCGCTACGATTTCAACTTCAGAAACATCTTCAGTTTTAGGTAAACGAATCATATCAGGTTTAGCTGGAACGATAACATCAAGATCGTCATAGCCATAAGGAGTTTGTGTAGGATGGTTGATACGAACAACTGTTTCTGCACGGAATTTACGGGATTTCAATGCTTCTGCAGTTAAAAGACGAGCTATGTCTTTTTCTGTAATTGGCACGGAATCTTCGATATCGATCATGATGGAGTCAGCACCGTGAATATCTGCACTGTTAATCATTTTAGGTGTATTACCTGGTACGAACATCATGGAACGAGACAAACGTTTTTTAGCAGCCTCTGTTAATGGGTTTGTTTTAACTTCTGGGAATGTTTTATCGTTAGCCATTATGCTTTGCTCCCCCTTTCCAATGCACCTAATACGCGAGCTTTAATTGTGTAATCCCAAGCATTTTTATCTTGTACGATTACTTTTACGCCATCATAACCAGCTTCTTTCACTGTGTTCAAGATAACGGATTTAATTTGATCGCCATATTGACGCATAACTTTGGATGTTAATTCGATTTCGATACCGCTAGCAATCGGTTCAACCGTTACTAATGCATCATTTTTTTCGTCGAAGCCAGCTTGTGCAGCTTTTACTAATTGTGCCATGTTGCATCCTTTCCTTGTGAAACATTTATAAAACCCAAATTTGTACAGACTCGTCGCGAGAGCCTATACAGATATTGAATACTAACAATTAAAATCTAACACTCCATAGTGAAAGTTTCTGATTACATGAAACCAGCGATTTTCCACCAAGGGATACCGATTACGTAGTTCAAAACTAAACATACAACGGCGGAGATAAGACCAACTGTCCACCAGTCTTTTACATTGTTGTAACCAGCGGAGAAGATGATTGGACCAGGAGCCGCACCGTAGTGAGTTACGGAACCACCATAGGAGTTTGTCCCAATTAAGATGAAAGCTAGTAATGTAGGATCGATACCTGCGTTGATACCTACAATCAAGAATACTGGTAACATTGCAGAAATATATGCAGTACCAGATGCAAAGAAGTAACGAACAGCAACAGAGATTACAGAAATAAGGATAAGCATCATGAATGGATCTAAGCCAAAGTTCATATGAGCCTCTAAGTATTTAGCCAACCATTCGAAGAATTTACCTTTAGTCAATGCAGAGGATAAGCCCAAGATACCACCGAACCAAATCAATGTGTTCCAAGCTGCTTTAGTTTTGAGCAAGTCATCCCAATTAATAATGCCACATACAAATGTAGCAAGCATAGCTACGATAGCCACTGCAGTAGCATTAATATTAATATCAAAAGTAGGAAGAACCCAGCCTACGATTGCAAGAAGTGCAATGGCAATAAGGCCTTTTTCAGACGCTTTCATAGGTCCTAATTCTGCTAACCCATCCTCAGCAATTTTCTTATTGTCGATTTCTTTTACAGAAGGACGTTCATACATATAACCGATGAATGGGATACACATTAACATAATGAAACCAGGTACGAACATAGCCAACGCCCATTGCGCCCAGTTCAAGGATACCCCTGTCAATTTAGTGATGAAATCTAATGCTAATAAGTTTGGCGCCATTGCAGTAGCAAAGAAGAAGGATGTGACCTTTGTTGCGAAGTAACCATTTTGCAAGAGGTAAGCACCGGCTTTTTTAGCAGTTTCACCAGGATAGGAACCAACAGCTTCAGCGATGGACAAATTGATAGGATATACGATACCTGCCGCGCGAGCTGTGTTGGATGGAGTTGCTGGAGATAAGATCATATCAAGGAATGCAGTTACATAGCCAAGACGAAGCGTAGTGCTACCAAAGGCGCGAACCAAGTGGTACGCAATGCGGTGGCCAAGACCAGTTTTACCAAACGCAACGGATAATGCGAAGGCTGCGAAGATTAACCATAATGCTGTGTTACTGTAGCCAGTTAATACATCTTTTGTGTTATTCAATAAAATAGAAGATGTAGCAACACCTAATAATACTGTAATAGGAACAGGGAATGGTTTTAATACCAAGCCCACGATAGTTGCTAAATAAATACCAAATAATTGCCATACTTGTGGTTTGAGCCCTTCTGGGGTGCCACCAAACCATGCGATTGCGACGATGGCAGCCATAACGGCAACGCGCCATAATTTGTCTTTCATGTGTGTCTTTCCCTTTCTGAATTAACTTAGGCATACATAAAATCATCTAGTCTTCAACAACATAACCGTTCGCGACGTCGATTACATTGATTAAGTCTATACTCATTATAAATGTTTAAAAGAAATATGAATAATAGATTACCTTTATAGGGGTTATAAAAACTTTTATATCTGTCAATCATACTTTTTATGCATTTTAAGCATAGTTTTACAGTCCCAAATGAAAAAAATGCATGTATACGTCCCCAAAGGGGTGTATACATGCACTTACATGGTACTGCCTTTCTCTTTCGAGACACTTTTATTATTATCTATTATATCGAAAAAGTCCAATACTGAAACAGCATGGATAAACAGTTAGAAAACCTCATAGATATGCTCTATTGATAATTCCTAAGACTTATATTCTCTAAATATACTATTATCTACAACGGTGTGTTCCTTGTAATAGTTACGGACATATTCAATAAAGGTATTAACAACGATTAAATTTTCCGAATCTTTTGTGTACACCATATTGGTATCACGGGTGATATATTCACCATTTTTACTGCGTAATGGACTCACATAAATATCTTTATCCTTACAGGATCCAAGTCCCATATAGGTCAAGATAGACCAACCAAGACCAGCACGAACAAAGTGACGACACGTACTCATAGAATTTACGTCCATCGCCACACTTGGGGGCTCGTCAAAATGTTCTGCACACCAAGTTTCGATAATATTTGCTACCGATGCATCTGTTTGGTATTTAATGAACGGTACCTTTACTAAGGATTCAGGCGGCACTAATTCTTTATATACAAGACAATAGGGCTCTGCTAGTAACAGTTCAGACTTACCAGACACGTCATAGCCACCACGAGCAAAGGCGACCATACAGTCACCAGTATTAAACATTTTTACCACTTGATGGCTGAAAGCAGTCTTCACTTGAATATGAACATCAGGATATTGTTCGCGGAAAGCTCTCAATAAAGCAGGTAGTTCATAATCTGCAAAGTTGATAGATGATGCGATTTTCAAGGTCCCTTGAATCTTGCCAGAAGCGGAGTTCATAGCGTGCTCCAAAGCCTCTTCTTCTTGCATCATTCGCTTACAGTAATCATAGAAAATTTCGCCTTGTGCCGTGAGGGCAATCCCCTCAGCAGTCCGCAACAACAGAGAATGGCCCAAGGCTTTTTCCATATGGCGCAACCGATAACTCAACGCTGGTTGCGATAAAAATAATTTTTCTGCAGCCCTTGTAATATTGCCTTCATCGACAACAGTAACAAAGGTTTGCCATTCTCTATCGTCCATACAAACTCCTTTATTATCGCTTATTACCAAAGATGCGTAATAAGGATAAGAATAAGTTAATGAAATCTAGGTATAGGCTCAAAGCGCCTGTGATTTCAATGCGGTCTAAAATTATTTCATCCTCCATGAGCGCCACTTGTGTCACATTATTCTTAATGCGGTTCACATCGATAGCTGTAAAGATAGAGAATACTACAACACCTACATAACCTAGAACTAAACTAACAGTATCACTAAAGCCACTGAGTACAGTCCAGTTAAAGAAGCGGGCCCCCATCATCACCAAGGATACGATGATCATGCCGAACAATGCCGCCATCACATATGGTGTAAGGGATGATAAATTACGTTTAGTTGTAGCCCCTACCACTGCAAAGCCAATGAAGAAAGCAAGCGTACCTATTAACGCCGGAATAACAACATCAAACACATTGTATCGCAATGATACCAAAGTCAATGTGAGACCATTCAAAGCACTATAGAGGAAGAACATACCTCGTAACGTCATTACATTAGCAGAATATGCACGAGCACTAAAAAGGAATACCACACCTAGCTCTACTAATAAGATAATATTAAAATTTTGGTACGCAAAGCGTAACCAATTTGGATTCACTAATGCAGCAAAGCCAACACCAATAGTTGTAAGTAAGCCTACAACCATCCATAAAAAAGAGCCTTTTAATCGTTGGGATACGATACTTTCAACCTGTGCAACCTCAGCTGCAGTAGGTCCTGTTACATTATATGGATTCATACTATCCCTCCTTATTTAATTATCACTTATAGAGATTATCGAGCATTGGCAATGCCCGCAAACACCTTACCACGTTCGCCATCGATAGTCACTTCTTGACCTTCGAGGAGCACTTCATGAGCATTTTTAGCGCCTAAGATAACAGGAATACCATAGGTAATGCCCGCAATAGCGCTGTCCGATGTATAACCATCTTCTACGGCAATAATGCCACCTGCTCGTTTTGCAATAGCCATCAATTCAGGCTCAATTGTGCCTACCACAAGGATATCACCATCTTTGAAACTTTCATAATTACCCTTATGATTAGCCGCAATGTATACATTACCTGTAACGGATTTACGTAAAATACCATTGCCAGACAAGAGTACTCGACCTGCAATGTGAACGCGAATCATGTTTGTAGTACCGGTTGCACCGGATGGCACACCAGCGGTAACAACTACAAGGTCACCAGACTCGATAGCCCCAGTACCAAGCGCACCAGTAATGGCTTGTTTTACCATTTCATCGGAGTTGATAATTTCATGTCCCTTAATAGCCTCTACGCCCCAGCATAATTGCATGCGACGAATAGTTTCCTCATGAGGTGTGACAGCGATGATTTTACAATCTGGACGATGACGCGCCACGCTAAGTGCGGTGTGGCCAGATTCAGTACATGTCAAAATAGCAGCGGCCCCGAGATTTTGAGCTACGCGCACACTAGCCAAGCATACGGCGCTTGTAGTAGTCATTTCTTCATCCTCACGAGCGCGGCTATAGCTATCGTAAATAGCAGCCTTTTCCGTTACCTCTGCAATGCGAGTCATGGTCGCAACAGCTTCTACAGGATAGGAACCATTGGCTGTTTCACCAGATAACATAATCGCATCGGTACCATCCAAAATGGCGTTAGCTACGTCACTTGCTTCCGCACGTGTTGGACGTGGATTTTGAATCATAGACTCAAGCATTTGTGTCGCCGTAATAACGGGTTTACCCAAGTTATTGCATTTTTCAATCATCATCTTTTGAAGTACTGGCACTTCTTCTGCAGGGATTTCTACACCGAGATCGCCACGCGCAACCATGAGGCCATCAGCTACTTCCAAGATTTCATCGATATTTTTAACGCCTTCTGCATTTTCGATTTTCGCGATAATCTTGATATCTTTTTTCTCAGACTCAAGAATGCGGCGAATAGCCACAATGTCTTTACCCCGTTGCATGAAGGATGCGGCCACAAAGTCTACCCCTTGTTGACAGCCAAAGCGCAAGTCCGCTTCATCCTGTTCAGATACAGGTGGCAAGCTTAGTGCTACACCTGGTACGGCTACACGCTTGCGGTTGCCGATTTCCCCGCTATTTTGAACAGTTGTAATGATATTATTGCCTTCGATAGCATCGATGGTAAGTGTTACAAGCCCATCAGCCAATAGAATTTTATCCCCTACGGACACATCACCTGTAAGACCTTTGTGGTTCACGGAGCTAAGCTCTTTTGTGCCTTCCACATCATCTGTAGTCAACGTAAATGGTTGACCAGCTTCGAGGAATACCTTGCCCTCTTTAAATAGACCGAGACGCACCTCAGGGCCTTTTGTGTCGAGCAATAATGCGATTGGTTTATTCACAATCATCGCTGCATCGCGCACCATTTGCATGCGTTCTGCCTGCTCTTCATGGGATCCGTGAGAGAAGTTAAAACGAGCTACGTTCATGCCCGCCCGCATCATATCTTCTAAGATACCAAATTTATCCGTTCCCGGACCTACAGTACATACGATCTTTGTACGTTTCATCTTTCCTCCTATGAAAGCACCTCCAAGATTGGATCTTTCATTTCTTATTATATCAATGTTGGTGAAAGCTATCTGTGCTCCACGCAACATATGTTATTGCACCTCTACGGAGCCCTCGCCTAGAATAGATTCAATAGCGCTAATGGATTCATCACTAGGGTCAAAGCACATATTTGGTGGCAGATTAATCCGTTTTCGTTGACGGTGTAAATATAATGACGTTGGCACGGAGCCAGCAGTGCTAGTCAACACGCGTTTTAAGGCTTCGCTATTTTCTGGTGTATCATATTGGCTATAAATGTGGATTGCCACCTGTTTTGCCTGCCCATAGTTTACCTTTAATGGCGTAATACGGTCTGCAATGATTTGCACACCTTTTTCATCCGCATCAACCCGGCCTTTTACCTTAACAATCATATCGACCGCAAGGAATTGCTGACTTTGACTAAAGACCTTAGGGAATGCAACTACATTAGCCGCACCAGAATAATCTTCGATGCGAAGAATGGACATAACCTCATTGCGCTTTGTCATGCGATCCGATTTATTTTCGATGAGGCCACCAAAGGTAATGGTTTGACCATCGTATTGCTCTGGATTTTCTACGAGAGCGCCCAGTTCAAAGAGCCCTTCCAGCTCCTTCGCATATCCTTGCAATGGATGCCCCGTAATATAAAAGCCGGTATATTCCTTTTCATCCTTTAATTTATCGTCCTCCGATAAATCCTCCACATTGGGAACAGGAATGAAATCGACAGCTTCTTCCATATCGCCAAAGAGATTCATGGTACCCATAGCGGCATCTTTTTGCTCTTTAGCACCAACGGCTTGTGCGCTTTCATACATATGCAACAATTGGTTACGATTTTCCTTGAAACCATCCATGGCGCCGCAGCGAATGAGACTTTCAAGAAGTCGTTTATTAACGACCTTGTTGTCCACCCGTTTGCAAAAGTCCACGATATCCGTATAAAGACCATGCTCATTGCGCTCAGTAATCAAGCGATCAATGGCATTGTCCCCTACGTTCTTGATACCGCCAAGGCCGAAACGAATAGCATCGTCTTGTACGGCGAAGCTGCGCTCAGAATAGTTAATATCTGGGCCTAGTACCTTAACATTGTGCTTCTTGCAGGCATTAATGTAGTAAGTCAATTTCTGCATGTTCTGCATGAAGCTCGTCATGGTTGCAGCCATAAATTCTGGGAAGTAGTGGGCTTTCAAATACGCCGTTTGGTACGCAATATACGCATACGCCGCACTATGTGATTTATTAAAGCCATAGCCCGCAAAGTATACAAGCAAGTCAAATACTTCGTTCGCCACGGATTCATCGATACCGTTTTTAACAGAGCCCTGAATAAAGGACTCGCGCTGTGCTTTTAGAACAGATTCCTTTTTCTTGCCCATGGCACGGCGCATCAAATCCGCTTGACCAAGGGAGAATCCCCCCATGGCGGAGGCAATCTGCATAACCTGTTCTTGGTATAGGATTACACCAAAGGTATCTTTTAAAATCGGTTCTAAAATTGGATGTAAATAGGTAACCTCTTTTTTACCGTGACGGCGGTCAATAAAGTCCGCCACCATCCCAGAGCCTAGTGGCCCTGGACGGTACAAGGCTACCAACGGAATCAAGTCCTCAAAATGCTCAGGCTTAAGGTCCATAACGAGCTTAGTAATACCTTCCGACTCGAGTTGGAATACACCAGATGTGTCACCCTTGGTGAGAATGTCACAGGCCGCCGCATCATCGAGCGGAATGGCATCTAAGTCTAGGTCAATACCACGGTTCGCCTTGATGAGCTTTAAGGCATCCCCCATAACTGTCAAGGTACGGAGGCCCAAGAAGTCCATCTTTAAGAGGCCTAACTCCTCGATATTGTCCTTATCGTACTGCGTTACAAAGCCTTCATCGTTGGCATTTTGTACCGGTACATGGTCATCTAAAGGATCTGCAGAAATTACAACGCCCGCCGCATGAGTGGACGAATTTCGCGCTATGCCTTCTAGCTTTTTACCAAAATCAAATAACTCTTTAACATTTGGATCGGCTTCGTATAAAGCTTTTAACTCTTTGCCTTGTAACGCCTTATCTAAGGTAATACCCAATTCGTTAGGAATCATCTTAGCAATACGGTTTACCTCCGCCAGAGGTAAGTCGAGCACACGACCTACGTCACGGATAACGGCACGAGCCGCCTCAGTACCAAAGGTAATAATCTGAGACACACGAGCTTGACCGTATTTTCTTGTCACATATTCGATGGCTTGACCACGCTTTTCATAGCAAAAGTCAATATCAATATCGGGCATGCTTACCCGCTCTGGATTTAAGAACCGTTCAAAGAGCAAGTCGTATTTCAATGGATCAAGGCCTGTAATACCTAATAGATAGGCTACTACAGAACCGGCCGCAGAACCACGTCCAGGACCTACTAAGATATCGTGCTCACGAGCATAGCGCACATAATCCCATACGATGAGGAAGTAGTCCTCAAAGCCCATGGTTCCAATAACATCTAACTCGTAGTCGAGACGTTTTTGTAACTCTTCAGAGGTCTCTCCATATAGGCGAGGAATTTCTCGTTCACAAACCTTACGTAAATAGGTCTTAGACGTTTCCCCTTCTGGCACATCAAAGTGTGGCAAATGATGTTCGTCGAAATTAAACTCTACATTGCAACGGTCTGCAATTTTTAAGGTGTTTTCGATAGCCCCTGGGATATGTCCAAATAACTCCGCCATCTCATCCCCAGACTTGAGATAAAACTCATCATTCGGGAATTTTAAGCGGTCTACCTCAGCACGGCGACGACCTGTAGATATACAAACCTTAATATCCTGCGCGTCTGCATCCTCTTTTAAAACATAGTGGAAATCATTAGACGCTACAATGCCAAGACCATATTCCTTGCTGAGCTTAATGAGTTCCTCTTGAGCCTTTGCCTCCTCTGGCAAACCATGATTTTGAATTTCTAAGAAAAAATTATCCTTGCCGTACGTCTCGATATGCCATTCGATGGAACGCTTGGCGCCTTCCATATTGTCTTGCAAAATATACTGAGGAATTTCTCCTTGAATACACGCACTAAGGGCAATAATCCCTTTGCTGTATTGGCGCAATAAATCTCGGTCTGCACGAGGACGATATAACATACCTTCCGTAGATGCTTTAGACACGATTTTAACAAGATTACGATACCCTTCCATAGTCTCCGCCAATAGGATGAGATGTTTTAATCTTTCACGGCTGCGACCTTCGGGACGATCAAATCGGTTGTTTTCCGTTACATATACTTCACAACCGATGATAGGCTTAACGCCTTGGGCTATACACTCTTTATAGAAATAAATGGCTGCGTACATATTGCCATGGTCCGTGATGGCAAGGGCGGGCTGATTTAACTCCTTCGCACGACGTACCATGTCAGGCAAACGACTTATGCCGTCTAGCAAACTAAACTCTGTATGACTATGTAAATGTACAAATGGCTGCATGGTACACCTCCTTTAAGGGCGATGAGCAAAATACACGTTCAATGACTTCTTACGAGCCTTCCAATCTGGCAAAAACTGTGCCACGAGATTGTGAAAGTTCTTGGAATGGTCTAAATATTTAAAATGAGCAAACTCATGAACCATAACGTACTCAATATACGCCTGTGGTCCCTCTAACAAACGGGTGTTCATCTTGACGAGCTGCTTTGCAGGCGTACAAGAACCCCAACGACTCTTCATTCGCTGCTGTTTTATGATTGGCATAGGCACATCAATACCTTGCTTGTGAAAGCGCTGATACACGACCTTTGCCCAGTGGACAAAGACCTTCTCCCCTAAATTACGCCAGTAACTCTGCATTAATTTATGCTTTGCTTCAAAGGTCGTACCCTGAGGTACAACCATGGTAAGAATGGCTTTCCCGTCAAAGCCTATGTGAGGCTTTCCATCCTGCTCAACTAAGCGCAACGTAACTGGAATGCCGAGGATGGATAAACTTTCACCATTCACATACTGCAACGCATCGACGCGCTTGGCATTCAATGCATCAATCTTGTAACGAGCCCGCTCAATGAAGGACATATTCTCGATGACAAACTTGTCCACCCTATAATCCGGCACATACCCATTCGCCGACACATGGATCACACCATCCTTTGTAATGCGCATGTTCATGTTCTTCACACGCTTGATGGTTAACTCATATTCAATTATGTTGCCATTATAGGTAATAGGCCTAGTTGTTGAAGTATTCATACCTTTTATTTTATCATAAAACACTCATAAAATCGTAAAAATCTGGTAATTTTAATAGAACTACTTAGATTTTAATCAATACTGATTTTTATTAGTTTTCAATATAAAAATGACACCTATACCAGTCCCTTATGAAAGGTATAGATGTCATTAAAATAAGCTTATAACATTTAACACTAAATATTATTTAAGGATAGAAGTTAATAAAGGTTAATCCCAAAATTAAAAGTAATCATAAGTATAGAACCAACTTAATAATCTTTTAGAATCTATAATCCCAAGTCTATAAACTTCCCTAAAACTTTAATTTGCCAGAACATCCCTCTAGTAGCTTTTAAATCAATGTCTGTTTTTAACTTATCAAAACTCACATCATAAAATGGTAATAATACCTGTAATGATGCTAATTTTGCTTTCATAGTAATTAATTCTTTACTTAATTGCCCGGATATATTAGTATCAACTATCTCCTGTAAATTAGAAATACATGCTTGAAAATCTTCATTCTGAATACGTTCACACGTATATATTTCAGACAAATAGGTCTGTTTAATACAACTTAAGATTGATTCAGAAATGAATTCAGGTTTTTGTAAGACTTCATACAATCCTAACAAAAACAACGCCCAAAATATCTCCTCTACATAATCGGTAAAGAAATAGATACCGAACTTCTTTTCATCATGTGTAGAAATCTTTAACGCTTCAGATAAAGTATTACCCTCTAACTCCCGTTCTATTAAAGCAATCCAACTACTGCATTCAATATCATCTAACATATCATTTAATGGTGGTATAGGAATCCTACGAGCCATCCACTCATCAACATCCTCTAAACTCATCCCATCTCCAATAATATTTAACAATTTATCGGACAGATGTGCTTTTCTACACATTAATCGAATTAACATACTAAATATGTAATATTCTAGAATGGTCAAATCAATATAATTTCGTCTATATGCCTTAACAGCGCCCAATATAAAGACCATTAAAAATGTATCTAAACTTTTTTTATTTTTAAAATAGATCATATTTATACCTCTGTCCACTAATTTATTTTAGCTTTCGATTTACCGGTTCATCATTAATTCTTTTTATCTTTGGATTAAATATTTGTCCATTTCTATTTTGGAAATAATGGATTTCTATATCATTTCCATTAATATCTTTCCCATGGTCATATATTTTTTTCCAATCGCCCCCTACATCTTCTTTTAATTGTTTACCGAGACCATCCTCATTTTTTATATTTAATTTATCTTTTTGGTAACTCTTAAACCCTTTAGGTAATGACTTTAACTCCTTCAAGGAGTTATAAACCTTCTTAATTCGATCATTTACAGAATATAATCCACTAGATAAATTAGTATTAGACTTATTATCATTCTTATTTTTATTATTAGAGTTTCTATTAAGATTATCTAAATTTTTCTTAGAATTTTCTTCCGATATAGATTTAGCCTTACTCTTATCCGGATATTTATTTGCAAAATGAATCCCATCAGGTAATGGACTCCCTGCTCTAATTTCATCTATTGTAAATGACGATTCCGGACTCAATCGTTCGTCTGCATAGTGTAGTGCAACTGTTGTAGAAATCGTTTTCCCAGTTAACGTTGATTGAAAAGAATTAGTATGAGTATTAAATACCAAATTATCATTTGGATTATCTACAAATATTGCATCACCTTCAGTATGTGTTGAATGTACAACCTGGCCTGTTGATATGTTTTGCAATCTAGAAAATGGAGAATTGCCATCAGAACCAATATCTACCCAATTATCTGTACCATCAGGACCAATAACACGTCCTGTGAATATAGTTGCCCCCGATGTGCTTATGCCTCTAAAATATCGGCGACCAAGACTATCATATTCACCGGTGTCTTTATATGTATTTCCATCTGCTGCATGATATACATTAATAGGCTGAAACCCAGTATCTAAATTATAATTTTCTTGAACCCGTAATGAAGTGCCAGGATAAGATACGGTTATAGCCCATGGACCACTATAAACTGGAGCCGCTCCAGTTTCAATAGAGCTATCATCAACACGCTCCATCAATGTTCCACCTGATTCAACACCAGAAGTTATTTTGCCTCTATAAAATGCACTGCCAGGAATATTAGCCATTGTACTTTCATCAAAAGTAGTAGGCTCGCCCGAACCAGTTACGAGTGGAGTACTTACTAAATTCCCAGCAATTAAAGCTGGTGATGCATTCTTTGCTAGGCCATAAACACCTTTACCAACTGAAGCTAAAGAGGCTATAGTATTTGAGACTCCTGGATTCCAAACAAGATCCTCATTCCATTTTGTAGCATAAGATGCTGATGCCGCACCACTATTACTTGATTCACCACTTACTTTATTAACAACCCCGCCTACGGCAGCACTCAACCATTGTGCTACAGCTGGATCATGTTTAGCTACTTTCTTTATTTCACCAATTAGCAACTCATTAGTCATAGTAGCTTTAAACCCGCTACCCGGTGCATTACCAGCCATACGTGCTGCTACTTCACCTATGATGCCATGTGCAATAGATTTAGCGATTTTGCCATCTTTCGTTGTTGGTTGCCAGTTATGTAGTTGTTCAAATGCATTTTTAGAGAATAGACGTGCTAATTCTTGACGCTCTTCAATTTTCTTTTTATCAAAAATCTTATCTAATTGATGTAATGTATTTTCTGTGTTTGTGTTAATGGTTTTAGTATCAATTTCTTTACCATCTACAGTTAGTATACCATCAGAGATTGCAGATTGAGTAGTAGATCTTGCTTTACCTTTAGATCCTACGCCTAAGTTTGGAACTAGACCGATATTGTTATAAATCTTATCATAGCCTTTTTTATCGTTAGTCTTCATCTCTTCGAGTTTCTTTTTACTGCCATAGTAGTTATAGCCAATACCGTTGTTGCTATATGTATATTCGGCTTCGTTCTTGATATCTTTCATCTCTAGAGATTTTGTAGTCAGTTTATTCTTAGTTTTTGGAGCGTTACTTTTAATTAGAGCACCTTCTAATGTAGTACTGTTACCTACATTAATGTCATAGCCTTCTTCTCCTGCATAAATGCCAGCTTGTTCTGTTACACTCTTCCATTTGCTATCAATTCGTCCTACACTAGCATTGATACTACCAGTTGGATTTTTGAAGTTAGGTTTAGAGGAAACAGAGAATCCCGCAGACTTACTATGTTCTTTAAAATTATCTACATCTTGTAAGCTTTGAATATGTAAATTACGACCTGTATCTACTTCTACCTTTTTACCAGATACGGTAGAACCAATAATATTTGTATCTCGTTTTGCTTTAAGCTGTGCTAATTGGGCAGCTTTAATCTTAGTAGGTACATAACTTTCTTGATGAGTTTCTCCATTTTGACGAGCCATATGAGCACTCGCATTAATATCGAGAAGGCCACCACCAGTTAAACTGATACTCGCTCCTGCACTCCAGCCAGAACTCTTATAATCATTTTTCACATCTACTGTATTCTTACCAGCCTTTATATTAATATCGCTAGCGCTAGCCAGACTAATGGATTCAGCAGATACGCTTTCACCAGTAAGAGTAATACCATTTTTCTTAGCATCACGAGCCGTTAGATGAACATCACCGTCACTAATAATAGTACCACCTTTATAAGTTGCAGTATCTACTGTTTGACCTTGTTTCTGTGATGTACTACCAATTGATACAGATAAATTAACAGCATCATCAATATTTTTAGGACCTCGTTTAGCTTTACCATTTACTTTTTCAACTTTACCAGTCACTGCATCTCGTATTTTAACTCCATGTAAAGCACTATCTACAGCTTCATATCCGTCTTGTAACTGTTTACGAGCTTCATTAAGTTCAAGTGCTGTCAAACGTTTATCATCACGGCCTCCAGCTTGTTTAATAGTTCGCGTTGCATTCGTTACACTATCAGCTAATGCACCACCTAATGCCACCGTTAAGCCGGACTTTTTATAGCGATCATCATGTGTCATATGTTGCGTATCAGTATTACCATCAAGGGTCACTGCAGCGCCCTCAATTGTAGTAACGGTTTTACTTACTACATCGGCACTAGTAAGATGTACCGTATCATTTGCCGTAATGTTTACATTGCCCTTCGTACTAGCAATAGTATTACGTACGGTTTCCTCTTCACGATTGGTATCATCTATATTTCGTTTTTCTGTACCAATAGTAAATCCGATACCACTTCCCATTAAACCTGAAGTTTTATGACGATATGTACTCGTTTCTTTCGTTACATTCTTATCTGCACCGAGTTCAACCTTGCCAGCTGCTGACACTTGAACGCCTTGTTCCCCCATCAGTTTAACGGATTGTCCCGTCACATCATGACCAGATTTAATCGTAACGTCTTTACCACTCACAACAGAACCTGTTACAGCAGTCACTTGTGCCACACTGGTTGCATCTGTACGTTCCCGTTTAACTAAACTTTTCTTCTTGTCCTTATACACATGGTCAACAGTACTTGTAGCCGCTGCAGTATCAAGTTTTACATTCTTACCTTTCACCTGTGCCTTATCAACAGCCAGAATTTCACTACCACTAAGTGCTACATCAGCATTAGCATCCACAGTTACATTGTTACCTTCCACACTGCTGCCTACAGAGGTTGCTTCATTCACTAAATCATGTGTTTCTGTAGTCTGAGAATGACCGCCACCGGATTTACCTTTGTCATATCGATGTTCCTCTAACTCATGATTCTCTGTCATGGCCTTCATCGTGACCTGGCGTCCAGCTGCCACGGTAGCATCCTTACCCGACGTCACCGTACCGGCCTGCATAGCGACATCACGACCGGCCGTCACCATAGCATCGCCTTTCGCCGCAATTTGACCTCGATCTACAGCGGTTATCGTTTCACGGCGGCTATTGGCACTATTCCATACAACCTTACTATTGCTGGCTTCATACTTGACGCCGTTATTGATAACATCACGATCTGCCGCTACGACAAGCTTTCCTTTTTCATTGGTTTGCTTAATCGTACCGCCCTCATTTATCACATCATACTTAGCATACACAGTTGTACGGTCACGGCCTTCTATCGTGCCTTGTGTATTACGAACATCGGTATCCGCCACCACTGTTGTTGTGCGACCTTTAATCAGTCCGTTATCATTGTGTATCGTATTACCATGTACAGTTATCGCATCATCCGCCACTATGCTACCGCGATTATGCATCGTACCTACTTGCAAATTAATCGATTGAGCCTGCATATTCGCAGCCCCCTCAACACGTTGTGTGGTCGGCGCCAAATATAATGTTGGTACGAGTAAGGTTTCAGTCTTACCGTTCGGCAATACTACCGGTTGACTGACAAGCATTACCACATCTTCCGTCAATTGCTGTTGCTCCGACTCAGTTAATCCTTGTCCGAGCATCATCGATTTAGACTTCATCACGGTAAGACCTGCATCCATTAATTTACGGTACTGCTCTTCTTCCGTAAGTCCTGCCTGTAGTCTACTTTTACCTGTTTGACGTAAAATAGCCTGCATTACCAATTGTTGTTCGTAGTAACCATCACCTAATCGTTTTTGTGTACGCATAGGATTGAGTTGTAAACGATTGATAACATAATCAGAGGATAAGAAGCTTCTTCGATTGGTAAAATTTGGGTCAGTTTCCATCGCATACGTTGTATTCGGATTAGTGGATAACTGACTCATAGACGTCAATACCGACGTATCTACCGTAGCACCTGTTGTGCTGTTCGCTATATTGCTTCCATAAACAGCTACCGGTATATCTATCGGTTGTACTACATCATTATGATACTCCGCCTCACGAATATTTGTGGAATCCCATCCATGATGTTTATGGCGACTATAACCAGTAGCAGTTCCATTCTCACTAATATATTCATTTCCTTTCGGATTAAGCGCTTCATAATGGCCGATTTTACCAGCCAAAGTACCTGCTGCACTGATTTGGCTAGCATCATTAGTAACAACGTCTGCTTCAATCTGTAAGTTACCACCCGAAATAATACGCCCTGGCTTGGACGTATCCACTACTTCTTTTACTCGTGTACGATCATATTCATATTTCGTCCAGCTATCATGATGCTCTCCATTAATAGACAATTGTAAATTTTCAGAAGAGTGAACTACAACCTTATCTTGTGGAATTGGATCATCATGATCATAAATACGTTCCTCAGATAGCTGATATCGTTTGATACTGCCTGCCGGTGCCACTTCATTTTTAACATGCTCCGTAGTTCCTGTAGTAGCCCGTTTCAACGTAACGCCACCATTTTTATTAGCAATGGATTTGGCGAGAATCACGCCCTGCTGACCAGCCTCAATAGTAGCATCCACATTAGTTAATGTATCCATTTTGCCAGATATAACGCCGTTATAATCCATCGTCTTTCCAAGTTGTAATACGCCTTCAGACTTCAGTACACTACCATTCGTATTTTTTATTGTATTAGTAGCTACTGCTAAATTATTACGCGCGATGAGTACTGGTGCATCTTTCGTAACAGCATTACCGGTTTGTGTGAAAGTATCTGCTGAAATACGTGCCGAATCAGCATATAATTTAGCTTTACCGGCTTGTATAAAACCTTTTGCTTTTATACTCATATCCGGCGACACCACAGTGCCGCTATTTTGCACCTTACCATTACTATCAACAGTGATACTATTTTGCGCCGAAAGTATCCCTTTATTATTTACACCAAAGCCATCATTAGTACCTACTAAGTACATACTATTCGCATACATACCACCGATTTGAGATACATCCAGACCTACTTGCTCTGAGTTATCGGTCTTCGTAACATTAGTTACCTTACCACTACCATCGACAGATACTGTGTTTTACCAGTTACAACATGGCTTTCATCAGCCCATACCTTTCCGTTGAGCTGTACTGCTTCCGCCAAAATATCTGTACGTGATGTACGCGATGTATCGAGCCCTTGTCCCGATACCGTCACAGTACCTTGTTTCACATCATATCCAGAAATTTTTCCATCAGTAATAATAGGATTACCTGTTGTTAATGTAGCTGCACTGGTATTAATAAATGTCCCATTATTAACAGCAATCCCATTGGGGTTAGCAATGATAACATGTGCCTTACGACCTGCTACCTCTAAGGCACCATTCATAGCAGTCGCACCCGTTCCAGTTACTTCATTTAAAATCGTCTTAGCTGCAGCACCTCTCAAGTTAGGATTACCCATCACATAGCCAGCTAATTCTGTAGATATAGGTCTCCTTGAGTTATTTAGAATAACCCCTTTATCATCTACATTAAACATATCATATTGATTGTGAGATAACCCATTAGCATTCGGTTTATTAATATTGACAATGGGCGTCCCATTAGGGGCTTCATCCATAGTTGGACCCATTTTTCCTTGATTCGGTACAATAGATTGTGCCACTGCTAGCGGAATCCACGGTCCAGAATTTGTAACTAATAAGGCTGCACACAATGCGGTTGCTGTATACTGTTTAATTTTCATTATTCTTTCCTTATACTCTCTCATTTAATAACACACATTTTTAATTAAAACTGATAACTGGATCTGAAAGCCCATACACTTGTATCAGTAGTAAAACCGTCCGGCTTTTTAAGTGGAGTGCCTAATGACACATCATAGCGAAATGCATCACCGATATTCCCACGAACACCGATAACCCCACCTACTAAGGTATTACCAATTTGTGTCGCTGTGGACGGCCCCCATACATGACCTATATCTATACCTATATACGGAGTTATTCGTTGTCGTCTAAATGGTAAGGCCCATTCATTTTGAATGTAGTAACCGGAGTCACCACGTAATGTTTCTTCCCCACTGAAGCCACGTACGGAATAGCGTCCACCGATACTAAATTGATCAGTTCCAAACAATCGTTGATTTGTAAACTGACTTCTAAAACGCATCGTATACACACCTTGTTTATGACCTATTCGTACACCGCTTTGAATTTCACCTTCAAGTCCCGCCATTTTATATAACGTAGTCGGATTATCTGCCAATCCTTCCCAACTATGTACTGTAGCACCTAGACCTCGTATGCCTTGACGATAAAAGAGATATATATCAGACATGGTATTCCCACTATACTGACGATGGGATAATCCTAGTTCCAATGCTGTGGTATGTTGCTCTTGTACACCGATTTCTATATCATCAATGTAACTATGGCGTGTTTTATGAATCACCTTAGCGACAGCAGCGGTCTTGGAGCGACTCGTCCGATTCAAAACCTGCTCTACAGAAAACTCAATCCCCCTGGTATTTCCAGAAGAACGGAATGCTTCTGGCATAAATACCAATTGATGATAGCTATATTGATACGTCGACAGTCGATACGTCCGATTTCCATCAGGTACGGCATAATTTACGGCATACTGCTTTGATCCATGCCCATCACCATGATGACCAATATCCTTCGTTATACTAGCCGATAAGGTATCATTAAGCCCTGCCAACTGACTAAATGATACATACATAGTGCCTTGGTATTTCCCTGTCGATTCGTAACCTGCATTGTCTAAAATCAACGACCCATGCACAAAGCCTTTTTGTTCTACCGTTAGTTTCACAATAGAGTGAAGTGGCTTTGTACCCGGCTCGATGCTAAGCTTTACATCTTGTCCCGGTACATTTCGCATCTGGTCTATGCCTTGCTCTAATGCTTGTCGACGCAGTACATATCCGGGACGAACAGGAAAAGCACTTCGCCAATTCGTGCGAGCTTTCGGATTTGTAAGAACAATATCTTCCACATAACCTGGTAAAATCTCAAAAGTAAGTGTACCCGATTGTAAATCCTGATTCGGAACTACCACTTGACTCGTTACATATCCATCGGCAAGAATTTGCTCTTGTAATTGCTTTTGCAGTACAGCAATCCCCTCTGCCCCAATGTTGTTATGATTATATATTTTCAGTCGATTTCTATACTTCTTAAAAACTGGTTCTGATGACGTAATCACAATCTGCTCAATTGGAAATGACACTGCTTCTTGTGGCAATGCATCCATAGGTGCGCCATTTAAATTGTCATAACTTGATTCTGAACGCGACAAAGCGGCCCTTGCCATCGGTGCCTCCGCGCGTTGACGCAAAGAAGCATCGGCTCGAGCCGCTTCTTGTTGAATAAATGAGGAAGGTACATCCGCTGCCAAAGTTGTCGTTGCACACATAACGCCAACTAAGCCCACACAACTGGCAGCGATTGATACTACTTTCATAATTCTCTCTCCTATATATTACTTTCAAATAATTATTAACTTATTAGTCTGATTATATCTCTCAGAAAACATAAAATCAACATTTTATGTATATATATGTTTTATATCATAAACAGAGAGTTACTTCATATAACTCTCTTTCACTAATCAATCAAAATATACTTAATTTTAGTTATATTCAGTTTCATATTGCAATTTAAGATTATTTAAAATTATCAGTTATCACATTAAAAAGAATCATAAGCATAAAAATAACTATTATAGGTATTACAGAATAAAAATCTTTTTTTGCTTTTTTCAATAGAATAGGCATTTTCTCTAAAGTAAGTGAAGAGTCAGCCTTAACGGCCAAAATTCTCAACCACAATTCTAATACCCAACTCAATATGCCTATAACAGCTAAAAGATGAATTAAATTAGCACCATCATAAGGAATATTAATGAGTATAAAAACCAGACAACCTATTCCTATTTCCGTATATAACATAGATTTAGAACGTTTAACTTGTTCCTTGTCTAATACAAAATAAGGATTCCTAATAAAATATAGACAATATATACATAATAAAAATAATGAAAGACCAATCTTCATATATAGCTCCATTTAAAATAAAATTATAAATGCAATCTTTCTAACCAATTATTACGGGCTAACACTACAATATATCCATCATTTACCGGATCCTTTGTTACATATACTCTATATGATTGATTTTCATATACATAACGAGACTCAGTTTGGTCAACTAAGGTCCAATTCCCACTCAAGGGCTTTATTGATTTTATATCTCTATGTAGTAAATCTTTCTTTATGTTTATTGATACTCCTCTAGATAATAGATTTTTTCTGTTCGAATCATATACATCTCCAGCGATCATATAGTGTTCTCGTGGAAAAGTTGCATTTAAAGCTTGCGTCAATTCCATTCTAGACTGCTCAACATTATCATTAAACAAAAACTTATAACCTAATCCACAAATTAGCCATAAGCTAAAACAGCCTATAAACATATACCAAACAACAGAATAAATTGTTTTAAAATTCATCCCTAATTTTCCCTCTTACCTCATCAATATCACTGATATCAGAGTCAATTCTATTAGTTAACTCTTTGTAGTATAGTTTGCCACCCATCGATTCCGAACACCTAATGAACAGATGCATAAAAGCTTATCCAATCAATTCCATCAACGAACTTAAAATCATTTATCTCCATAAGTTAGCTCTAAAGATACCTCACCATTAGATGTTAATGTATATACTAAACCAGAGAATGGGTTTTGATTATAGAATTTAAAAGTCTCAATCATCTCTAAAACCTCATTCTTTAAATTATACATAACCTCCGAAATAATAGCCGGCTCTTCATCATTATTTTCTACATACTTTGTAATATATGAATCATCCTCAGTTTTATAAACCAGAAGCTCTACAGAGGGATTATTAACATTCATATCAAAGTGTAATTTAGCACGATGCCAATTTAGAGGCGTTAATTTAAATATATGTTTTGCCACTTTATTATAATGTTTCTCAAGTTCCGATTCTAAGCTTTTATGCTTTAACTTAAATGCCTTATCAATGGCAGTATAATTTTTTGCTAATACACGAGATTCCATATCCTCCAATAATAAAACACCTCGAGGACCTTTTAGCATTTCTTTATATACATCCGGCTCAAATTCATCTTCTCTAGCTAGAACACCAAAATTCTGATATCTCCACTTATTTCTATTTTGAAGCCAATAATCTTCACTTACTATATCATTATGAAATTCACAATGTGGCTCATAATCATCACGCGAAACATACATTGTCCCCCACGTCCATGGTTCTTCAGATACATTATGCAATAAACGTACATTTGCTAAAATTTTATTAATACCATCATTTATAGAATTTACTTTTTCAGTACTGCAATTATATAATAAATCTCCATAATTAATGATTGATCCCGCCGGAGTCTTTACATAGTAATATGCTGAGGTCATTGATCCAGTTTCTGTACTAGCAAAATATAAATAAGCTTTATACCAATGTTCAGGCATACAATCAATAAGTAAATCTCTTATTTTATTAATATATGTATTCATAGTTGTTCCTATTAATCTTCACTTTTCCAATTAAATTAAATCTATTTAAATCTTGATGAAATTAAATACAAACATACATGTTAATAAAAATAACATTGGCAATGTAGAATAAAAATCTTTTTTAGCTTTTTTATTGAGCATTGCTTTCACGTCAGGTGATAAACTACAATCCAATTCAATAGCAGGAACTCTTAACCACATTTCTAATAAAAACAGAATTACAGATATCAATTCTAATAAAAACCGCACTAGTCTAGAATATCCTGCAAAAATAATATATAAGAAAATTATCACACCTAAAAGCAGCTCTGAAATTAACAAAGATTTTGAGCGTTTAATTTTAATATGCTGTAATGTGAAGTATGGATTTTTAATAAAATACAGACAAAATAAAAATACTAAAAATCCTGCAAATACTACTATCATAACTTTCTCCTATAAGACTAGTAAATAGTTATTCCTCTTCTTTAATTCAATTATATGTTAAACTAGCATATACCACCAACGAATATTCTGTTATATATGGCAAAAAAAGCACCATCTATCGAGGGACGACTTATGTGTCGGTTAGCTCCCCAAATAGATGGTGCTTTTGTTTTAAATTGTGCAAGTTAAGGAATGCCCTCAATCTACAAGGTAGTATATTAAACTACTTTATATTCCGTCTTGCCACTAAGCTACCAGCACTGCTAGCTAGTCCAGCCCGATTGATATGTGGGTTCCCATGTTTGTACGTCTTTGGCTTGCTGTCTTTATCTTCTACTTTTGATTTCTCAAATTTAGTAAATAGATTGTCTAGCTCACGCAAGAGCGCACGTTTTTGTGAGTCTTTCAACTCGAATACTTCACCTTTATAGGCGATGTATTTATTTTTTAATACAGGACTGAGATCATAGATGGGCTCGTGTTGTTCTCCATTTACATCCAACAGCTCATCCAAGGTCAATCCATAATAGCGAGACAGAGCACAGAGTGTATCTAAATCTGGTTCGCGATACCCTGTTTCGTAATTTGAAAGCGCCGCATTACTGATACCTACGGCCTTTGCTACTTCGATTTGGCTTTTGCCCATGCGCACGCGAGCACGCTTTAAGTTCTTGTAAAACTGCATGTTCATCACCTGTATCGATACATAAACAACTACAAACTATATACTTTTATAATAATGTATCACTGATTTTTTTGAAAGCTTCATCAGCAACGGCTAATGTGCGTTCCACTTCACTGCTCTTGTGGCAGATAGATACGAAATTACTTTCATAAGGACTTGGCGCATAGTAAATACCATGGCTCAAGTTATGGTGGAAGAACATTTTGAATTGTTCTTCGTTGCAAGCTGCCGCATCATCAAAGTTCTTAACTGGTTTGTCAGTGAAGAAGATGGTGAACATAGAGCCTACACGCTGTACTACAACAGGCACATTGTATTGTGCCGCCAATCTTTCAAAGCCTTCGCAAAGGGCAATCGTCGTATCTTCTACTTGTTTAAATACCGTTGAATCACGTTGCAGAATGGAAAGCGTTGCCAAACCAGAGGTAACAGCAATAGGGTTACCACTCAATGTACCAGCTTGGTAGATAGGACCAGCTGGTGCAATTTGGTTCATAATCTCACGAGATCCACCGAATACAGCGAGTGGCATGCCACCGCCAACGATTTTTCCAAGGCATGTGAGGTCTGGTTTAATCTTGTAACGTTTTTGAGCACCGCCGCTGCTAGCACGAAAACCGCACATAACTTCGTCGAAGATCAATGCAGCGCCGTGAGCTTTAGTCACTTCGCGCAAGGTTTCGAGGAAACCTGGTACTGGAGGCACACAGCCCATATTACCTGCTACAGGTTCCACGATGATAGCCGCAATGGTATCGCCCATATCGTCGAATAATTTACGAACCGCTTCAGAATCATTGTACGGCAATGTTATGGTATTCTCTGCTACGCCTTGAGGAACGCCAGGGCTATCCGGTACACCAAAGGTAGCAAGGCCAGAGCCAGCTTTCACCAGGAGCGCATCACTATGACCATGGTAACAGCCTACAAATTTTACGATACGATCGCGACCAGTATAGCCACGAGCTACGCGCAATGCACTCATGGTAGCCTCTGTACCAGAGTTTACGAGGCGGATAACCTCCATAGATGGCATGAAGGCTTGTATCTTTTTAGCCAATTCTGTTTCTAATAGTGTAGGTGCACCGTAGCTAGTACCGCGAGGAATAGCCTCTTGCAGGCTCGCGATGACTTCAGGGTTCGCATGGCCCAAGATCATAGGTCCCCAGCTCAACACATAGTCGATATATTCGTTGTTATCGATATCATAAATACGGCTGCCGCTGGCACTGCTGATAAACGGAGGGTTAGATCCTACGCTGCGATAGGAGCGAACAGGGCTATTTACGCCGCCTGGCATATAACGTTTAGCCTCGTTAAAGGCCTTTTCAGATTTACCGAGTTGGAACATAGTTCCTCCTTATTGTTGTAACCATTTAGCAATATCTAAGGCATGGTACGTAATGATGATTTTAGCACCAGCACGCTTCATGGAAAGCATTGTTTCCATAACGAGGCGTTCTTCATCGATGAGACCAGCCGCAGCAGCAGATTTAACCATCGCATATTCACCGGATACATTGTATACTGCAACTGGCAATTCATAGCGGTCACGCGTTTCACGAACGATGTCCAAGTAGGACAAGGCCGGTTTAATCATGATAATATCTGCACCTTCAGCGATGTCGAGTTCGATTTCTCTGAAAGCTTCTAAACGATTAGCCGGGTCCATTTGATAAGATTTGCGGTCACCAAATTTTGGCGCAGAATTAACAGCTCCGCGGAACGGACCATAGTAAGCAGATGCGTATTTTGCCGCATAGCTCATGATAGATACATTGGTATAACCTGCCGCATCAAGGGCTTCACGAATAGCACCTACGCGACCGTCCATCATATCGGATGGAGCCACCATATGTGCACCAGCTTCTGCTTGGCTTACCGCAACTTTACAAAGCAATGGTAATGTTTCGTCGTTCAAAATTTCATGGTCATCGATCATGCCACAGTGACCGGTAGAGGTATATTGGCACAAGCATACGTCAGAAATAACCAAAAGATTTGGTACGGCTTCGCGGATGGCTTTGATGGCTTGTTGTACTGGTTGGGACATATCCCAAGCAGAGGAACCTTGCTCATCTTTATATGTAGGAATACCAAAGATTTCTACACCACGCACACCAAGATCATAAGCCTCTTGAGCTACTTTCACAGCCTCGTCAACAGACAAGTGATATTGACCTGGCAATGTGTCGATTTCTTTTTTAATACCTTCACCAGGCACGATAAATAATGGATAAATCAAATCAGTTACGTCGAGTGTCGTTTCGCGTACCAAATCACGCATTTCTGGATTGATACGCAAGCGGCGAGGACGGTATGTTAAATCGTACATGTAATCCTCCTAAATATCCTTTATAATAGCATTTACTAAGCCATCTGTTGTATATACATCGCTGATGATAGCCGGTTTAAGACCTGCACTCATAGCCGTAGCAGCCGTAATTGGACCGATGCAAGCCACTTTAGTTTTGCCTAATAGCTCTAGTGCATTGTCGCCCAATAATTGGATTGTATTTGTTACAGTAGAGGAGCTTGTGAAGGTAATATAATCTACATTGCCTTCTGTTAACGCTGTTACTAATGCTTCTTGTTGAGATGTATCTTGTGTCGTTTCATACAAACGCAAGATATCTACATTCATATCGCGGTGACGCAAGCAACGTGGAATCACATCGCGTGCTACCTTTGGTTGAATCAACAGTACAGAATCCCCTGCATTGAGTTCTTCTTCAAGAGCCTCTACAGCAGATTCAGCCTTGTAGTCTACAGGAATGATATCCGGTACGATGCCGTATTTTTGAAGTTCACGAGCCGTAGCACAGCCGATAGCCGCCACTTTAGAATTACCTAAAGCACGTGTATCTTTGCCTTCTTTATATAGAGCATCGAAGAAGTAGCGAACGCCTTCACCAGATGTGAATACGATACATTGGTATTCTTTTGTATTGTTGATGATGCGTTTATCTTCTTCAAATAATTCCAATGGAGATGTTTTTATGGCTGCTGCTTCCACTACATTAGCACCTTGAGCCGCTAATTTTTCGCGGAATGCACTTGCTTGGGAGCGAGCGCGTGTGACTACGACAGTTTTACCGAATAAAGGTTTATTATCGAACCATTGTAATTTTTCACGAAGGTTGACAACATCACCTACTACGATGATAGCTGGCGCTTTCAATTGAGCCTTTGCTACATCTTCAACGACATGTTCAAGGGTAGAAACTAATACCTCTTGTACTGTTTTTGTTCCCCACCGAACAAGCGCTACTGGTGTAGATGGTGCTCGCCCATGAGCCATCAATTTTTCCGCAATGACAGGCAAGTTACCAACACCCATTACAAAGCAAAGTGTATCTACCGCCGTAGCAAGGCCTTCCCAATGAATACCGGATACCGCTTTTGTAGGATCTTCATGACCTGTTACCACCGCAAAGGATGTAGCCATAGCGCGTTGTGTTACAGGGATACCCGCATAAGCAGGCGCTGCGATAGGAGATGTTACACCTGGCACGAACTCAAATGGCACACCGGCTTCGCCAAGAGCCATCGCTTCTTCACCACCACGACCGAATACGAGCGGATCACCGCCTTTTAATCGCGCTACAATTTTGCCTTCTTTACCTTTTTGGACTAATAGCTCATTGATTTCCCATTGATGCATTGTGTGATCTTTACACTGCTTACCAGCGTAAATCAACTCTGCGTCTGGGCGCGCCCATTCTAACAAATGAGCATCCGCTAAATAATCATATACAATTACATCTGCCTTTTCGATGCATTCACGACCTTTTACAGTGATGAGTTTAACATCGCCAGGGCCCGCACCAATTAGATATACCATACCTGTCATTTTATGATTCCTTCCTCTATGAGAGCATCCACAATACGTTTGCCCCCTTCTTCGTATAAAGCTTTTGCAAGGTTTTTCCCAAGAATTTCACCTTTTTTAGCAGGGCCAGAGATTTCCCCTTCGTACACAGTTTTTCCATCGAGGGATGCAATCATGGCTTTCAAGGTTAATTGTCCTTTATTTATGGTACCATGCACCCCCATTGGCACTTGGCAACCTCCATTTAGTTGACGCAAGAAACTGCGTTCCCCTTCAACGGCATAGCGCGTTGCTTCATCGTTGATAGGAGCCAACATATCAAGCATTTCCGCATCGTCGGCGCGGCACTCAATAGCGAGAGCCCCTTGACCTACGGCAGGAATCATTTCATCAGCCTTGAAGACTTGTGTGATTTGGTCTTCTAAACCTAATCGTTTAAGCCCTGCTTGAGCCAAGATAACACCATCTAACTTTTCCGTTTCGATCTTGCTCAAACGAGTCTGTACATTACCGCGAATAACCTCTACCTTTAGGTCAGGTCGAGCATGCAGTAACTGCGCTTGCCGGCGTAAACTGCTGGTACCAACGCGAGCTCCTTGTGGCAATTTGTCTAGTGTTTTATACACGGGACTCACCAGCGCATCATAAGGCACTTCACGAGCAGAAATAGCCCCAAGAGTGAGGCCTTCTGGCAACTCTGTAGGCATATCCTTTAAGCTATGTACGGCGATATCGATATCGCCTTTATGCATAGCCTCTTCTAGCTCAGCAGTAAATAAACCTTTACCACCAACTTGAGCCAGTGGTTTCTCTAGGATACGGTCACCCTTTGTATTAAAGTGAACTAGCTCTACCGTAATATTGGGGTACAGACGTTGTAATTCTGCACTAATATGTTCAGCCTGCCATAGGGCAAGGGCACTTTTTCGCGTGCCGATTCGAATATGATCTCTCATGGCATTAGCCTTCTTTCTCAAGATTAAACATATCTTTGAATAAGTCCCAGTACAGACCTTCTTCCTCCGTACCAGCAATTTCGTTGAAGTGAATCATCGGTTCACGCAACATTTTGCGAATGATCATGCGACTCATCGAGTCCATAACACGGCGCTCTTTATCGGAAATATCTGGTAATTTAGCTAATGCGCGATGTAATTCACGACGGCGAATACGCTCCGCTTTTTCTGTAAGCAATGCCATCATCGGACGCACTGTTAAATAGCTTAATTTATCCAATAGCTCTTCAATAGCATCGTGAATAATAGGTTCTGCCCGACGAGCTTCCTCTTCGCGCTGCGCCTTATTTTCTTCTACTACACTTTCAAGAGAATCAATATTAAATAGATAAATACCGTCCAAGTCTGCCACCGCAGGGTCGATATCGCGAGGCACCGCTATATCGATCATAACGATAGGTTCACCTTTACGAAGAGTCGTAATTTTCTTGGCTTCTCGTTCCGTAATAATATAATGTGGTGCCCCTGTAGATGTGATAAGAATATCCGCATCTTTAGCATAGTCTACAAAGTTATCGAGCTTAACAGCTTTACCATTAAAGCGTTCCGCTAACATTTCAGCCTTAGCAAAGGTTCTATTAGATACGAAAATCGTTTTTACACCCTTCGCTTGTAAATGTGTAGCCGTCAACTCGCTCATAGTACCTGCCCCTAAAATGAGTACCGTAGCTTCAGATAATGGCTTATCTAAGCTATCCTCAGCTAGGTTAACAGCGGTGTAACTAACGGATACAGGCGTATTTGCAATGCCCGTATTGGTACGCACCTTTTTACCAACCCCAATAGCACGTTGGAATAAAATATTAAATATTGTGCCCGTACAGCCTGCGCTATAAGCTTGAATATAGGCTCCTTTTAATTGGCTCAAGATTTGACCTTCCCCCAACACAAGGGAATCAAGGCTAGCAGACACACGGAATAGATGTTCAATACAGTCCCGTTCTTCGTAGAAGAAGAATGCATCTGCATCAATATAATCTGCCCCTTTTAAATCTTTTAACACTGCCAACATGTAATCCTTTGGAAATTCTACGCCTTCTAAAGCAGCATAAATTTCCGTTCTATTACAGGTGGATAATATAACGCATTCTGAGATACAGTCAAATTCATAGAGGCGGTTTAGTGCGGCAACTACCTCGTCTTTATCAAACGAGAAACGTTCACGCACCTCTACAGCGGCACTTCTATGATTTAGACCTAATACCACTAATTGCATGGTTAAGTTTCTCCTCTATAATCGTCCACTCTCCCTTGAGAATGGCTTCAAATGTTTCTACCGTCAGATTGTCTCGCCAAAATTTCTGTCGAGCCTCTGGAGTAGGAAGCAGTAACTTTACTTCTTCTCTAAATATTTTAAGTCTAGGCATAGCCTTTTGCAACTGACCATAACGATTCATCATATCTTGTCGTACGAGACGATTAATACGAGGGCCCACATTATTGGCGCTAATAGCAATATGAAGATCGCCTAGCTCAAGTGATGAAGGTATGGTAAACCTACACGCCCCAGGGTCATCACTGCGGTTGGTCCACACGTGATGCTTTTTGCCAAGTGCATGCAACGAATCGTTCAATTTATGATTATCTGTGCAGATAAAGAACAAACTGCTCGTGATGATGAATTGTTCATCATCACTGGTGAAAGCACGGTCCCACCAAATGATGCGCTTTTCTTTTGCCCATTGGCCAATCCTATCCGTCACAACAGGAGCGATAACAACAATGTTACAAGGCTCCTCAATAAAGAGCCGTATCCGTCGTTCCGCTACTTCTCCGCCGCCTACGAATAGGATTCTATCTTCAGTTGTAGGTTGAAATGTTATGGATACCATGGCTGTCCTACCATATATAAAAAAATCGGCTTGATGGTCAAGCCGATTTTCAACTGCCTACATAAATCGTTTCAGGTATACACCGATACGCCCTTTACGAGAGGTACCTGTAATAGCTTCTACCTTAATTCGGCCACGACCACGCATGGATATAACATCCCCTTCTTTAACTTCTTGGGATGCCCCCTTAGCTGGTTGCCAGTTTACTTGTAATAAGCCCGCATTGATAGCACTCACTAGTTTAGTGCGCGATACACTAAAGCCTGAGCTTGCTACCGCATCTAAGCGCAAGGAAGCGACTGTAGTACGGACTTCTTTAATTTTTTCTTCTTTTGGTGCAATATCTGATAACTCAATAGCCTCTACAGATACGGAAACCATAGCAATTTTCGTAAAGTTTTGAATTACAAAATCAGCCACGCTTTCATCCACCATAATCTGAGCGCCCCCTTGTTGGACGATAACGTCCCCAAATTTGGAGCGATCAATGCCTAGGCCCATTAAGGAGCCAAGCACATCGCGATGAGTGAGCAATCGGAACCGAGGGTCCCAATTCACCTTGAGGGCGCGAATCCCCATATCCACAGTACCGTTAAAGTCGCTGTCTACGAAAGCGATACGAATGCGTTCCGCCCCTTCATAGCCACCATCAGCTTTAACTGTTAACTGTGGGTAATTAGCCTTGATAGCATCTGCAATAACAAGGCCTGCAGGACTCGTAAAGTCCGCCACACGATAGGGACGACCTTTTACAACCTGCTCAGCCAAATCTAGCATGCGACGAGCTTCCTCGCCACTGCCACTAGCCTCGAAATATCGTATTAATTTACTAGTATCTGCCAAAATTATTTCCCCAACTCATTCGACCGAGCAAGACATGCTACTACGCCATCTTGGAGAGCACTGCGAAGTCCGCCTTTTTCCATAGCACCAATACCAGCAATGGTAGTGCCACCAGGGCTTGTCACCTGATCTCGTAGTACCGCTGGATGATTGCCACTTTCAAGAGCCATCTTACCAGCGCCGTACATCGTTTGAGCCGCTGCTTTTATAGCCAACTGACGTGGCAAACCAATGCGAACACCCGCATCAGCTAAGGCATCAAGAATGACAAACATATAGCCAGGGCCCGCACCAGATAGTGCACCTAAGCGATCTAAATCGGCTTCGCTCACCACTGCTACTTCGCCTACAGCCTCAAATAAGGATTGTACAGCACGACCTAGGTCCGTATTCACATCATCCCCGGCGAGTGCCGTCATGCCAGCACCGATAGAAGCCGGTGTATTTGGCATAGCTCTAAACCAGTTAGCTTGTGGAATCGCCGCATCAAGAGTATCTAAGGTTATACCTGCGGCAACGGAAATCATAACAGTCCCATAAGGCACTTCTTTCAACGACTCTAATACAGATGGTAACACTTGTGGTTTTACAGCCAATAGAATAGTGTTGTACTCGTTTACATTAGGCAATGTAGTAAAACCTACTACACCAAGCTCCTCTGTAAGAGCCTTACATTGTTCTTCGCGACGCACTAGAATGTGTGTATCACATGCTTTCAAAACACCATGCTGTAATGCACCGCGCAATAGAGCGCCCCCCATTGAGCCAACGCCTATACATAGGGTTTTACCTAACATAGTTATCACCACCATTTATAGAGAGATTATTTATTTTCCCAAGAATATTCGTTTTGCTCAGTTGTATTGCTTTCATTGTCATTATAATCAATGGAAATATTTACAGGTACACACATGAAAATGTCTTTACCTACTTTTTCCAATTTGCCATCCAATGCATAGGTCGCACCAGATACGAAATCTACAATACGAGCCGCTTCATGAGGGTCTGTATTTTCAAAATTAATCAATACAGGACGCATGTCGCGCAATTGATGTGTAATATTTTCAGAATCTTCAAATACTTTTGGTTCAATTACAACTACTTTCATAGCTGTTGGACGTTGTGTCATCGTAGATTGACCTCCTACCTTGCGTGGATGAAATTCAGATGCGCCGGACACGGGAGCCGCTGTTGCTACTGGGGTAGGTTCAGCTTCGTATTCCTCTTCATCTTCGTATTCGTAATCATCATATTCATAGTCATCATCAGTTCTGCCTAAGAATAAGTTTTTTGCTTTGTCTAAATAATCTCCCAATGCCATTTGGATTTCCTCCTAATACAATTAACGCTTCCGATTATCAGGTAACCCGAACCTTAATAATATACACGTTCCCCAAAAATTGCTGTACCTACACGAACGATGTTAGCCCCTTCTTCCAAAGCGACCTCAAAGTCGTGAGTCATCCCCATAGATAAATATTGAATCTGACCTTCTTCAAAGTAGCGCTTCATATCCTCAAACAAGGCATTCGCTACGCGAAAGATTGGACGAGCTTCCTGTGGATCATCGAAAAATGGTGCCATACACATCAAGCCCCGTACGCGTACATGAGGCAATGTTTTTGCATAGTCTCGTATTTCTGGAAACTCTTCAACGGTCATTCCCGTTTTAGAAGCTTCGCGGGCCACATTGACTTGCAGTAATACATCTTGTATCTTGTCGTGCTTTGCAGCAACCTTTTCGATTTCATCTAATA
Source organism: Veillonella parvula (assembly GCF_032472435.1). Taxonomy (GTDB): domain Bacteria; phylum Bacillota; class Negativicutes; order Veillonellales; family Veillonellaceae; genus Veillonella; species Veillonella parvula_N. The sequence goes on from NZ_JAWEGM010000006.1 coordinate 73,394, forward strand.
ATTTACGGCTATCTACAGAATGAATTAAATCAAACATAGGAACCGCTTGACGCACCTTATTGACCTGTAAATGACCAATCAAATGCCATGTTAATTGTGGCCCCTTATAGGTTAGCTGTTTTTCTTTGGCCTCTTGTACTCGATTTTCCCCTACATGAGTAACACCGAGCCGTGCGACCTCTTCTACAGCCGACACAGGGTGGTTCTTTGTAACCGCCACTAATAATGCTGTATCTACGCGACCAACACGCGCCATAGCATCGGCCATGCGCTGCTGTATAGCGTGTAGGGATTCTTCAATCACGTGAATGCCCCCTTCAATCTATATATCAGAATCATCAAATATATTTGTATAGACTATTCTATTATATAGTATTTAGGCTCAAATGTACATGATTTAAGGCTATCCCCTACACAAATCCAAGCACGTATATACTTAAAATATCATACTTTATTATGATTCCTGTGAAAGTCAAAATTTATCGGTCTTGTAACATCGCAAATAAGGCCATACGACCTGTTAGGCCTGCCTCTCGACGATAGGAATAACAGTCTACTTCCGTTACACTATCGGTACCACCAATCGTGATATTCTCTGGAAGAACGCCATTTACAACGAGATCCTCACCAATAAAGTTCCATAAATTGATATAAGCCTTGTCCAATGTATCACCAGAATAATTGACAACATCAGATACATCTCGGTCTGTCATATCTCTCCAAGCTAATTCAAAGCGTTTACCTAGTTCTACATCTACTTCAAAGGACTCTGGTCCAATACTAGGCCCAAGATATATATAGCAATCTTTGAACTCAGTCCCATACGCCTCTTTCATGGCCTCAATGGTAAGGATTGGTAAACGGCCAATGGCACCACGCCAGCCTGCATGCACCGTTGCAATCGCATGATGTTTGGCATCGTAAATACCTACGCCAACGCAATCTGCTGTGAACAGAAATAATGGCACATGTGGTAGATTTGTAAATACCGCATCACAATCATCGATAGCCGTATCTTCTCCAAAAGCACCTGCCCCAACAAGGTCTTCTGTGATTTCTACAGCCTTTAAACCATGGACTTGATTGCCACAAGAAATACGGTTTGGTTCAACACCTAAATATTTCGCAATAATAGCTCGATTTTCTCGTACGCTTTGAGCTTCATCCCCTACATGAAACGCTAGGTTTAATGATTCATAAGGGGCTTTAGATACGCCACCATGACGATAAGTATCGCCCATTACAATAGGAAATCGATCAATCCAGCTTGGCGACTCATAAGACCATGTTCCATAAGGCCCTTTCACATCTATACGTTTTACAGATTGACTCATCTGTTCCTCCTATTTACAAACGCCACAGCGTTTACAACCTTTTGCACATGGAGGGGTATAGGCTTCATCGATAGATCGTTTCCATTCCATTTCAAGATAGCCCTCCTGCATGCCCATGTCTAAATGGCTCCACGGCAAGAATTCATCAAAACTGCGTTCACGATAATTCATATTATCCATATCCAGGCCAGCAGCCTTCATTTCGGACTTAAAAGATTTACTGCCTCGATCGGCTGCACATGCTGCAATAACAGCGCCTAAGCGGCGATCCCCACGAGCAAGAACGCCTTGAATATACGCCTCTTTAGGCGACTCTACGAGAACCTCGATGCGGCGATTCTTTTGCAATGCTTTCTTTATGTATTGTAACTTTTTCTCCACCACTTTTTGGTTATCCATGGCCATCCATTGGAACGGTGTAAAAGGTTTAGGAATAAACGGATTAATACTGAGCGTTAAACGACCTTTACAGCCTACTTTTTCCATATGAGCCTGTGTTCTTTCCGCAAGTCCTACAATAGCCTCAATGTCCTCATCGGTTTCCGTTGGCAACCCAATCATAATATACAAGCGCATATGCTGAATACCTGACTTCGCAGATAAGGTGGCTGCATTTTGTAAATGCTCTTCACTGATTCCCTTGTTAATGACCCGACGCAAACGTTCACTGCCCGTTTCTGGCGCAATGGTAATCGTCTTTTGTCCACTATCCGCTAGTCCATCCACCACGGCTTGTGTTAACGAGTCAGCACGCAAGGATGCACAAGAGTAACGCATATCTTTAGAGCGAATATAATTAACGAGTTCGTCTACCTCAGGATAATCCGAGATAGCAGCGCCCATGAGGCCTACCTTTTTACCTAGCTTTTCTGCGCGTTCTACGCCTTCTTTCAAAATGTCTAAAGGACGTACACGAGGTACGCGGAAGCAATACCCAGCCATACAGAAGCGACAATGACGACCGCACCCACGGGCTACTTCAATGATATACATAGCACCAAATTCAGTATAGTTCGTAGCCACTACCGTTTCACCACCGCTAGTGAGCATTTCAAAGTGCCGTTTAATCGTTTTAGGCACGCCCTCTGCAATATCATAGCCTTTAAATTCACCGTCTTCACTGTAAATCGGCACATATAAGGATGGTACATACACGCCCGATATATCCGCTAATTGACGTAAAATAGTATGGCGATCCAAGCCTTCCATTTTTCCATCTCGAATGATATCTAGTACACGACTTACGATGCCTTCCCCTTCACCGATGATGAAAGCATCAATAAAATCAGCAAAAGGCTCAGGGTTGAAGGTCGCACAAGGGCCCCCTGCAATAACGATAGGATCAAACTCGGTACGGTCTTTTCCCATGATAGGGACTCGGCCATGACGCAACATCAAAGGAATATGGAAATAGTCCATTTCAAAGGTAACATCAAAAGCGACTACATCAAATTGATGCATAGGCCGTTGTGTTTCAACGCTCATAAGGGGAGTCTTAGTCTTATCGTAAGCTTCTAATTCCTTTTTCTCAGGCAAGAAAATCCGTTCGCAAACGCTATCATTTCGCAAATTGATTTCCTCATAAATGATATGAAGTCCAAGATTACTCATGCCCACGAAGTATGTATTTGGATAGACGATGGCCACCTTTTGCCCTGCATGAGGATTTACTGTTACCCGACTATCTTCATCTTTATATAATTCTTGTAATCGATCTATTAAATCTTTACGATTCACTAATTTCCTTTCTATATAAGCCCACTACGAATAGTGGGCTTAATAACATTATATATATTATTTATATATTTATAAGACTACGAAATACGTATCTCGCCTATACTATAAGAGCAATAGATATTATAATTTAGATTTCAATTTATCTTTAGTATAATTGGTCTTACTTTTAAGAGTGCTTACAATTTGTGGACGATGTTTTCTTTCGTAAGGATATACAACAACTTTTCCATCTTTATATTCTGCAATATATATATCCTTAACAGAGTATCCTTGAGCTTGGATTTCTTGTTCAAGCCACTCTCTATCTTTTTCAATTACATCGAGGGTAAACTGATTAATTTGACCATCATCGATAAGATCAAATCGGATATTATCTTCACCGAATTGAACCACGTTGAGCTGACCGTTTTGCTCCAATACGGCACGCTTAACATCCGTAACATATTGAACACCGGCAGCACGAAGTTTTAATTTAAGTTCAGCCGCTTGTATACCATAACGCATACATTCTTCTGTTAGAATATGACCTTTTTCGATTACTATAACTGGATGACCATCAAGAATTGCTTTAAAAATACGAAGATTCCCTTTTAAAAACTTAAGAGTCATTACGAGGATAGTCCATAAAATAAGGACTAACATAAATTGTAAAATACCAATTTGATCATTGTAAATAATGGCACCGATAATACCACCAAGTACGTAGTTTTGCAGTTGATCTAAGGCAGAGGTTGGGGCTAAATTGCCCTTACCCATTAAATTGATTTGTAAAATAATCGCCAAGAGACCGATGGCGAGTTTTGCAAAGACCATCCCATAGACGGCCATAGCTTCTGTCATATGTGGTCCTCCTTATTGTAATGCATCCTCTTTATCGTGAATTCGATCTATAGGGCTTACCTTATAAACACGTGTAATAGTATAGGTTGAAAATTCTGGATTAAATTGAACCTCATAGTAAGCATCACTTACTTTTAAAATCATACCATTACGAATCTTTAAGGAGTTAACCGCCAATTGGTCGCTCGGTACGGAACGATCTGAACTAAAAGAATGTAAAAATTGAGCCATACGAGAGGAGTCCTCAGAATAGGTTTTCATCCGATTATACTCTTGGTATTCAAGCCCTAAGAAGAACACTACGATTAAAGACAATATAATCATCAAGTCACGATAGCGACTAGTAAAACCATTTCGCAATACTTGTACTCCCAAAATGAGCAATGCTAATAGAACAGCTACAATTATAACAAAGCCCCAAGTTTGACCTATTACAGCCTGACTTTCAACATAGGCTAATGTGTAAAAATCCATGCCACACTCCTTTCAAATATTACTTTTTATTATACCATATTTGATTCCAATATTTTCGATGTAATCGTCAAGATGGCCCAAAATAATGTAAGAAAAGATAAAAAATAGCGACCCCTTACGGGGTCGCTTTTAATAAGCATATAATCTCACAAAAGATTACCTAAGTAATACTCTTATTTTAACCAGCTCATCAAGTTGCGAAGTTCTGCGCCAACTGGTTCAATTGGATGATTAGCAGCTGCTTCGCGATGTTCTTTAAGGAATTTTTGACCATTTTTGGAATCTGCTAAGAATTCATCAGCAAATTTACCAGATTGAATATCCGCCAAGATTTGTTCCATAGCTTTTTTAGTATCTGCAGTGATTACGCGAGGACCTGCATGGTAATCGCCGTATTCAGCAGTGTTGGAGATGGAGTGGCGCATTTTTTGGAAACCGCCTTCGTAGATAAGATCTACGATCAATTTCATTTCATGCAAGCATTCGAAGTAAGCGTTAACAGGTTCATAACCAGCTTCAGTTAATACTTCAAAGCCAGTTTTAATCAACTCAGTAACACCACCGCACAATACAGCTTGTTCACCAAAGAGGTCAGTTTCAGTTTCGGATTTGAAGTTAGTTTCCAAAATACCAGAACGGCCACCACCGATACCAGAAGCCCATGCTAATGCCACTTCTTCAGTATCGCCAGATGGGTCTTTTTCTACAGCGTACAAGCAAGGAACGCCGGAACCTTCTTGGTATGTACGACGAACTAAATGACCAGGACCTTTAGGAGCTACCATGAATACATTGATATCTTCACGAGGTACGATTTTACCAAAGTGAATGTTAAAGCCATGAGCGAATGCCAAGTACGCACCTTGTTTCAAGTTTGGAGCAATATCTTGTGCATATACGTCTGCTTGCAATTCGTCTGGAATCAATACCATAACGATATCAGCGCCTTTAACGGCTTCTGCAGTTTCTTTTACTGTAAGACCTGCTTCTTCAGCAGCTTTCCAGCTAGAAGAACCACCGCGAAGACCAATTGTTACGTCCATACCATTTTCTTTCAAGTTCAATGCATGAGCATGACCTTGGGAACCGTAACCTAACACTGTAATTTTTTTGCCTTCCAATTTGCTTAAATTACAATCTGCATCATAATAAACTGTAGTACCTAAAATTTTACCTGCCATATTAGACAACCTCCAAACATATTCAATAGAATATAGATTATATATACTGTACACAATCTAACAAATTTTTGCAAGATGTGGCGTACATTAATTTATTATCAGTAAGCCAAGTTTTAAGCCTCTGATAAAAAAATTTGATAACTACCGAACCATCACCCATGGACGATCATCTTTCCATACAACTTGTACGGAAAGTCCAAAGACATCAGATAAAATATCATCAGTTAGTACCTTGTATTTAGGACCTGCATGAATCATCTTACCCTCTCGCAAGATAGCTACATGAGTAATAAACGGTAGTATCTCTTCAATTTGATGTGACACATAGATAATCGGTGTCTGCTGCTCAGCTACCAAAGTGGATAAGGTGCGTAAAAACTGCTCCCTCGCTGGTAAGTCCAAACCAGAGCAAGGCTCATCCAAAATCAATAATTCTGGATTTGCCATAATAGACCTCGCTAACAATACCCGGCGCTGTTCGCCAGCAGATAAGGTGCGAAAACGATGACCTTCCAAATAGTCTAGTCCAAATTCAGATAATAATTGCATACCTCGTTGGCGCACCTCAGGTGCTACCTCTTGGTATATACCAATGCTACTAAATGCACCAGAAATAACGATATCTTCAACGACTTGTTTATCCAAGGTTGACTGAAATTGTCCAAGCGCAGAGCTAACAAATCCTAGTCTAGCCTTGATTTTGGGCCACGCATATTTACCAAATTCCTTGCCAAACACACGTAAAGTACCCGTTGTGGGAATTTGATAAGCAGGTATCATGCTGAGTAGCGTTGATTTACCAGCCCCATTAAGCCCTAATAAGGCCCAATGTTCACCATCCTCTATATGCCAATTTACATTATCTAAAATAGGTCTACCATCACGGCGAAAGCAGACATTTTCATAATGGAGTAATTCACGCCCCACGTTATCAGCTCCTACATTTTTTCTCCGCGACTCATAGCGGTGATACCTGTTTTGGCAATTTCAAGAATACCATAAGTTTCCATAATTTGAATGAAGCCACGTAATTTTTCTACACTGCCAATGACTTCAATGATCATAGATGTAGGAGAAATATCTAACACATTACCACGATATACATCGGCAATCTGTACAATTTGTGATCTTGTAGAAGCAGATGCTTTTACCTTGATAAGCATTAACTCACGGCATACCACATCATGATCTTCAAACACTTTAACCTTAACAACATCGATAAGCTTGTAGATTTGTTTTTGCACTTGATCGAGAATTCGGTCATCGGCCTCTACAGTAATAGTAATACGTGCATAACCTGGCTGATTTGTAATGCCAGATGTCATTTTTGTAACGTTAAAGCCACGACGGTTAAAGAGTGCCAAAATACGTGTACCAATACCTGGTGCATTTTTTGCAATGATTAAGACTTGATGTTCTTTCGCCATTATAGCACCCCTTTCTTACCCATCATACCGCTTATCGTGCCGCCTGCTGGAATCATTGGTAATACATTATCCTCTCGTTCAACGCGACAATCCAAGACAATGCTTTCATCCGATGTAATGTATGATTTAAATTCTTTGTTGAAAGTTTCAACATTATCTAGACGCGCTGCTTTCAAGTCAAATGCATCTGCGAGTTTCACGAAGTTCGGACTCACTTCCAAATCTACATAGGAGTAGCGTCTATCATTGAAGATTTCTTGCCATTGACGAACCATACCAAGATAGCCGTTGTTAATAATAACAATCTTGATTGGCAAATTATATTGGCGAACCATCATGAGCTCTTCACAAGTCATTTGGAACCCGCCATCACCGACAACAAGGATAACTTGCTTCTTAGGCGCCCCTACTTGAGCCCCAATAGCCGCCGGCAAACCATACCCCATGGTACCCGCACCGCCAGAGGTAACGATAGTATGAGGTTTTTTATGAGTTAAGAATTGAGCCGCCCACATTTGATGTTGGCCTACATCACTTACGATTATGGCATCATCCTTGGCAATTTTGTTAAGTTCAGATAACACATATTGTGCATGCAATACACCATTTTTAGACTCAGGAATTACCATAGGGTATTCCGCTTGCCATTCTCGGATTTGCTCAAGCCACGCTTCATGCGTTGTAGGTTCTACAAGAGCATTAAGCTCCGTTAATACCTGTTTTAAATCCCCTACGATAGGCACATTGATTGTAACATTCTTATCAATTTCAGCTGGGTCGATATCAATATGGATGATTTTAGCTTTTTTACAGAAGAAATCTGGATGGCCTGTGATGCGGTCATGGAAACGAATCCCTGCAGCAATCACGAGATCTGCCTCATCTGTACTATTATTAGCTGCAACAGAACCGTGCATACCAACCATACCAAGAGCCAATTCGTGATCTCCTGGGAAACCACCAAGACCAACTAATGTATTCGTCACCGGAATTTGAGCCTTTTCAGCTAATTCTTTAAGCTCATCCATAGCACCAGACTTTAATACGCCTGCCCCAGCAATGATAAGTGGACGCTTTGCATTTTTGATGAGAGTAGCTGCTTTTTTGATTTGACCTTGATGACCTTTATAGGTTGGATCATAGCCTTCAAGATGAATAGGTACTTCGTACAATTTGTTGTATTCCGCCATGGATATTTTCTCGGTTTGAATATCCTTCGGAATATCGATAAGTACAGGGCCTGGGCGACCTGTGCCAGCAATAAAGTACGCCTCTTTAATGATGCGAGGCAAATCATGAATATCTTGAACAAGATAGTTATGCTTGGTTATAGGCATCGTAATACCTTGGATATCCGCCTCTTGAAAAGAGTCCTTACCGATAAAGGGCCGGCCAACCTGACCTGTAATGGCCACCATAGGTACGGAATCCATGTACGCAGTCATAATACCTGTTACAAGATTCGTTGCACCAGGACCAGACGTAGCAAGACATACACCTACGCGACCAGATACGCGAGCATAACCATCTGCTGCATGTGCAGCACCTTGTTCATGACGAACAAAGTAATGTTTAATTTCAGGGAAGCTATATATTTCATCATAAATTGGAATTACCGCGCCACCTGGATAGCCGAACATATCGGTTACACCAAGGCGATGCAATGTTTCAAGGACAATGCGTGCCCCATTGATTGTTTCTGCGCTCATAGGAACCCTTTCACCCAGCTATTCAGACAATATCTCGCTGGAATTTAAACGTTTAATAATGTAGCCATTATGTTTGAAAGTATCAATAATGTGTTGGATGTGCTCTTCACCATTTGTTTCTACCGTTACTTGCAATTCCACTTCATGGAAACGGTCAAGGTTTTTGAACTGATTATGGTCAAGTTTAATAACATTCGCATCTGCATCGGCTAACATTTGAGATACAGCCACTAACTGGCCTGGTTTATCAGGAAGGTTAACGGAGAAAGTAAAGATACGACCACGTACGACAAGACCTTTATTAATCATAGAGGAAATGGTAAGTACGTCGATATTACCTCCACTGACAATGGCTACAACCTTTTTACCTGTGCAGTTCAATTTTCTAAGACCTGCCAATGGTAAAATACCGGAATTTTCTGCTACTAATTTATGTTTTTCAACAAGCAACAGGAATGCTTCCATCAATTCGTAGTCTGAAACAGTAATAATGTCATCTACATATTGCTTGATATATTCTAATGTAGTTTCCCCAATTTGGCGTACTGCCGTACCATCTGCAATCGTCGCTACTTCATCGAGTGGTACCGGATGATCAGCCTTTAATGCAGCGATTGCACTTGCGGCACCTTCAGGCTCTACACCGATAATCTTAACGCGCGGATTTTTTAACTTTGCCGCTGCCGCAATACCAGATACGATACCACCGCCCCCAACAGGAACAAGCAATACATCTGCATCAGGAAGTTCATCGAGAACCTCGAGAGCAATTGTCCCTTGCCCTTCAATTACATCTTCATCATCGAAGGGATGGACGAACACATAACCATGTTCTTGTTGGAGTTCCATCGCTTTTTGGCAAGCTTCATCATAGATTTCACCATGTAATACGACATCTGCGCCGTACTGTTTTGTTGCATTAACCTTTATAAGAGGCGTGTGTTTCGGCATAACAATAGTCGCTTTAATGCCAAGGCGTTTCGCAGCAAGGGCCACGCCTTGTGCATGATTACCAGCAGACGCAGCGATAACACCGCGCGCCTTTTCCTCTTCTGTCAGCTTTGCAATTTTATTATAAGCTCCACGAACCTTAAAAGAGCCTGTTATTTGCAAGTTTTCTGGCTTGATATATACATCATTTTCGCACTCGTCAGAAAACACATCGCTGTGAAGCAATTTCGTTTTCACCGTGATTGTGCTTAATCGCTCTCGAGCCTCCATAAAATCATATAATTTGTGCATGTACACTATCTCCTCTAGTTAGTATTAAATGAAAGTCTAGTATTAGTCTTCAAATACTTCGATAGCACCTTGTGCAGCAGAGGATACGTGAAGAGCGTATTTTTTAAGATATCCAGTTACATTGGATTTGAACGGTTTCAATGCAGCTTTACGACGAGTGATTTCATCATCAGATACAGCTAGTTCCAATTTACCGTTTGGAATATCGATGTTGATAATATCACCATTTTCAACGATAGCAATGGTACCGCCTGCAGCTGCTTCTGGAGATACATGTCCGATGGATGCACCACGAGTAGCACCGGAGAAGCGTCCATCTGTCAACAATGCTACATCTTTATCTAGACCCATACCGGCAATCATAGATGTTGGAGTCAACATTTCACGCATACCAGGACCGCCTTTAGGGCCTTCGTAACGGATAACTACAACATCACCTTTCACGATTTTACCGCCTGTAATAGCTTCAACCGCTTCTTCTTCACTGTTGAATACCTTTGCTGGACCAGAGTGAACAAGCATATCTGCATCTACGGCACCGGCTTTTACAACGGAACCATCTACAGCAAGGTTACCTTTAAGAACCGCGATACCACCAGTTTCATGTACTGGATTATCCCATGGGTGAATAACATCTTCATCCACAACATGAGCTGCCGCTGCAATTTCACCTTGTGTTTTAAGAGCAACAGTTTTGCAATCTGTATGAAGGCGACCATTTTCTGCTAAACGTTTCAACACGGCAGATACACCACCTGCAGCGTACAAGTCTTCAATGAAGTATACGCCAGATGGAGATAATTTAGATAATTGAGGTGTATTTTGAGCGATGCGATCAAAATCGTCTAAGGATAATGGTACACCTGCTTCGTGAGCAATAGCCGGTAAATGAAGCGCCGTGTTAGAGGAGCCACCCAAAGCCATATCAAGAGCTACCGCATTTTCAAAGGCTTCACGAGTCATAATATCTTTAGGGCGAAGGTTTGCTTTTAATACCTCTACCGCTTGCATACCCGCTAATTTTGCTAAACGCAAACGTTCAGAATATACCGCTGGGATTGTACCATTGCCAGGAAGGCCCATACCGAGAGCTTCTGTTAAACAGTTCATTGTATTTGCTGTATACATACCAGAGCAAGAGCCACATGTAGGACATGCCGTATTTTCGATATCGGCTAACTCAGCATCACCCATTTCACCAGTTTGATGTTTGCCTACGGCCTCGAATACATCGGACAAACCAATCTTTTTACCTTTATGTACACCAGCGAGCATAGCCCCACCAGACACGAATACAGATGGGATATTAAGGCGCGCAGCTGCAATCAACATGCCTGGCACTACCTTATCACAGTTTGGAATGAATACCATCGCATCGAATGGTGTAGCCATAGCAGTAGCTTCGATGGAATCTGCAATGATATTACGTGTAACTAAGGAGTATTTCATGCCGATATGGTTCATTGCCAAACCATCGCAAATACCGATAGTATTGAACTCGATTGGCACACCACCTGCGTTGCGGATACCGTCTTTTACGGCTTGTACAATATTTTTCAGGCCTACGTGACCAGGGATGATTTCATTGAAAGAATTCGCAATACCGATGACGGGTCTACCCATTTCTTCATCAACAAAACCTAGAGCTTTTAGTAAAGATCTGTGTGGTGCACGTGCTACGCCTGTTTTCAAATTGTCACTTCTACAACTCATGTTAATCTCCTCACTTTTGAAAGCATCCACTTGGACAGCTTTCACGACGCATAAAAAAAGACGATTCCAATGAATCGTCTTAAAAGTTTACAAATGATATTCCTTTTGTTTACAGAATTCCTATATACATAAATAATCCTATGTACCCCTTGGAAAATATACACATAAGAAACAAACCATATAGTCAAATCTTATTGATTGTATATTAAACCATTCGCGGAACTTCTAAGACAAAAACGTGTTAAGTTGTTGTTCATAATTCGAATGTCATTAATAATCACGACTAGCGCAATAATCAATAAGCTAATGACTAAACCTAACATGTTTCCTCCTAAAATATTCTGTAATATTAATCACGGAATAATAATAACACGTTATATTATCCCGCGCAAGATAATTCACAATAAATTCTATAGATTCATCATAGTTTTTTTATGAAGTTCACCATACCCAAAAACTATAGCAAACCTAGTAAGGTATAAAAAATATAGATATAACAAGAAAAATCCCTCACCGTAGTGAGGGATTAAATATATTATAGGATACCAAAGAGCCACATACCAAAGGTGCCGCCCCAGAAATGAATGAGGAAGCTCACCACAGAGATAGCAAGGCCTACGCGCCACCACGTACCTTGTGGCACATAGCCAGCACCGAAGAAGATCGGTGTTACACCCGAACTATAGTGAGTCAATGTACAACCAGGACTGTTCATCAAACCAAAGAGCAATATCGTAAACGGAATAGGAGCCCCCATCGCCACTAAAATGGCTGCAAAGGCGGAGAACAAAGCTGTAATACGCGCCGTGCCACTGGCAAAGAAATACTGAGAGTACACAAAGGTAGCGGAAATGATAAAGGACGCCCAGAACCAATCGAAGCCAGCTAAATGTTGACTTACAAAATCTGCAAAGACAGCTACTACACCGAGTTTGCCAAGCAGCCCAGCCATGCCTACAAGCGTACCCATCCAGATGAGGATATCCCAACCGGTGCGTTCACCCAAAATATCCTCCCACGTAAGAGAGCCAGTCACAACACACGCCAGAACCCCCATCATCGCTACTACTGTAGGATGAAGCTTAGTCCAAATTGCTGTAGCCCAAAGTAAGATACAAAGAACAAAAATAATGGCAACAGAAATTTCGGCCTTCGTAATAGGTCCAAGAGCATCTAGTTCTTTTTGAGCCATTGCTGCAGCCTCTGGTGTTTCCTTGATTTCTGGTGGATAGATTTTATAGATAAACCAAGGCATCAAAATCATACAAATCACACCAGGAATCACACCGGCTTGGAACCATTCCCACCAAGATATATCATAGCCAAACAGTTTAGCACCTAAGGACGTAATAAGCAAGTTACCACTACATGCAGTCAAGAAGATCGTTACTGTAATGGTGTTAATAGTATGTGCCGTCGTCATCAAGTACGCCCCAATGCGGCGAGCCGTATTACCATATGGTTCAGAGTCAAATGCTAAGGAAATATTTTGTACGATGGGGAATACGATACCACCACCACGCGCCGTATTAGATGGTGTAGCTGGAGAAATAATCAAATCCGTACAAGCCAAAGCATAAGCAAGCTTTAAAGAGCTTGTGCCAAAGGAGCGAATCAAGGTGTACGCAATACGCTTACCAAGGCCAGAATTAATAATACCTCGTGAAAAGAATACGGCTGCTACGATAAGCCACACATTCGCCTCTGCATAGCCACCTAGTGCCTGAACCATAGTAATGGAGTTAGTGGCTACGGCTACAACAATACCAAAAAGAGCCATAATGCCCGTTGGCCAAGGTCGCAAGATAAAGCCCACAATAGTAGCCGTAAAGATAGCTAATAAATGCCAACCTTCAGGCTTGATTGCCTCTGTATGAGGTAAAAACCAAATGACGAGGCCCACTAAAACGGTAAGGGCCGCTCGTGTAAAAGTATTCATAGAACCTCCACCAGACTCAACAACTTTCCAAGAATTCTTTGATTTTAGGATTTGCTCGTAACATTTCCATCTCTTCAGGGGATAATAATTTCACCTTATCCCGGTCTTGATTTACCAAGCAAAGAAAACCAATATAATCGCCCTTATTAGCACGGAACTGATGAATTGTTTTGCCTGGAATTTCGATAAAATCACCAGCTTCTACATCGTGGATTTCATCGCCCAATAAGACTTGCCCCTTGCCGCGAAATATCATAACCATATGCGTATGATCGTGATACTCCAAGGTAGAATATCCCCCTGGCAAACATTCAAAATAGCGGAATTGACACGGAATATCATAAGCACCATCGTATAATACTTGACGTGTTACATCTTTAAAAGGACTACCATCTTGCTTATATACCAAGGTTTCGATACCGTCCCACTTAAAATTTTTAGCATCAAACTTACGTATCATCATATTACCTCTTTAAACAAAAAAGGGCTGCATCGAAACAAGGTTTCAATACAGCTCCATCGGTTCGATTATTTGAAGAGACGTTTCAAAGTGCCTAGTAATCCATGACTATGTTTTTGTACACCGTCTGCAACGCCTGCCACTTCAAAGCCAGTTCGTTCAATGGCTTTTGTAATAACTTCTACAGATGCTTTTGTTGGATCAAAAGAAACGGTAGCTGTCTTTTCTGGCAAATCTACTTCTGCACTTAATACGCCAGGCAAACCTAGAGATGCACCTTCAACTGTTTCTTTACAGTTGTTGCACATCATCCCCGGTACAGTAAATACCTTTGTTACAACGCCATTATCTTCGCCACAACCACAATCTTTGCACATAGTGTTACCTCCTATTAATCCTTAGCTTCTTTATGTTTATCGTCGTTCTTAGCCCCTACTGTCACATCGATAGTAGTCGCTTTCTTAACGGCTTCTTTCGTTTCATCAACAGCCTTTTTAGGCCCCGAAATAGCATCTTTAAACTCATTGATGCCTTTACCAATAGCTTTACCGACTTCAGGTAATTTACCAGGTCCGAAGATAACTAGAGCAATCACTAATATAACTATTAATTCAGGTGTTCCTATAGACCCCATATGTATCTCCTTTATCTTTACTACTACTTATACTCTTTAGTGTACATCATCATAGGCTGCCTTGTCCACATACCAGGTCATAGCTTCTTGTGAAAGCACCGCTCCAGGCAATACACGACCAATGCGTTTTTCCCAAGGTAAATCCTCGTAATCTTCGCGTTGATACAATACCTTTGTCAAAGCAGTTCGCTTACTTTCACCAGTTACGGTAAACCAAACCGCATCAGATTTTGCTAAGAACGAAAAGGTCATAGAAATACGTTCCCACACCTTTCCATCCTCAACGGCTACCACGTCTTGATCTGTGACACGCAATGCATGAGAGCCTGCAAATAGACCGGCTGTATGACCATCTTCACCAAGATCGAGTAATGCCAAATCTAGTCCACTTTTTTTACAAGCCTTGAGAACATTCTTAACCTCTTTCTCGTATTCCGCTGCCGCTTCTATTACAGTTTTAGAATCTGTATTGATTGGCAAGAAATGAGCCGCCCCTTTCGCCTTGCACAACAAGTACTGTTTCACGCGATTGAAGTAATTATCCTCATGAGATTGCGGCAAGAATCGCTCATCAGTCCACACAAAAAATATGCGTTCCCAATTGAGGCGTTCAATATATTCTGGGGAATTAAGCAATTCTAATAAACCATTAATAACAGTCCCGCCCGTAATACCAACAACACACGTTTCAGTGCGATTGATTTCCTCGTTGGTGAAAGCAATAAAATCCTCTGCCAATGCTTGAACTACATCGCTAGGGCTGTCATAACATTTAATTGTATCTTGAGCCATGTAATAATGACCTCCTAAAACTATTTCAATAGTTCTATTATATACACTTTTTCTGTGTAATGAAAGCAAAACCGATGTAACTCAATAGTTGGAGCCACATCGGTTCTAATTATATTTGTATTTACCTATGAATTACAGGAAATTCCATTCCGTATATTCATAAATTAATATTATTGTTGACCAAATTTAGGACGGCGACGCTCTGTGAAAGCACGGACTCCTTCTTTGAAGTCCTCTGAAAGACCTAATGCACATTGGTTTTCTACTTCAAACTTCTTGTACTCTTCCCAACCTGCTAAGAAGCTATTCCACATCATTTCCTTCATAACGCGGTAAGATTGTGCAGGTCCTTTTGCCAATTTTTCAACAAGGCGTCTTGTAGCGGTCTCTAAATCTTCTAATTCACAAACCTTATACACAAAGCCAAGTTCCTTACCCTTTTCAGCAGATACGGCTTCCCCAGTCATAACAATATGCATAGCACGGTTCATACCAATGGAGCGAGTCAATAAGAATAAACCACCCGCATCAGGAGCAAGACCTACATTTACGAAGGCTTGAATAAAGCGTACGTTGTTAGCAGCCACAACAAAGTCCGCTGCCAAAGCCATATTGAAGGCAGCGCCTGCTGCAGCACCTTGAAGGCTCATGATAACAGGTTTTGGTAACTTCTTCATGGCCATAGAAATCTCAGCGACTAGCTCAACAATTTCAAATAAAGACTCAGTATCCCCTTCGTTTACAGCGCGCTCCATTTCTGTTAAATCGCCACCCGCAGAGAACACCTTTCCCTCTGCATTGATGAGCAACGCACGAACGCTTTCATCATTATGAGCCTTATCTAAGACCTCAAGGATCTCCTTGCACATCTCGATATTAAAACCATTGGCTACGGTTGGACGATTAAAGGTCAACGTACCAATGCCGTTGTCCACTACGTACTGAATTGTATTATAAATCATATGATTTCTCCTATATGAAAATCTATTTTCGAAAAAATTCGATTATTATACTTCTATTATAGGAAAATTAAATATAGATGTAAATGAAAGAATGAAAATTAAACTGACTTGAGTATTAAAAATTATCTAATAATGCAAAAACACCTGCAGACATTGTCTGCAGGTGTAATAACCTGTATTCCAAATATTAACGTTTGGAGAATTGGCTTGCTTTGCGGGCTTTTTTAAGACCGTATTTTTTACGTTCTTTCATACGTGGGTCACGAGTCAAGAAGCCAGCTTTTTTCAAAGATTGACGAAGTTCGCCATCTACGTCCAATAACGCACGGGAGATACCGTGACGAATTGCACCAGCTTGACCGGAAGGACCACCACCAGCTACAGTTGCGATAACATCGTATTGTTCAACTGTGTTAGTCAAGTTCAAAGGTTGTTTTACGATCAATTCCAAAGTTTGGCGACCGAAATAATCATTAAGTTCACGTTTGTTAACAGTGATTTTACCTGTGCCCGGTACCAGACGAACTCTAGCAACGGAAGATTTTCTACGACCAGTGCCGTAATATTGTGCTACTGCCATTATATATTCCTCCCTCTAGATTATCGTACGGAAATTTCTAACACTTCTGGTTTTTGAGCTGCATGTGGATGCTCAGGACCAGCGTATACGTTTAATTTGCGGTATTGTTGTGCACCCAATTTATTTTTTGGAAGCATACCACGAACTGCCATTTCAACAACACGTTCAGGTTGTTTTTCAAGCATCATGGACAATTTAGTGAAACGGGAACCACCTGGGTAACCAGAGTGACGGAAGTATTCCTTTTGTTCCAATTTTTTACCAGTTACGCGAATTTTTTCTGCGTTTACAACGATCACATGGTCACCAGTGTCTACGTGTGGTGTGAAAGTTGGTTTATTTTTGCCCCGAAGAACTTTTGCAACTTCGGCAGCAAGGCGTCCTAAAGTTTTACCTTCAGCGTCAACAACATACCATTTCCGTTCGATTGTGTTCGGATTGGCCATATATGTAGTTTTCATGCTGCATATCCTCCTAATAACGTCATAATTCTACCAAAATCAGCTTGTCCTTTGCTTCCGGGGCTAATGGAAACACGACTAAAGCTTACTCAAAATAGTATACAGATTTTATGGGTTTGTGTCAATTAAAATTTAGCAGTTATATGCTGTCATCAAATTATTTTTTTAGTATAGAATTACATTGCTGTATTACCTCATTCAATACGGTCTGATCAGTATTAAGAACAAGTTTAACCCAATTATCACACCAACTGCCTCCCAATTGAGCGTCTACTTTTATATGCCCATATGATTTGCATATAATATGGACATAATCATCCGAATCATCATAAGCAATACGAACCTCTCCATCTAATGTAATATATATTAATTTGAGTTGACTGATTAATTGTCTAAATTGATTTACAGTATAAACAAATGTGCCTCGTCCGGAAAAATCACCACTTTTAATGTACACACTAAAAGCAATACACTCCTCTCGAGACTCAACATCAGCGATATATTTTTCTTCTAACTCAACACGTATAAAATCCATTAATCTCCTCTAAATAATAAAAATAAATAGTCCCCTTTATTATCTTGCATTAACAAAAACCTACTTATATTACATATTACTTTATATTGTGCAGGAAATTTATATATTTATATAGAATTATGAATATATAATATCAGAAATTGATAAAAGTTTAATTTAGATTTTGTAAAACAATACATATTATATCTGTACTTCTATAATCTAGGAGATGATAATATGAATCTAGAAAATAAAAACTCATTTCTCTTAAATAGTGCTCTATTTTTTTCAACAATGGGAAGCACAGCAACAACACTAGGCTTTATAACATATATATTTAATACCACCCACAGTCCCTTTAATACAGGGGCAATTACGATAGCAACATTATTAGTTGGAATGTTATTAGGCCCATTTTTAGGGATACTTGTAAAAGAAAAAGGTTTAATGTGGTCTATGGTAGTTCCTGAAATAGTTTCGGGTTTTATATTATTAATTTTTATTTTCATAGATAACCTTTATCTAGTATATATCATAGCTTTTCTTATAGGTTTTAATAATAAAATTTTAGGAATCGCTAGACTTTCTTTTATACCTAATATTACAAATGATCTAGTCAAATTTAATGCACTGCTCCGATCTATTAATCGTTTTGCATTGATAAGTGGTTCCTTATTATTTAGCGTTATAATTAATTACTCTTTAACGATGGTATTCATTATTGATGCAATTACTTATATTATTTCAGCCTACCTACTTTATCGATTAAATAGAAATGTGAGAATACAATCATACTCAACTATCTCCCAAAAAACTATTAAACAAAGCATATATGAGCGAATTCAACTTTTAATAAAGGGATATAAATTATTATTCCTAAATAAAAAAATTAATTTTATAGTTTATTTGGGTATATTAGCCAGAATATTTTATATGTGTATTCCGATTCTACTATTAATATTTATTAAAGATATCTTACATTTAACTGATAGTCAGTATGGATATACGCAAACAATCTCTAGGCTGGCATCATTCATTGCTTTTGGAATTCTTGCTAAATATTTCACCATTAACTTAGCAACGAGTTTTAAAAAGATTCTGTTTCCTCTTTTTATACTATTTGGGGGAAGTATTTTTTGCATAGGTTATATAAAAACAATAGAAGAACTTTATATTCTATATAGCATATCTGAAATATTATTATTTACAGCCGTTGTTTTAGTTCATGCATATATACAATCTATTTTTTCACAGGAAGAGTTAACATTGGCTAGCGGTTCTGTAAGTACAGGATTCTCTATTGGATCAATATTATCAATAACCATATTTACAAGCTTAGCAAATGTATTACCTTTACATGATATATTTTTTATATGTGGATTTGGAATAATCATAAGCACTGCTATTATAATAGGTTATACTCGATTAAACTCTAAAATTTATTTTTTTATGATAGCTCTACTTTTATAAACAATACCCACAACATACAAAAACCCGCAGTGCATAGCACTGCGGGCAATAGCGCCAAATTATTTGGAGTACAATTCGACGATAAGTGTTTCGTTAACTTCGATAGGAAGTTCTTCACGTTGAGGAAGACGAGTGAAAGTAGCTTTGAAGCCTTCCAAGTCTTTTTCAATGTAAGGAAGTTCGAAAGAACGAAGTTCTTGGAAGTTAGTTTTGAACATTTCGTTATCACGAGATGCTTCGCGCAATTCGATTACATCGCCTGGTTTGCAGGAGAAGGAAGGAATATCTACACGACGACCGTTTACCAAGATGTGGCCATGGTTTACCATTTGACGAGCTTGACGAATGGAGTTACCGAAACCGATGCGATATACAAGGTTGTCAAGACGTTGTTCCAAAAGAATCAACATGTTTTGACCTGTAACACCTTGCATTTTTTTCGCTTTATCATAATAGCGTACGAACTGGCGTTCTAGCAAGTTGTAGTAAGCTTTAACTTTTTGTTTTTCTAATAATTGTGTGCCATACTCAGACATTTTCTTCTGACGTTGGTCTTTTTTGACGCGATTCAAGGCTTTTGCGTGACCGAATACGTTCACACCAAAGCGACGACAAAGTTTGAATCGAGCCTCTCTTCTCGTTGCCATGTGATTATCACCTCATAAGATTAAAATAAACTTGTACCTACACATAATGGTACCCAAGTATAATATCATTTTCATCTAGTTATGTCAATTATCGATACCTATGAAAGTCATTGAAATAAGTGCATAATCACAATTTTTAATTACACTTTTTTACGATAATACTACTCACTATATCGATTGTGCATGTTTCATCATATTTTATAGATTTAGATGAAAAATCAATTATAGTATGCTACAATATGAATAAGTAAGGTAATAGGTATCATTGGAGTCTTATGTCTAAGTTGGGGGAATAACATGAAAGAGTTACCTACAATGCAAGAGCTACAAAGTTTTATTACCTATAATAAAACAGGAAGCTTTACATTAGCTGCACAATCTATGAATATTACACAATCAGCTTTCAGCGCTCAAATGAAAAAATTAGAGCGTTTAGTTGGTGTGAAATTAATCTCCCGTTCTACAAGAGGTAGCCGTTTAACACCAGAAGGTGAGTTATTCCTACCAGAAGCAGAACAAGTTCTCGACACATTGGAACGAGCTATCCAATCCATTCGTTTGGCTAGCAAGGTTGAACGCCCAATTCTAAACATTGGCGTATTACGTAGTCTTGGGGATATCCGTCTAAACGGTTACGTTTCCCATTTCTTCCAAAATCATCCTGAATTCTCTGTCAGCATTTACGATATGGAAGAAGAAGAATTGATGCTCGACTTGCGTGAAAACCGCATCGATATTGCATTACTCTATTTACCAAATAATAAGGATATGTCCGCATATGAATCCACCGCTCTTAGAGAAGACGAATTTGTATACTATGCACCAAACTTAGTGAACGGTATGGAAACAGCCAGTTTAAAAGCTATCCAGCAACAACCACTGCTCATGTATCCACCTAAATACTTTATGTATCGCACATTAAAAAACTATGTTGGTAACGGTCAACAAAACCTACATATCCGCGGTAGCCGTCTATCCAATCCATATACAATGATCGACTACTGTCAAAAGAATAAATCTGGTTGCATCGTAGCACGCCAAATTTTAAGTTCTTTAAACATCAATGATGGCTTTGTACCTTTAGAAAAACCATTCAAACTACAAGTGTGCTTCGCATTTAAGAAGAATAATTCTAAAACAGAAACTATGCATACCTTCATGGATTATGTGCACAGCGAATCACCACCACGTTTATAATAACTAATAGAACCCCGTATACCTTTTGGTGTACGGGGTTTTACTATAAACAACAAATGCCCTAACTATACAAAACAATTGCCCTCTCTTGTCCTAAGTTGTAAAATAGAGAATAGATTTCAATTAATATAGTAAGAATACAGTGAGGTTACTATGCTCTTATCTATTCTATTCTTTATACTAGCAGGACTTGCGGAAATCGGCGGCGGCTATCTTGTATGGCTCTATATGCGTGACGACAAAGGACCTATTTATCTAATCGCAGGTGCTTTTATTTTATTCTTATACGGCATCATCCCCACCTTCCAGCCAGAAACAAGCTTCGGCAAAGTATACGCAGCATACGGCGGCGTATTTATTGCCCTCTCTATTCTATGGGGCTGGCTTGTGGACGGCTTACGACCAGATATGTACGATATCATCGGCGGCCTTGTCTGTCTTGTAGGCGTTTATATCATCATGTATGCACCACGTTAAATATGTAGTTTACAGATATAACTATAATAAAATTTATATTTTTTAGATATAACAATAACTAACTATATATTTTGAAAGTACAACCACAGCAACTATATATTTTTTACATAAAACTATATAAGTATTACAACAAAAGGAGTACAACTATAACAGTTGTACTCCTTTATTTATCTACATGACCATATGTATTTTTTATATCCATATGTACTTTTTACATACTAAAAAACGGCTATCCGAAGATAACCGTTTGCTTTGGTGGACGATGACAGGATCGAACTGCCGACATCCTGCTTGTAAGGCAGGCGCTCTCCCAGCTGAGCTAATCGTCCATGTGGTGACCCGTCCGGGAATCGAACCCGGGATACCGCCGTGAAAGGGCGGTGTCTTAACCGCTTGACCAACGGGCCAAAATGGCTCCTCGAGTAGGACTAACGAGATTCGAACTCGCGACCCCCGCCTTGGCAAGGCGGTGCTCTACCGCTGAGCTATTCCCGCAAATGGTGGACGATGACAGGATCGAACTGCCGACATCCTGCTTGTAAGGCAGGCGCTCTCCCAGCTGAGCTAATCGTCCATATATGGTGACCCGTCCGGGAATCGAACCCGGGATACCGCCGTGAAAGGGCGGTGTCTTAACCGCTTGACCAACGGGCCAGAATTGGTGACTCACCCGCGACTCGAACGCGGGACACCCTGATTAAAAGTCAGGTGCTCTGCCAACTGAGCTAGTGAGTCAAATGGCTCCTCGAGTAGGACTCGAACCTACGACCGATCGGTTAACAGCCGATTGCTCTACCGACTGAGCTATCGAGGAATGTATGGAGCGGGAAACGAGATTCGAACTCGCGACCCCCGCCTTGGCAAGGCGGTGCTCTACCGCTGAGCTATTCCCGCATACAGAACCGATAATTACTATAACATAATTATCAATCTGTCGTCAAGGATGAATTAAGTCCGTCCTGACTGCCATATAATAATATCAATTTACACATATAGTGTCAATGGTTTTTCCATAAAATGCTAGTAAATATTGGTTTAAAGACCATCGCCCACACAAGAAAAAGGGAGATGGTACAATCCCCCTTTAAAACGGGTTATTCTTTATCCTTTTGTCTACCTTTACCTGCTCCATCTTCAGCTACGCTAACTTCGGCTTCGATGAACGTTTTCATGTCATTCAGCATATGCATCGATGCATCGATAATGGATAGTCCCATAGTTGAACCTAAGGCTTCATCGATTAGCAGTTTATAGTCTAAATAAGGCTTTACCCCTAAGAAGCGACATTGTTCCTTATGTATGGGCTCATCATGTATAGGCTCATCATAGGCAGCCGACGGGAACACATAGTCCTTAACTAGCGGTTCAATGGTAACCGCCGCTAAAACAGCTGCACCAGTTACTATATTATCAAAAACTACAGCCATGCGATGGCTAGCAGCTCCTAAGATAAAGGCCGTTAAAAATACAATATCTAAACCACCTGCTACGTGAAGCAAGTGCAATACCGCATCACGGCGCTCGCTTTCACTCAAAGTAGACCAATCCTCCACAGAAATATTAAATCGATCTACAAAAGAATGAATATGAGCAGCACGTTGCTCTACCGTAGGTCCATATTCATTATGAACGAGAATATCCTCATACGCACAACCTGTGATCGTCGCCGTCGTTACGAGAGAATCTAAGAAAGCTCTCTCCCCTACGTTACCAATCGCCACCACTTGTAGTCCATCTGCATGTAATTTGTCTGCATAGGTAAAACCTAGCTCAAGAGCACGCTCTAAGTCATCTCGAGAAATAACAGGTTCTACACCAAAGAAATGAGACCCTTTTCGAATCACCTGTTGCTCAATATTTGCTAAATCAGAAGTGTCTTGTTCTAGACCTACATTCACCACATGTACCGTAGCATTTAATTTAGCTGCAGCCCCTTGTGTAGCTGTTCTTCCCTCATTAAAGCGTTTTATAGCAGCATAACTTTCACTACCATGTTGATCATTTTGCGGCCCATCTACCAAGTGATCAGCTGCCACAACGAGCACACCTTGACGCAAATGATTTGGTTTAGGGTCTCCTAAAATTCCTGCAAAACGCTCCGCTATAGTTTCTAACGTAGCCAGGCTATAGATAGGCTTTGTCAAATTATCAATACGGAATCGACATGTTTCCATTGCTTGTGTATCTAACGGCTCAACTTTGAAAGTTCTCATTTATTACCTCCTGTAATGGCCATATACATATGCACCGCAAGATCTAGCATCCCCATTTGTATGGATCCACCAGAAGCCTCACCTAAACAAAGGCCTAAATCTACATAGGCTTCAAGCCCTAAATTTTCTAAGGAAGATTTGGCCGCTTTTTCAGCAGATAAATGTGAAGCCATCACATAATCCATCGCTTTTGGAGCCAATGTTTTAGCCACCAATGCACAAGCCGATGTATTAAATCCATCGATAATAACTAACCCATGATTTGCTGCAGCGCCTAAGATAACACCCACAATACAAGCAAATTCAAAGCCACCTACAGACGATAAAATTCCAATGGCATCGTCTTTAGGAATATCCTTATATTTCTCCAGTACATCATGAACAATGCGTTGCTTTAGTTTAAGTCGTTCATCGGAAATATTCGTTCCTCGTCCTGTCGCCTCTTCCGCTGTAAGTCCTGCAAACTTAGCGGTCATAAGGGCACTAGCTGTCGTATTTGATATGCCCATTTCACCTACCAAAAATACGTTAAAGCCTTCATCGATTTTTTCTTTTACTAGACGAATCCCTGTTTCGATGCCCTCCACGGCTTGTTCGCGCGTCATGGCGGGCTCTTCTACAAAGTTTTTTGTACCCATCCCCAGTTTATGACTTCGAAGGCCTGGAACCCAACTCATATCCGCATCGATCCCCATGTCGATAACTTCCATTTGAGCTCCACAGTAATTCGCTAGAGAATTAGCGCCAGCCCCCTTAGGAATCAGGTAATTCTGAGTCATCCCAACGGTCGTTTCTTTTGGATACGCACTGACACCCATATCAGCTACGCCATGATCTGCAGAAGCAATAATCATACATGGTTTTGGCACGGTTACCTGCTCTTGATTTGTAGCCGCCCCATATTGAGCCACAACATCTACAAGACGACCATATAGTTCCACCGGCGATTCTGCATTCCAACTATTAAATATATGTTGTTCAATCTCTAGGCTGCGACCTGTAATAGCGCCACAAGTTTCTTGTAACAAACTCATAAAAGCTCCCTTAATCAAATAATATAATTATATTTTAGATATTCTTTCTTTTAGTTATTCTTAATTTGTCCCGTTAAATATGGCAATTTATTCCGAATCTCTCGACTTCGTTCAAGATAGCTTTCTAATGCTTGTCCTTCGTCATCTTGTGAAAGTATCGCTTTAACATGTTCAATTTCTGATTCAATTTGTGTAAGGCCTTCAATAACATTATGACGATTACCGTAGATAATTTCGCGCCACATAGATGGTAGCCCACCAGCCACACGTGTGCAATCGCGGAATCCCCCTGCCGATAGTTTCATGCGCAATTCGCCCAATTCATCGCCACCCGAAACTTGTGTTAGAATAGAGGCCAATAAGTGAGGCATATGACTAACCATTGCCAGATATGCATCGTGAGCATAAATATCGACAAACTCGATGCGAGACCCTAAGGCACGACCCATGTCAGCTAATTCTTGAGCTACTTCTTCACTATATACATCAGATGCCTTATCTTCTAACACAATCCAGCCCATACCTTTGAATAGGTTTTTATGAGATACTTCATACCCGCCCTTTTCGGATCCTGCCATAGGATGGACAGATACGAAAACGGTCCCCTTAGGAATCGATTCATAAACGGCTCGTACAAAATTTTCCTTCGCACTAGATACATCGGTTACAACTTGTCCCGATCTAAATAGATGAGCCGTTTCAGTAAAAAGTCGTGCATTTGTATCAGGTGGCAAGGAGAACACAACGATATCTGAGTTCTTAATCAATGGCTCAACTTCAGTCCACGCAGCTTTTACCACACCATCTTGAATGGCCGCATCACAGACCTCTTGACGACGTGCATAGCCTACTACCTCATAATCTGTATATTCCTTTAAGGCCTTTGCCAAGGATCCACCTAATAGGCCTAAGCCAATAATGCCTACTGTCTTACTCATATAAACCTACTTTCAAGTAAAACTAGCAATGTCTATTCTCCAATATAATGCTAGTTATATTACATTATTATTTAGCTAATTGTAAATCAAAATTAGGGAGAATGAAATTAAGCTTCGATAAGATGCTTGTTTCTCCATTTACCGCTATACCAACGATATATAAACAATAAACCTCGCAAGATTTCATCAGCGGCCATGGCAATCCATATACCAACAAGGCCCCAACCCCAGTAAATACCAAATAGATACGATAATGGCACGGCGCATAACCACATGCCAAAGATTCCCACTAGCATAGGCGTACGAATATCACCGGCAGCCTGCAAACAACCAACCATAACGATATTTACTGCACGTCCTAACTCAAGAAAGATCTCAACCAGTAATACATTATGTGCTAACTCTAGGATTTCCGGATCCGAAGTAAACACAGAGACAACAAAATCACTAGTCACATAGAAGAATGTAGCAAGACCTACGTTAATAGCAATCGCTAAATACATGGACTTCCATACACGACTAGTAACCTCCTCTTGGCGTTTAGCGCCCATTAGGAAACCTACGATAACTTGTGAAGCATTAGATAGCGCTATAGTGTATACATAACAAAGCATGGCGATAACAGATACATAAACTTTAGTATTAATAACTGCTAAGCCTAACATGTTGACCATTTTCATGATCGTAGTTTGAGATAATTGATAGCTCAATGTTTCTCCACCAGAAGGAACACTAATATGCAATAAAGATTTAACCGTATGCCACGGAAATGGTTTTAAGAATTTAAAGTTTACCTCTAAGGTTAATAATTTCTTAAAAGTATATCCAATAATCACGAGCCCTACCACTTTAGATAGCCATGTTGAAATAGAAACACCTAATACACCAAGGCTTGGTATTGGACCATGTCCAAAGATTAATACATAGTTTGTTAGAATATGAATGATATTCATCACAAGGGCAATATACATGGTAACGCGTGTTAATGAGTGACCTCTAAATACGGCTACTAATGCATAATACATCGCTTGTATCGGTAGCCCTGCAGCAACGATAGTAGTATATATCGACGTATCACTCATCGTTTCTGGTGGTATACCTAGCCATGTAAAGATCCATTCATGGCAAGTAATAAAGAATACTGCCGCTATAGATGAAAAGAGAAAATTCATCATTAAGCTGACCGTACATACCTCTGATAGCTTGGACTGGTTTCTCGCTCCTAAATATTGGGCAATCAAAATCGTCGTAGCTGTACTCATGACGATGATGAGCATAATAAAGATATTTAAAATTTGATTGGCATTAGCTACCGCTGCTACCGCTTGAGGTGAGTAGTGACTCATCATCAATTGGTCTATATTACCTACTAGCATCTGTAGGAACACTTCAATAAATATAGGCCAACTCAAAGTCCAGATAGATAGACTAATCCCCTTTTCGTATGCTTTCATAAAAACCTCTGCAATGAATACGATACAATTGCAATGAATATCATACAATGTCCTTATTATATCACGTTATATAACCACATGGGACAAATCGCAGAAAGCAATATACTAAATAGTTTTTCATAAAATAGTACATACAAAAAACGTGCCACCCGAAGGTGACACGTTTCTTTAATCAGCATCCTACCTAATGGGTACGATACTAATATTATTTAAATTGATTGCAAAGACTATCAAATAATGCTTGGTCAGGTTTTACAACATCTTCAGTCAATGGACGAGGATGTGGTCCGCCATTTGCTGCAGCCATTGCTTTTTCAAAGGAAGGTTTAGATGTATTTTGATAGATAAGGCCTGTAACCAAACCATCAGTATCACCCAAAGTTTTAAGCGCTGTTGCACGATCTGTTGGGTCATAACCTTCAGGCAATGCTACTAAATGTTCTTTGAACCAATCATAACTATTGCGTTTATTATATGTAACACATGGGCTAAATACATTGATGAAGGAGAATCCCTCATGATCCATAGCTTGTTGAATCAAATCAACGAGCTCTTTACGATTCACCATATAGCTTTGTGCTACAAATGTAGCACCTGCTGCAATCGCAGTTTCACAAACGGACAATGGAGACTCAAACGCACCATGAGGAGTTGTTTTTGTAACAAAACCGATGTCAGAACGAGGGGATGCTTGACCTTTAGTCAAACCATATACATGGTTATCCATTACTACGTATGTCATGTTTACATTACGTTTAAAAGCATGAATGGTGTGACCCATACCAATAGCAAAGGCATCACCGTCACCGGAAAATGCAATAACTTCTAGGTCTTGGTTAGCAAGCTTAACGCCTTGCGCATAAGGAAGCGCACGGCCATGAGTTGTATGCGCACCATAAGCGTAGAAATAGCCACCGATACGGCTAGAACAACCAATACCGGAAATTACGGCTAATTTTTCTGGTGGAATATTTTTCGCTACTACGGCATCAGTAATCGCCGCTTGAACCCCATAATGGCCACAGCCTGGACACCAGTTAGGACGAATATCATTTCTGTAATCTTTAGCTGTTGTCATATTATAGGACCTCCTTAATCGCATTTTTCACATAACTTTTTGTGAATGGATTACCATCGTATTTCAAGCAGCTAGAAATCTTATGTTTCTTATGCATGTTGATTTTAAATAAGTTAGCCAATTGACCAGTTTTATTGTGTTCTACAATAACTACTTTTTTCGCCGCATCAAAGAACGGTTGTAATTGCTTTGCTGGGAATGGTTTAATTAAGCGCAATTGTAAATGGTTAACTTTAACACCTTCTTGATCGAATTCAGCAACAGCTTCTTCGATAGCACCACGACTAGAAGCCATACCTACAACGAGTACATCTGCTTCATCGTATTTAGCATTGTTCAAGAATGGTTCATAATTGTCAGCTACAGTTTCCAATTTACGGAAGCGTTTATCAGTTTGCGCTACGTGCATTGTAGGCGCTTCTGCTGGTTTACCTTCTTCATTATGCTCTAAACCTGTGGAAAGGAATAGACCATTTTTCATACCTGGAATTGTACGAGGGGAAATGCCATCTTCAGTCAATTCAAAGCGTTTGAAATAGTTAGGTTGTACCAATTCAGGAAGCTCAGCTTCTTTCATCATTTTACCTCGATTAATAGGTACGCGGTTCAAATCAAAAGAAGGAACGGATTGTTTATTCAAACCTTGTTGTAAGTCAGGCATAAAGATAACTGGACATTGGTACATTTCTGCCAAGTTGAAAGCTTTTTGAATTTCATAGAAACATTCTTCAATAGATGTTGGAGAAATTACGATACCAGAGTAGTCACCATGTGCATTGTAGCAAGCTGCATCAATATCGGATTGTTCAACTTTTGTAGCCATACCAGTGGATGGGCCAGAGCGTTGAACGTCAATAACAACCATTGGCAATTCAGCCATGGAAGCCATAGACAAGGATTCTGCCATCAAGGAAAGGCCTGGACCAGAAGTACATGTAAAGCCACGAACACCTGCGTATACACCACCCATAGCTGTCATACATGCTGCGATTTCGTCTTCTGTTTGAACAACAGTTGAGCCCAACTTATCCATAGTTTTAATCATGTATTCCATAACTTCAGATGCTGGCGTAATAGGATAAGACGCCATAAAGCGGGAGCCTGCTGCAATAGCACCAAGAGCACATGCTTCGTTACCTAATAAGAACATTTGATCTTTCTTACCAGGCGCTGGCAATGTATCGATTTCAACATCGCCTAATTTTTCCATTACAAGGCTATGACCATCATCAAAAGCAGCCAAGTTTTTATCAATAATCTCTTGGGATTTCTTTGCAAATTTCTCAGTAATAGCATCTTTAAACATCTTAGTATCAAAACCAAGAAGCGCTACGGACATCCCAAGTGCTACGATATTACGCATCAACAAAGAGCCTTGTTTCATTGCTGTTTCAGAGATAGGCAAAGATAAGCAATTAATCTTTGTACCTTCAAATTTAGAAAAGTCTGGATTAACTTTGCTATCACAGATGATATATCCACCATCACGTACTTCGGAACCGTGCATATCAACGGTTTCTTGATCAAGGGAAAGCAAGAAGTCTACCCCTTCACCAATGGACATAATTTGTTCCAATGCTACGCGCAATGCGAATGTAGTATGACCACCTTTGATGCGAGATGCAAATAAACGTTGGCTATACAAAGAGTAGCCTTCTTTAGCAAGGATTGTGGCCATAATTTCGCCGCAACTCTCGATACCTTCACCTTGTTGGCCGCCCATTTTCCAGATAAAATCTTTACGTTTTTGCAAGAGATTCACCCTCCTTAGGATAAAAATTACACTGCTGACAAGAGTCTACCTTACTATGTTAATGTTTTATAGTACGAACCTGTCTTATATCGTCATTGTATCATGTATATTTTAGGTTTACAATGTATCATTTCACATAATAATAGGTATAAATTAAGGTATTATAACTAAAAATTATAAGAGAAAAAGGATACCACTTTTTAAGTAGTATCCTTTTAGTATTTATGCTTATCGTTTTATATTCAGACGGCAAAAAAAGAGTCTATATAAAATTATATAGAATATTTATTCTCGAATCATCTAAAATATTTATTTCGTAACACCTCTTGTTGTCGCTCCTCAGTGAAGAATATTTCTTCTAAACATAAGCCTTGAGCAGGTGCAGTTTTCCCTATAGCACGCCGGTCTTTAGCGGCTAAATATCCTTTAATATCCTCAACCTTGCGACGACCAAGACCTATATCTACAAGTAAGCCTGCAATATTACGGACCATATGATATAAAAAGCCATCACCGATCACAGAAATCGTCACCTGTGAACCTCGGGACTCAACACGAATTCCCATGATTGTCTTTACAGGATCCGCAGGAGTTGAGTTCGTTCCCTTTAAGGTTGTAAAGTCATGCGTACCTAATAGTTCATTACCTGCAGCCTGCATCCGATCAATATCTAAGGGCTTTTTCACATGCCAATGATACCGCTTCGTCAAAGGATCTGCAATGAGCTGATTATGAATCGTATATACATACTCTTTACCGTATATATTCCACCGTGGCTTCCAATCTAGCGGAATTTCTACCGCTTCTAGAACGACTATATCCTTAGGAATATGAGCTATCATAGCACGAGGAATATTTTCTACTGGTATAGTGCCCGACGTTTGAAATGTACAAACTTGAAATTTAGCATGCACCCCCGCATCAGTACGAGAGGCACCATAAATTTGAATGGGTTCATTACAAATACGTGATAAACCATATTCCAAACAACCTTGTACCGTTAACCCCTTATCATTAGGTTGCTTTTGATAACCTGCTAAATCTGTACCATCATAAGCCACTATGATCCGTATATTTCTCATAGATCTAACCACCACAATGCGACAAGTACAATAGTTACCAAAACAACAGCGCCAACACCAATATAATCGACATAAGTAACTTGTAATTCCTTCATACGCGTACGGTTGACACCACCTCTATAGCAACGCGCTTCCATAGCGATAGCTAATTCATCGGCCCGTCGAAACGCACTGATAAATAATGGCACTAAAAGTGGCACCATGTTTTTCGCTCGTTGAATAATAGAGCCTGTCACAAAGTCTGCACCACGAGCAGATTGTGCTTTCATAATACGATCTGTCTCATCCAATAAGGTAGGGATGAAACGCAGCGCAATAGTCATCATCATGGCGAGCTCATGAGCAGGAACACCTATGCGACGGAACGGATTGAGCAAGTGCTCGATGCCATCAGTTAAGCGAATTGGTGATGTGGTATAGGTCAACAAAGAAGAAAACAAGATTAAGAAGATTAATCGTGCCGCCATTTGAAGGCCCATTGCCAGCCCATGATCCGTAATATTAATAATTCCCCATTGGAAAATTGGATTACCAGGCGTCGTAAAAATATGAATACCCATGGTAAATACGATGATAATCCAAAGCGGTTTAATAGCAGACCACATCAGGCGTAATGGCAAACGCGATAATAGCATTGCAAAGATGGTGAAACCACCTACTATGCCATAGGCTAGTGGAGAATTTGCCAAGAAGATAGCCACTACGAAGATGGTAGTAGCAATAATCTTTGCTCGCGGATCCATGCGATGCAAGAAGGAATTCCCTGGGAAGTATTGACCAATAGTAATGTTATTTAACATGGCTACCTCCCTCTAGAATTGCTTGTACCGCATCATCTACAGACAGTACGCGATTAGACACATCAAGGCCTTGTTCACGCAAATATTCCATAGTAACGGACACTGGCGGTACATCTACACCGACAGCCTGTAATTCATCACGATGATTATTAAAGATGTCCATCGGTTCACCATCGAGAACGATACGCCCTTTATCGAGTACTACAAGACGAGAGGCCATGCGAGAAATATCTTCCATATTGTGAGATACAAGAATTACAGTTATTCCCTTTTCTTTATGTAGTCGAATGATTTCTTCAAAGATTTCTTCCCGTCCAAATGGATCAAGACCAGCAGATGGTTCATCGAGCACGAGAAAATCTGGGTCCATAGCCACTACGCCAGCAATAGCCACGCGACGCATTTGACCACCAGATAAATGGAATGGAGAACGTTCTGCATACGTGTCGTAATCGAGCCCTACGAACTTCATCGCATCTCGCACACGCTCATCTACATCATCAGCACTAAGACCTAAATTTTTAGGACCAAAGGCGATATCTTGCGCGATGGTTTCTTCAAACAATTGATGCTCTGGATACTGGAATACCATTCCCACCTTATGACGCATTTTTTTTGCTTCCTCTGTGGAGGCGCTAATATCTACACCATTGACCGTAACTGTACCAGTTGTAGGATGTAATAACCCATTTAGATGTTGTACAAAGGTAGATTTACCGGAACCAGTATGACCGATAACACCTAGAAACTCCCCATTTTCAATGGTAAGAGATACACCACGAAGTGCAGTCTTTTCAAAAGGGGTGCCCACGCCGTAGGTATATGTAATATTATCTAATACAATTGCCATTAGTGGGTTGCCTCCCCTCTTGGAGCATCTGTTGAGTGTATAGCGGATAATTGCTTGCCTAACTTTGAGCCTTTAAGGCCCTTTGCTAACTCTTCATTATTAATGATACTCTTACCCACTTCATAACCTTTAGCATTCAATTTGAAAGCAATCTCAGAGGCTACCGGTACATCGAGGCCCAGCCCTTTTAAAGTATCTACATGGCTAAAAATTTCACGAGGCGTACCATCATGTAATTTCACACCATTTTTCATCACCACAACTCGGTCTGCCGTAACAGCTTCCTCCATGAAGTGCGTAATATATACAATCGTAATGCCCTCTTCCTTATTGAGCTTGTGAACCGTTTCAAGCACTTCGCGGCGACCTTTTGGATCGAGCATCGCTGTTGGTTCATCAAGAACGATACAATCAGGCTTCATCGCTAATACACCTGCGATAGCAATACGTTGTTTTTGTCCGCCCGATAATAAATGGGGACCATGTTCTCTATATTCAGTCATATTAACAGCAGCTAACGCTGCATCAACACGTTGTCTAATTTCTGCACTAGGAATACCTAAGTTTTCTGGACCAAAGGCAACGTCCTCCTCTACAACGGCCGCTACGATTTGGTTATCAGGATTTTGGAATACCATTCCTACATGTTGGCGAATATTCCAAATATGCGCTTCATCCCGCGTATCAAAGCCACATACATTGATATGACCTTCACTAGGTTGTAATAACACATTAAAATGCTTGGCAAGCGTACTTTTACCACTGCCATTAGTTCCAATGATACAAACAAATTCACCACGCTTAATGGATAGATTCACATCATCCAAGGCACGTACATCATTGCCGTTTTCATCAGTATAAATATGACTCATATGATTGACCTCAATCATAATGTCTTGTTCATTCATGGATAACCTCATATCTTTCTAGTCAATTTCGTTTCTATGAAAGTAGAACCATTTGCATCATCTATCATACTCATGTGGTGCATAATCCCCATGTTTCAATTTATCCTATTTAATAGAACTTGAATTTAATAATCTCTTAGATATTATGCAAAAGGTTGACAATACATATTCATCCTTTACGATAACTGCTAACATATTACGATATTATACTAGTCGATTGTACCATAAAATTGACAATAAAAAAACGGTGCTGCAACATAAGTTACAACACCGTATGAGTTTGATTAAACTAACTCGATAATAGCCAAAGGTGCAGCGTCACCTTTGCGAAGACCAGTTTTGATTACACGAGTGTAACCACCTTGGCGGTCTGCATATTTTGGAGCAATTGTATCAAACAATTTTTTTACTACACTTTCATCCATGAGGTATGCAAGAACTTGGCGACGTGCATGAAGATCACCACGTTTAGCCAAAGTTACCATTTGATCAGCTAAAGAACGAAGTTCTTTCGCTTTAGCTTCAGTCGTTTCAATACGCTCATATTGGAAGAAAGATGTTAACATGCTACGGAACAACGCTTTACGAGCGGAGCTGTCGCGGCCTAATTTTCTGTACATTCGTCTTCCTCCTTATTCGCCTTTTTGTTTAAGTTGAAAACCACCTGGATGATTATTGAGTTTTTCCTCAATTTCATCGATAGATTTTTTACCTAAGTTGCGAACTTTTCCTAAGTCATCAATGGTTTTGTCTAGCAAGTCTGCAATTGTATTAATGCCAGCACGTTTCAAGCAGTTATACGCACGAACAGAGAGTTCCAACTCGTCGATGGAAATCTTTGCTGGGCCGTCATCTACAGCTGGTTCTTCATTATCGGAACCTACTGGATCTATAACGATACCGCCTTCACCAGTGTTTACATCTACAACATCTGCAGAATGCGCTAATTTAGTGAAGTTCCCTAAATAACCAATCATAATGGCAGCAGATTTTGCCACTGCATCAGCAGCAGTAATGGAGCCATCAGTCCAAACTTCTAATGTAAGTTTGTCGAAGTCCATTTCATTGCCTACACGAACATCACTCACTTCGTATTTAGCACGAAGAATTGGAGAGAAGATGGAATCGATTGGAATACAACCAATAACATCAGTATCTTTTTTATTCTTCGTTGAAGGAACATAGCCTTTACCTCGTTCGATTACTACGTCCATTACGAGATGAGCTGTCTCATCCATTGTCGCAATCACGAGTTCAGGATTCAATACTTCTACCTCTGGTGGGAATTGTTCAGCCAAATCAGCAGCTGTCAATATTCCATCCTTTTGGAAGTCGAAATGAACTTCCAAAGGTAATTGTGCTTCTTCTTCAACTTTGATGCACAATTGCTTTAAGTTAAGGATGATATCCGTAACGTCTTCGCGAATACCAGGAATAGTAGAGAATTCATGAAGAACTCCATCAATTTTGATAGAGGTTATAGCTGCCCCATCCAAGGATGAAAGCAAAATTCTGCGTAAGCTATTACCGAGAGTGATCCCATAACCACGATCTAATGGTTCACATACGAACTTACCATAACGACCGCCATCGGCGATGTCCACTTTCTCGATTTTAAGTTTCTTTTCTTCGCTCATCAGGAACATCCTCCTATATAACACACGTTCATAGTTAATTATAGCACCGTATCATATCGGTCGCTATAAATTATACACGACGGCGTTTTGGAGGGCGACAACCATTGTGAGGAATTGGAGTTACGTCTTTAATGGAAGTAACTTCAAGACCTGCAGCTTGTAAAGCACGGATTGCAGCTTCACGGCCGGATCCAGGACCTTTTACGAATACTTCAACAGTGCGAAGACCATGTTCCATTGCAGCTTTAGCAGCTTGTTCAGCAGCCATTTGAGCAGCAAATGGAGTGGATTTACGAGAACCACGGAAGCCCAAGCCACCAGCGGAAGCCCAAGACAACGCATTACCGTTTGTATCTGTCAAAGTTACGATAGTGTTATTGAATGTAGAACGAATATGAGCCGCACCGGATTCAATATGTTTCTTTTCTTTTCTTTTAGTTCTAACAACTTTTTTAGCCACGCTTTATCCCTCCTTTATCTTATTTCTTTTTACCAGCAATTGCTTTTCTAGGACCTTTGCGAGTACGTGCATTCGTTTTAGTACGTTGACCACGAAGTGGTAAACCCATACGATGACGTTTGCCTCGATAGGAGTTGATTTCAATTAAGCGTTTAATGTTAAGAGCTTCTTCACGACGAAGGTCACCTTCTACTTTGTAATCAGCATCTAACAATTCACGGATTTTCGCTACTTCATCTTCAGAAAGATCGCGAACGCGTGTGTCAGGATTGATACCAGTTTTAGCAATAATTTCAGATGCTAAAGTCGGACCAATACCATAAATATAAGTTAAACCAATTTCCACTCGTTTATCACGAGGTAAATCTACACCGGCGATACGTGCCATCTAATCATCCACCTCCTATCAGATTATCCTTGTTTTTGTTTATGTTTTGGATTTTCGCAAATAACCATTACACGGCCTTTGCGTTTAATGATTTTACATTTTTCGCATATCTTTTTAACTGATGGTTGAACCTTCATTAGTACCTCCTTTGTGGACCCTATGCTTATTTAAAGCGATAGGTGATGCGACCACGATTTAAGTCATACGGTGTCAGTTCCATAGTAACTTTATCACCAGGAAGAATACGGATAAAATTCATACGCATTTTACCTGACACATGAGCCAATACGATATGACCATTTTCCAATTCAACTTGGAACATGGCATTCGGTAATGCCTCAACGACCGTACCTTCCACCTCAATAACGTCTTCTTTTGACATATCTTTTCCTCCGGTTACCTGTTTATTTAATTAACCGCGGTTCTTCCCGCATAGTTAATATTTCAGGGCCGTTTTCTGTAACAACCACTGTATGTTCGAAATGAGCAGCAGGTTTACCATCTACTGTAACTGCTGTCCAGTCATCCCCTAATACACGAACACGGTGAGTACCTAATGTAATCATCGGTTCAATACACAATACCATACCTGGTTTCATAAGAGGTCCTTGATCAAGACTACCATAGTTTGGTATTTGCGGATCTTCATGCATTTCGCGGCCTAAACCATGACCTACGAAGTCGCGTACGACACCGTAACCATGTTTCTCACAATACGTTTGAACAGCGTGACCGATAGCACCAATACGGTTACCGACTTTCACTTGTTCAATTCCCTTGAACAGACTTTCCTCTGTAACTTTTAACAATTTCATCACATCGGGTTTGACGTGACCGATAGGAATCGTCACAGCCGAATCGCCGTGATATCCATCAATAGATGATACGAGATCAATACTGAGGACATCGCCGTTTTTAAGCTTACGCTTAGCGCTCGGAATACCATGAACGACTTCTTCGTTAATAGAAGCACAGATTGTAGCGGGGAATCCATAGTACCCTTTACAACTTGGTATACCACCGTGGCTGCGAATATATTCTTCGGCAATTGTATCTAACTCAAGCGTCGTGATGCCAGGTTTAGCCTTTTTTACTAACAAGGACAACGTGTCTGCTGTAAGCTTACTTGCCTTGCGGATACATTCAATCTCATGGGGCGATTTCAAAATAATCATAGATTATTTCTCCAACGCCTTAATGATGTCAGCAAATACTGCGTCTACATCTTGTAAACCATTAATTTCTTGATATAATCCGCTATTGCGATAGTAATCAATTAATGGTTTAGTAGATTCTTCGTACACAGCTAGACGTTTCTGTACTGTTTCAGGGTTATCATCAGCACGATTTTCTAGAACAGCTCGTTCGCTAATACGTTTAACCAATTCCTCGGAAGGAACGTTTAAATTAAGTACAGCGTCCAAAGAAATTCCTAATTCTTTAAGGATTGCATCCAAGGATACAGCTTGCGCTGTAGTTCTTGGAAATCCATCAAGAATAAATCCAGATTTGCAGTCATCTTTCACCAAGCGATCACGTACGATACCAACAGTTACACTGTCTGGTACCAATTGACCAGCATCGATGTATTTCTTAGCCTCAACTCCAAGAGGTGTTTCGTTCTTAATCGCAGCGCGGAACATATCACCTGTTGAAATTTGGGGAATACCGTATTTTTCAATAAGTCGAGCTGCCTGAGTGCCTTTACCAGCACCAGGAGGTCCCATTAATAAAATATACATATCGTTTCCCTCCTATTTCACAAAGCCTTTATAGTGGCGTGTTACCATGAGCGACTCAATTTGTTGCATTGTATCAAGTGCTACACCTACAACGATAAGAAGAGCCGTACCACCAAAGTATACGCCTTGGACGCCGGTTATACTACCGAGGAAATTCGGTATAATAGCAACGACAGCTAAGAATACAGCGCCAGCCAAAGTGATCTTGGTCATCACGTTATCCACATAATCAGCAGTTGGTTTACCCGCACGAATACCTGGGATAAAACCACCGTATTTTTTCATATTATCTGCCATATCTGTAATGTTGATAGAGATTGCAGTATAGAAATACGTAAAGATAAAGATCAATATCGCATACAATGCCGTTTGTAACGGCGTCCCCCATGTAAATAAATCAGCAACTTTATGAACAAATTCATTGTCAATAAATTGTGCAATTGTTACAGGGAACATCAACACAGATGACGCAAAGATAATTGGGATTACACCTGCCTGATTGACTTTCAACGGCAAGAATGTAGAGTGACCACCGTACATTTTACGCCCTACTACGCGTTTTGCGTATTGGATAGGAATGCGACGTTGGCCTTGTGTAACTGCCACTACGACAGCGATCATCGCAAGTGCAATTACAGCAAATAAGAATGCTTGGAACATGTTAATGGTTCCGTTTTGGATATATTGATAAATAGTTTCGAGACCATCTGGCAATCGAGCTACGATACCAGCAAAGATGATCAAGGAAATACCATTACCTATACCATATGCTGTGATTTGCTCACCAATCCACATCAACAAACATGTGCCTGCTGTGAGGATGATGGCCACAACGAATACGCTAAGGAAATCATTATTTACCAAAGCGTTGTTTGCTCTAAGAGCAAATGCCATACCAGCGGCTTGTACAAAGCCAAGGACTACGGTGCCATAACGAGTTACCTTCGCTATTTTCTTACGCCCGTCTTCACCATCTTTACTCCATGCTTCAAACTGAGGAACTACAGACTGAAGCAGTTGCATGATGATGGAAGCATTAATGTAAGGGGTAATACTCATCGCAAAGATAGAGAACTTACTTAGCGCACCACCAGCAAACAAGTCTAATAGACCAAATAGGTTACCGGATGTAAACAAGGATTCGATAACAGATGCATCTACACCTGGTACTGGGATGTGAATGCCGGCTCTAAACACAGCAAACATCATCAATGTGTACAAGATCTTGTTACGTAACTCAGTAATCTTAAAGATGTTCGAGAGGCTATCTAGCACCCTAGATCACCTCAACTTTTCCGCCTGCTGCTGTGATTTTTTCTTCAGCAGCTTTAGTGAAGCCATTAGCGATAACAGTCAAGTTTTTAGTTTCCAATGTACCGTTACCTAAAATACGAATACCATCGCGTACATTTTTCAAAATGCCAGCTTCAATAAGAGCTACTGGATCAACTGTTGCACCATCTTCAAAGCGATTTAATTGTGCTACGTTAACTTCAGCATATTGTTTAGCAAAAACGCTGTTGTTGAAACCGCGTTTTGGTAAACGACGATAAAGAGGCATTTGGCCGCCTTCAAAACCGGAGCGAACGCCACCGCCAGAACGGGAGTTTTGACCTTTTTGACCACGACCAGATGTTTTACCCAAGCCAGAACCTAAACCACGGCCTACACGAGTACGAGTTTTTTTAGAACCAGCTGCTGGTTGTAATTCATGAAGTTTCATTCAGTGCACCTCCTTATCAGTATTAAACTTCTTCAACTTTTACTAAATGTCTAACTTTATGAAGCATACCTTCGATTTGAGGTGTTACTTCTTTTACGACTTGAGAATTAGTTTTTTTCAAGCCCAAAGCTTTAACTGTCGCGCGTTGATCTTCAGGACGACCGATTAAGCTTCTTGTTAATGTTACTTTAACTTGTGCCATTTCTTGTCTCCTTATTACGCGTTATAGATTTCTTCAACGGTTTTACCACGAAGCTCAGCAACTTCGCTAGCGCGTTTCAAATCTTTCAAACCTTCGATTGTAGCGCGAACCATATTGTTAGGGTTAGAAGAACCCAAAGATTTAGTCAAGATGTTACGAACACCTACTAATTCCAATACGGCACGAACAGGGCCACCAGCGATAACGCCAGTACCTTCAGCAGCTGGTTTCAAGAATACGCGGCCTGCACCGAATACGCCTGTTACGCTGTGAGGGATTGTACCATTTTTAATAGCTACGTTTACAATATTTTTCTTAGCATCATCGATACCTTTGCGAATTGCTTCTGGTACTTCCGCTGCTTTACCTAAGCCAACGCCTACATAACCGTTGCCATCACCAACAACTACAAGAGCGCTGAAGGAAAAACGACGACCACCTTTAACTACTTTGGCTACGCGGTTGATGAATACTACTCTTTCTTTAAGATCAAGACTGGTGTAGTCAATTCTCGCCATGTCTATAGTTCCTCCTTCTTAGAATTTTAAGCCTGCTTCACGAGCACCTTCTGCAAGGGCTGCTACGCGGCCGTGGTAAATGTAACCACCACGGTCAAACACTACAGTGTCAATGCCTTTAGCGATAGCTTTTTTAGCAACTGCTTCACCAACAGCTTTAGCAGCAGCTACGTTACCACCATAGGATAAGTTCAAATCTTTATCTAAAGAGCTAGCAGCAACCAAAGTTGTACCTGCTACGTCATCGATTACTTGTGCGTAAATGTTGCTCAAAGAACGGTAAACGTTCAAACGTGGGCAAGTTGCCGTACCAGAGATGTGACGGCGAATACGAAGATGACGTTTTGCTCGAGCGATATTTCTACTAGATTTACGAGGCAAGATATTCACTCCTTTCATTCATATAGATGATATTACTATTTACCTTTTGCACCAGCTTTACCAGCTTTGCGACGAACAACTTCGCCTTCATAGCGGATACCTTTACCTTTGTAAGGTTCAGGTTTTCTCCATTTACGGATATCAGCTGCTACTGCACCTACAACTTCTTTGTCTGCACCAGACACAACGATTTTGTTAGGAGCTGGAACGTCGATTGTAATACCAGCTGGAGCTTCCATTTCTACTGGATGAGAGAAGCCAAGTGTAAGAGCTAATTTATTGCCTTGTTTAGCCGCTCTGTAACCAACACCGTTGATTTCAAGAGTTTTTGTAAATCCTTCAGATACGCCTGTTACCATATTAGCAACAAGAGCGCGAGTCAAACCGTGAAGGGAACGATGATTTTTATCGTCGGAAGGACGAGTTACTGTGATTGTGTTACCTTCTACAGTGATATTCATATCTGGATGCAAATCGCGAGATAATTCACCTTTAGGGCCTTTTACGTTCATATGATGGTTATCATATGTAACAGTAACGCCTGCAGGGATCTCGATAGGCATTCTACCGATACGTGACATTATTTCTACCTCCTATTGCTACTATTACCAAACGTATGCGATTACTTCGCCACCAAGACCTTCTTTACGAGCTTGTTTGTCGCTCATAACGCCTTTGGACGTAGAAATAACTGCGATACCCAAACCACCAAGTACACGAGGAAGTTCTTCCTTTTTCGCGTAAACACGT
This sequence comes from Veillonella parvula, assembly GCF_032472435.1. GTDB lineage: Bacteria > Bacillota > Negativicutes > Veillonellales > Veillonellaceae > Veillonella > Veillonella parvula_N. Next base: position 115,095 of record NZ_JAWEGM010000006.1, read on the forward strand.
AAACCTGGTTTGGAAATACGTTTAATTCCTGTAATAACTTTCTCGTTATTGGAACCATATTTCAAAGTTACTTTTAAAGTGTTTTCTTCTTTTTCAACGTTCTTTACAAAGCCTTCTTGTAAAAGGATGTCAAGAACGGCTGCTTTCATTCTAGATGCAGGAATGTTTACCGTTTCATGAAGTGCAGCGTTTGCATTACGGATGCGCGTAAGCATATCCGCGATAGGATCGGTCATTACCATAATCTAAAAACCTCCTCTCGTCTAATATTACCAGCTGGCTTTTTTAACACCAGGAATTTGTCCTTTGTACGCCAATTCACGGAACGCAATACGGCTGATACCGAATTTACGCATATAGCCGTGAGGACGACCAGTTAAGTTGCAACGGTTGTGCAAGCGTGTTGGGGATGCATTTGCTGGTAATTTGGATAAGCCTTCATAATCACCTGCTGCTTTTAACGCTTCACGTTTAGCTGCATATTTTTCAACGATTTTAGCGCGTTTCTTTTCGCGTTCAATCATAGATTTTTTAGCCATCTATATGTTCCTCCTATTATTTTTCAAAAGGCATACCGAATTGAGTCAACAATTCACGAGCTTCTTCATCTGTCTTAGCACTTGTTACGATAATGATATCCATACCAGTAACACGTTCTACCTGATCATATTCGATTTCAGGGAAGATGAGCTGTTCTTTAAGACCCAAAGCGTAGTTACCACGGCCATCGAATGCAGTAGCGCTGATACCGCGGAAGTCACGTACACGAGGTAATGCCGCATTGATCAATCTATCAAGGAATTCATACATGCGTTCGCCACGAAGAGTAACTTTTGTACCCAACGCCATGCCTTCACGAACTTTGAAGTTCGCAATGGATTTTTTAGCTTTTGTGATAACAGGTTTTTGACCAGCAATAATAGTCAAGTCATTAACTGCTGCTTCCAATGCTTTTGCATTGCCTACTGCATCACCTACGCCGATGTTGATAACGATTTTTTCCAATTTAGGAATTTCCATTACATTGCCGTATTGGAATTTTTCTTGCATACTCTTTTTGATTTCAGAGTTGTATTGTTCAAACAAACGAGACATTTATGTAGCTCCTCCTTTCCTGATTATTTAAGTACTGTACCGGATTTAACAGTAGCGCGAACGAATTTACCGTCCTTGCCTTCTACCTTTTTGATACGAGTAGCTGTTTTAGTTTCTGGGTCGACAACCATTACGTTAGAAACATGAATGCCAGCTTCTTTAGTAACGATGCCGCCTTGTGGGTTAGCTTGGGAAGGTTTTGTGTGACGTTTTACAGTGTTAACGCCTTCAACAAATACGCGTTCTTTTTTAGGTTCAGTTGCGATAACTGTACCTTGCTTACCTTTATCTTTACCGGAGATAACAACAACTGTATCGCCTTTTTTGATTTGTAGCTTAGCCATATGCTGCGTTCCTCCTTCTTATAATACTTCTGGAGCCAAAGAAACGATTTTCATGAAGTCTTTTTCACGAAGTTCTCTAGCTACAGGTCCAAAGATACGAGTACCACGAGGGGTCTTGTCATCTTTAATAACTACTGCTGCGTTTTCATCGAAACGAATATAGGAACCGTCTTGACGGCGGATACCTTTTTTAGAACGAACAATAACAGCTTTAACTACGTCGCCTTTCTTGACAACGCCACCGGGTGATGCATCTTTTACAGAAGCAACGATTACGTCACCGATATTGCCGAATTTGCGATAAGAACCGCCCATGACTTGGATGCACATAATACGTTTAGCACCAGTGTTGTCGGCAACATTCAAAATTGTTTGTTGCTGGATCATCGTCTATTCCTCCTTACATCACTCTTATTTTTGTCTTTCAAGAATTTCAACAACTCTCCAACATTTATCTTTAGAAAGTGGACGAGTTTCTACAATTTTAACTGTATCGCCAATTTGACACTCATTATTTTCATCATGAGCTTTGAAGCGTTTTGTGCTAACCATTGGCTTGTTATATAATGCGTGAGGTACTTTACGTTCAACAGCAACAACAACAGTTTTGTCCATTTTGTCGCTAACAACTTTACCTACGCGGACTTTACGTACGTTTCTTTCTTCTGCCACGATTTTAAGCCTCCTTTTCAAACTTTAACAAATCTGTTATTATGCGTTTTCAGATTTAAGTTCAACTTCACGTTGTACAGTTTTAATACGAGCGATTGTCTTCTTAACTTCACGAATGCGCATAGGATTTTCTAATTGACCTGTTGCAAGCTGAAAACGGAGGTTAAATAACTCTTCCTTAAGACCGGAAACTTTTTGTTCCATTTCGGCAGCGCTCATATTGCGAATGTCATTAACCTTCATTTACGTCACCACCCAATTCTTTACCCTTAACAACAAATTTGCATTTGATTGGAAGTTTATGGCTTGCAAGACGCATAGCTTCACGAGCTGTAGCTTCTGGCACACCGTCCATTTCAAACATTACACGACCTGGTTTAACCACTGCTACCCAGTATTCAGGAGAACCTTTACCGGAACCCATACGAGTACCAGCTGGTTTAGCTGTGATTGGTTTGTCAGGGAAAATTTTAATCCATACTTTACCACCACGTTTGATATAACGAGTCATAGCAATACGGGCAGCTTCGATTTGACGGTTAGTGATCCAAGATGGTTCGCATGCTACCAAGCCGAACTCACCATGAGACACTGTATTACCGCGCATAGCACGACCTTTCATACGGCCGCGGAATTGCTTACGATGTTTTACGCGCTTTGGAATAAGCATTACTTGCCACCTTCTTCCTTCTTAGCAGGTGCTTGTTTTGCTTCTGGCAAAACTTCACCTTTGTAAATCCATACTTTAATGCCGATACAACCATATGTTGTATGAGCTTCAGCAGTACCGTAGTCGATGTCTGCACGAAGTGTATGCAAAGGAATAGAACCTTCACGATAGGATTCGCTACGAGCGATTTCAGCGCCGCCAAGACGACCGCTTACCATGATTTTAATACCTTTTGCACCTAAGCGCATTGTACGACCTACAGCTTGTTTCATTGCACGGCGGAAGCCGATACGACGTTCCAATTGGCCCGCAATGTTTTCAGCAACTAATGTTGCATCCATATCTGCTTGTTTAATTTCTGCAATGTTAACGTCCACTTGTTTATCAGTAAAACGAGTCATTGCTTTTTTGATATCTTCGATACCAGCACCACCACGACCGATAACCATACCTGGTTTCGCAGTGTGGATAGTCAATTTAATACGTTTATTTGTACGCTCGATTTCAATGCGGGAAATACCAGCAATGAAAAGGGTTTCTTTCAAGAAGTTACGAATTTTTACGTCTTCATGAAGATTAGCAGCGAAATCTTTATCTGCATACCATTTTGCGTCCCAATCTTTTACGATACCGACACGCAAACCGTGTGGATTAACTTTTTGACCCACTCTGTTTCCCTCCTTCTTAAGCTCTTTCTTTAACTACTACTGTTACGTGGCTAGTACGTTTCAAAATTTTGAAAGCTTGACCACGGGAACGAGGATGAATGCGTTTTAATGTAGGGCCTTGATCAACGAAGATCTCGGATACGTAAAGATTGTCAACATTCATATCGAAATTATGTTCAGCGTTTGCGATTGCAGAACGCATAACTTTTTCTACTACATCAGCGCCAACTTTCGGAGTGAACTTCAAGATGGCAAATGCTTCGCCGATGTTTTTACCGCGCACTAAATCTGCAACGATACGGATTTTACGAGGCGCGATTCGGATATGTCTAGCGATTGCTTTTGCTTCCATGTATTATTTCCTCCTATTTTTTGCCTGTAGATTTTTCGTCCTTACCATGACCTCTATAAGTACGTGTAGGAGCGAACTCACCTAATTTATGACCTACCATATCTTCTGTAATGAATACAGGTACATGTTTGCGACCATCATGCACAGCAATTGTGTGGCCTACAAAACTTGGGATAATAGTAGAGGCACGGGACCAGGTTTTTACAACTTTCTTTTCGTTAGTTTCGTTTAAAGCTTCAACTTTCTTAAGCAAATGATCTGCTACGAAAGGGCCTTTTTTAATAGATCTGGACACTATTTTATCTCCTTTCCTTTATCCTATTTTGTACGACGTTTAATAATTAAGCTGTTAGAAGCTTTTTTCTTGTCGCGAGTTTTAACACCATGTGCTGGTTTGCCCCAAGGTGTAACAGGATGTTTACGACCAACAGGAGATTTACCTTCACCACCACCATGTGGATGGTCACAAGGGTTCATTACAACACCACGGTTGCCAGGGCGAACACCCATCCAACGATGACGACCAGCTTTACCAATTACAAGGTTGCTGTGGTCAGCGTTACCAACAACACCAATTGTTGCACGGCACTCTTGACGAACACGACGCATTTCACCAGATGGTAAACGAAGAATAGCGTAGCCATTATCTTTACCCATCAATTGAGCAGATGTACCAGCGGAACGAACGATTTGACCACCTTTACCGATTTTCAATTCGATATTGTGGATTTGTGTACCGTCTGGAATATTAGCCAATGGTAAGCAGTTACCAGGTTTAATATCGGACTCAGGACCGGAGAATACAACGTCACCAACTTTTAGACCGTTAGGAGCTAAAATGTAGCGTTTTTCACCATCAGCGTAGTTAAGCAAAGCGATACGAGAAGAACGGTTAGGATCATACTCGATTGTTGCTACTTTAGCTGGAATATTATCTTTAGTACGTTTGAAGTCAATAATACGGTATTGACGTTTGTGACCGCCACCTTGGTGACGAACTGTCATTTTACCAGTATTGTTACGACCACCTTTTTGAGAAATCTTAGCGAGCAAGGATTTTTCTGGTTTGCTTGCTGTGATTTCGTCGAAGGCGGATACTGTCATAAACCGGCGACCAGCGGAGTACGGTTTAAATGATTTAATTGCCATTAGTGGGCCTCCTTACAACTAGACTCTTAGACACCTTCAAAGAATTCAATGGATTCGCCAGCTTTTAAGGTTACGATAGCTTTTTTGTAATCGCTACGTTTACCTTGTGTACGACCCATGCGTTTAGTCTTACCTAAAACACGAATAGTAGCTACTTTTTCTACTTTTACATTGAAGATTTTTTCAACTGCTTGACGGATTTGCACTTTATTTGCAGTCAAAGGCACACGGAAAGTGTATTTGCCTTCTTCCATAAGCATAGTGGATTTTTCGGTAATAACCGGGCGGATTAGTACATCATGTAATTGCATTATCCGAGCACCTCCTCGATTTTTGCGACAGCGCCTTTAGTAATGAAGAGCTTATCGTAATGAAGAAGATCGAAAATGTTCATACCTTCGCAAGCCAAAGCTTTAACACCTTGGATGTTACGAGCGGAACGTTCAACATTTACATCACCTTCAGTGATGAACAATACTTTTGCATCACCAACGTTGAAGCTGTTAATAATGTTCAACACTTCTTTTGTTTTAGGAGCTGCTAATGTGATTTCTTCCAAAACGTATAATTCGCTATTATTCACTTTATCGCTAAGAGCAGATTTAACTGCTAAACGTCTAGCCTTACGAGGCATAGCTTTGTAATAGCTGCGAGGTTGTGGGCCAAATGTAGTACCGCCACCGATCCAGATTGGGGAGCGGCTAGAGCCTGCACGAGCACGGCCAGTACCTTTTTGTTTCCAAGGTTTACGGCCACCGCCACGAACCATACCTCTAGTTTTTGTTGCATGTGTGCCGAGACGTTCGTTAGACAATTGACGAACTACGGCTTGATGCATTACGGCTTCGTTAACTTCAACGCCGAATACTGCATCGTTTAACTGTATTTCACCGACTTTAACGCCGGATTGATTATATGTTGCTACTGTAGGCATTACATAATCCTCCTTTCGACAAATGATTATTTAACAGGTTTAACCGTGTTGCGAACCATAACCAAGCTACCTTTAGCGCCTGGGATACCACCTTTAACCAATAAAAGGTTACGTTCAGCATCAACTTTCACAACGGATAAGCGTTGTACGGTAACTCTGTAACCACCCATTTGTCCAGGGAGTTTTTTACCTTTGTATACCTTACCGCCGCCACCGGAGATCATAGGACCGATGGAACCAGGTTCACGGTGAGATTTGGAGCCATGAGTTTCAGGACCACGGGAGAAGTTATGGCGTTTAATTGTGCCAGCAAAACCCTTACCTTTACCTGTACCCACTACGTCCACCAATTCACCTTCTGCGAAGATATCAGCTGCCAGAGTTTGGCCTACTGTGTAGTCAGCTGCATTAGCTACGCGAACTTCGCGAAGATATTTCACTGGAGCTACGCCAGCTTTGTCGAACTGACCTTTTACAGGTTTTGTTAAATGTTTTTCTTTAATGGAACCGTAACCAATTTGTACTGCTTCATAGCCGTCTGTTTCTACAGTCTTTACGCGCACTACAACGCTTGGGGTAGTTTCCACTACTGTTACAGGAACTAATTGGCCTTCAGCTGTGAAGACTTGTGTCATTCCTAATTTTTTACCCAAAATAGCTTTAGACATTATCGCACCTCCTTATAGTTTTATTTCAATAGATACACCAGCTGGTAAATCTAAACGAGTGATAGCATCTACTGTTTTCGAATTTGGTTCAAGAATATCGATTAAGCGTTTATGTGTACGCATTTCGAATTGTTCACGAGAATCTTTGTTTACGTGTACAGAACGAAGAATTGTGAAGATATTCTTTTCTGTTGGCAATGGAATCGGACCAGATACCATAGCGCCATTTCTTTTTGCAGTGTCTACGATCTTAGCAGCGCTTTGATCGAGAGCTTTGTGGTCGTATGCCTTAAGGCGAATACGGATTTTTTGCTGTTTAGCCATTATTAATAATTCCTCCTGTCGTCCATTTCGTGAATGGGCTGCTCCATAGAAATTCTCCTCCGCAGAGGCAACCTTCTACTTCATAGTTTAAAAACACAACACGAGAGCGGCATTATCTGCCGCTCTGAGTGCTGCATGTATTGTGCTCAACGCATTCTACGATGAGCATAAAAGGTTAAATTAACCTTCGATTTCTGTTACTACGCCAGCGCCTACTGTATGGCCACCTTCGCGGATCGCAAAGCGAAGACCTTCTTCGATAGCGATTGGAGTAATCAATTCGATTTCCATTGTTACGTTATCGCCAGGCATACACATTTCTACACCTTCAGGAAGGTTT
>NZ_JAWEGM010000007.1:0-86869 GCF_032472435.1 Veillonella parvula
AGGATCCACCTGTTCCCATCTCGAACACAGTAGTTAAGCTCATAAACGCCGAAAGTACTTGGCTGGAGACGGCCTGGGAGGATAGGAAGCTGCTGATTGCTTAAAGGCACACCTGAGGGTGTGTCTTTTTTTATGTATGGCTTTCTATCCTCCCAGGAGACCTGGTGAGTAGGACAAGTTAAAGGTAAAAAGAATAAAACGACGACAGATTCACTGCATCGCTTAGTTCATTATTTTTTAATTATATTATCAGTTAATTGATAATAAATAATTAATGAAGGTCTAATTATAAATTTTAATAATTACTATTTATTACATATTCTATTCATGCATAGAATTATCACTTTTTTATATAGATTCCTATCTAGACTAGTAAATACGTGGTTTATAGCTATCTTTCTGATATTTAATAATATACCAAAATGTACCAAAAATTACTCGTTTTGATTATATTTCATATCACTTTCACTATGTTTTCACGAATTATCTATATACTAGCTATAGTTGATTGAGATCAACTAAGGAAATGGAGGTCTACTACTAATAACTTTTACCTGTCCCTTTTACAAATAATACAAACAACACAAAACAATACAACACATAAAACAACACTTAAATACACAACAATACTCTCCCTGTGTATAAACAAAACAATACATATACAAAACTCTCTAATTATATATACCATCTCCCGTATATATAAAGGTAAAAGTTAGGTAGACATAAGAGCCCTTGAAAGAGGGCTCTTTTCCTTTAATATTTTTTATTATTTATTGATTAATAAGCCTATATTTCTTGACATAGTATGTAATATTTGTTAAACTAATCAAGTATCAAGCAAAGCTTGATGAACATAGGGGTATAGCTCAATTGGTAGAGTAGCGGTCTCCAAAACCGTTGGTTGTGGGTTCAAGTCCTACTGCCCCTGCCAAAATTTGGATGGCGGTCTTCGGGCCGCATGTCCATAAAATTACTCAAAAAATATTAAAAAATGCTTGCGTAGCCGCAATCATTATGTTAATATAAGTGAGTACCTTGTACATGACTCAGTAGCTCAGCTGGATAGAGCGTTTGACTACGAATCAAAAGGCCAGGGGTTCGAATCCCTTCTGGGTCACCAAATTAAAGCATCACAGTAATGTGGTGCTTTTTTATTTTGCTTTTTATATGTATATAAAGGACCCTACATATTTATGTAGGGTCCTTTTATGAGCTAATGATCTTTATTTAATTAACTAAGTTTTATTATTTCGCATGTGGCTGATCTGATTCAGCTACTACGTTAACGACGATTTCTTGATCTGCAGAAATAAGATTCATAATGATGGGGATTGGCTGTTCGATGGCTTCAGCTATACTTTTAATTTGTCGCATTGCAACAGGATAAGGTGTTGTTCTATCACTTTGAAATAATTCTTCCAATTGGGTGATTTCTGCTTGACTTAGATTCGATTTATTTGCGAATTCTTCAACTGTCATATTATGTTGTTCGCGATAGCTTTTAATGATTTCACCGATATACATAATCGCCTCCACTTGAATTATATTAATACATTTTTATTTTATGTGAAAGTTCGATAAAACTCAAGTTAGATTGAAATGATACTTCATATTATTGATACATAATGGTTTTATATTATAAGATGAACATATAATGATACTGATATATATGGAAATGAAAAGAGGTTTGCTATGAAGACGAATAGAAAACAACTTTTAATTGTTTATATATGTTTAGCATTAGGGGCTTGGAGTGCTAGCGCTGGCATCAGCTTTAGTCAATCAAATAGAGATACGAATCAAACGCGTCGAGATAATACGATAATACAGCATAAGTCTGAAAAAACTGTTGACGATTCTGACCAAGGCAGTCCTGTTATTGCATCGTATTACAAAGATGGCAAAAAAAAGAAGAAAAAGAGTACTGCTGCTGATGAGACTAAGCTTTCAGAGAAACAAAAAGCAACTAAAGAATTGAATGAACATTCTTGGGTAGAAGAAGCGGGAAAACATCCCTTACCGTATGCGGTTGTGGAAGGGAACGCGGTCAGTGAAGAAGAGTTAGCCCACTGGTGGAAGGTTTTTAATGATCCCGTATTGGATCAATTAATTGATTTGACCCTCAAAAATAATCGGCAGTTAGAGGTAGCTCGTTCTCGAGTTAGACAAGGACGGTTACAGTTGGGTATTGCTGAAGCACAGCGATTACCTTGGCTAGATGCTTCCGGTTCATGGTCGGCTAATAGAGGTCAGGGTGAATGGGATTCAGACCGAGAAGCGATAAAGAATTTACCTATATCTGATAAGATGACGAGAAATGTAGAAACCGGTAAATTGGGAATTGATGCGCGATGGGAAATTGATATATTCGGAAGACAAAAAGCAAAATCACGTGCTGCATCGAATTCGTTACAAGCATCACAGGCGGATTTATATTCCACCTGGGTATCTTTGAGCGCGGAAACCGCATTACAGTATATGTCGTTAAGAACTTTACAGGAGCAATTGCGCATAACAGAAGATGATGTGAAACGTCAACAGGAAGCGTTGGAACTGATTAAGATAAATAATCAGTCTGGTATTATTAATGAATTACCTGTGCAACAGGCTACATATGCATTATCTCAGACTCAAGCGGAGATTCCTTCATTAAAGAAAAATATAGCTTCCACAATGGCTGCTCTTTCTATATTGACGGGAACAGTTCCAGGCGAGATTGACGGGTTATTGATGGAAAATACTTCATTACCTACGGTGGATCCACACATGTTTATCGGCATACCGGCGGAAGCTTTACGACAACGGCCTGATATTCAGGCGGCGGAACGACGTATTGCGGCGCAACAACAGAAAACCAAGGCTGCAAAGGCTGACCTTAAGCCTAGGTTTTCACTAAATGGCAGTATAGGCTTGGAGTCGTTTTCATCGGGAGGTCTTATTTCGGCTATCGGTAAAATGATAGGAATAGGACCATCTATCACTATGCCTATTTTCAATGCCGGTGCTATTCGTAAGAATATAAAGATACAAACAGAAAAGGAACAGGAATATTTGGCACTTTACGAAGAGACTGTTTTGAAAGCTGTAGGGGAGGTTCGAAATGCGGTAACGGATGCATCTCAGGATCATATTAAGTCCGAGGAATTGAAATCTGCTGTAGAATCTGCACAGCAAGCGGAATCTTTGGCACAAACCAATTTTGACTCCGGTCTTAGCGATTACTTAAGTGTTCTTGATGCACGAAGAAATGTATTGTCTGCAAGGCGGCAATATATCATGAGTCGGGGGCAAGAGTTTGCTGATACCGTTCGTTTATTCAAATCCTTAGGCGGTGGTTGGGAAGCCATGGACATGGATCAGGAGGCAGAGGCGGACTCGCATGCTAAGAAATAGTGTGAGAAACGGGGAATGATTATGAAAGAGAAACTTGATGTCATTAAAGGGTGGATGGCGAATAATAGAAAAAAGTGCGCAGGTATAATGATTGCCTTTCTAATAATTTTGGGTGGAGTAAGTTATTATGCTTATAATCAATACGAAGCGTACATTGCCTCTCATCATATTGTGTTGCAAGGCAATGTGAATCTGCGTGAAGTTAATGTTGCATTTCGGGGAAGTGACCGGATTGCCAGCCTTTTGGTGGATGAAGGTGCGGTGGTGAGCCAAGGGCAGATTTTAGGGTATTTACATTCTGATGAATTGAATCTTACTGTACAGCAGGCTAAGGCTACCATTGCAGCACAGGACGCTATAGTGGCCAAGTTGCAGGCCGGCAGTAGACCAGAAGAAATCGCTCAAGCATCGGCACGAGTTACATCTGCAGAAGCTGCGTTAGCTCAATCGAAACAGGAAGCAGAGAAGTTACAAAAATCCTATAATGCTTCAAATGGTAAGGCCGTTAGTCGACAGTCTGTAGATGATATACAGGCGAAGGTGAAAGTATCGGAAGCCAAATTAAACGAGGCTCAGCAAGCATACAATTTAGCTGTCGCAGGGCCAAGACAGGAAGATATAGCACAGGCCCAAGCCCAATTGGATGCGATGAAAAGCGAACTGGCCCGTCAGGAGTTCTTGTTGAACCAATCTGTATTAACGTCCCCGATAGACGGTGTTATAACGGCCCGATTATTACAGGTCGGTGATATGGCTTCACCGAATACACCTGTATTTAAATTGGCTGAGAATACTAAGAAATGGGTACGTGTATATGTGAACGAACGGGATTTAGGAAAAATTTATAACGGTATGGATGCGAATGTGACGACGGATACCAATAAGAATGAACCGATTCACGGTACAATCGGATATATATCCTCCGTAGCGGAATTTACACCTAAATCGGTAGAAACGAAGGATGTGCGTACTACACTTGTATATGAAGTGCGGGTATATGTAGATGATCCTGATAATCGTCTCCGTTTAGGAATGCCTGCCACTGTTTCCATTGATATATAGAGGTGTGCGGTGAATGATGTATATGCAATCGAAGCGTCACAATTATATAAAGAATTTCCCCTTGTCGGAGATGATCCTATAATAGCATTGGACCATTTGGATTTTAAAATTCGAAAAGGCTGTTTAACTGCGTTGGTCGGTCCAGATGGTGCGGGAAAAACGACTTTGATTCGTTTGATAGCTGGTTTATTGGATGCCACGGCTGGTTCTTTAGAGGTCCTCGGAATGGATGTGAAAGCACATTCACAGGCAGTTCAAGATAGACTCAGTTATATGCCTCAGAAATTTGGGCTTTATGAGGAATTATCCGTCAGTGAAAACATGAATCTCTATGCAGATTTACACGGTATTCCTTTGCATGTGAGAACGAAGCGGTTTGAAAAATTACTGCATATGACAGGGCTAGCCAAATTTACTAAGCGTCAAGCCGGTAAATTGTCAGGCGGTATGAAGCAAAAGCTTAGCCTAGCTTGTACATTGGTTCGTTCTCCGGAGCTATTACTGCTCGATGAGCCTACCGTAGGGGTCGATCCATTTTCAAGGCGGGAGTTATGGGAGATCTTAGAGTCGCTGGTATGTACAGATGGAATTAGCGTACTTGTTAGCACTGCATACTTAGATGAGGCGGAGCGTTGTAAAGATGTTTTCGTCCTCAATAAGGGGCGCTTTTTAGCAACCGGGACACCGCATGAGTTGACTCAAATATCTGAGGAACGATGCTTTCAGGTAAAGATTCCGAAGTCATTGAGCATGCGAAATGTACAGGCCGCATTGATGGATGACAGGAAATGCGTGGCGGATGCAGTTCCAGAGGCCGGTGCTGTGAGGTACATAAAAACAAAAGAAATGCTTTCGATTCCATGGCTTAATGAGTATGGTATGGAGGAAGAACCAGTTCAGAGCCGTTTGGAAGATACCTTTATGATGTTGTTAAAAGAGGATGAAATTGCCTCAAAACAAGGGGCTAAGCCTTTAGATAGTATCGATATGGATTTAGATGAAAGTGCGATAGAGAAAGAACGAAAGCATTTGTTGGCCCCCAATGAAATGGTTGAGCGTCCAGTAGAAATTTCCGTATCTCATTTGGTGAGGACATTCGGTGATTTTACGGCGGTGGCTAATACATCATTTACGGTGCAGCGCGGAGAAGTATTCGGGTTACTCGGACCAAACGGAGCAGGGAAGACGACGACATTTCGTATGTTGTGTGGATTATTGCCTGTAACGAGCGGGGATTTGCGCGTGGCCGGCATTGATGTCGTTAAATCCCGTACGGCGGCAAGAAGCAATTTCGGATATGTAGCGCAAAAGTTTTCTTTGTACGGTAATCTGTCTGTTATGGAAAACTTGAATTTTTTTGCCGGTGTGTACGGCCTTCACGGACAGAAGAAGCTTGATCGTATAGAAGCCGTTATCAGTGAGTTTCGTCTGAATGACGTGAGAGATATGATAGCCGGTGATTTGCCTGGTGGTTATAAACAGCGCTTGTCCATGGCGGCTGCCTTAATGCATGAGCCTAAAATTCTTTTTTTGGATGAGCCCACAAGTGGTATTGATCCTCTTACACGGCGTAATTTCTGGCGACAGATTACTTCTTTATCAAAGCGAGGAACAACGATTATTATTACGACTCATTTTATGGATGAATCGGAATATTGTGACCGTATTATGATTCAGGATGCAGGAAAACTCGTTGTACTGGGAACACCTGATGAAGTTAGACGGATTGCCGGCGATGAGAATTGTACTATGGATGAAGCGTTTATCTCCGTCATACTAAAAAAACGGGAACAGGAGGATGACGTATGAACGGATTTATAAGACGGTTTTCCTCATTGGTATACAAGGAGACCTTACAAGTATTGCGCGACCCTAGCACTATTTTGTTGGGTGTTGTGCTACCTATACTACTTATTATCCTCATCGGCTCAGGGGTTACTTTGGATGTTAAACACGTGCCGATAGCAGTGGTTATGGAACGGCAAGATTCTATGACCCAGAGTGTGTATGACTCCTTATACGGCTCTGAGTACTTTCAACCTATAGCAGTTCGCGATAGAAAAACGGCGGAACTATTGATGGAAAAACGAAAGGTAGATGCCATATTGGTGATTCCACAGGACTTTTCTGCTCAAGTTATGCGTGGACAAGGGAAAGTGCAGGGGATTTACTATGGTGTCGATACTTCGGTAGCGATGAGCATAGAAAGTTATGTAAACTCAGCTATTAACTTATGGGCCGTTAAGAATATTCCGTTTATGCTACGTGGTGGATATATAACAATGAACCCTCGCATGTGGTTTAATGAGGCAAATACAAGTACCTGGTTTTTGATTCCTGGGCTCATCATGATTATCATGACGATTGTATCCGTTTTTCTTACGGCTGTCGTTATGGCTAGAGAATGGGAACGTGGTACTTTTGAGTCTTTATTCGTTACACCAGTTAAGCCTATTGAAATTATTTTGGCTAAGGTAGTGCCTTATTATGTATTGGCCATGTTGGGGCTGTTGTTTTGCCTCGGTGTTTCGTATTTCTTTTATGAAGTACCTATGCGTGGTTCCTTATGGATCATCTGCATCGTGTCCACATTGTATTTAATTGTTTCCTTAAATATGGGACTACTTATATCTGCGTTTACGAAGAAACAGTTCTTAGCTTGTCAAATGGCGTTACTTACCAGTTTTTTACCGGCGTTGATATTGACGGGGTTTTTATTTGATCCACATTCACAACCTGTGGTGATTCAATATATTTCACGGCTTTTACCTCCTACATATTTTTTAGAATTACTGAAATCATTGTTCCTAGGTGGAAATAACTGGTATTTGATTATTAAAAATAGTGCCGTATTATCGGGGTTTGCTATTTGCTTTACAATATTGACAATTTATATTACGCGGAAGAAGGTGGAATAATGAATTGGCGACTGTATTGGAATCAAATTGTCTCCATCATATGGAAAGAGCTATTAGCCACCTTTAAAGATCCGAAAACTCGTATAATCTTATTGTTACCGGTTATTATTCAAGGGTTCCTCTTCGGTTACGCCGCAACCTATAATCTCAACAAGGTTCCCTATGTATTGATTGATGAAAGTCATACGCAGACCGCAGCTGCATTAGAATCGACTATTAATTCATCCGGTATTTTTGAACTGTATCAATCTGCGAACTCTCCGGATATAATCGCACCACTAATAGACTCCAACAAGGTTATTATGGCGGTTATCATACCTCAGGATTTTGAAGAAAACTTAAAGCATAAACAACCTACATCTATTACTGTTATTGTAAATGGAACGAATACAATGACTTCAGGTCTTGCCACAGCCTATATGGGGCAAATCATTTCTCAATTCAATCAGACTTGGTTAGGTGTTGAGCATAAGGGAATCACGATTGAATCTCGTACCTGGTACAATGAAAATCAGCAGTCTTCCTGGACTTTCTTGACAGGTCTCGTTATATTGATCAGTATGACACAAGTTATCATGTTGGGGGGCTTATCTGTGGCGAGAGAACGAGAGCAGGGGACCTTTGATCAATTATTGGTGACGCCCGTATCATCTATGCAAATTTTGATTGCAAAGTCTATACCCCCTATGATAATAGGACTGTTTCAAAGTACTGTATTGTTATTAATAGCCATGTTTTGGTTTAAAGTTCCATTTCGGGGCAACATATTTCTTGTGTATGCCGTGTTGTTTACGTTTATAAGTAGTAGCATTGGATTGGGGTTATCTATTTCGGCTATTGCAAAAAATATGCAGCAAGTTCTCGTATATGTTTTTGTTTTTCTTTTTCCACTAGCATTATTGTCCGGATTAATCACACCTGTACATAACATGCCGAAAATATTGCAATATCTTACATATGGAAATCCTATGCGGTTTTCTGTTGATGCAATGCGCAGGATTTATTTAGAAGGTGCAGGATTGACGGATATTTGGTTTAATTTTATTCCTATGATTATCCTAATCATTATAAGCATGTCCATAGCAGGATGGCTATTTAGAAATCGCGTTGGATAAAGCTAATGATTAGATTGTTAAACTTTTTATATTTTGTTATAACAATACGGCAGACCTATATAGCATTTTTTTATTAATAAATATGCTACTGCCGTATTGACTAAATGAATGTAGACTGTTAGAATAAAGGCATAGAAAATATCATATTTGGGAATAGGTGCTGAAAAGCATAATAGAGAAGCCGGTTAAAGGCCGGCACGGTCCCGCCACTGTATGGTCGAGCGAGTCTAAATTAAGTCACTGGGAAACTGGGAAGGCTAGATGAGCGATGACGCCGAGTCAGGAGAACTGCCTATTCAACATTCACCATTTGACCTACGAGAGATAGGGAGGAGAAGTTAATAGCTCCTTTTTACGTACCCGTAAAAAGGATTTTTTAGTTCTATTGGATCTAAATTGTATTATAGTTGATTTAGATTTTAGTTCTATACGACCTAAATGTCGTGCTATGGTCATGGTGGATTACCTTTTTGGTATTACCAGCATGACATATGTTGTGACTGTTAATATATTTTATGGTAAATGTAGGGCATGCATTTATTCATCATCATCCTAAAAAAGAGGCTGACCCAGGGTTCTAGTAGTTCGGATTCTGGGTCAGTCTCTTTTTATTTTGCAAATATTAATTATCGGTAAGATCTTTTAGATAGAGGTCTGTAGCGTTAAGCTTTAGATGAAGTGTAAATAGATATAGAATCGTAGAATAATTAAGAGCTTTTAGATTTAGAAGTTGCTTTGGGTTTACATAAATCGTAAGGTGTAATTAGATAGTTGTTTTTCTTTGAATCTATTTTTAGATGTATGAATTTTAAGTCATTTAAAAAAAATGATTGACGATGAATTCCATACATGATATTATTATTTCAGTTGAGACGCGGGAGTGGCGGAATTGGCAGACGCACCAGACTTAGGATCTGGCGCCTTACGGCGTGGGGGTTCAAGTCCCTTCTCCCGCACCAACTTTATTGCACCTTTAGAGGTGTATTTTTTTTGCCTAAAATTAAGTAGTTAATGTGGATATTCATATCGATAAACACTTGTAGTTTAATAGTAGGGTAGGTACAGAATTAACTACTACATTATATGTTATAATAAATGAGTTAGAACTATTTAATTAATACAATCATAGTAATACTATATGGTGCAGTATGAATAATACATTAACAAAACTGCTTTCACAGAACCCATCCTTTGTGGATGGGCTAAACGCATTTCAGCGTAAGGGAAAGTCAGTCATATATGGTCTTAGTGGATCTCAAAAAAGTTTCCTCTTAAGCCAATCTTTTTCTGCAGGTCTTAAAAAGCCTGTAGTCATCGTAGTCCATGATAAGGATCATAAGGAGATGTGGGAGCGAGATTTAGCTTTCTTTTGGCCTAATGTGCCAGTCCAATCATTTCCTATAACAGATCATGTAGACTTTACAACTGTAGCACGTAGTCTTGAAAATCAAGGTGCACAAATGCGAGCATTAGCATTATTAGCATGGCAGGAGCCGGCAGTAGTCATTGCCAATGCTGAAGAGGTTACACAATATGTTGTATCCCCTCATTATTTAAAGGGGCAATCGTTGCATTTTGCTTTGAATGATGCAATTGAACGTGATGTAGCTCTTGAACAGCTCGTAACAATTGGATATGAACGCGTAGACCAGGTGGAACAACGTGGTCATTTTGCTGTGCGCGGAGATATTTTGGATATTTATCCTGTAAATAGTGATCATCCGATTCGTATTGAATTCTTTGGAGATGAGATTGATACATTGCGTTTCTTCTCTGTTGAGAATCAACGTTCTATTGAACAAATCGAATCCTATACGGTGACGCCTTTCTTTCTTGGTCAAAGTGATGCGGATAGCACTCTATTATCTTATGTGAAAGATGGCACTTTGATTTATGATGAGCCAGGTCGTATTCAAGAGGCGTTAAAGAAATTCTTAAAAGAAGATCCTACACATCGGAAAAATCATTGTGATTGGAATGAACTACAACGCACTGTAGATGCTACGAATCAAGTGGCTTTCACGTTTATGCAACAACGTTCTATTGGTCTCACTGGATTTAACCCTATTGGTATTCAAGGGAAGACGATGACGAGCTTTGAGCGTCAAATTCCCCTATTAACAGATGAAATTAAACAATGGCATCGTTTAAATCATCAAGTGGTACTCGTATTAAATAATCAGCAACGACGAGAAGGTATTGAGCGCGCCCTTGAAGGGGAGAATATTGCATTTATTCATAGTGATACATGGATAGCAAAGCCAAACACCGTCGTTATTTTAAAGGGCTTATTAACAGATGGTTTTGAATTGCCCAATAGCCATCTCGTAGTTGTCGTAGAAGGTAATATTTACGGACAGCAAAAGCGCAAGCTTCGTAATAAGCCTAAAAAGGGCCAAGAAATCAATTATTTTACAGATTTAACGCCTGGTGACTATGTAGTACATAATATGCATGGTATCGGCAAGTATATTGGTCTTAAAACAATTGAGACGGAAGGCATTCACCGCGATTATATTGAGATTGCTTATGCTGGAACGGACAAACTGTTCTTACCAGCTAATAATTTAGATCAACTGCAAAAATATATTGGCAACGAAGGTGATGTGCCACGTATTAATAAGATGGGTGGTCGTGACTGGAGCAAGGTTGTTTCAAAGGCAAAAAAATCTATTGATGATTTAGCAGATAAACTCGTTGAGATATATGCACAACGAGAAATCACAGAAGGTTTTGCATTCTTGCCAGATCAACCATGGCAGCAAGAGTTTGAAGATGCATTCCCCTATGAGGAAACGGAAGACCAATTACAGGCTACCGCAGAGATTAAAGAATCCATGGAAAGACCTGTTCCTATGGATCGCTTGCTCGCTGGTGATGTAGGTTTTGGTAAAACGGAAGTGGCTATGCGCGCCATTTTCAAGGCTGTTATGAGCGGAAAACAAGTAGCAGTACTTGTACCAACTACGGTTTTAGCACAGCAACATTTCCAAACTTTTTTGAATCGCTTTGCTCCATTTGGGGTGAAAGTAGATGTGCTTAATCGATTCCGAACTACATCAGAGAAAAAACAAATTCTAAAAGGTGTAGAGGATGGATCTATTGATGTTCTTATTGGAACTCATTCATTACTTAACAAAAAGGTGGTATTCAAAGACTTAGGAATGCTTGTTGTAGATGAGGAGCAACGTTTTGGGGTAGCACAAAAAGAAAAGTGGAAAGAGTGGGCTAGCAATATCGATGTACTCACATTGAGTGCTACACCGATTCCGCGGACTTTACATATGTCCCTCGTTGGCGTTCGAGAAATGTCTGTTATCAATACTCCGCCAGAGGAGCGATTGCCTGTTCAAACCTATGTGGTGGAATACGATATGAATCTCATAGCAGATGCTATCAAACGAGAACTTGCAAGAGGTGGACAGGTCTATTTCATATATAACCGTGTCGCGTCCATTAATCACATGGGAGAACTATTAGAATCCGCATTGCCTGGCTTGCGTTATGCTGTTGCTCATGGACAGATGACAGGCCGTCAAATTGAGGAGATTATGACCGATTTCTATGAAGGTCATTATGATGTACTCTTGTCCACGAGCATTATTGAAACCGGTTTAGATATTCCTAATGCAAATACTATCATCATTTATGATGCGGATCGCTTAGGTTTATCTCAGCTATACCAAATGCGAGGCCGTGTAGGACGCTCTCGTAGACGTGCTTATGCATACTTTATGTATCGGCCAGATAAAATACTTTCAGAGGCAGCTGAAAAGCGTTTGAAAGCCATAGAGGAGTTCACCGAGCTCGGCGCAGGATTTAAGTTAGCCATGAGAGATTTAGAGATTCGCGGTGCTGGTAATCTATTAGGTTCACAGCAACATGGTAATATCGCATCCGTGGGCTTTGGCATGTACGTGAGCATGTTAGAAGAAGCGATTGCAAAGGCTCAAAATAAAGAGGTTGAGCGAGATGTATCCATTGATCCAGCTATCGACTTAGAGGTAGATGCGTTTATTGATGATGCGTATATCAAAGATAGTGCTCGTAAGATTTCTGTATACCAACGATTGTTACATATTAAATCTAAAGAGCAACTCGACGATATGACGGATGAGCTCATTGATCGCTTCGGTACACCAACCGATCCAGTAGACCGTTTGTTGCGTATTGCTCAAATTAAGGAGCAAGCACGTCTACTGGGCATTAAGAGTATCGTCCGTAGAGATAAGCAGCTCACCATCCATTGGTATGACGATTCTAAAATGGCCGATTGGGACATGGGGGCTGTACGAGAAGATTTATGGAAAAAAATGAAGTTTATGGACACCAAGCCAGCCACATTATATGTGAATCTTAATGGCATGAAAGGTTCTGTTTTGACCATTACGGAAGCGGTGATAAAGGCTCTTAGCCACAAGTCACCGACTAAGGAGGGCCTATGAATCGATTTTTAAAAGGAGCCATGATTTTAACCTTAGCCGGTATTATCGTGAAGGTCATCGGTGCGTTTAGTAAGGTTCTTATTGCACGGATTTTAGGTGGTGAAGGAATTGGCCTATATATGATGGCCTATCCAATCTATCAAATTATCATTAGTATTTCTGCTGCAGGTATTCCTGTAGCCATATCTATTATGATTGCAGAGAAACTTGCTAATGATGATATGCGAGGCGTACAACAAGTATTTTCCGTATCTTTAAGGGTACTCGCTATATTAGGGCTGGTATTTAGTTTGGCCTTATATGGTAGTGCGCAATGGCTCGTAGACAATCAAATCATCACCGATCCACGTGCTTTAATTGCTATTCAGTTATTATCTCCAGCCATTTTTGTAGTGACCATCCTGAGCTGTTTTAGAGGGTATTTCCAAGGTTTCCAATATATGGTGCCTACTGGTACGAGTCAAGTATTTGAACAGATTTTTCGTGTGTCATCTATGGTAGGTTTGGCATACTACTTCATTGATCGTGGACTCCATTTAGCGGCAGGTGGTGCGACCTTTGCTACATTCCCAGGCGTATTGGCAGGGTTACTTGTATTAATTTATTTTTACTACCGACAACGTAATGTTCGAGAGAAGATGCTTTCACAACAGAATCCTAATGCTGTTTATGAAAGTAATGGCACCGTAGTTAAACGCTTGTTTAGCCTTGCTATACCTGTTTCTATGGCGAATATTATGCTTCCTATGGTATCACTCATTGATACATTTATCGTCCCAAAACGATTGATGGATATTGGATACTATCTCAATGAAGCAACTACACAATTTGGCTATTTAACGGGTATGGCAACATCTCTGATTGGGTTGCCAATTATTCTAACTACGTCCTTAGCCGCTAGTCTTGTACCAGCCGTATCTGAGGCCCATACTCAAGGTGATGTACATCGCATCGTGAAACGGGCGGAGACGGCGATTAAAATTGCTAATATGTTTACGATTCCAGCCTGTATTGGTCTCTGCGTATTAGCTACACCAATATCGCAATTAATATATGCAACACCCCACGCAGGGCCTGTTATTGCTGTTATTAGCTTGAGTATTATGTTCCTCGGTTGGCAGCAGGTTACTGCAGGTGTTTTACAAGGTTTAGGAAGAACAGTAATTCCTATGGTGTCGATTTTTATCGGCTTATTAGTGAAGACATTCTTAGATTATGAATTGACAGGCAGTGTTGAGTTGGGCATTAATGGTGCAGCTTGGGCGACGAATTTAAACTTTGCTATTGCAGCGCTTATTAACTATATTTTTGTAAAAAAATATGTAGGTTCGGTATTCAACACATTAGAGTTATTAAAAATAATAGTATCTGCCATGGCCATGGGTGGTGCTACACAAGTCATCTATGTGAGCACTGTTGATTTATTAGGCAATGGTGGCGCTGTGGCTGCAGCAATTGTAGTGGCTATTTTTGTATATGGTTTATCGTTATGGCTTACTAAAGCTGTCGTAAAAGATGATATATACCATTTCCCAATCATAGGCAAGCGCATACAAGCTCGACGCAATAGGGAGGAAGCAAAGCTATATGAAGAACAATATTGATATTCAACCTTTAGTCGATGTAGTGAAAACTTTGCGTGCACCAAATGGCTGTCCTTGGGATCAAAAGCAAACGCATGAATCTTTACGCCGCTATTTTATAGAAGAGACTTACGAAGTAGTAGATGCCATTGATAATAAAGATATGCCAAATCTTCGTGAAGAGTTAGGTGATGTATTATTGCAAGTTGTCTTTCACAGTCAATTGGCAGAGGAAGCTGGTCATTTTACACTTCAAGATGTAATTAATGATGTCGCTGAAAAAATGATTCGTCGTCATCCTCGTGTTTTTAATCCTGAAAAAGATGAAAAGTCATACACTTGGGATGAATTAAAGGCACAAGAAAAGAAAAATATTCAAAATTCTGTATTGGATGGTGTATCGAAAAGTTTACCTGCTTTAATGGCGGCTTATAAGCTCCAAGAAAAGGCTGCAAAGCTAGGATTTGACTGGGATGAGCTTGATCCTGTTTGGGCTAAAGTTTCCGAAGAAATGGGGGAATTTAAGGAGGCTATTGACCAAAATGATAGAGAAAATATGGAAAAAGAAGCAGGAGATGTGCTTTTTTCCTTGATTAATCTATTCAGATGGTATAAAATAAGCGGTGAAAATGCACTAAATCGCACAAACACAAAGTTCCGACAGCGTTTTTTACATGTAGAAGCTTGTGTTAACCAAAGCGATCGCTCATGGGAAGACTTTTCATTAGCTGAGCTCGATGCTTTTTGGGAGGAGGCTAAAGTGCAGGAAAAGTAACCTAGAGGTTTATACACTTCTAAGGTATTGTAATTTTAAGGAGGTTCTGTCATGAACAAAACAGAATTAATCGCAAGTGTTGCACAAAAAACTGAATTAACTAAAAAAGATGCTGAAAAAGCAGTAAAAGCTGTATTTGACACAGTAGCTCAAGAATTAGCAGCTGGTGGCAAAGTACAAGTTATCGGCTTCGGTACTTTCGAAGTTCGTGAACGCGCAGCTCGTGAAGGCCGTAACCCACAAAACGGTAAAACTATCACAATTGCAGCTTCCAAATCCCCTGCATTCAAAGCTGGTAAAGGTTTGAAAGAACAAGTTAACGCTGCAAAAGCTAAAAAACGCAAAAAATAATCCATATTGGATGTGAAAGAGACCTTTCGAGGTCTCTTTTTTTTATCTATTTATGGTATAATGCACAGAGAAAGGGTGCATTATGAATAACGAAACATCAAGGAAGGTTCTCATCGTGTCTGCCTCAATCGGCACTGGACATATGCAAGCCGCAAGAGCCATAGAAGAATATTGGAAAGAAAAAGAGCCACAAGCATCAATTACCCATGTTGATTTTCTTGATACAGAAACTATGTCTGTAGAGCATTTAATTAAGGGTACCTATATCAAGATGATTGACGTATTCCCCATGCTCTATGATATGATTTATCGCGTATCGAAAGGGGAAAAACGAGGGACCATTATGCAAACCGCATTGTCGTACCTACTTAAAAGCCGCATGCTTAAACTAGTACAACAAGAAGAGCCAGATGTAATGGTCTTTACACACCCATTTCCTTGTGGGGCGGCATCGATTTTAAAACGTCAAGGTCATATAGATGTACCACTAGTGGCTATTATGACAGACTTTAGTAGTCATCAGTTTTGGCTTTATCCACAGATTGATGTTTACTATGTTGCAACAGAATCTATGGTACCTGAAATGGTAGCTTCAGGTATCGATGAATCTCGTATTCATGTATCTGGCATTCCAGTGCGGCGATCTTTTTTCCGTGATGCTATTGAAGAGTATAGCTTAGAGGAACCTGTGAAAGTTCTTGTTATGGGTGGTGGCCTAGGTTTAGGCTCTCTTGAGACGGCTTTAAAACATCTAGATGAAGTAAATGGTATTGGTGAAATTACCGTTGTAGCGGGACAAAATACGTCTCTTTACGAATCGTTAGTTGTCCTTAGTGAATCTATGAAGACGAAGACCACCGTATATGGTTATACTACCAATATTTCTGAGCTCATGAAATCATCGTCTTTACTCGTTACAAAACCTGGTGCATTGACCTGTATGGAGGCTGTTACAATCGGATTGCCAATGGTATTCTTTAATGCTATCCCAGGGCAGGAAGAGGCAAATGCAGAACTGTTAGAGCAACGGGGGTGTGCTCGTTGGGCTCGCGATATTCACAACTTAGAAGATGTGGTAACTGCACTGTTAATTAATTCTCCGCGACTTCAACAAATGTCTGAGCGTGCTCGCGAATGGCATGTGGATGGGGCTGCTGATATCGTAAATAGTCTCATTGAAATTTTAGATGCTAGTGCACAAGATGAGCTTGTGAAAGCTCAAGAGGCAATTAGCTAACCAATATAGAAAAAGCGATGACCTAAAGGGCCATCGCTTTTTTCTATTGATACTGTTCAATATGTTCTTTTCGAAGTTTTTGTAATGTGACTAAGAAAGCATCCGTACTTTCTGCACCATCCAATAAATCTTTTAATTGGTAAGAGTCATCAAGGGTAACACTCCATTGGAAGGAGTCGTTATCGTCGTACACATTGAATACGACTGGTGTCTCTAAGTCCTCTGGCATATAGCCGTCATCATCGGACACAGTTGCATACGTGCCATCCTCTAAGAGCTCAGTAAATAATGTGTCATACCCATCAATGTCGATAAGTTCAAAGTTGATACTTTCATAAAAGTCTAAAACCATATCCGTCGCCATGTGGACCTCCTCATGAATATATATGTTACGTTTATTCTACTGAGGGCGCCTGTTACTGTCAATGGTAATGTGTAGTATAATAAATAACAGAATTACAAAATAGGAGCGGAATATGAACGTTATTAGTTTACAGAACATAGAGAAATCATATGGCACAAGGCTGTTGTTTAAAGAGGTGAGTATGACTTTTACCACGGAAAAACGATTAGGTCTTGTGGGCATCAATGGAACGGGTAAGTCTACATTTCTAAAAATATTAGCAGGACGAATGGAAGCTGATAAAGGCACCATTGAGCGTAATGGTAAGGCTAGCATTTATTACTTAGCGCAGACACCTGATTTTGATGCGGAAGCTACTTTGCTTGAGGCCGTTCTTGATGGAAATCATCCTCGGTTGCAAATGGTAAAAGCTTTTGAACGTATTAGTCGTGAGTATCGCCAAATGCAAGAGTCTGGTAAAGACGATGCTAAAATATCTCGCAACTATATGAATGCATTGGAGCAAATGGATCAACAAGACGGGTGGCAGGTAGAGCAAGAGGCGCGCATTATTTTATCTAAATTGGGCTTTCCTGATGTGGAGCAAAAGGTAGCTATGTTATCAGGAGGGCAAAAGCGTCGTCTTGCATTGGGGCAAGCATTGCTATATCCATGTGATCTTTTATTACTAGATGAGCCGACTAACCATTTGGATGAAGATAGTATTGATTGGCTAGAGTCGTATTTGAGTGTACGTCAAGGAGGATTATTAATCAGTACCCATGATAGATATTTCCTCGATTCCGTATGTAATGGTATTTTAGAGCTATCAAATCGTCATATGTATCAATACGATGGCAATTATGAAGAATTTATTGCCTTGAAAGCTGATCGAGAGGCTCGTGAAGCTGCTACGGAAGAAAAACGACGTCAATTTTTAAAACGAGAAATCGAATGGGTACGTCGTGGTGCTCTGGCTAGAACTACAAAACAAAAGGCTCGTCTTGACCGTTACGAAAAATTAAAGAATATGGAGAAAACCCGCCGGCCGGATCAAATGGATCCTATTGCGCTGAAGACACGTTTAGGAAAAACCATCTTTGATATTGAGCATTTAGAGTTTTATTTTGATGAACGTCCTATGATTAAGGACTTTACCTATCACGTGGTACGCCATGATCGTATCGGTATAGTAGGACCCAATGGTGTTGGTAAATCTACCTTTATGAATATCCTTGATGGCACCTACGAAGCGACGAGAGGCACTATTGGTAAAGGTGAGACCGTTCGCATTGCTCATTTTAAACAAGAGCTACCTGAATTTGATGAAGATATGCGCGTTCTCGATTATATTCGTGAGGACCACTCTTATATGGTACTCGGTGATGGGTCTACATTGAGCGCAGGACAAATCCTTGAGCGATTCCTTTTTACCCCAGAATTACATGGTGTACCGATTCGAAAACTCTCTGGCGGGGAACGTCGTCGTTTATACCTCTTAAAATTGTTGATGAGCGCCCCTAACGTATTATTGCTGGACGAACCGACGAATGATCTTGATATTCCAACATTGGAGGTATTAGAGGATTTCCTTGACTCCTTTAGTGGCGTCATCATCACAGTTTGTCACGATCGGTACTTCCTAGACCGCGTAGTAGATAAATTATTTGTCTTTACCGGCGATGGGCATATTGAAATCGTTCATGGCTCCTATTCTGACTACAAGGATGCTCTTGATGAAAGTAGTGGTAGCAAGCGCCCATTCTATATGCCAAATGATAATATACCGGCTAATTCCAAAGTGGTACAAGCTGTAGAAGGTGGAGAGGCTGATAGCGATGACTCTGTTGATAATCAATCAAATACGTCAGATATCTTTGGAAATGACAATGTAGTAGCTGTTGGTGAAACAGATACTTTCAAAGCAATACTAAAGAAGGGCCTCAATAAAGCAGAGGAAGCGGAGTATGCCAAAATTATGGATGAATTGCCAAAGCTAGAACATTTAGTAAAGGGCCTCGATGTTATGATAAGCCAAGTGGCTACTGATTATGAAAAAATGCAGTCACTGATGGAGGAACGAGAAGAAACACAGGCCCAAATAGATGCGCTCACTGAACGGTGGATGGAATTAGAGGAACGCCTATAATTCCTTTTATCATGCCATTTTTTAATATCTGCTATGCAAAGGAATTACGTGTAAGTTTATTGATAAAACTCACAATGTATAGTATAATTTCTACGATTAACGATAACAACGTTACCTAAGTAGGAGGAACTCATGAGTAAGTACCAATTTTTAGACCGTCGCGTACCAATTGAAGACGGAAATATTGCATTAGTACAAGATTTAACTAAATGTAAAAACTGCTCCTTATGTCGTAAAGCTTGTGCTGTAGACATGGGTGTATTTGATTATTATGATTTAACAACTAATGGAGATCATCCAATTTGTATTCATTGTGGTCAATGTGCATCTATTTGCCCGTTCGATTCCATTAATGAACGCTCTGAAATTGATGAAGTAAAAGCAGCTATTGCTGACCCTAATAAAATCGTCATTTTCCAAACTGCGCCTGCCGTGCGTGTTGGTTTGGGCGAGGAATTCGGCCTTGAGGCTGGTACATTTGTAGAAGGTAAAATGGTAGCTGCTCTTCGTAAATTGGGTGGCGATTATATTCTTGATACAAACTTTGGTGCGGACATGACTATCATGGAAGAAGCATCTGAGTTATTAGAACGTGTTATTAATAGTGATGCAGTATTGCCTCAATTCACATCTTGTTGTCCTGCTTGGGTTAAGTTTGCGGAAACATTCTATCCAGAATTCTTGCCAAACCTATCTACGGCTAAGAGCCCAATTGCTATGCAAGCGCCTACACAAAAAACATACTTTGCTGAAAAAATGGGCCTTGATGCAAAACAAATCGTGGCTGTTGCAGTAACACCATGTACAGCTAAGAAATTTGAAATTCGTCGCGATGAAATGAATTCCTCCGCGGAATACTGGGATACACCAGAAATGCGCGATACAGACTACTGTATTACTACACGGGAACTTGCAAAATGGTTGCGCGCAGAAGAAATCAACTTTGATAATCTTGAAGATTCTGCTTTTGACCCATTGATGGGTGAAGCTTCTGGTGGTGGTATCATTTTCGGTAACACTGGTGGTGTTATGGAAGCGGCTATGCGTGCGGCTTACAAAATGGCGACAGGTGAAGATGCACCTCAAACATTGATTCCATTTGAAGCTATTCGCGGCATGGACGGTGCTCGTGAAGCAGACGTAGTGATTGGGGATAAAACATTACATGTAGCGGCAGTTCATGGTACCGGTAATTTGCGTAAGTTCATCGAACGCATGCGTGCAGAAAATATCCATTATGACTTTATCGAAGTAATGGCTTGTCGTGGTGGCTGTATCGGTGGTGGTGGTCAACCACGCGTTAAATTACCGATGGCTGACAAAGCTCGTGAAGCTCGTATTGCATCCTTGTATACTCGCGATGCAGAAGTAACTGTAAAAGCTGCTTGTGATAATCCGGATATCCAAAAATTGTATGCTGAGTTCTTTGATGGCAAACCTATGAGCCACAAAGCACATCACATGTTACATACTACCTTTGTGAACCGTTCTGAAGATTTAGGTCCTAATGGCGCTTGTACGCCTGGTACATGCCCTACATCTGTGCCTAATTTGAAAAAGGCGGCAGAGGCGGCTAAAGCGGCAGCGGAAGCTAATAACTAAGAGTTGATGGTTACTAGTTAACAAAAAGCACAAAGATAGCTAAGAAATATATAGCAGATAGTTGATATGTTAGTCAGCTATCTGCTTTTTTATCTATTTTATATAGTGGAAATATGGTCAATAAAAGCTTTCACAGAGGTAGATTCTATATATGCCATATACGCATAGGGGTTAAAATATAGAGATTGGTAAATTGGTTTAGGAATTACCTGTAGTATGCTATAATTAAATTGTTATTATAGAAGCAATCAATACTGGTTCGGGAGGATCTTCATGGCTTTTAAATTAAAAGGAAAAGAAGAAAAATTTTTCAGTATTTTGGAAAAGCATGCTGCACTAACCTATGAAAGTGCGGAAATGATGGAACGCGTGTTTAAGGGGGATATCTCTAAGGAAGAGGCATTTCTTGAAATTGATACAAAGGAAAAAGCTGCCGATGAATTAGTAAATGAAACTGTAGAGCGTTTACGTAAAACATTTATCACTCCAATGGATCGTGAGGATATTCAGCTTTTGATTGACCAACTGGATACTACATTGGATAATATCAAAGAAATCATGGATAAAATGGTTATGTATCACGTTGGCAAACCAAGTGATGGTGCTATTCGCATGAGTGAAATTGTTGTTAAATGCGTTAAGCATATCAACAAATCCATTGGTTATATGGGTAGTCTTAAAAAGGATCATGTGAAGGTAGAGGGGCGTGTTCACCAAGTATTGAAACTTGAGTCTGAAGCGGATAATATTTATCATGAAGAAATGGCTAAGCTCTTTACAGAGTGTACAGATCCAATTGAAATTATCAAATGGAAGGAAATCCTTAGCGCTATGGAAGATGTAATCGATGGATGCGAAGATTTGGTTGGTACATTCCGCCGGGTAGTATTGAAGTATGCTTGATGCTCATTATTTAGTATGGCTAGTTGTATTTTTAGCATTAGCCTTTGACTATATCAATGGCTTTCATGATACGGCGAATGCCATTGCCACATCCGTTTCTACACGAGCTATTGAGCCTAAAAAGGCGATTATGATGACCGCTGCTCTCAATTTTTTGGGTGCAATGGTTAGTACAGGTGTTGCAAAGACTATTGGTGGTGATATAGTAATGTCGCCATCTCTTATCGATAGTGGTATTATTTCTGCAGCCCTTATCGGTGCCATTACATGGAATCTTTTAACTTGGTATTGGGGAATCCCAAGTTCCTCATCCCATGCTTTGATTGGTGGTATCATCGGTGCTGTGGGCTGGTCTGTAGGATTTGATGCGTTGAATGAGGCGGGGATTTTAAAAATCTTTTTGTCTCTTATTTTATCTCCGATTGTAGCCATGATTGGTGGCTATATTGTGATGAAAGTATTGTTGCTTATTTTCGGTAGATTTTCTCCAATTGTTTTAAATGATCGATTTAGATCCATGCAAATTGTATCAGCAATTATGATGGCATTTTCTCATGGCTCTAATGATGCACAAAAAGCGATGGGGATAATCACATTAACCTTACTTAGCGGTGGTTTCATCGATACATTAGATGTACCGATTTGGGTAAAGCTTTGTTGTGCTACTGCAATGGCTATGGGTACTGCTGTAGGCGGTTGGAAAATTATCTCTACAATGGGTACCAAGATTTTCAAACTAGAAACTATTAATGGGTTCGCTGCTGATTTAAACTCGGCGATTACTATTTTTACAGCTACATTCTTACATTTGCCTGTAAGTACTACACACGTAGTAAGTGGTTCTTTACTAGGTGTAGGCTCTTCTAAACGTATTAAAGCCGTTAACTGGGGCGTAGCAAGATCTATGGTTATGGCTTGGTTTGTAACGATTCCATTATCTGGCATCGTTGCCGCTATTGCTTATGAAGTAGGTCACTTACTATTTGGCTAATTCATATACTTTTTATTACAGTAAAAAAGACTGCAAACGCAGTCTTTTTTGTTTGTCAAAATATTCTTCCTATATTGTTATATTTATAAATACTTTGCTTTTCTATTTTAAAATTCTATTTATTATATATGTACGTGATAGTTTCTAAATAATCTAAAAATATAGAAATAAACTGATTTGTAAATACTATATTCTATAAAAGAGATTTATCTATATTTGGCAACATTAATGTTACAATTCAAGTTGAATAGGGGAAAATACTTATAAATATGTGTTTTATTGATTATGCATTTTACTAATAAATGAAGTTTATTACTTGTTTATAGGCTGTTAAGAGGTTGTTTAAAGTGAATGGCTATTGCATACTTATGTATCGGAGGTTATACTATCGGTAGAAGGAGTTTTTCAAGTGAAAAGTGAGGTATGTATATGGCATGGGGTGGATCTAGACGCGGTGCCGGGCGCCCACGTAATCCTATTAAACGTATTGGTAGAACCTTTCGACTTAGTGATGAAGAGTTTCTTTCGCTAAAGCCATTGATCATGGCTATTAAGGCAAATAATGATAAACGATATAGGCAACAATATAACCGAGAAGTATAAATAATCAGGCATTGTCACAGCATATACAATTTAATACATTTTAAATCTATTTTACAATAATTCATTATTTCTAAATCTTTCAACTACAACACATCTTTACTCTCTAAAACAATATGCTGTGTGCAATACAAGCAGTACGAAAAGGTCCCAATTCATTTGAATTGGGACCTTCTTCGTTATATATAATATACAATACATATTACATATTACTCTATATTTTGTTATATTAAATTAGTCTACTTTGATGCCGTGAATTTCTTCAGCTAAACGTTTTAGAGCATCAACGGTACGTACCCCAGGAGTGATTTCAGAAAGTTTTACACGAATGAAGTGACCTTCTTTAACGGCTGTGATATCTTGAAGTTGAGGGTTAGCCTTGATCTTTTCAATTTTTTGTTGAAAATCATCATCGTTGCGAATAGAATTACCATAGTCGGCGATAATAATATAATCAGGGTTTTGTGCAATTACTGTTTCCCAAGAACCTTTAGCCCATGTTTTATCAACGCCTAAGCCGCTCATTACATTATCAGCACCGATAAGTTTTAAGATGTTAGTAGTATAACCCTCGAATGCTGTGAATGGTTGACCGTCTTCAGAGTCATAAATGAAAACGCGTTTACGAGGTAAGTCTTTTAGTTTATCCTGGATAGCTGCCAATGTTTTACGTTGACCTGCAACCCATTCTTCAGCTTTAGGTTTTACGCCGAAAATCTCACCCAATTTAATCATGTCGCTGAAGTTGGTTTCTAGGTCAGCTTTAGTAGATAACATGGATTCAGGAATCCAAATATTAACCTTTTGGGAAATCATTTTATCTGCAGGTATAGCTCGTTTGCTGAAAGAATCAGGCCATCCCGTAGCGAAGTCAGGCTTTACGGACATGAATACTTCATAGGAAGGCCATTTATCAGATAATACTTTTACTTTGTCGTAAGCCGCTTGTAAAGGTGGGTAGATTTCTTCTTCTTTGAAAGCGGTCCCAGCCATTTTGTCTTCAAGGCCTAATTGTAACATCATTTCCGTTGTTGCTTGGGACATGGACACTGCATGAGTTGGGGCGGATTTTACGGCAAAGTCTGTTTTTGTACCGTCAAATGTTTCACTCCATGTTACAGAGGTCCCGTTATCACCTGTAGTTTTTGTAGTATCAGAACCACAACCAGCAATAGCGAATGTAGCACATGTCATTGCGATTAATAATAATTTTTTTGACTTTCTTAAATTCTGAAACATAGTAAGTCCTTTCTTTACTAATTAATAATATAAATGATAGCGCCCTTCATCCCAAGAGGTTTTGAAAGGAACTTCAAAAATTGGTTCAAGAATTTCAGGTGTGAGCACCTCGGTAGGGGAACCTTCTTTTAGGATAGTTCCGTTGTTCATGATGACTATATGATCGCAATATTGAGCCGCTAGATCTAAGTCGTGAAGAACTACAATCGTAGTGCCTTTAAAATCACGCAATTGTTTCATTAGTGCCACTTTGTACTTCATATCTAAATGATTAGTAGGTTCATCTAAAAGAAGTATTTGAGGTTTCTGGGTTAAGGCTTTAGCAATGAATACGCGTTGCTTCTCACCACCTGATAAATGATGAATTTCTTCATTTGATAAATGGGTGATGCCTACTTCATTCATATAATGCTCTGCAATTTTAACATCCTCAAAACTATAGGTGCCAAAGTGTTGTTTGTACGGATACCGTCCCATGAGAACGATATCTTTTACGAGAAAATCATCGATCATAGCGTCTCTAGATTGTGTTAAGACTGCTACCAATTGAGCAAATTCGCGACCTTTATAAGACTCTAAAGGTTTTTCGTTTAATGTGATTTTGTTTTTTGATGGATGAAGTCGATATAGATGGCTAAGTAGCGTAGACTTACCACATCCATTTGGTCCAATTATGGCTGTTATTTTATTGGTAGGAAATGTTACAGAAATATTCTTTAACACTTCTTTGGTTTCATAAGAAAAAGACAGCTGATTAATTTGATACATAGTATCTCCTATAGATATGATATACACTAACCATTGTGTTTATAACGACTCATGATAATCCAAATGAAGAGTGGAGCCCCCAATAAAGATGTAAGCACACCAATAGGGATTTCTTCTGGACTGTAGAGTGCTCTCGATAATACGTCTGACCAGATCATAACGATGCTACCTATGAGTGCACTAAATAGTAATGTATGTTTATGTTTAGGTCCGCCTATAATCCGAGCAAGGTGAGGGATGATAAGGCCGATAAAGCCAACTACACCAACCTTTGATACTAGTGTGGCGATCACAATAGAGGATATGACAACAATACTTAATTGTAACTGCTTAACGGAAAGGCCCATTTGTGCTGCTTCATGATTACCGAGTAGCAACACATCAAGGTCTTGATTGAACGTATAGATATATAGCATAAATAAGGTTATGATGATTGCTGTTAATGGTAAATCACTCCATTGTATGCCTGCAAAGCTGCCAAGTAGCCAGAACATAGCACTTCGCACTTGAGCTTCGTGTTTGGCTCCGTAAATAATCATCATCGTTAAGGCTGAGAATACACCAGTCATACCCATACCTATGAGGATAAGTTTTACGGGGCTGTTGCTTTTACCAACACATAAGAGGACTAATATAATTGAAAGTGCTGCGCCTAGGGCCGCAAAAATAGGCGTATTGTACTGGCCTAAGAATGGTAGCCCACCCATGATAATAGCGAAAACGGCACCTGTGCTTGCGCCAGAAGAAACACCTAATACATAGGGATCTGCGAGGGCATTGCGCGTGACCGTTTGCATTAATAGACCCACAAGTGATAGACCTATACCTGTTAGAACAGAGTAAATAAGTCGTGGTAAGCGGATATCTGTAATAATCGTATTAGTCATAGATGCTGTAGCATTTACATCAATCATAGATAGAAGAGCTGAAATAATTTGGTCTAGAGAAATGAATTTAGCGCCAAACTGTAAAGCTGTTACTAATGAAATACAGAGGATTAGACAGAGTACAAATACTTTTACCGAAGTCTGCATAAAATCTCCTTATTCTATTTTTTATTTAGGTAGTCTAATTCTTATCTAAGTATAGAGAATTTTCAATATATATACAATATTAATACCTGTATAGGTATTATACGTATAAGGGTTTATTAAATTATAAATAGCAAAATCTTATGTTAGCTTTATTCATTTTTATAAGTTCATTGTTATTTTGATATATGAAAAATTTATTATAATAGCTATAATAGAACTATATGTACAGAAGTACGTTTAGGAGGTGTTAGTTTGATACAAGATTTATTATCTGAGGATAATGTATCCTTTCATTATCCCGCTGAGACGTGGGAGGATGTTATTCGTCATGGTGGTCAACTGATGGTTGATGCGGGTTTTACGGATCCATCTTATACAGAGGCTATGGTTGAAGTAGTTCGCGAAATGGGCCCATATATCGTATTGGCTCCAGGTCTTGCTATGCCACATGCTCGCCCAGAACATGGTGCAAAGCGTGTAGGAACGGCTTTGGTGACATTGGAAAAACCATTGAATTTTGGCAGTCCTGATAATGACCCTGTATCTGTAGCATTATTTTTATGTGCTCCTAATAAAGATGAGCATATTCAATTGTTAACAGATATTGCTACTTTATTTGAGGATGAAGAATTCTTAGATGCGGCCGTTGACTTTGAAAGTATTGACGACGTACAAGCATTCTTGGCAGAGCATTTAGACGAGCAATAAACATTTAGAAGGAGGCAAGTATGATTTCTGTATTAACTGTATGTGGTAATGGTATTGGTTCTAGCTTGATGTTAAAAATGAAAATTGAAGAAATTTGTGCTGAAAATGGTATCGATGCACAAGTTGAATCTATCGATTTTAACGCGGCTCAAGGTCGTAAGGCAGATCTCATCGTAACTGTAAAAGAGTTGGCTGAACAATTTGACGATAAAAATGTTGCTATTGTTCGTAGCTATATTAATAAAAAGAAGATTACAGAAGATGTTCTTGAAGCATTAAAACAAGCTGCTCAATAATATGTAACAATTATATAGGAGGTAGTGCCATGGAAATGGTATTAGAGTTCTTGCGTGATGTGCTGTCTCAACCGGCACTTTTGATTGGTATTATGTCATGTATAGGCTTGATCGCCTTGAAACGTCCGTTTCATAAAATAATGACGGGCACATTAAAACCTATTCTCGGGTATTTAATGTTAGCTGCAGGTGCGGGTGTTATCGTTAGCAATCTTGACCCATTGGGAAAAATGATTGAACATGGATTCCATATTACTGGTGTAGTGCCAAATAATGAAGCTATTGTAGCTGTTGCACAAAAGGTACTTGGCGTTGAAACAATGTCTATTCTTGTTGTAGGCTTATTGATGAATTTATGTATTGCACGTTTCACCAAGTTTAAATATGTATTTTTAACAGGTCATCACAGCTTATTTATGGCATGCCTTATGTCTGCCGTACTTGGTACTGCAGGTTTATCTGGTATGGAACTCATACTTGTAGGTGGTTTCTTAATGGGGGCATGGTCTGCCATTTCTCCAGCTATTGGTCAAAGTTATACTTCCAAAGTGACAGATGGTGATGAAATTGCCATTGGTCATTTTGGTAGTTTAGGCTACTATTTATCAGCTTGGGTTGCCAAATATGTTGGTAAAGCTGAAGATAGTACAGAAGATATTGAAATACCAGAAAAATGGGGCTTTTTACGGGACTCAACATTATCTACAGCATTAACTATGATCGTATTTTACCTAATTGCGGCATTTGCAGCAGGTTCCGAATTTGTCGCTACTTTATCAGGTGATATGAGCCCATATTTATACGCTGTTATGAGTGCTATGAATTTTGCTGTTGGTGTAACAATCGTATACTCAGGTGTGCGTATGATCTTAGGTGATTTGATTCCTGCATTCCAAGGGATTGCTACAAAAATTATTCCTAATGCAATTCCAGCTGTAGACTGTGCCGTATTCTTCACCTATGCTCCAACTGCGGTTGTATTAGGCTTCCTTAGTTCCTTCATCGGTGGTATCATCGGTATGCTTATCCTTGGTGCTGTAGGTGGCGTATTAATCATTCCTGGTCTTGTGCCACACTTCTTCTGTGGTGCTACAGCAGGTATTTATGGCAATGCTACTGGTGGTCGTCGTGGCGCAGCGGTAGGTGCTTTCCTAAATGGTTTGGCTATTACATTCTTGCCAGCTTTGGCGTTGCCAGTTCTTGGTCAATTAGGCTTCCAAAATACAACCTTTGGTGATGCGGACTTTGCAGTGATGGGTCTCGTATTAGGTAATGCTTATGAATGGGTAGGTATGGCTGGTATTTATGGCATTGTAGCTATTGCCGCTTTAGTACTTATTATTCCTAACTTTATTAAAACAAAAGGTAAAGTTATTAATTATGTAGAAGAGGATTAATGAAAAAAACTGAGCAACATCGTAATGTAGTTGTTCGATATGTATTCCTGACTATTGGGGCCATAAGTTTTGCCCTTGGTACAGCAGGTATCGTACTACCACTATTGCCAACAGTTCCTTTTTATATGCTAACGTTATTTTGTTTGGCTCGTGGATCTGAACGACTCCATAAAATGTTTTTGGCGTCTAGTTTATATCAAAAGACTGTTGCTGCTTATGAACGCGATAAAGCGTTGACATTGCGGGCAAAGTTGTCCATTCTCGTATCCGTTAGTGCCATAATGACAATTGGTGCCTATTTTAGTCAAGATATGCCTATTGCTCTAATGGTTATGGGCATTATATGGGTAGCTCATGTCATAGCATTAGCTTTTATTATTAAAACAAAAAAATAGAAACTTATATCCTTAGTTTTGAATATAGCCTCATGAATTAAGTTCTTGTAGTTTAATTTATGAGGCTTATTTTATAGCACACTAACTATATCTTAATGATGATATTAATTATTCTATATTACTAAAGCTAACTAGCTTATATTTTTAAATATAAAATGAATTATTACTATTTTGAAGTTGACAATGACTATCAATAAGTATACTATAATATAATATTATTAATTTATGTTTATAGAATTTGTGTATATGGTGATAGTATGAATCCACATAATCATGCGGCCTCACATGCTGGAACATCTATGTCAAGGTATACGGTGTTTGACGGTATCGATCTAATGTTTCTAGATGTGAAGCAAGAGACGATTCAATTTTATGCTAAATCACATACCAAGACGTTTGCTATAAATCACTGTGAAGAGGGGCGCATAGAGTGCAAGTTTTCATCTGGTGAGTATTTATATATGGGGCCAGGGGATATGTCGTTAGGTTGGCATATACGCTCTGATTATCAACATGAAAATTACTTTCCTACAAAATTATTTAAAGGAATTGTATTATTAGTAGATGTTGAAAAAGCTCAACCCGTATTAGATGCACTTGTTAGTGATTCTCGAATTGATTTGACTGAGTTGGCCAATCGGTTTTGTGAGCATTCTGATTTTGGTATGATGATGGAAGAAACGGAAACTGTTCGTCACATTTTTTCCAGTTTATATAATGTGTCAGATCAAATAAAAGAGCACTATTTTAAATTAAAAGTGATTGAAATCTTTTTATTATTATCTGTTATCTCTACAGCTAATCCTGAAAAGAGAAGTACCTATAGAAAGCAACAGGTAGATATTGTAAAAGCTGTAAGTGAATATGTATCAACACAGTTTATGAAGCGTATTACTATTGATTCCTTGTCTGAACAGTTTGATATTCCTACATCTACCCTGAAACGTTGCTTTAAAGGTGTATTTGGTACAACCATACATCAATATCTAAAAGAATGTCGTATTAATGCGGCGAAGCGATTGCTTCAAGACTCAGATCAGTCTATTTTAGAAATCGCTAATGCGGTAGGGTATGAGAATGGTAGTAAATTTACTAGTGCATTCAAAGAGGCTACTGGTGTAACGCCAAGTGCTTATCGTAAGGTCTAAATAATTTGGACCTTATATTATCCTAGCTAAAAATTTTTGTGCTTTAGGCTAAGTTTGATAGTCTATGAAAATTAAATATTGTCCTAAACGTATATTTTTGGTCTATTCGGAGTAGATATGTATAATACACTTTGCTACTATTAAACCTGTAAATGATTTTCAATGTCATTTGGTTATAGTGGTAAAGTGTATTTTTATATGCATGGTTAAATATATGTGTGGAGGAAATTTAATGAATAGGAGTTGGGTGCGGGCAAGGAGATATGTCATACTATCCTGCGCAGTAGCGTGCTGGTTGCAAATGCCGGTGGTTATGGCGGACAATGCGACTGTAACAACCGATGTGGTTCATGTTCGCGGTACATGGGCTGAAGAGCAGGCAAAACAAGAGTCTCAACAGACGACGATTATCACGAAGAAGGATATTGTCAAAAAGCAGGCAAAATCCGTAGAAGATATTGTATTTTCCGAAACTGGCGTATCTAGAACCGTCGATTCGATGGGGCGCGTCGGCGTATCTATCCGTGGAGCGGATCCTCGTCATACCTTGATTCTTGTGGATGGACAGCCTGTGATGGGCGACCTTGCCAAATATCAAGGTGCTGGTGATGAATTACAACGTCTCGGTACAGAAAATGTGGAACGTATAGAAATTATCCAAGGTGCAGCCAGTGCTAAATACGGATCCGATGCCATCGGTGGTGTTATCAATGTTATTACCAATAAACCGCGTAAGACCGCTGGCCTTCAGTTTAATGGGGAAGGTCGTAGAACTAAAGGCGACGGTGATATCGTACCGTTTTCCAATTTCTTTATGCGCGCTGATTCCGGCTCATTAGGTAAGTTAAAAGTTAATATTCACGGTAGTAAACGTGATATTATGCCTATTTATGCTAGCGAGCGGCGTCGTATCAGCGCTATGACCAATGATGAAGATCACGGGTTTTTAAAGAATTCCCTACGATATTACGGTACAAATTCCAATATAGGTTTGGCCGCTACGTATGATATTAATGATAAACAGTCTTTGGGAGTCCGTATCGATAGGTATAATGAAGACTTGGAACGATATGTAAAGCGCAGTACTTCTTATTTGGAACCTCAGGTTCATTACAAACGGGATTTAGATAGGAACAATCTTAATTTGACGTATACTGGTCAGGACAATAAGAGTTCGTGGAAAGCGGAGCTGAATTATACTCGGACCAAAGAAGATGATGTAACATTAACCAGTGACTACGGGAACAGTACCTATGAAGGGAAAAATACATTAAACTATGTGGATAATGTAGATCATCGTCAATGGAGCGTAACACTCGGGGCAGATACGCAAGTCAATAAGAAACATCTCTTGTCTTATGGTATTGGGTTTATACGGGAGACAGGCGAAGGTAGCAGACTTAAAAATGCGCCTCATACCTATAAACGGCATATCGACCCCTGGGATTATGATAAAAGTCTGGCAGTAAAAAACGGTGTTCCCTCATCCACAATTTATGACCATTCTTTCAGAAAAAACGAGGCCGGTGTAGAGCAGTGGAATAAGGAGAAAGAATGGTATAACGGAGATAAAAGCAAGCCAAACACATTGCCGGAATTTACTTATGAAGAATATCTTCAATATTTGGATCCCCAGGCGGGGATTGATTCAGCGGCCGCAATGGGGCTTGTGGACGGCCCCGTGACGGAGCGTACGCTGAAAAAACGGAATCCTGAAGCTTATGCGCGATATCAGCAGTTTGCTAAACGTTTATTAGCGGAGAATAAAGAATTTATTGAAGACTATCATTTTAATAAGGAGGGCCGAAAAGATGAAAACGGTAAGTATTATCCAGCACTTTATGATGCCTATTTACCGAGCTTTTACTATGGCGCCGTACCGGATTTTGATTCTACGAAGTTGAAATTAAATGGAGCTTATTTTAAAGAAGAGTATTTAAAACGCGTTAATCAACAGACCGCAGGACGTGCAGAGATCAAGAAACAGAATTTCTTTATTCAGGATACGTGGCAGGTTAATAAAAATACTACTTTATCACCAATTATAAGACTGGATCATAGTGATTTATTTGGCTCTAACTGGTCGTTTAATTTCGGTATGACTCATAATGTACATGGAAATGTACACCGCAGATTAAAGGCTAATGTGGGTACCAGTTATACGGAACCTGGTATGGGCGAGCTGTATTATAACTGGGAAATGTATGGCCCAAATATTACAAATGCCACAATCGGTGGCGGTGAAGCCCGATTAGGTTGGTATTGGGTCGGAAATCCGAACCTTAAACCAGAGAAATCCATGAATTTCGACCTCTCTTTGGAAGGGGAAAATAAAAATACCTATGGTAAAGTAACCGTATTCCATAATAATATTCGGAATTATATGTCGATTTACAATACGGGATATTTGATGGATTTTTATCCTCAGTATGATGAATCTACCACATATGGAGCGGCGAAATTTGCTCATGCACCAGATATGATTTACAGTTTCCGTAATATCGGCAAGGCCCAAATTACGGGACTTCAATTTGAAGTTAAACAAACTTTGAATAAACACTGGAAGGCCCGTTTGGGATATACGTATTTACGAGCGCTTAATAAGAGCGATAAAGATATGCCTCGTGAATTACTGGATAAACCTCGTCATAAAGTGGATATCGGTGTGGATTTTGAGGATAAGGCTAGCGGATGGAGCGGTAGTCTGTGGGGAGATTATTATATTCATATGCTGGATAGTAACTCCTTGTCTGGTGGCGGTAATTATATGGTATCTTATATTGATCCTAATAATTCCGATCGTTCCGTTATCAGATATAATTTGAATAATAGAAAAACCGCCGATATGTATGAACATAAAACTTATGGCATATGGAATTTGATGATTCAAAAGAAGATTGATAAGGATTCACGAATCTATTTCGGTATTGATAATCTCTTTAATCATCGTGATGATGATCGGGCTTTATCGGCTCGAGTATATCGTATCGGATTAAATATGAAATTCGGTTTCGGTTCAGGTGAAAGTAAAACGAAACTTACGAAGGAGCAGTTTGAATCGTTACCTCCGGTTATGCTGCAGGATTTTATTACGCGTCCTTTCGATACAGACAGAAAACGAGGTATGGAACTTGTAGGTGATTATCGTGTACGTAATGACAGTCATCTTGGATCTGATCGTCCTGCTACGCGGGTGACTGCTACAAGTTACGTATCCGACGAGGCGGCAAAGAATCTGGCGGACCGCAAGGAACATGGCTTGAATCAACGTATACGTGTCGGTGTCGATGCTCGTATTAACGATAATACGAATGTACGTGTTGTGGGTAGTGCTTCTGGCCAAGCTGGTGTAGATAGCAGTCATGAAACAGAAGGCTCTAAAGGTTTTAATCATCAACGTCTCGAAGAACTAGATGTAACACATCACGGTTCTAAATGGGATCATAGTGTTGGTCGTATTACTGAATCTATGGGGGTTACAGGTTATTGGTTTAATAAGGAATATGACGGCCTTCGTAGTGTTTGGACGAATAAGAATACTCAAGTCCGTATCGGTGTGGGGACCTTTAAACATAGTATGGGAATTAGCGACAGTGCTTATACTCATGCTATTTATACGCATTTTAAACGGGTTCCAACGGTAGAGGAATTCTTAGGTGTTACTATGGATTCGGACGGTGCCAATAAGGAACTCATCGTACCAAACGCAGGGAATACTATTAATTTCTACCAGCAATTAAAAGCCTTGCGCGATAAGGAAGGCATCTTAGATGCGGAGGTAGGTACATTAAAGAAGAAAATCGACGATATGACTTCCGATATCTGGTCTAAAGAATTTATTGACGGCATGTCCGCGGATCAACTGGCTCCATTAAAAGCGGAGTTGGCAAAGTTGGAAGCATCTTTGCCGGATGTGGAAGCTCGTGTGGCGAAAGAACGGGAACCGTTGCGAGCTGCGCAGTTTGATGTGTTGCGCCGGATGCAGGAGATCGCGGTGAAAGCTTATGGTGTGGATGCGGCTAAACAGACTGTATCGATTAAGATGCCTGATGTGTCAGTAACGTATTCTTATAAATCGCGATACTATGATGAAGATGATGAACAATGGTATGAAGACGAACGTACTTTCACTCAGAAAATAGCACCGGGAACGATTGGGCTTGATAAGAAAAACCCATTGTTTGAAATGAAGTTGAGTGATACCACTGTTCTTTCCAATGGTGGAAAAACGTTTATTTCAAATTGGTACAATCAGAATAAGGCGGCTATCGTGGAGGCGTATCGTGCCAAGGCGAAAGATATAGCAACCTATAGCTTTGGCAATAATCCGTACATGATGAAATTTGAAGATAATGCCTTTGACGGGCTGGACAAGTCTATTTATAAGGCGAATGTCGTTGATATTAACGACTCCGGCACGTCTGGTCTTATTAACGTAAAAGGAAGTGCCTATTATCCTTCTATGATAGCTTCGTACTTTAATAGCTTGGCCCGAATGCTTGAAAAAGCGGACGGCAACAGTCGTTTGCCGAGAGAGGCGCTAGGCAAATATACAGGTGCTGTTATTCCTTCAATAGGTGTCGTATTGGAGCGGGATACAATTCCACCAATTGAAAAGGCTACCTATGTTCAAGTTAAACATATGGTAACACCTAGACTTGGCTTAGCTGCGTGGTACTTACGCTCCTTTGGCGGTAGTGACTATCGCTTCTATACGGCGAATGGTAATGCTACAGAAGCGCATGAATTCAACAATATGGCTAATGTTTTCGGCGTTGGAGCTAAGTATCAATTAAATCATAATGTAAGTGTTTCCTTCGACTATGGACAAAACCGTAGTGACTTTGGTCGCTTCATGAATGGCAATACTCATTATGACCATAAGGCTGGATCCTCTCAATTCGATATCAAGGGCCGTGACGTAGGTGGTGTACCTCATTTTTGGGCATTGCGCTTTGATGTTGGTCGTGCCGATATGAATAAACCTGGTTCTTGGAATGCCTATGTAGACTATAAATACTTTGCCCATGGTTCCTTCTTTGGTGGCAATGGTACAGAGGCTGTTCCTGACCGTTACTTAGATGGTATTAAGAGCTTTACCTTTGGTGGTGGCTATGTGCCAACTAAAGATCTTCTTTTACAAGCATTCTATACATTTGATGCAAAAGGGATCAATAAACGAGATACCTTATATGGATCTGAAAACTTTAAACTTGGGAATTATACTCGTTTCCAAATGACGTATAAATTCTAAAAATTTATATCCGATTTGTCCGAAACGTATATTTTTGGTCTATTCGGAGTAGATATGCAAGATACACTTTGCTAACATTAAAATGTGAATGATATTCAATGTCATTAATGTTGGTGAAGTGTATCTTTTTAATTTTTGTGTGGGAGATACAAGACATATGTTTAGTTATAAGTTTAGGAGGGCATAATGAACCGGTGGGGACATACAAAGCGTACCATAATCCTGTCTAGTGCAGTTGCCTTGTGGCTTAGCGCACCTCTAGTGGTTTGGGCAGATAATGCGACTGTCACTACAGATGTTGTTAATGTGAAAGGCACATGGGCAGAAGAAGAAGCAAAATTGAACTCACAGCAAGTGCAAATCATTACCAAGAAAGAGATTGAAAAGAAACAGGCGAAGTCCGTTGAAGACATTATTTTTACGCAAACAGGCGTATCTAGAACAGTTGATGCTATGGGGCGTGTGGGCGTGTCCATTCGCGGTGCAGAAGCGCGTCACACTCTTATCCTCGTAGATGGTCAACCAGTGCTAGGTGATTTTGATAAGTACTCTGGTGCGGCCGATGAAGTACAACGTTTGGGTACAGAGAACGTAGAGAGAATTGAAGTTATTCAAGGTGCGGCTAGTGCTAAATACGGATCTGATGCAGTAGGTGGTGTAGTTAATATCATCACTAAAAAAGCACAAAAGAAACCATCCGTACAATTTAATGCTGAAGGCTTGCGTCGCAAGAGCGATGGCGATGTATTTCCGTTCCAAAACTTCTTCATTCGTGCCGATTCTGGTCAAATGGGCAAGTTAAAGGTTGGTTTATCAGGTAGTAAACGAGATCTTATGCCTGTTCTAGCATCTGTTAAACGTCGTGCCTCTGGGATGGCCTTTGATTATGCAAAACATAACTTCAAGCCAAATGTACTTCGTTACTATGGTGATGCGGCAGATATCGGTCTTGTAGCGACCTACGAGGCAAATGATAAAAATAAGGTGGAATTGCGACTTAATCGGTACACGGAAGATCTTGTACGCGATGTTAAGCATTCCGACTCCGATTTAGAGCCACAGCAACACTTCAAACGTACCGCAGATCGTAATACAGCTAACCTGCAATGGTCCTCTAGAGCTGGAAAGAGTGACTGGACTGTAGAAACTAATTACTCTCGTATTAAAGAAAATGACGTAGCGCTCATTAACTATACAGGTCGTTCCGCTTATGAAGGCTCTAATGAGTTGCGTTATATCGATAACATCGATCATCGTCAATTAGATATTCGAGTAAATGCTAATACGCAAGTCAATAAAAATCATTTGCTAAGCTATGGTGTTAGCTATGCT
This sequence comes from Veillonella parvula, assembly GCF_032472435.1. Lineage (GTDB taxonomy): Bacteria > Bacillota > Negativicutes > Veillonellales > Veillonellaceae > Veillonella > Veillonella parvula_N. The sequence goes on from NZ_JAWEGM010000007.1 coordinate 37,039, forward strand.
CGTGAAGAAGGTTCTGGTAGTCGCTTAAAGAGTTCTCCTAATACAAGTACGATGTACATTGATCCATGGGATTACGATAAAAGCTTGTTAGTAGACCGCCTTGATCGTCTCGTGCGACGTAAAGGCGATAATAGTATTAAAGTTTACTCTCACATCCATGACTATAAATTCATTAATTCCGGTGGCGGCATGCCGCAATGGGATATGGATTATGAATACTATGGGGCTGAAACAAAGGCACAAAAGCCGGGCATTACGTACGATGATTATGTGAATTATGGTTTATCGGAAAGCAGACTTAGTGAATGGTCAAGCACATCGCCGAATAATCAACCCGTAACGGATGAATTTAAGAAGCGATATTATGCTTTGGAAAATCGGTTGAAATCGGAAAATCCTGAAATGGCGGCACATCGTGCAAACATCGTAGGTGACTATTTTAAATATGGTGAGTCTAACGATCCAGAAATGCGTAAGAAAGCGCCTAAGCTAAATGGTAAGGCTTTCTTGGAAGAGTACCGTAATCGCGACCAACGCTTGACTACTGGTAGTGGTACGATTCGTAAAATAAACGCTTATATTTCTGATACATGGCAAGTTAATAAGAATTTAACATTGTCTCCAATTGTGCGTTTTGATAATAGTAGCTTGTTTGGTTCTAACGTATCTGCATCCTTGGGTATGACATATAACGTTAACGGTAATACACATCGCAGATTTAAAGCCAATGTAGGTACTGGTTATACAGAACCTGGTATGGGCGAATTGTGGTATAACTGGGAAATGTATGCTTCTAACCCTGTAGGGATTGGGGTAGCAAAACTCGGTTGGTATTGGGCTGGCAATCCTAATTTGAAACCAGAAAAATCGGTCAATTTCGACATGAGTTTGGAAGGTGAAAATAAAAATACATATGCACGCGTAGGTGTATTCCATAACCGTATTAAGAACTATATGTCTGTATACTTCACTGGTGATTTTATGGACTTCGCACCATATCTTAAAGGTGATGCGAAATACCAACGTGCACCGGATATGATTTACAGCTTTAAAAATATTGGTAAAGCTGAAATTACAGGGTTGCAAGCGGAAGTACAACAAAAATTCGGCAAATGTTGGTCTGGTAAATTAGGTTATACATATTTACACGCCATCAACAAAAGCGATCCATCCATGCCACGTCAATTATTGGATAAACCAATGCACAAAGTTGATATTGGCATTACTTATGATAACCCTAAATCCGGTTGGAATGGCTCCATCTGGGGTGATTACTATATCAATATGCTTGATAGTAATACTCTTAATAACGGTGGTAACTACTGGCCAGATATCTTATCTGGTGATGCAGGCGTTTATAAGAAACAAATGTATGAAAAGAAAACATTTGGCATTTGGAATGTAATGATTCAAAAACGTTTCAATAAAAATGCCATGATGTATTTCGGTATCAACAATATCTTTAACCATCGCGATGATGATCGTGCTACACAAGAACGCGTATACCGCATGGGTGTTAACCTTAAATTTGGTGGTGGCGATAGTAGTAAAACTACAGCCATCGGCAAAACTAAGGATGGTTCAAAAGTTAATGCTACAGGGGTTAATGTAGCTAATGGTGAAGTGGTAAATTCTGAATCTGGTGTACAAAACGTAGCTGATGTAGTTCGTTTAACTGACTTTATTCGTTCTGATTTTGATACTACTAAAGAACGTGGTATTACAATGGTTGGCGACTATAGAGCGCGTTGGATGGCACATGATGGTTCTAATAGACCGCAATCTCCATTTAGAGCAAACTCTGCTATCGGTTCTGCAAAAGCTAATATGTACGATGCTAATCGTCATAGTTTTGAACAACGCTTACGTCTTGGCTTTGATGCTCGACTCAATGAGTTCACAAACCTCAAGGTTATTGGCAGCATGAGTGGTATGAGTGGAGTAGATACAAGCTGGACAAAATCTGATTCCAAAGGTCTCAATCATCAACGACTCGATACAGTTGATCTTACAAGACGAGTTAAAAAATGGGATGTATCAGTGGGGCGTTTAACTGAGCCTATGGGCGTTAGTGGCTACTGGTTTGGTCAATCATATGATGGCGTTCGTGCTGTTTGGAATGGCCATGATTCTCAAGTTCGTATTGGTGTTGGTACTTTCAAACATAGTACAGGTATCACTGATTCTGCATATACACATGCAGTGCATAAAGTTATCTTTAGACCACCAACAGCAGCTGAATTGATTGGTATCAATCGTGATGATTATCCATATGATATCAACAGTGCTACAAAATCTGGTTCAGATGGTGAAAGAAAAGATTCTGATGCTCCGGCAGCACCAGATAGTCCTAATGGCATTTATGATTCGACTTATAAAGGCAAGACTAATAGCCTTTATTTCTATCAACAGCTTAAAGATTTGCAAGATGAATATGAAGCTTATAAGGCTACATTAAATCTAAATTGGAGTAATCCAAACCGCGATCAAGAAATTGAAAAGGCTAATGCTAAGTTAGTAGAAACACAACAAAAACAATCTCAAGTTATGAGTCGTTTACAAGATATTCTTACAAAAGCATATCCTAAAGAGATGGCTGAGAAAAAATTCTCCCTCGATATTCCATCTGGTGGATATACAATGTACGAAATTACTAATAAGAAAACAGGGGAAAAACTCTATAAGACTGGTGATCTTATGTATAATGTGAACTCTCCGTTATACCCTGAATATCTAAAAGATAAGGCTAAAGGACTTATCGTACCTACTGATAATAAAGAAGCTTTGGTAAACCCTAAGGGTTATGTTGATAAACATGGTAATGAGATTAATCAATCCATTTCAGAAATTGCTAAATATAATGCCACAGATAATTGGAAGAATTATAATAATGGTTCGCTTGATGAGGTTTGGGTAAAACAAGCTGATGGTACATTTAAGAGATCTTATGATTACTATGGTCAACCATCTAGTGATTACGAATTTACTGGTTTCTTAGGGGCTAAGACTTATAAATATGATAGTGGTAAATACGTATTTAGCGATTATGATGCTAAAGAGGCCTTATATAAGAAGAACTTTACAATGTCCTATAACGATTATGGTGAAGGTGGTTCTTATTATGGTTGGGGCATGCCAAATGCTATGTATAACTATATGTATAATCTTGAAAATGTTGTACATGATGCAGAGTCTGAAAATAAATTACCACGCGAAGCAATCGGTAAGGTCATTGGCAACTTGATTAGAACAGAAGGTGTAGTTCTTGAAAAAGATACTGTACCAGCCATCGATAAGGCCGCATTTATTCAATACAAGAAACAAATTGGTGCTCGTCTTGGTTTACAAGCTTGGTACTTACGTTCCTTTGGCGGTAAAACACATACATATTTAAATGCTAATGGAAACAGTAATGATGAATACAGCTTCTCCAATGTAGCTCATGTATTTGGTATCGGTGCTAAGTATCAACTTGGTGCTAATGCAGCTGTTACGGTTGATTATGGTCAAAACCGTTCTAACCTAGGACGTTACCTCAATGGTAATACCATATATCAACATGAACGTGGCACAGCAGACTTTACTCTAAAAGGTCACCAAATGGGCGGCACACCACACTTCTGGATGGCTCGTCTAGATATTGGGCGTGCTGATCTAGATGTTCCGAAATCTTGGAATGCGTTCATCGATTACAAATACTTTGAACATGGTTCCTTCTTCGGTGGCAATGGTACGGGCGCAGTACCTGATCGTTATTTAGATGGTGTTCGTAGCTTTACATTTGGTGCCGGTTATGTACCGCGTAAGGACTTGCTTCTTGAAGCATTCTATACATTTGATGCGAAGGGCACTAATAAACGAGATACTTTATATGGTAGTGAAAGCTTTAAGTTAGGCGATTATACACGAATTCAAGGGACCTATAGGTTCTAATGCTCAGTCTGTAAACAGGCAGAAAGGTTACAAATATGGAAAATTTAAATTATGTCATTCACTTATTTCATAGTGGTGGGTATGTAATGTATCCATTGTTACTCTTGTCTTTCATGGTTATCGCTATAGCTGCAGAACGTGCTTTCTTCTATCGTAAGTATGCAGGTAAAACATTTGTTGTAACTCATGCCGTAAATGAATTCGCAAAATTACAACGTTGGGATGAAATTGATAAAGTAATTAAAGAGAACCCTTCTATTGCAAGTCGTATTGCGGAAGCAGGTTTAAAAAATGATTCTAGCGAAGAAGCAATGAAGACCGCTTTTGCTGATCAAATGGGGGTTGATGCAGTTGGTTTCCGAAAATATATGGACTACTTAAGTGCAACAGTTACAATTTCTCCATTATTGGGCTTGCTTGGTACAGTAACAGGTATGATTGGCTCTTTCAGTATCCTTGACTCCGGTGCGGGTGCATCTGCCATTACTGGTGGTGTAGGTGAGGCGCTTATCGCGACAGCATCTGGCTTATGTGTGGCCATAATGGCATTTATCGTTTACACAATTTTTAGTCATCGTTTGGACTCCATTATTAACCAAATTGAAAATATGTGTGTAAATATAGTTACAGCTAAACGAGAAGGGTGGAAATAGTTATGAACTTGCAAAGCTTTCGTATGAAAACTAAGCCGGAATTCATGATCATTCCAATGATTGATATCATTTTCTTCTTGTTGGTATTCTTCATGATGAACAGCTTGCAAACAGTGGCTCAAAAAGCCTTGTCTGTACAATTACCACAGGCTACTAGTGCTTCTGCACCAGCTCAATTACCAGTGGTTTTAACATTAGATGCGGAGGGTCATATTACGATTGATAACAAGCCAATGAGCATTGACGATGCTGAGGCAATGGTAAAACAACGTATCCAAGAAAACCCTAATGCTAGTGTTATCTTACAAGCCGATAAACGAGCGGCTCATGGTCAAGTAGTAGCGATTATGGACATGTTAAAACAATCTGGCGTTAAACGCTTAGCTATTGCAGCTGAACAGAAAGGATAACTATGGGACTAGGCATATCATGGAAAAAAGCAGCCATTATATCCGCCGTAGTTCATCTTATTGCTCTCTTTATTGCTGTAATCTTTTTTGTAGTGGTTCCAGCCATTCAAGAAATGGATACCTATGAAATCGACCTCACACAAAGTGTGCTCGATGATGGTGGCAGTGGACATGCTGGTGGTGGCGGAGGTAACAGAGCAGATCTGTTCCCAAAACCATTGTCAGCAGATGAAGTAGCGGCAAGAACAAAGGCTGTTGTAGCAAATGTTGAACCATCTACAGCAACAGATATTCCTGATGCAGTAGATGTGGCAGCTAAAGCAAGTGAAAATAAAGGCAATACATCCGGTGATAATTCCGCTGTTGGTGGCACAGGCCCTGGATCAGGTGGTGGTTCTGGCGGTGGTCATGGTACTGGTGAAGGCACTGGAATTGGTGATGGTAGAGGCCATGGTACTGGTACAGGTGATGGTACTGGTGAAGGTGATGGTCACGGTACAGGTAAAGCCGCGTTCAATGTAGAGGGCTTTTATGCAGCTGTAGATAGCCAAAAACAAATTCCTTATGCGGCTATTAAACGTAAAATGAACGTAGATGTTACAATTAATGTAATGGCTAAATTAGATACTAATGGTAATTTAATAGACGTATATCCAACTAGTGGTGGCGATGAGATATTTGTAGAAGCGGCTCTTGATGCAGTGCGACGAGCGACTCCGTATCCAAATGAAACAGGGGATATACAACCAGTAGAAGTTCCTGTACACTTTGTAGTACAGGCCGATGGCGAAGATGAAGAAGAATAAATATATCTAAGTAATAAAGGAGATAAATATGAAATCTATTATTTTATATTCTTCCCTTACGGGAAATACTAAAAGTGTAGCGGAAGCAATGGCTTCCGTTATGCCTGAGGGAACACCTTGCGTTTCTGTAAAAGATGCACCTGAAAATTTAGCTGATTATGATACAGTATTCGTAGGTTTCTGGGTGGATCGAGGCACAGCGAATAAAGAAGCGGCAAAATTGATTGAAACTTTAAAGAATCCTAATGTGGTATTCTTTGCCACACTAGGGATGTATGCTGATTCTGATCATGCTCGTGAAAGTATCGAAAAAGCATCTGAATTATTGCCTAACAAAGAAGCTCTTGTAGACGGCTTCGTATGCCAAGGTAAAATCGATCCTAAAGTAATCGAAATGATGTATAAAATGTTCCCCCCTGGATCAGCACATGGGCAAAGCCCAGAACGCGATGCATTACATAAAGCGGCGGAAACTCATCCAGATGAACAAGACTTTGCAAATGCAAAAGAATTTACAAAATCTGTACTTGCAAAGTTGCAAGCCTAATTTCTGAAAGGGGATTGGAGTATGAGTTTAGCAAGTTTCTTTGAATCCATTCCGGAGAAACAACGCAATCTACAACTAGGTTTAGAATGCGATAATCCGATGAGTGGTGCATTTCCTCATAAACGTGTTGTACATGCAGGTCTCAATGGTACGCTCGTTTCTCCAAAAGAAACACAAGCCGTTTGGGATTCGTTAATGAATGGCACTCCTAAAAAGGGCGAAATGCAATGCGCTTACATTCATATTCCGTTTTGTAAGACAAAATGCACATATTGTGGTTTCTTCCAAAACGGTACGAGTCAAAGTGTTGAAGACCAATATATTGATGGTCTTATCAGTGAATTAAAGCTCGCTAGTGAGCGTTCGAGATTAAAAGACGGTTTGATCCATGCCGTATTTATCGGCGGTGGCACACCAACATCTTTATCACCTACAAATTCTGAAAGATTGCTTAAAGCGATTAAAGCGTATTTGCCATTGGCAAACGATTATGAGCTTACCTTAGAAGGTCGTATTCACGATTTGATCCCTGAAAATCTTGAAGTTTGGATGGCAAACGGCGTCAACCGTATGTCCATCGGCGTACAATCTTTTAACACAGAAGTGCGTCAAATGGTAGGCCGTTTAGATACGAAAGAAACCGTATTAGAACGACTAGCTGCTTTGAAAGCTTATGGTCAATGCTCTGTCGTTATTGACTTAATCTATGGCTTGCCTGGTCAAACTATGGAGGTGTGGGAACAAGATTTAGCTGATTTAGTAAGCTCTGGTGTTGATGGTGCAGACCTATATCAATTAAATGTATTTGATGGTAGTGATCTCAATAAAGATATTACAAACGGTAAAGTTCCAGCTGCAGCCACAACAGCAATGCAAGGAGATATGTTCGAATTCGGTCGACAATACCTAGATGCGCGATCTTATCGCCGATTGAGTGCTGCACATTGGAGTGCTAATAATCGTGAGCGTAGCCTATATAACACTTTAGCTAAATCGGGCGTCCCAATGTTCCCATTTGGTAGTGGTGCAGGTGGTAACGTCGACGGTTATGGCATGATGTTACATCGTGCATTAAAACCATACGAAGATATGGTTACCCGCGGTGAAAAACCATTTATGGCCCTTATGAAACAAAGTGATTTACAACCTATCGTAAACCGAGTAGTAAGTCAATTAGAACAAGGATTCCTCAATATTATGAGCTTAGTAAAAATGGATTCCAGATTAGATGAATTGAACTGGCTCTATAAATTATGGGAAAAACGAGGTCTTGTTGCCTATAATGGATTGCTTTATAAATTGACTGATGCAGGTGAATTCTGGACTGTAAACCTTACGCAAAGTACATTAGAAGCTGTTGAATATATCATGACTGGTAAGAATTCCTTCGCTATAGAAGCAGTAGCAGCACAAGATACAAAAACAACTTCTAAAGAAAATCCTAACCAAGAGGTACGTGGCATTGGCCAAGGTAAAGCCAATATCTCTGTACCAACTGACGAAGATTCCGAAGCACAACGTAAAGATGCTCTCATTGCTAAGGCTAAAGCTGAAATTGCTAAGAGCGGTGCTTCTGGCGAAGCAGCAGAACGAATGGTACAAGCTATGTACAATTTAAGTGCTGATGAGATTGAATATATGATGGAACGTATGATGTCTTAAACTGTTATGTTACACCTTAATTCTAACAACCTCTCCCAATAACCAACATATAATATACAAGACATATTACGTGACATATACGTGCTCTCTGTAGTACAAAGTAAACCCCAGACTGTAGTCTGGGGTTTACTTTTTATAGAGCGAAAGGTATTCTGTAGGTATAAGACTTAAATGACTTTAAAAAGTATAGCAATAGATGTATAGGAATAGATGTATAAGTCTATAAGGACAATAAAAATCTAATTGCTGTTAAAATCATAAAACAATAAGTGAGATAGTAAATCTATAAGATGTGAAGTGATATTGCTTGTATAGTTGATAAAAGGCTTAGGAGGTTAGTATGAGTACATGTCCTCAAAAAGAAATAGATATATTAGGTATTGGGGCTAGCACATTAGACCGCTTCATCGTTGTGGATCATTACCCAACGGGACGTGAGGTGCAGCAAGTTGTATCTTCTACCACCGATGGTGGAGGACCTGTAGCTACAGCATTAGCCGTTGCAGGTAAATATGGTGCACGTACGGCCATGATTGATAGTATCGGTGACGATATGGTAGGGCAGCATATTTTAGATGATTTCAAAAAATATAATGTTAATACCGATTCTATTCATATTGAGGGACAGGCAAAAAGTGGTGTCGCTACAATCCTCGTAAAGCATAGTACTGGCGAGCGTGCCGTATTTTTTGAACGCTCTACTGCGCCAGAGCCAGTATTTTTAGATGCTCATAAGCAATTAATTAAAGAATCTTTTATTTTACATGTCAATGGACGGCACCGACAATTCATGTGTTCTGCCATGGCATTAGCACAAGAGGTTGGTACTATTATCTCCCTCGATGGAGGTGCACAGCGCTACGATGAAGAGATGAAATCTATTACAGAGGCAAGTCATATTGTTATTGTTGCTCGTGATTATGCTGAAAAGTATACGGGCACTACTGATTTAGAAGAGGCTTGCCGTATTATTCATGAACGTGGCGCACTTATTGCAGGGGTTACGGATGGCGCTAATGGTAGTTATTTCGTATGGCCTGATGGAACTTTCTATCGCTGCCAAGCATTTCCTCAAGAACATGTAGTTGATACAACGGGGGCTGGAGATAGTTTTCATGGTGCATTTCTTTCAAAGCTTGTTACATTATTGAGTGAGTTAGCCCCCGTGGAAGGGTTAAAGACCTCTACATATGGTATAGATTTATTACAACATTGTGGACATTCTGATCTAGAAAAGGCTGCTATTTTTGCGTCCGCTGTAGCAGCTTTAAATACGCAAGGGATTGGTGGCCGTAGCCCTTTACCAAGTTTACAAGTTGTACATAAGTTAATGGGCTTGGAGTAAATCAGTATGTGGCACGATATTTCCCATTCTCATGTACAACGGTACATGCAACAAAATCCATATCGATTATTAGCGTTTAGCTTTCTAGGCGTCATGATTATAGGTACCCTATTGCTTATGTTACCGATGGCGAGTGCTCAGGGGCAAACGACGGCTCTTGTAGATGCCGCTTTTACAGCCGTATCTTGTGTTTCGGTAACAGGGCTGGCCACTGTAGATACTTATTATCATTGGTCTTTATTTGGCAAGCTTGTAATGGTTATCCTTATTCAGTTAGGTGGTTTAGGCATTGTATCTTTCACAACCATAATTGCTTTGCTTCTAGGTAAACGAGTAGGCCTTAAAAATCGTGTGCTTTTGTCTGAGGATGTCGGACAGGATGGTATGACTGGTTTATTACATATTACGAAAAAGTTAACGCTTTATACCTTTGCTATTGAACTTGTAGGAGGCATAATCTATACAATTCAGCTATATCCCTATATTGGACAGGCTGCATTGTATACCGGTATCATGCAAGCTGTTTCCACCTTTTGTAACGCTGGATTTGTATTTTTTGATAATGATCTACCTTATGCCATGGTAGGGGACATATTATTTAATATCAATACAGCAGTACTAATTGTTATCGGTGGTTTTGGTTATTTAGCGGCCTTTGACATATGGTCACATCGTAAGGTGCGACGATTTGTTGACTTAAAACTTCATACTAAGATTATGTTAGTAGGCACAATGACTCTTATTCTACTAGGGACCGTCATTTTCTTAGGAGTGGAATGGTCAAATCCAAAAACCTTTGGGTCATTACCGATTTGGAATAAAATAATGGCCTCTTTATTTCAATCGATTACGCCGCGTACAGCTGGGATTGCAACGGTTGATTATAATGCATTACATCCAATTACTTTGTTTGTTACCATTATTCTCATGTTTATTGGTGCCGGCCCAAACTCTACCGGTGGAGGGGTTAAAATTAGTACCGTAGCAGTAACCATACTTGCATCGCGTACCTTGTTTAATAACCGTCCAGATACAGAGATTTTTGAACGTCGTATTTCATTAGTAACCGTGCTTAAAGCCAACGGGATTATATTTTTATCGCTCCTTCTTATTTTAATAGCCACATGTTATCTGGCCTGGGATGAGCCTTATGATTTTATCCGATTGTTATTTGAGGTTACGTCTGCCTTTGGGACTGTAGGCCTTACAACGGGAATTACGCCTGATTTATCTGAAAGCAGTAAATGGGTGCTGATGCTTGTTATGTTTACCGGTCGTGTTGGTGTTATGACCGTTATTGGTACATGGGCTCTTAGGACATCACCAACGAAGCCAATTGGGTATGCAGAAGAGAATGTATTGTTGTAATTGAGTAGAATAGTTAGCCTATCAGGAGATATAGCATGAAATATAAAACAATAGCTGTCATTGGTCTTGGACAATTTGGTACGACCATCGCCAAGATGTTAGCCTCTATGAATCATGAGGTTTTGGGTGTAGATATTAATCCAGAAATTGTACAAAAGGTTTCCCCCTATGTCACACATGCTATCGTAGCAGATACTACTGATGAAGAGGCTATTAAAGCCTTAGCTTTGAGCCAATTTGATATAGTTATTGTTGCCATTGGCGATAATATCCAGGCAAATCTTATGACTTCGATGTTATTGAAAGAAATGAAAATGCCTCATGTGGTTTCGAAAGCTGAAAATGCACTTCAAGGTAAGATGCTTAAGAAGATGGGGGTAGATATGGTTATCTATCCAGAATACGATGTGGCACAACGGTTAGCTCAATCGTTGACACGAGAACATGTAATGGATTACTTACAGCTATCTAAAAGCATTAGTCTTATTGAAGTAGATATGCCAAAATTTTTGGTAGGCACCTGCTTAAAAGATTCTAATCTGCGTGAGAAATATAATCTTAATGCTGTAGGGATTAGACGTGGGGAGGATTTAGAAGTCCCTCCTAATCCGTTTACGATTCTTTCAGCAGAGGAAAAATTATTAGTTATAGGGAATAATTCTGATTTAGATGCATTAACAGTGTAGTAGGTATACGAAAGAGATATAAATATATCGAAAAAATATGATATAATAAGATAGAATTCAGTATAGGCCATACGTATTCGTATGGCCTTTTAATATAGAAATGAAGGTTATTATGACAGAGGAACAATATATAACGGCGCTGACCAATAACCCACATGGGATTCGAAACATTCCAAATCCTACAGAAGCTATGCAACTTACATGTGTGGGACAAAACGGCATGTTGTTACAATATATTAAAGAACCTACTCAAAAGGTTATTGAAACGGCGCTTTCACAAGCACCACGAGCTATACAATTCGTTGAAAATCCTACAGAAGAATTGTTAAAAGCCTTAGTGGAAAAAGATTGGGCGGTTTTAGAATATATCGACAATCCGTCTGATATATTAATAAAAAGTGCGTTAGCTCAATCAGGTTGGGCTATTCGCTATATTGCAAACCCATCTGAAGAATTGCAATTAGAAGCGGTGAAGGCGAATTATGATGCCTTGCAATATATCAATGCTCCAAGCGAAGCTGTGCAGTTACAAGCCGTGCAAGAAAGTTACTTAGCCTTGCGCTACATTGATGAGCCTAGCGTAGCTGTACTAGAAGCAGCAGTAAAGCAAGATCCACAGGCAATGCGTCAGATTACAAATCTCACTAAGGACTTGGCTTTGCATTTATTTAAGGTAAGTGCGGCTATCGTCGGTTATATACCTAATACATTGGGCGTTACGGTAGACGAAATCAAAGATATAATTCTAGATGCCATTTCTAGCGATACCGTTGATGAAGACTATGTACGCGAGTTAATCAACAATAAAGCTATCGGTGGACGTCAATCCAAATGGCCTATTGATATATTGTCACTTATTGATAGGTATGGTACTAGAACTGTTAAAAGAATTGCAGTAGGCGAATATTTGAGATATTAGAACGGAGATACAATGAACTTTATAGATACAATGGCAAGCGTTGAGTTAGTGCTTGCTGCTAATCAGGTGCCCTTGCTCGTTGGTGAGACGGGCATTGGTAAAACCTCTCTTGCAGCGCGCGTTGCAGAGGTACATAATTGGGAATTAGTAACTATTGACGGGAACCTTTTAAAAGAAGGTGAAATTGGTGGCTTGCCTACAGTAGAAACGGTGACTCATACGGATGGTCATGGCAATACACGGGATGTGAAAACTACAGTATACGCTGTGCATCATACATTGGAACATGTAGCACAAGCCGTAGATAAAGGGCGCCAAGTATTGCTGTTTATCGATGAAATTAACCGTGCAGAACATGCAGTTCAACAAGAATTGATGAACCTTATTCTAAACCGTGAAATTAATGGCTTTTCTTTAAGTGATCAAGTGCGCATCGTCGCCGCTATGAACCCTGAGGATTCCTTTGATTACCAAACCATCGATATGGACCCGGCACAGCAAAACCGTTTTGTATGGCTTTATATGAATGCTGATTATATGCAATGGATTGACTGGGCTATTGGTGCTGGTATTGAAGAAAAGGTTATTGAATTTATTTCTTCCTATCCAGAATATTTAAATCAACGTCACGAAGACGATATCGATGCCACACCTCGTTCCTTTGAACGCGTGTCCGGTCTATATAGAATTTATAAGAATCAAGAGGGCACAAGTTATAGTCGCGACGTATTTATGAATGTTATTCGTGGTAACGTAGGTAAACTCATTGCGGAGGCTTTTGTAAACTTTATCGAGTCCGATCAAGAACCTCTTATTACCTTTGATGATGTATTGGCAGCGGTTCAAAAACCAGGTGCTATTATGTCTATGGCTGAGCAGGTTAAAGGTGAAAGCCCAACTCGCCTTTATGTAGCAGCAAAAAATATGTTGCATCGTTTAAATCGCAATAGCAATGCGCAGGAAGTACATCATTTTGTGGAGTTTTTAACCTTGTATCCAGGCGATTTGCGCGTAGCGGTTATGAAAGATCTTCGTAACACGTATGAGCGCGTTTACGCTTATGCTATTGAAAATGACCTTTTTGTAGATACTTTCTTTGACGCGCAAAAATAATTTTATGTGCGTAGTTAACCAAATCGAAGCTATCTATATAGATAATCAACTGTAGTAAATTATTAGTTATGAGGTTAATTGATATATAGCATGTGACATATATTAAATTTGTTTTCTAAAGAAAAGGGGGTGTAAATATGCAACGAAACTTAGATAAGGATGATATACGTGATGCTTCGGATTTGCTGACTCATATCGATGGTTGGGAAAAGACGGGTTCTTATGATGCGGAAGCTATCGAGGCTCTTGATCGATGGCATGCGAAACGAGAGCGCATACATCGCGAAGCAGAGGCTTTGTATACGCAAATATACGCATCCTATGAGGCCTATGTAGATAGCTATGAAGAACAACATCATAGCATGGCGCCTGAACGTATAGCGGCTGATCTTATGAACCATAATATGTCGGATAGCCATATAGGTACTATCGGTCGTGCTCTTGAAGACGTACAAGTGGAGGGGACAGACCTTTCCGTTATGCAGCAAGCGATAATGACACCTGCCTATGAGCAACGGTTGTGGAACATATTGCATGATGTAAACAGTTTGCTCCTTGAAGAGGACCAATTCTTTGGTTACTTTTACTTACAAATGACTCATCGCATTCGCTTTGATATGGCCAGTGCTTTTGGTATTAATCTTAAACAGGGCGGATATGTATTATATGTAAATCCCTTTATCTTGTTACGCCAATCACCTGATGTGATGAAGGATGGTATTAAGCGTGAAGTTCTTCATATCATTTCTGCTCATTTGATGCGGGTAAAAGCACTGAGCCAAGGCTTTCACAAAACAGCAGTCCATATGGCTATGGACATGGTCGTAAATGATTACCTTGAACATGTAGACCGTGATGCAGTAACGGTAGCCAATGTAAATGCGCGCTTTGGTTTGTTATTAAAGCGTTTTCGTACCATTGAATACTATGCGAAGGCTATTGATAAGGTCATGAAAGAAAAACCAGATCTCTTTGTGCCCATCGATAATGCAGATACAGCGGTTGCTATGGAGTTTGACCCTCAAACTAGCCATGATATTTGGGATGAATCTGATTCTATTGATATAGATACGATGGACCAAATCACGGAGCGCTATATCAATGAAGCATCAAAGGGGGATATGGAAGGCTATGTGAAAAGTCTTATCGATACATTCCAAAAAACGCGACGCGCTTTGCCGTGGTATTTTTATCTCAAAAAGCTGATGGGCAAGGTAGCGAGTGGATACAAAAAAACGACGATGCGTCGTAATCGTCGTCAGCCTGAGCGTTTGGAATTGTCTGGTACATTGCGCCAACATAAGGCAAATGTATGGGTAGCTCTCGACATGAGTGGTAGTATAACTGATGTAGAGTTTACGAATGCCTTAGAGCAAGTGTTACAAATCGTGCATGCTTATAACCATCGCATTACCGTTGTAGAATGTGATAATGAGGTGCGCCGCACCTATACGATGGAATCTGTAAAAGATGTAAAACCTCGCCTCGATGTGCGTGGTGCAACGGCCTTTACCCCTGTATTCTCTCTGGCTAATCAAAACCGTGTAGATTTACTTGTATATTTTACGGATGGCAAAGGGGAAGAGCGACTTCGAGAGGCGCCAAGGGGCTATAAGGTGCTGTGGGTGTTGACCGGTGAGAACCCTCAATTATCTTTGCATACCCCATACGGCCTGGTTCGTGAACTCGGCTATGTTGGTGTTGATGAAACTCAAGATATTGATGAGTTTGTACGCATGGCTAACCGTGGGGGCTTTTCTATGGCAAATCAAGAGATTTAGTCTATTAGAATGCAATTTTTTATGGGTTTGATCTTGAACCAAGACTATATACAAAAATGACGCAATCCTTTGGATTGCGTCATTTTTAGGTCTGTAGATTTTGTATTAGCTGTTAAGCTCAATAGAAGAACCTGGATCGATAATGAGTGCTGTTTGGTTATACTTACCTTCTACAAGACTTGTAAATACACCTGGTTCGCGGTCGATAACGGGCCATGTTTTGTAGTGAATTGGAATGGAAATACGCGCTTTTACATAAGAAGCAGCAAGAGCTGCATCTTCAACCCCCATTGTGTAATTATCACCGATAGGAAGAAGGGCGTAATCAATTTCACCAAAACGATTTAATAATTTCATATCGCTAAAGAGTGCTGTATCACCAGCGAAGTATAGGATATCTCCGTAGAAATCTACGATACAACCTGCAGCGTGACCGCCAGGGATGCCAGAGCCGTGGAAGGCAGGAACCATTCGAACAGAACCGAATTCAAAGTCGAACTTGCCACCTAAATGCATGGCGTGTGTACGACAACCGGCAGCTGCCGCTTTACCCGCTACCTCAGCAGTAGAAATAACGAGTGCATCATTTGCTTTGGCAATAAAATCTGTGTCGCCATAATGATCATCATGACCATGACTGACAAAGATATATTGGCATTTGATGTCTTCTCTTTTAGCGATATCCCATGTATTACCGGTCAAGAATGGGTCGAAAATCATGGATACATCGCCACGTGTGAGCATAAAGCAAGCGTGACCAAAATAAGTTAGTTTTGTTTTCATAGGAACACTTCCTTCCTTGTACATACAATTCTTAATTCTATTGTATAATATAATAAATGAAAATAAAACTATTGGTGATAATTTATACATAATTAGTAAGGATATATTATGGATTTAACACATTTTGATCAAGATGGAAATGCTTGGATGGTAGATGTATCAGATAAGGATATTACAACTCGTACTGCCGTGGCAGAAGGCTTTATTGCTATTAATGATGCCATTTATGAGCGTATCGAGGCGGGAACAATAAAAAAGGGGGATGTTCTTAGTGTGGCTCAATTGGCAGCTATTATAGGGGCGAAACAGACGAGTAATCTAATTCCCCTTTGTCATCCGTTAGCATTGACTAAGGTAGAGGTGCATTGTACTCTTGTTGATGGTGAAAGTCCTGCCTGTACGGATGCTACACATAATCGTGCTGTTAAGGTTCGGGCTACCGTAAAAACGACAGGAAAGACAGGTGTTGAAATGGAAGCACTTACAGCGGTTCAAGTAGGACTTTTAACAGTCTACGATATGTGTAAAGCTATTGATAAAGGGATGATTATAGGCCCTACATATCTTGTAGAAAAAGAAGGCGGGAAAAGTGGACATTTTGTCCGTTCCTTTGTAGAATAATATAGATATAAAGAATAGGGGATTGAAAATGGAAATAGTACTTTATGAGCCTGAAATTCCAGGTAATACAGGAAATATAGCGCGTTTATGCGCCGCCAATCATATGACCTTACATCTGATCAAACCCCTTGGCTTTTCTATTGATGACAAGCATGTAAAACGTGCTGGCCTTGATTACTGGCACTTGGTAGATGTACAGGTACATGAAAATATTCAAGAATTATATGAGAAATATCCTAATCGTAGATATTTCTATGCCACTACCAAAGCAAAGCATACTCATTCCGAGGTGAAATATGAAATTGGTGATATGCTCGTTTTTGGCCCTGAAACAAGAGGATTGCCTGAAAGTTTATTAGATGGTAAAGAGGATACATGCATTCGTATACCCATGGTAGATGAAGCACGCTCTCTGAACCTATCTAATGCGGTGGCAATCATAGCTTATGAAGGTATGCGTCAACTTGATTATCCAGACCTTAAGGCTGAAGGCAATTGGATTCAATCAGAATAAATAGACTTTTACAATTGAGGAATATATTATACTTATGTGTTAGGAGACCTACCAAATCTATATGACCGGTAGCGATTTTAACGGTGTTGTTTGGAGGAGGATATTATGAACTACGATAAAGCTCATGATTTAGCTCACGCAATGCGTGAATCCGAAGAGTACAAAGAATTAATGGCTGCTCAGGAAGCAGTGAAAGCAGATGCAGTAGCAACGGGTTTGGTTCGTACATTTATGGCACAACAAATGCAATGGGAATATGCTAAGTTGTCCGGTGCTCCAGAAGCAGATGAGTTGCAGAAGAAACAAGAAGAATTGATGCCTCAAATTCAAGAAAATGCTGCAGCGGCTGCTTATTTGCAAGCGCAAATGCGTTGGAGCCAGATTTCTAATGATATTTACAAAATCATTAGCGAACCAATCACTGAGGGGATGAAAGTGTTAGATCATGGCGAACAACAACCACAACATTAAGGTATTACAAACAGCTTTATTAGAAAAATTACCAAGTACACGTGTACGCGAGCAGGAGCTCCTTTGTCATCATACGACATTCAAAATTGGAGGACCTGCAGACTTATTTATTGAACCTACTACGATGGCAGAACTTAGTTTTACGCTTCGTACCATTCACGAATTAGATGTGCCTGTAACTATTATTGGTTGTGGCTCTAATATTTTGGTGAAAGACGGAGGAATTCGTGGTGCTGTTGTATCAGTTCGACATATGACTCAAATCATGGACTGTAATGAAAACACATTGTGCATTGGTTCTGGGTATATGTTAAAAGATGCTTCTGAATTTGCTTGGGAGAATAGTTTATCTGGACTTGAATTTGCCATTGGTATTCCAGGCACACTTGGTGGTGCCGTATTTATGAATGCAGGTGCTTATGACGGTGAAATGAGCCACGTAGTTACTGCAGTGAGAGCCGTAGATTTCCAAGGTAATATCAAAGAATATGATGCATCTCACTTGGACTTTGCTTATCGTCATAGTGTATTCCACGATAATCATGAAGTTATTGGGGAAGTCATTATGACACTCAAACCAGGTGATAAGGATACCATTAAGGCTCGCATGGATGAGTTGACCGAAAAGCGCGAATCTAAACAGCCTTTAGAGTATGCTAGTGCAGGTTCAACCTTTAAACGCCCACCAGGGTACTTTGCAGGTACATTGATTGAACAAACAGGCCTAAAGGGGTTGTCTGTAGGTGATGCGCAAGTGTCCCACAAACATGCAGGCTTTGTCATCAATACAGGTAGTGCTAGTGCAAAGGACGTACTTGATTTGATTGCAGAAGTACAGCGTCGTGTGTATGATAGACATGGCGTACACCTTGAGCCCGAAGTACGTATGATTGGTGAAGACTAATATCAACTAAATACTAATATAAGATTTCTTATGTAACGTTACTCTTTTTAGGGATGATGGATTCATAAGAAATCTTTTTTTATGTCCATTATAAGCGTATGATATTTATATAGTTAGTCTATATTTGGGAGGCGATGATATGAATACTTTGTTGGCCCAAGAGATTCATGATAAAGCACTAGCATGTGGGTATGACGATTGTGGTATAGTACCTCTTGATGCACTTGATTTTTATAAAGAACGAATGATAAAGCGTTTAGAAGATGTACCTGAAAGTAAAAAGGTATATGCACATAGTAATGCCTTTTTAACATTGAAAGAAAACTATCCTTGGGCACAATCTATAGTGGTTTGTACTGAATATTTTGGAGCGTATAAGTTTCCTGCTTCGCTTCAAAAGCGATATGCAAAAGGCTTACTACTATCGTTAGCTAATATCCCTGATGGGGTCGAAGTCAAACAAAGGCGATCTTTTGAAACATGGTTCAATGATAAGAACATCCAATTTATTGGTGGTGAAACAGCAAAGCCTACTGGTGTTGTTCCTTTGCGCCCTGCTTCTGTAGCGGCAGGACTTGGAATTTATAGAAAAAACAATTTCTTTTATGGACCTAAAGGCTCTAATTATGAATTGGTAGCCTATTTAATTGATCAGCCTTGTGAGTATATTCGTCATCTAGAGATACCACCATGTCCAGAGACTTGCGATTTATGTCAGCAAAAGTGTAAAACGAAGTCTCTATCTGCACCTTTTACAATGAATCCATTAACCTGTGTATCTTATATCAATACCTTTGGTGATGGTAAATTGCCAGAAGGTGTGACAGAGGATATGTTGGAAGAGTGGATATTAGGTTGTGATAATTGCCAAGACTGCTGTCCGTTTAATAAAAATTATGATTGGAGTATAGGTAAAGATTATCCTGGGCTTGATGCATTAGAACTTATACTACAGCCAGAATATATTTTGAAAGCCTCTGATAAGGAGATTATAGAAAAGTTGATTCCTAAATTCTGTTTCCATTTAACAGATAAACAAATTCCGTTGTTGCGTAAATCTGCTAAGCGGGCGATAGAGCATAAATAGGTTGTGTCCTAAGATGAGTCAAAAGTATAATCGAATGTTGAAATTGCCATGATTAGAATAGGTGTACTGTTTTGACTTTTTTCTATAGACTGCGTTATAATTAACTGTTGCCAATTTTGGGGAATATACTTGCATAGCCTGTTTTATCGAGGCTATGTGATATAGAATATACTGAAAGAATTAAAGGGAGGATCTTATGATTCGCGAAAATCTTCGTAATGTAGCGATTATCGCCCACGTTGACCATGGTAAAACTACTTTGGTGGACGCGTTATTAAAACAAAGCCATGTGTTCCGTGAAAATGAAAAAGTAGCAGAACGCGTAATGGACTCCAACGACTTGGAACGTGAACGCGGTATTACTATTTTGTCTAAAAACACTGCTGTAATGCATGATGGTATTAAAATCAATATCGTTGATACTCCAGGCCATGCTGATTTCGGCGGCGAAGTAGAACGCGTACTTAACATGGTTGACGGCGTATTGCTTCTCGTAGATGCTTATGAAGGTCCAATGCCTCAAACTAAATACGTTTTGCGTAAAGCCTTAGAACAAAAATTGAAACCAATCGTAGTAATTAATAAAATCGACCGTCCTGATCAACGTGTTAAAGAGGTTGAGGACGAAGTTCTTGAATTGTTTATGGAGCTTGAAGCTGATGATGATCAACTCGATTTCCCTGTAGTATACGCATCTGCTCGTTCTGGTGTGTCCAAAACTAATTGGGATGATGAAGCTGTAAACATGGAGCCGTTATTCAAAACATTGATTGATGAAATTCCTGCACCACAAGGTGATATGGAAGGTCCTCTTCAATTTATGGTAACTACACTTGATTACGATAACTTCATCGGTAAAATCGCCGTAGGTCGTATCGTTCGCGGTAAAATGAAAACCAACCAACAAGTGGCTATCATGAATGGTGAAAGTACTCGTAAAGCGAAAATTGGTCGTGTGTACACATACAATGGCTTGAACCGCGTTGAAACTGACGAAGCTGAAATGGGTGATATCATTGCTTTTGCAGGTATCGACGATATTAACATCGGCGAAACAGTAGCGGATGCTGAAAATCCTGAAGCATTACCATCCATCTCCATCGACGAACCAACATTGTCTATGGTGTTTTCCGTAAATAACTCTCCATTCGCAGGCCGCGAAGGTGAATTTGTTACATCCCGTCACTTGCGTGATCGTTTGTTCCGTGAAGTAGAAACTAACGTTTCTATGAAAGTAGAAGAAACTGATTCTGCAGATGCGTTCAAAGTATCTGGTCGTGGTGAATTGCATTTGGCAGTATTGATTGAAACTATGCGTCGTGAAGGCTACGAATTACAAGTAGGTAAACCTCGTGTAATTTTCAAAACTATTAACGACCAATTGTGTGAACCGCTCGAAGCATTGACCATCGACGTACCTCAGGAATTTATGGGTACCGTAATGGAAAATCTCGGTCAACGTAAAGCTGAGTTGACTAATATGGTTGAATTGGCCGGTTATCTTCGTATGGAATTCGTAGTTCCGGCTCGTGGCTTGATCGGTTTCCGTGCACAATTCTTAACAGCTACAAAAGGTAATGGCATCATGAACCATGTATTCCATGGTTATGCACCATATAAAGGTGAAATTCCTTCCCGTACACGTGGTGCTTTGGTAGCATTCGAAAATGGCGAAACTACTCCATATGGTTTGAACTCCGTTCAAGATCGTGGTACATTGTTCGTTGGCCCTAACCAAGACGTGTATGCAGGCCAAGTTATCGGTGAAAATACACGTGAACTTGATATGGATGTTAACCCATGTAAGAAAAAACATGTTACCAACATGCGTTCTAGCTCCTCTGATGAAGCGGTACGCTTGACTCCACCTCGTATCTTCTCCTTGGAACAAGCTCTTGAGTGGATCAACGATGACGAACTTGTTGAAGTAACACCTGAAAGCATTCGTATGCGTAAAACAATCCTTGATCGCAACGCACGTGCGAAAGCAGCAAAGAATAAAAAATAATATATCATGCAGATATATAAAGGCGCTCCTTAGGGGGCGCCTTTTTTATCTAATCTATAAGTTGTTATCTAACATATTCCTGTGGATTATATCTCCATGAAAATAGATGATAATTTTATCATTTATGATTATTGGGTATAAAAATAAGTTAATATACTAAATACGCATAATAACTTGCTGATAGGGGTATTGGTATATACGAAATATTTGTAACGCTGTATAATAATAACAAGTTTATTGAAAAAGTTATTGATTATGGAGGTTCTTATGAATAAGAAAATCTTAGCTTCTTTATTTGCAGTAGGTTTAGCTGCAGGTTGTGTGTGCTCTTCCGTTGATGCGCATGGCGTATTCTTTGCTAACCGCTTAGATGAAAAGGCGCTAGTACTTGGCGAAGGCCCTGTTGATGATGCGTATAGCCCAGAAATGGTAAAAAGCATCATTGGCTTAGATAACAATGGCATGGTAATTCCTGTACAAGTTATTAAACATGAAAAAAATGTAGTAGTTGTACCAAATGATAAATTGGGTATTACAGTAACTGACTTTGACTATGGTTATTGGACAAAAGACAAAGATGGTAAAACTGTTCATAAACCAATCTCTGAAGTACCAGGTGCTCAAAAAAGTACACATGCCATTAAATATGACGTTCACTACTGGAATGCAGAAGCAAAACCTTTCAATAATAAAGATGCTTTCATTCAAATCATTCCATCTGTTAACCCATTAACTCTTAGAAAAGGTGATACATATGAAATCCAAGTCTTGAAAGACGGTAAACCATATGCAAATGCACCTCTTATTAAAGACGTAATTAATGATCTTACTAATGAAAGCCAAGCAGATGCTAATGGTAAAGCAACTGTTACTGTAAGTGCTAATGGCCTTAACGTAGTAGGCGTTGAAGTGGGCTTCCCAACTCAAACTAAAGGTGAGCAAAATAAATACTTCAGTGCATTGTCCTTCATCATCAATCCTGAATAATATAGGATATAACTATTTACTAAGTGTGTGAAATAAACAAGACCTCCTAAGTTGGACTTAGGGGGTCTTTTTATATTTTTAGGGTGTACGTATAAATGCGTTCTGTGAGAGCCTCGTATTAAGCGAGGTAAGAAAGAGAGATTTTTATGAAATTACAACGAAATGTATCAGCTGTGATGGCTGCATTGGTATTAACTGGAATGACCTGCTCTGCATTTGCTACAGAAATTAATGCCACAAGCGATAAAGCGGAGGAATTGCTTGGCTTAACAATGGGGTCACCGGTACAAACACAACCAGAAGTTAAGCATATAGAAGATACCTTGACGGTTAATGTGCATGGTAAAAGCTTAACAGATACAGGTAAAACTAAAAATGTATCAGGTATTTATAATGGATTTGGATCACAATTGACGGTGGATAAAGATTTGATTGTACGCCTTAAAAATGATGCACCAGCCTCAAAAAGGGAACTCGGTCATTACTATATGAGCGCTGTGTATGCTGGTTACGGTGGTAAAGTGCCAAGACTCAGCAAGGACAATCCTGATAGAGATTATGGAGATACTAATATTCACGTCAAAGGCAATGTAGATATCGATGCTATCGGTGTCGGTTTACAAGCTAATCAACGTGGTCATATTATTGTTGATGGTGGTGGACGTATCATCACGCATCCTTTAGAAACTTCTGATACTTACTCTGTGGTGGCAGAAGAGGGTGATGTATACGTTAATACTGGCTCTGATGGTAAACATCCAGGGTCTAAAGAATTGGTCGCTGTTGGGAATGTAGGGTTAATTAATAAGGATTATGGACGTGATCCAAATCATAACGAAATGCCAACGAATATAGCATTAGCTTTTACAACACCTAATTCTAAACTTACGGGTGCTGTATTAAATGAATATGCTGAAAGCAATAAGAACCCTCATAATTCTGGTGCTGATATTTACTTACAAAATGGAGGGACTTGGAATAATGAATGGATTGGTATGGAGCGGCCTACCCCTAAAAGAGAACGTCCATCTGGGGATAATGCAGCATATCTATACAAGGGCAGTAAGGTTCGTAATCTCGTAGGTGGATCAAATCCAGCGGCAGCCGGTATCCTTCATCCTATCGATGCACGGCCTATTACAATTCAAAATTATAGCGGCTATGTGAATGCTGTTTATAAGGCCGGTGTTCCAGCTAGTGAAAAAGGAAAGGGGAATATTGTTGTTGAACATGCTGCAGATAATAGCCATATTACCTTGCAAGGCGATGGAGCTAATTTGACTAATGATGATAGCTACCGAAAGGAAATACAAGCCTTAGCTGATAAATTACAATATACTGGCAATGATAAAAAACTGAGCACAACAGTTCAAATCAATGAAGGGATTACTCGTCCAGGTGCTGTTGCAGAACTAGGTGCAGATCATTTTGACTCGCAGGGGCGTCTTGTTGTAAATGATACAACAAAGATTAATCGTGCTAATGAATCATCCTTAGTGAGTGGTTCAAAATCTGCTCTTACATCGACTGCTATGGCATGGAAGAGTAATACCAATGATTTACAACGCCGTTTAGGAGATCTTCGTTTAGCTAATACAAACCAAGGTGTATGGGCAAAATATATAGGCGGTAAATCTAAAATCACAGACGGTGCTGATGCACATATGACGTATAATGGGGTACAAGTCGGCTACGATCATAAGGCTTCTAATGGTTGGATTTTTGGCGGCGCTATTGATTACAGTACATCTAGTAATTCATATGCCAACGGTAGTGGTGATGGCAAACTTGGCGGCATCGCCTTGTATGGTACAAAAAAACATGATGATGGTCGTTATTTAGATATCATTGCACGTGGTAATAGATTATCCAATGATTATAAGCTCTACTCCGTAGGTGGACAACGTGTGAACGGTGATTACCATACATATGGCACATCCTTAAGCGCTGAATATGGTAAACGTATTAAGAAGGAAAATGGCTTCTACATCGATCCTAGTGTAGAATTTATTGTAGGCCGTTTGAATGGTGTATCCTATGATGCTTCTGTTGTCGGTGGTGGTTCTATGCATGTGAAAGCTGATGCTGTGAACTCTGCTGTAGGCAGACTTGGTATTGGCATTGGGAAAGAAACAGAAAAATCCAATATCTTCGCTAAATTAGCATTAGCGCATGAATTCTCTGGTAAGGTAAATACAACATATTCCGCACCAGGCAATCCAACAGTACAAACAACAGTAGATTTGAAGGATACATGGCTCGATGCTGAAATTGGTGGGTCTTGGAGTGTCCGTCCTAGTACATATCTATATGGTACATTCACTAAAAACTTTGGTGCTATCGTAGAAAATACATGGCGCATTGATGCTGGGATACGGCATAATTTTTAATTGAATATTGCATTAATGGTCCTTATAGCGTATGCTGTAAGGACCATTAGTATATAAGGAGTTTTTTATGATTAAGTTTCTATTCATTAGGAGTTATAATGGTTAATATTTTATTCATCTGTCATGGCAATATTTGCCGTTCTACGATGGCAGAGTTTTATATGAAGCATATCGTTGAGCAGGCTGGACTAAGTGATTCTATTTATATTGAGTCTGCAGCTACATCTCGTGAGGAGATAGGGAACGACACTCATTATGGGACTAAAGAGAAATTAGATGAAATGGGTATTCCCTATACTCGTCGCAAGGCACGTCAAGTGACGGTTGATGACTATCATAACTTTGATTACCTTGTTATTATGGATGAAAATAATGCGCGTAATTTAAAGCGTATCATTGGGGATGACGTAGATGCTAAGGTTTACAAGGCAATGTCTTTCGTTGGTGAAAGCCGTGATGTAAAGGATCCTTGGTATACGGGAAACTTTGACGAAACCTATGATGATGTCAGTCGTAGCTGTGATGCTCTATTAGCAGTGCTTAAAGAGAAACTTTGAGCGAAATATATAGACTGATGGGTCCTCAATGGTAGCTGAAATTTTAATCTACATTGAGGGCTTTTCTATAAGCCTATCTGCCTCATATACTTTATACTATCGAACCATAGCGTAATATGGTATAATTTTTAGGTATTCATGCGCCTATAGCTCAGGGGATAGAGCGCCGGTCTCCGGAACCGGGTGCGTAGGTTCGAATCCTGCTAGGCGCACCAAATAAAAGGCTTCTCGATTTCGAGAAGCCTTTTTATGTGTCTTTATTTTTTAGCTTGATGTCTTTATTCTTTAGGTTGATGTATAGTTCAGAAAATTATATGTTAGCATCTATATTTAGTACAACGAATTCCTCGTGATTGAAATTCATTTATCAGTAAGTCTATTGATTTATCAATGATTTCTTCATTAGTTATATATACCATCTTTTTGTAATAGACAGTACCATCAAACTCTATCCAACGACTTGTCTTGCCATTTAGTTTGCAAATTTGCATTCTGCCGGCCCAGCTGCCCATGCTACGGAATTGTTTTCCTTTAGAAAAACGTACCTCACGAATATCGCTTAATTTAAATGTTCTTCTTACTAAGCCAATGCCTATAGAGACTTGATCATTCTTAAAGTAAAGAAGTTTATAACGCTCTTCTGGAGGCATAGATCTAATTATAGATAAGTTATAAGTAGCAAAAGCTACAGCAATAGCTACTAATGTAAACATTAGGATTATCATATATTTTCCCATACTTTTAAGTCCTCTTTTTTTTATTATAATAAATATAAATAATATATGAAACAGCTATATTAACTCTAGTAATAGGAGAGAAACGAATGGAAATACATGCACGAACTACTAAATGGAGTAAGGGTGTAAAGGAAATGGATGTATTATCCCTACAAGAGAAGGAGATTGTATGTAATAAGGTAGCTAAACAATTATTTATTATTTGTACAACGATTGGTACATTAATTTTAATTGCTATTACCTTTGGTATGTTAGAATCGCCAGAGCTTTTAGAGTATATGACTCATACCGCAGATTCAGTTAATCGAGGTTCTCGTAGTGCACATCTACAATCACCACATGCTAGTAGCGGTCTAACTAGTGTGTTTAGTATCCTACCTCTTTTGGCTGTTATGTTGATTCCCACCATTGCCGTGTTTTTCGGGATTAAAAAGTCTTTACTCAAGAGGGAAACAAGAAAATTATTAGAGAAGAAATTAGGTTCTACGCCTATTACTAATGATGTACTGACATCAGTGTATTGGGCTTTATCTAATCAAGAATATATAAGTAATGATGCTTTCACCAAAGATATCATCGATTATATACCGGATAATAAAGATAATTGGAATCCGTATGGCATTGCTGTTAATACTCGTAAGGTATGTATCGTCTATGAAGCTTTCATTACTGGATCTGAACAGCTACGAAGTAATGAGCATATTGTTGATATAACTGATTTAGATGAAGAGAATCGCATTGATGGTGTATTTCAAACTGATATTAAAGTCGAGTTAAGCGCAGATAATAGAAGGTATTTTACTAATGTAGAACTATTAAGGAAAATTCATAATCAAGTTGCCAATAAAATAGCAGAAGGACTGGATTCTTTTGAAGGATTAGAATATGTAGAAACAGTAGATGGATTGCCAGTATATCGAGTTATGATTGGTGACTGATAGATTTATATTATTTCATGAATGAAACTTCATATTGGTTATATCTTACGTATGTATAATATTTTCAAAATTGCATGGTTATTTGTAATAAAAATGGAGAAGAATTTATGCTTTCAACGCTTATATGTTTATTAATTGTATTCTTGTTTTACTTCTTTATTAAGCAATACAATTTACTGCAAAAGTTGACCGTAGAGATTAAAGCTGCACGTGCCAATGTTATTGTTGCTTACGAGAAAAAGGTGGCTATTGTAAATCAGTTTACAGGCCTTGTAAACGAGTATGGTGATTATGAGAAGCTAATCCAGTTGAATGTGTCTGATAACTTTATTGATATGGCTCGAGAAACATCTAAAGCGGTACAAAACATTACGGCATTAGCTAATCAGCTTCCCGATTTGAAAGCTAATACTCAATATGGTAAATTCTTAGAAGCTATTAGTGAAAATGAAGTATTTATCTCTAATAAACGTGAAACGTATAACTTTCAAGTGAAAGAATATAATAGTGCGATTGCCCAAATTCCGATGGTATTTGTGGCATCTTTATTGGGCTTTAAACAGGCTCCATTCTTTGATTCAAATAATGAAGCGGCTTTGGCTGAATTTAGTGGTGCTGACCCTGAAGCGATTAAAGATCTTGCTATAAAAGGTACAGATAAATTGAAGGATACAACAAATAAAATTAGAGAATCCTTTGAGAAACGAGAATAAGAAGTGCAAGCCAATGTGCAAAATAATCTAGAAACCCTCCATTCAAATGAGTGGAGGCTTTTTACATAGAGATATATAACTACATGAGTTGAGTTGCTGATAAGATTTCGATATAGAGTTTTATATTTAATAATATCGAAATAACATAATAAATGTGATTTGGGTAACACATTTTGTTTTGAGAATGATGTACAATAAGGATAGCTATATGAAAATCTGAACATCCTAGCCGGAACACTAGGACATATAGGGGAGCGTTAAATTACGTAGTGAATTTAACTAAGTGAATATTACTTATATATGTATCTATAGCCCATCCATTTAGGTATGTGGCTATTTAGAGGGGATAATATGACAAATAAAATACAAGAGCTTACCGTCAACGAAGTTTGGCGTGATGAGCAAGACGCATGGAATCATCGTTCCGATTATTTTGTAGAAATGCACAATCGCGAGGATCGCAAGGCACAGGTCACTGACTTTTTAGCCTTCTTAAAGGATGAAAATTTATTACCTGCAGCGAATGGTCGTACACTTGATGTAGGCTGTGGTGTTTGTGATTATGCATTGGGCTTAGCTCGTGAAGGGTATAAGGCGACAGGCATAGATTTATCGGATGGTATGATTCGTGGTGCTAAACAATTGGCAGAGTCAGAAGGTTTAGACCTTAGCTTATATATCGGCCCTTGGTCTGATGAAACTCGTCGAGAACTCGGTTGGGATAAAAGCTTTGACTTAGCATACAGTATCTTCTGCCCGATTATGTTTGATGTAGAAAATATTCGCGCTATGCATGATGCAAGTAATGATAAATGCTTGTGGATTGCTTTCAGTGAACGGAGCGACGAAATGGTAGATATGTTATCTGAACATTTCTTTGGACGTGATTCTTTCCCATGGGATGGCAAGATGAAAGAATGTTTAGATGCAATTCATGAGATGGGGCATAATGTAAAAGTAATTTATAAAACGGTTCCTGAAACAGAGGTTATGTCTCTTGAAAAGGCAGTTAATTATTTTACCATGCGACTTCATAATAATGGATGGGGAGACATGGAAGACATGAAAGAAGAGATTAGAAACCTCATTGAGCCACTAGCTATTGATGGAGAAATCCATAATAAGACTGTTGATAAGGTGGCTTGGGTTTCATGGTCTGTGAAATAGGAGAGAAACATGACAGTTGATGAGAAACGTAAGTTAGAACTAAAAACTATGTACCAGATTATTGGCATCTATTGTCATAATAAGCACCACACTCCTAAAGGACAACTCTGTGAGGAGTGTCAAAAAGTTTGGCAATATGCTGAACATCGTATAGATGTATGTCCTCATATGGAAAGCAAGACCTTCTGCAGCGTATGTAAAACGCATTGCTATGCGCCTACGTATCGTGAAAAAATACGTGAAATCATGCGCTATGGTGGACCTAGAATGTTATTTATATCACCAATTCAAGTTATTCGCCATATGTATTTAGAGTGGAAGGATAGAAAAAGGAGTCGTACTTCTTATGAAAACTGATATGATTGTAAAGACAGGAATGTTTGTAGCATTGACGGTTTTACTATCTTATATATTTGCTATTCATACTACATTTATACATATTACCTTTGGATTTTTATCAACCGCTATATTTGGTATTCTTTATGGGCCTATGGCAGCAGGTATAATGGCTGCTATTGCCTGTTTTATAGGTATGTCTTTATTTGGACAAGGAGTATTCTTTCCCGGCTTTATCATATCTGAATTTCTTGTAGGCTATGTGTATGGGTATTTTTTACACGGACGTAATGTTACATTTAAACAATTACTTTTACCGGAGACGATTGTTACTGTATGTATACATCTGATATTAAATACAATATGGCTCACAATATTTTATAACAAAGCAGTATCTGCTATATTTATTGGACGTCTTATTAAAAATATCATTTGTTTCCCTTTAGAAATTGCTTTGATTTTAATTGTGTATAAAGCAGTCAGTAAGTTTATGGTACAAAAAAAGCCATAATCTTACAGTATATTAAAATGCACCCCTAACATTAGATTATATGTTAGGGGTGCATTATTATTTGTAAATATAGCGTTTTACGCGAGTGCTTTGTCCAATACAGTTTTGATTAAAGATTTTGTTTGGGCATAGCTTTCACCAGGTTGTGCCTCGTATTGTTTGTCGAGGTCGAACCATAAGTTCGGATAGTATTCATATGGGTGAGTTTTGAAGAGCTCATGAGCATCTTGATCTTCAACCCAGTTGATATGAATATCTGCGTATGCAGGATTTTCTGCAACGAGTTCATCGATAGCACGGAATGCATTAGCGCAATAAGGGCAACCGTTTAAATGGAAACCTAATATTTCTTTCATGATATTCAGTCCTTTCAAAATAGAATCTACATATATTTCTATAATTTGAGATTTTATACATATTCATGTACCACAACATATGGTACACTACTGAGTATAACATATCTATATAAGATATTCAACTTTTTTAGATATATCAGATGTGAATATTGAGAATTCGATATGCATGCATTATATAAATAAGGAGATACCTATGATTTCAGGCGCACAGTATCTGGTAAAAGCCCTTCAAGAGGAGCAGGTAGAGTTTTTATTTAACTATCCTGGGGCGGCTACTATTGATATCATGGATGAATTATATAAGCAAGATAAGGTAAAAGTGATTTTGCCGCGTCATGAGCAAGCATTGGCCCATGCGGCAGATGGATATGCTCGTAGTACCGGTAAAGTAGGGGTTTGTATGGTAACCTCTGGACCTGGTGCTACAAATCTTGTGACTGGTATTGCTACTGCTTATTCTGATAGTGTTCCTCTCGTTTGTATTACAGGTCAAGTTGACTTGGGTCTGATGGGCAATGATGCGTTCCAAGAAGTAGATACTGTTGGCATTGTACGCAATATCTGTAAATATGCTGTTACCGTTCGTGATCGTAAAGAGCTTGGTCGTATTTTGAAAGAAGCCTTTTATATTGCTCGCACAGGTCGACCAGGTCCTGTGGTTGTGGATATTCCTAAAAATATTCAAAAGGCTATGGGCTCTGATGAGTATCCTACTGAGGTTAATATTCGCGGTTACAAACCAAATACCACTGTTCACGTAGGTCAAGTTAAAAAGGCCTGTTCTATTATTAGTAAAGCTAAAAGGCCTCTATTCCTATTAGGCGGTGGGGTAAGCATTAGTGGTGCTAACGACCTTATGATGGAGTTGGTTAAAAAAACAGGGATTCCTGTAGTAACAACATTGATGGGGAAAGGTGCTATTGATAGCCGTCATCCATTGTATCTTGGTAATGTAGGGATTCATGGTGGCTATGCGCCTAATGTAGCCATAACTGATTGTGACGTGATGATTTCTATTGGTACGCGCTTTAATGATCGTATTACTGGTAAACTAAGTACCTTTGCACAAAATTGTAAGATTATCCATATTGATGTAGATGCGGCGTCTATTTCTAAAAATATTAAGGTTGATATTCCAATCGTAGCAGATGCTAAATTGGCTATAGAAAAAATCTTAGAATATATTGAACCTCACGATCTTGGCGACTGGCCAAAACAATTACAGCAACTTAAGGCAGAGCGCCCTGTCACTCAAGCTGACGAAGAGGGGTTAACACCTCAAACTGTTATCGAGTACATCAATCATCATTATGAACATCCTATCGTTACAACCGATGTGGGTCAAAATCAATTGTGGACTACCCAGTTCCTTGATGTGAAAGGTCAATATCAAATGTTGACGTCTGGTGGCTTAGGGACTATGGGCTATGGTTTCCCTGCTGCATTAGGGGCGCAAATGGGAAATCCAGATAAGCGTGTATTTGCCATCTGTGGTGATGGTGGCGTGCAAATGAATATCCAAGAGTTTGCCACTGCTATGCACTACCGTTTGCCTGTGACGCTAATTATTTTAAATAATGGTTTCCTCGGAAATGTACGCCAATGGCAACAATTATTCTACGATAAACGTTACGCTTGTACGAACTTGATGATGGATGAAAGTGCCATTGTTACGCGAGACATAATCGACAATGATGAGTTTGAATATGTACCCGATTTTGTGAAATTGGCAGAAGCTTATGGCGCTAAAGCCATGCGCATTACTAAAGTAGAAGACATAGAAAAAGGGTTCCAATTGGCTGATACTTTCAAAAATGGACCAACCTTACTTGAGTTCATTATTCCTACAGAACTCAATGTATTGCCAATGGTACCAGCAGGTAAGTCTTTAAGTGATATGTTGTTGAAGGATAAAAAATAGGAGGGGCTATGGAAGTACAAATGAAAAAACGCTGTATTTCAGCGTATGTAGAAAACCAAATCGGTGTACTAGCTAAGATTTCAGGCCTCTTTGCAGGCAAAAATTATAATCTTGATACATTGACGGTAGGGGAAACTGAAGACCCTACCATGTCTCGCATGACTATTGATCTTACTTGTGATGATTTGACGTACGAACAAATTATTAAGCAACTAAATCGCAGTGTGGAGATTATTAAAGTTATCGACTTTACTGACATGCGAATTACGAAAAAAGAATTACTATTTATCAAGGTCAATAGCTGTAAAGAAGCGGACAAACAAGAAATTTTCCGCATTGCCCAAACCTTTGATTTGTTAGTTGTGGATTATAATCGTAAATCTGTACTTGTTCAATGTGTAAAAACTGTATCTAAAAATAATGATATGATTGCCTTATTTAAAGATATGTTTGTGAACCGTATTGAAGTCGTGCGCGGTGGTAGCGTTGCCATTGAAGCCTTATCCACACCTGATAGATAAGGTGTGTATTTTAAGTGTACTTTAAAAGTGTTTTAGGTCTATTCAAATATATAATATATGTATTTGAATAGGCCTATTTTTTGTAGTTAAAAGCGTGTACAACTTAATATGATATAATATGTATATCGACCATTATTGATATAGAGAGCTTGGTTGTATGCCGAGACCTTTAACTATAGGAGGTATCATGAGTTTATTAGATGATATTTTAGCCCACAATAGAGAATATGTAGAAGATCAAAATACAGGTTATGTAGATACAGATACAAAGTGTAGTAAAATGCCAAGTCGCGAGATGGCCATTGTTACATGTATGGATACACGTCTTGTTAACTTCTTAGAAGATTCCATGGATATTGGACGCGGTGAAGCGAAAATCGTAAAGACTGCAGGTAACTGTATTACAGGTCCCTTTGATGGCGTTGTACGTAGTTTACTTGTTTGTATTTATGAGCTAGGCGTTAACGAAATCTTTATCATTGGTCATCACGAATGTGGTATGGCAAAAACTACAGCAAAAGATCTAACAGAAAAAATGTTGGCTCGTGGTATTGCACCAGAAGCGATTCATATGGTCCGTAAAGAAATGGAACGCTGGGCTGATGGCTTTACACATCCTGCAGAGAATGTGGAAGAAACAGTGGACGAATTGCGTATGAACCCTTTAATTCCTAAAGACGTGCCAATTCATGGTCTTATCTTTCATCCTAGAACGGGTGAAATCGAAGTCATTGTTAATGGCTATACACAAATGAAACAATATTACGAAAAATAATAGGTAAATTCTTTAATAGAGGTATTGTGAATTGAGCAATATAGATAGATTAGATACATTTGAGGTAGCATGTAAACATTTTCTTACGGATCTTTCAAATTTTAAAAATCTCATTTCCACTCAAGTTCAATCATTAGATAGTCTAGAATGGGCTTTTGATAAAGGTTCCACTAAGGTTTGTAGTGCTGACGAAACGGGCTTAAAAAAACGCTGTAAGGTTGGCGTAAAATATAGATTACAGGTTGAGTTATCTCAAGTTGATGCGGAAACTATATGGGAGGAATTTAGTCGGTTTTGGGGTGACACTACTTTAAATCAAATTGAAAGAGTAGGTAGCAATGAGGAACTAGGTCGCTATCAATTTATAGCCAATAACTCTTTAGGGGATGAGCTTACCTGTGATATCTATTTACCTAATGAATGGAATATACCGCAATTAAATATGTTGGGATTTATTTCTGCTAGATATAGAAACGTAGATGTTGAATAAGTATAGAAAAATCTTATTTGACTTAAAGTTAAGTTTAAGTTTTATAATGTGTTCATATTAGTACTTAATAGATATTTACATAAAGGAACTATATGAATAAAAGTAAACTGTTAAAAACAATTATAGCCATTTTTGTTTTGGCTGTATTAATTATAGGTGGATATGTCCATAAGGATGCCATACAGAGTCGCATAGCTAGAACTGCCGCCGTTGTAAGTGGACAAGAAATTAAGCCACTCCTCGATTCCGAAAGTCGTTATATTCGGCAAATTGTAGCTCAAGATAATAGCATGAGTCGTACTATTATGTGGCAATCAGATAGCAGCGAAGCTGATGCGGTAATAGAGTATCGTCTTGTTGGATCCGATACGACTCAAACGATAAGAGCTACAGACAAAGCTTTTACCGATGATGGCAGTACCACCTATATCCATGAGGGTACAGTAACTGGTTTGACGCCTAATACTAAATACGAATATCGCGTTGGTTATGGCAATGATCGTCGCAGTGATTGGTATTCGTTGGAAACTGCTGGCTCCAGTGTGTATGATGTTCTTATCTATCCAGATTCTCAATCTGGTGATTATTCTGCGTGGGAGCAGATTGTTAAGGATTCCGCACATCGCAATCCAAGGACAGCCCTGTATATTAGCATGGGGGACCTTGTAGATAATGGGGAACAAGACTATCAATGGCGCACTTGGTTGAATTCCATCAGACCATTGAGTGCTAATGTGCCGTTAGCAACGACCTTAGGCAATCATGAGATGTATACATTAGATTGGAAAATGCGCGAGCCTTATGCATATTTGAATTACTTCGCAGTACCGCCTAATGGGAATGAAATATTTAATCGCCGTTATTATTCCTATGATTTTGGCGATGTGCATTACGTTGTATTAGATACGATGTTGTATGAAAGTAATCATGAGGATAATCATGATACTCATCATCCTGATTTGTACGATGTAGAGGTTCAGTGGCTACGTCAAGATTTAGCAGCTAATACTAAAAAGTGGACTGTAGTCCTCATGCATCGTGATCCATTCCGATATGCCTTTGACCGACCAGGTGCAAGTCGCGATGTAGGTTTCGATGATGAGGGCGTATTATTTATGCCTATCTTCGATGAGTTTAATGTAGACTTAGTTTTATCTGCTCATTTACATACATACCGCAACCGTGGCCATGTACGAAACTTTGATCGAGACCCATCTGGTCCACTATATATCCTTACAGGTATAGCTGGTGATGCACGACGTCCTAAGTGGAAGCAACATCCCTTAGATGTATATGTAGCACCTCAGCCTGAAACGAATAATTATATGTCTATGACCGTAACACCAAATAAGCTGATTGTAAAATCATTTTTACCTGATGGTACTCAGCTTGACGAATCAGTCATTGAAAAATAAGAGAAAGACACCTCCTTTGGGAGGTGTCTTTTTTGTCTAATAAAAAGCATTAAGCATTTATGAGTAAAGTTAATGTACAATATAACAAATAAAAATACGAAAAATACGTATAAAAACTTGCTTATTATAAAATGTAGTATTATAATACGTACATAGATTATAAAAATACGCTAAATATGTATAAATTATGCATATAGTGTATAAAGGAGATAGAGTAATGAATGCATTACAAGACTTAATAAAAACTTATGCCTCCCAATATAAAGAACAAGTTGTGGAATGGCGTCGACATATTCACAGTCATCCAGAATTGTCGGGTGAAGAAAAAAATACATCTTTATTTATTCAAAAGGTGCTTGGTGAACTAGAAATTCCCTTTGTAAACGATGTTTCCGATTATGCTGTTATCGGTAAGATAGAAGGTGCTCATACAGGCCCTGTTATTGCATTGCGTGCCGATATGGATGCATTACCCATACATGAAATAACAGGCTTGCCCTTTGCTTCACAAAATGAAGGCGTTATGCATGCTTGTGGTCATGATAGCCACATGGCAATCTTGCTTGGTGCAGCAGCGATTTTACAGTCTATTAAAGATCAATTGCACGGCACTGTAAAACTTGTATTCCAGCCTTCCGAAGAGGAAGCATTATTCCCAGGAGCACAAGGTATTGTAGATAGCGGTATCCTTGATGACGTAGATGAAATATATGGACTTCATGTATGGCCACAATTACCCGTTGGCACTGTAGGTCTAAAAAAAGGTAATTTGATGGCTGCATCAGATCACTTCCTTGTACATATTAAGGGCAAATCAACCCATGGTGCGGAGCCTCACAATGGGGTTGATGCTATTGTAGCCGCAGCGAACTGGATTGTAAATGTGGAGTCTATGGTAGCTCGTGAAACGAATCCTATGGAAAATCTTGTATGTACCATAGGTGTTATAAATGGCGGTGATCGATACAATGTAGGCTGTGGCGATGTATATCTAGAAGGTACATGTCGTACCTATGAACCAGAGAAACGTGATTATATTGAGCGACGATTAGGTGAAAGTTTACAGGCCCTCGATGTGATGTTTAAAACGGAAAGCACTTTGGATTATAAAAGGGGACATGGTGCAACTATCAATAATCCAGAGGCCATTGATTATGCCACATCCATTGTAGAGAAATATCTTGGTAAAGACGCAGTGGTACATCCTGAGTTCCCATCTATGGCAGCAGAAGACTTCTCCGCCTATCTTCATAAAATCAAAGGTGCGTTCCTTTGGTTAGGCACTGGCTTTGAAGGCAATCCGGCTTTGCATAATGCAGCTTTCACCATCGATGAAAGCATCCTCGAACCTAGTATAACAATGATGGCAGCTATTGCCGCCGAATATTTACAAGAAAAGTAGTTAAACACATAGTTTGAAATAAGAGGTTATCATGAAAAGTTTACAACATACATCATTTAAAACAATGCTTCAATATACACCAGAGGAAATTAAATACTTTTTAGATTTAGCAGCTAAATTAAAAGCAGATAAAAAAGCGGGTAAGGAAATTAAAACATTAGAAGGTAAAAACTTTGTTCTAATTTTTGAAAAAGACTCAACGCGGACCCGCTGTGCTTTTGAGGTAGGGGCAGCTGACCAAGGTGCTTTTACAACATATCTTGGTCCTACAGGTTCTCAAATGAATAAGAAAGAATCCTTAAAGGACACGGCTCGTGTTCTCGGTTCCATGTATGATGCCATCGAGTTTAGAGGCTTTGACCAAAAGGACGTAGATACATTGGAGGAATACTCTGGTGTGCCAGTTTGGAATGGGCTTACCGATATGGATCATCCTACACAAACATTAGCAAATTTCTTAACCATACAAGAAAATATCGATAAACCGTTGAATAAAATTTCCTTTGCTTATGTTGGACACGGTCAATCAAATATGTGCAATGCCTTGATGAGTGGTGCCGTTAAAATGGGGATGGATTTCAGACTCATTGGCCCTAAACAATACTGGCCAGCTGGTCCATTCTACGAAGAGTGCTTAAAAGTGGCTAAAGAAACGGGTGCTACTATTACTTGCACAGATGATGTAGCTGAAGGCGTTAAAGGCTTAGATGTTATTTACACTGGTGTGTGGGTAACGATGGGTGATACTTACGATATGTGGGAGGAACGTATCAATACCTTTAAACCATTCCAAGTAAATGGAGAAATGATGGTATTAACTGGCAATCCGAACACGAAGTTCTGCCACTGTTTACCTGCGTTCCACAACACAGAAACACAAGTAGGTAAAGATATTTATGAACGGTTTGGCATGAATGGCATTGAGGTGACCGAAGAGGTATTCGAAGGTTCAAACTCTTTAGCGTTCCAAGAAGCAGAAAATCGTCTCCACACGATTAAGGCAGTTATGGTTGCTACCTTTGGAGATTATCCATTGAAATAAATTCATCCTCCTAAATGGTGATGAATTGTATAGTTTGTTTCCTATTTATATTGGATAAAGGGCTATATAAATAGGTGTGAGTCACCAATAGGTGAGAAGTGAGGTTTATTATGACACCCCATAGAGTATTTATTGTTGGTCATGAAGGCACAACTGGTCTTAGAATTCATGAACGATTATCCGATCGAAAAGATATAGAGCTCTTAGCGACTGCTGATGAGGATCGCAAAAATGTAGAGGCCATTAAAGTGGTTGCAAAAAAAGCGGATCTTGTATTTCTTTGCTTACCTGATGTGGCCTCTAAGGAAATTATGGCCGCTATTGGTGATTTTCCATGTAAGGTTATTGATACTTCTACAGCGTTTAGAACTACAGCTGGTTGGGCATATGGGTTCCCAGAACTTGGTGAAAGCTACAAAACATCTATTGCAACTAAAAAACATATTGCAAATCCTGGCTGTCATGCGAGCGGTATGATTGCTTGCATAGCTCCTCTTGTAAAAGCAGGACTCGTGCCAGTGGATTATCCTTTCACCATTACATCTTTAACAGGTTATAGCGGTGGTGGCAAGAAGATGATTGACCAATATGAAAGTAGTCCTAAGGACTATTTCCTTTATGCTCCACGTCAATATGGGCTTGGTCAAGAACATAAACATTTACCCGAAGTACAACATGTATGCGGCCTTAGTGAAGCTCCAATTTTTATGCCAATTGTTGATGATTACTACTCTGGAATGGAGGTTACCGTAGGTATTCATAGTCGTTTATGTCATAAACCTGTTTGTATTGATAAGGTACAACAAACGTTAGAATACTTTTACAAAGATAGTACAATTATTACGGTTGCACCATTTACTGAAAATAGCAATAGCGGTATGTTAAACGCTAATCAATTAAGCAATACGGACAGCATGAAAATCAATGTCACTGGTAACGATGAACGCATTATGGTTCATGCCATTTTCGATAATTTAGGTAAAGGTGCATCAGGTGCCGCCGTTCAATGTATGAATATCGCATTGGGCTTACCAGAAAATACTGGTTTAGTATTAGATTAGAGAGGGAACTATGAAGGATGTAACAAATGCAATGCGGGCGCATATCTTAACGGCGGCCGTTCCATATATAAAACAATACACAGATCAGTACGTTGTCGTTAAATACGGTGGCAATGCCATGGTGGATGAAGAGTTAAAGAAATCTGTCATGAAGGATTTACTATTACTTCGATTAGTGGGGGTAAAAGTTGTGCTCGTTCATGGTGGTGGTCCAGCTATTAATAGCACCTTAGAGGCGATGCAAATTGAATCACATTTTGCTAATGGATTACGTGTTACCGATGAAGCAACGATGGATGTTGTACAAATGGTGCTAGCCGGTAAGGTGAATAAAGGGCTCGTGGCGGATTTAACGGATCTTGGTGGCAAAGCTGTTGGCCTTTGTGGCGTAGATGGCAACATGATTCAAGTTCATAAACAAAACGAAGAACTTGGTTACGTAGGTTATATTGATACTATTGATACGAGCATTATCCATGACGTAATTAGCCGTGGCTATATTCCAGTTATTTCTTCTATCGGCATGGGAGCCGATGGCAAGATATATAATATTAATGCGGATACCGTAGCCGCAAAGATTGCAGGCGCTCTCAAGGCGGAAACAATGGTGGCTATGACCAATATTGATGGTGTACTGCGAGATGTGCATGATCCAGATTCTTTAATTTCTAAAATTACGATGGCCGAGGCCGCTCAGTTAAAAGTGGATGGTGTCATTGCAGGCGGTATGATTCCAAAGGTAGATTGCTGCTTAGAGGCCATAGAAGCTGGGGCACAAAAGGTATTTATCATCAATGGTGAAATTCCACATGCTATTCTTATCGAGTTATTAACCGATGAAGGCCTTGGCACCATGTTTGTTGCTTAATATAGTAAACATAATACGGGTAATCATCTATTGGGTATCTTTTACATAGATAGACGACGGCATGACCGTACATTTGGAGGATATAATGAGTAATGCAATCGATTTTGAAAAACAAGATAAAGAATATATAGCCAATACGTATGGTCGGTTCAACGTATGCTTTCAAAAAGGGAAGGGGTCCCTTTTGTGGGACGTAGATGGTAAAGAGTACATCGACCTTGGCTCTGGTATTGGCGTAACGGCTTTTGGTGTTGACGATGATGAGTGGACTGACGCTGTTACTAAGCAGTCTCATGCGTTGAATCATATTTCTAATTTATACTATTCTTTGCCACAGATTGAACTAGCGAAACAGCTCTGCGCGAAAACGGGGATGAAAAAGGTGTTTTTCTCTAACTCTGGTGCGGAGTCTAACGAATGTGCTATTAAGGCAGCTCGTAAATATA
This sequence comes from Veillonella parvula, assembly GCF_032472435.1. Lineage (GTDB taxonomy): Bacteria > Bacillota > Negativicutes > Veillonellales > Veillonellaceae > Veillonella > Veillonella parvula_N. Next base: position 77,283 of record NZ_JAWEGM010000007.1, read on the forward strand.
GCCATGATAAATACGGAGAAGGTCGTCATGTAGTTGTTACCTTGGTCAATAGTTTCCACGGTCGTACTATTACCACCTTGTCTGCTACAGGACAAGATGTATTCCATCAACATTTCTTCCCATTTACGGAAGGCTTTATTCACACACCAGCTAATGATATTGATGTGGCTTTGAAAGTCCTTGCTAATCCAGCTGTTTGTGCCATCATGATGGAACCTATCCAAGGTGAAGGTGGGGTTATGCCCTTAGATAAAGAGTTTGTCCAAGCGGTAACAAAATATGCGCATGAACACGATCAACTGGTACTCATCGATGAGGTACAAACTGGTAATGGTCGGACTGGCAGCTTATATGCATACCAACAATTTGGTATCGAACCAGATGTGGTATCTACTGCAAAAGGTTTGGCCGGAGGGCTACCCATGGGTGCCACCTTATTCAATGAAAAGATGCAATATGTATTAAATGCTGGTGCTCATGCTACTACTTTTGGAGGTAATCCAATCTGCGCGGCTGCAGGTAATACCATCATTAGTCGTTTAACTCCTGAATTTCTCGATTCTGTAAAAGCAAAAGGGGAATACGTAAAGGAGACCTTAACTGATAAACCTGGTGTCATTGGTGTTAGCGGTATGGGACTCATGCTTGGCATTGAAACTACGGTTGATGCTAAAACCGTTATAGAGAAATGCATTGAAAAAGGTGTTGTATGTTTATCTGCTAAAAATAAGGTACGTCTTTTACCAGCCCTTAATATTCCACAAGAGCAACTAGAAAAAGCGATTGCTATTTTAGCGGAAGTGATTGAAGAATTAGCCGTAAAATAAGAATTCGTCTAGCTTTCATAAATATCGTTTACTATAGTTATGTAACATTGAACTATGGAAATAAACCGATGATTATATAGACTTTAGTCCGTATTCGTGTTACCCTAGAAGAAATAGTCTATATTGGAGGAGTAAATATGAATACAGAATCCTTACGTAATGAAGTATTGGTTCCAGCGGTAGCAAAAACGTTGGACATTGCGGCAAAAGCAAAACCTACAAAAGAAGAACTTATCACAACGGCAAAAATCACTGCTGCTGTGACAGTTGCAACGGCTATTGTATCCTTAGCGGTACAAGCGGTATTGCGCAACCGATAAGAAACTAAGAAAACGACATGGCGTTGCCTGTCGTTTTCTTTTACTTTTACCATGTTATTCCTAGTAATGTTGGGATTTAGTGAGGAGGCGATATCATGCATAGTCGCGATTTAATAGAGCAATATAAAGGCTACGTGCAAGATTGGCGTAGATATTTTCATAAACATCCAGAGCTTAGTAATGAAGAGTTTGAAACGACGAAGACCTTGGCTAAAGAGCTAGAGTCTATGGGCGTAGAGGTTCATGTAGATACAGACCGTGGTATCGGATTAATCGGCATTATTCATGGTTCTAAGCCTGGCAAAGCCATTGCGTTACGTGCTGACATCGATGCATTGCCTGTTCATGAACATAATGCAGTAGATTATAAATCTGAAGTAGAGGGTAAAATGCATGCCTGCGGTCATGATGGACATATGGCTATTTTACTAGGTGCGGCAAAGATGCTAATGTCTATGAAAGACCGCATCGAAGGCGATGTATATTTAGCATTTCAACCTGCGGAAGAAACTGGAGCAGGGGCTCCGGATTTCATTAAGTTTGGCGATTGGTATGATAAGGTAGATGCTATCTTTGGAGGGCATGTGTGGATCGATTTGCCAGCGGGTCTTGTGTCTGTTGAGGAAGGTCCTCGTATGGCTGCAAGTAGCCAAATTACTATTAACGTAAAAGGCAAACAAGGTCATGGTGCGCAGCCACACCAAGCGGTCGATGCTATCGTGGTGGCTAGTGCCATCGTTATGAATTTGCAAACTGTGGTTTCTCGTAATGTGAGTGCCCTTGATTCCGTCGTTGTTACGATTGGCAATATTCACTCTGGCTCAGAATGGAATGTCATTCCTGGGGAAGCTTCCATGGGCGGTACGGTTCGTTTCTTTGATCCAAACCAAGAACAATACATTGTCGATACTATTCGCCGCATTGTGGAACACACTGCAGAAGCCTATGGAGCGACTGCTACATTAGAATATATAAAAAAAGTGCCTCCTACTATTAATGATCCTGAATCCAGTGAACTTGCAGAACGTGTCGTTATTGATACATTAGGTGAGGACAAGCTTTCTAAGATGCGTAAAGTAATGCCTGGAGAAGATTTTGCATGGTATTTACAAGATAAATCAGGATGCTTTGCCTTTATTGGTATTCAAAACCCTGAAGTAGAAGCTACATACGATCATCATAATAATAGATTTAATATGGATGATACCGTATTATCTGCAGCATCTGCGGTGTATACTGAATATGCAATTCAGTGGTTAAAAGAACATAACTAAAATTCTATGTAAGAGGTTCTTATGAATATAGTTATATGTCTCATTATTATTGCTATAACAGGCATATTATTGATGAAGCGCTATCAACCACAGCCTATTTTGATTGGCATGGGAATCCTCATGATGTTCATCGCTTATGAGGGAAAATGGATTGATGCCATATTAGTTGATGGTCAATCTACAGGGGTTCTTATATTTGATGCCATGGATATCGTAAGGATAACGACATCTAATAATATAGTTAATTTGGGCCTTATGATTATGACTTGTGCAGGCTATGCAAAATATATGGAATATATTGGGGCAGGAACGCGACTCGCAGATACTTTTATCCGCCCTTTATATCGCCTTAATCGACCATATATTGTGTTAGCCCTTATGTTTTTACTCAATATGGGATTAGCTATTTGTGTTCCCAATCCTTTGAGTCTTGCTCTCCTCATGATGGTCACAATGTATCCTGTTTTAGTTCGATTAGGTGTAAGTCCTGTAGGGGCGGCTGCAGTTATTGCTACGGGACACCTTATGGATGTAGGACCTGGGGCGGTGTCTACTTTATTGATTGCAAAGGTATTAAATATTCCTGTGCCAAACTATTTTGTAGGCTATCAGTTGAGGATTTATTTCTTAGTTGCTATTGTGACTGCCATAGCGCACTTCTGGTGGCAGAGATATCGAGATCGAATTGATGGCCCTATGGATGTAAATGATCTTGAAAGCATTCCTAAAGCGCCTATTGGTCCCAAGCTATATATGATATTCCCATTATTACCATTGTGTTTTATCTTAGGCTTTAGCCAGTATGGTTTTTCTGGTGTAAAGATGAATGTTACTCTTGCCATGATGCTTGCCTTTGGCATTGCTCTAATGACAGAATTAATTCGTCATCGAAATCTGAGAACTGTACTTAAGAGCACCACAGTTTTCTTTGAAGGTATGGGGAATCAGTTCTCTTATGCAGTGACTCTTATTATAGGGGGGCAAATCTTTGCGCAAGGTTTGGTTAGCCTAGGCCTTATTGATTCGTTAGTTAGTACACTTCAAACACTATCCTTAAACTCTATTGGACTTACCTCTATTCTTGGAGGGGGTATGCTAGGACTTAGTATGGTTACAGGTAGTAACGTAGCACCATTATTCACATTAGTTCCACTAGTACCTGATATTGTATCTAATCTTAGCCTTGATCCGATTACCACTATGCTTGGCATGCAAAATGGAGCTAGCCTTGGTTTGTTCTTAAGCCCAATTAGTCCAGTTATGGTTGGTGTAGCTGGTGTAGCTCATATTAAATCGGTAGATTTACTTAGACGCACGGCTGTGCCAGTTCTTGTGGCATTACTTACAAGTTGTGCGGGAATATGGGTGCTTTTTTAATTTTAATTTAAATTTACAAAACCCTCTTTACATGTTTTGTAAAGAGGGTTATTATATTCCAATATTAAATCATATGTAATTAAAATGGTTTCCTGTTAAAGTACAAGTTTTAGTGCTTTGCGGATAAAAAGGGCCTTTCTTCGCCGGACGGTTCTAGAAGCCAGAAAGGATGTAATGAACGATCAAGTTTCTATTTCAACAGCAAATATTCGTGGTGCTTTTGGGGCATTTTTTATCCCTGGTATGTACACAGCTTTATGGGCTGGTTTTGTGCCATATTTAAAAGCAAAGCTTAGTATTGGTGAAGATGTATTAGGTTCCATGATTTTGTTGCTCGGTGTAGGTTCTTGTTTATCCATGGCTATAGCAGGTAAGCTTGTAGAAAGCTTTGGGTGTAAGAGAGTCGTTTTGTTAGCTAGCTTTATTGGTATGGTATCTCTTGCCATCGTTACTATGTGTCCTACTATTGCTACAACAACAGTAGCCCTGTTCTTTTTTGGTATTGGTGTAGGCCTTAGTGGTGCTTCTGCTAATTTACAAGCTATCCTAACAGAAAAGGTGAGCAAAAAACATTTAATGGGCGCCTATCACGGTGGCTGGAGCTTAGGTGGTTTTGCTGGTGCCGGTGTTTTGCTCGTGCTTTTAAAAATCTTATCGCTGCCTGTTAATCAAAGTATTTGGGGACTTCTCATCGTACTATTTATTGCGATGGTTGTAGTTAGCCAATTTATGTTGACCTTTGGTAGTGATCCAAATGCAAAGGTTACTAAAAAATCTAAAAGCCCATTGTCCTTTCATCCAATCGCTCTTATTTTTGGTTTATTGTCCTTTGTTTCTTACTTGGTAGAAGGTGCTGTAGGGGATTGGAGTGCATTATATTTATTTGAAGATAAAGGGATTGTTATTGAAGAGGCTGTCATGGGTGTAATGCTCTTTAATGGTACTATGTGTATAGGCCGTTTGCTTGGTAATAGATTAGGTAAACACTTAACATCAAAGCAAGTTGTTGTTGGTGGCTACTTACTTGGCTCTATTGCGATGGGGCTTATCGTGTTCTTGCCAGGTCATGCATCCATGTATACTTACTTATTATTGGGTATTTCATTAGCTATGATAGTACCAAACCTATTCTCTGCAATGGGGGAACAAAATGTCATTCCTATGACACAAGCGGTCGCAACATCCACAATGCTCGGTTATATGGGTATTTTGATGGGACCTGCCTTAATTGGTTTCATTGCGCACGGTACAAGTCTTACAGTAGCATTTATCGTATTGACTATATTGCTTGTTGTAAGTGCAGGTATTGGTAAATACGCATACCATTTAATGAGTAAAGACTGTGGTCTTAGTGAAGAACAAATTTAATAGCCTATAATTAAGGAGCTACGATTTTCGTATCGTAGCTCCTTTTTCATATTTTTATATTTTATGTATTTCTCGCATTAAAAAGCCACAGGTCTAGAACCTGTGGCTTTTAGAACTATCATTATATATTGATTAGATTAGCGATCGCCATTGAAGATGGAGTTTTTAACAAGCACATAGTCTACTTTGCGGATGGCTTGTAGAGTCGTACCGCCAGCGTAAGAAATAGCGGATTGTAAATCTTGTTCCATTTCAGTTAATGTATCGAAGATAGAACCTTTGGAATCGATGAAGATTTTTTTACCTTCTACATTTTTGCGTTCCCCTTTTTGGAACTCAGAAGCGGAACCAAAGTATTCTTTTACAGCTTTGCCGTCAACAATCTTTTCTTCCCCTGGGGATTCCTCGTGACCTGCAAAGAGGGAGCCAATCATAACCATAGTAGCACCAAAGCGAATGGATTTTGCGATGTCGCCATGGTCACGAATACCGCCGTCAGCGATGATAGGTTTAGTAGCTGCTTTTGCGCACCAGCGAACAGCCGCTAATTGCCAGCCACCAGTACCAAAGCCAGTTTTCAATTTTGTGATACATACTTTACCAGGACCGATGCCTACTTTAGTCGCATCAGCACCAGCATTTTCTAGTTCACGAACTGCTTCTGGAGTGCCTACATTACCAGCGATAATGAAGGTTTCAGGTAAGTTCTTTTTTATGTATTGAATCATTTCGATGACCGCATTGGAATGACCATGTGCAATATCAATAGTGATATATTCTGGGGTTAAGTTTGCTTTCTTAAATTCATCAACTAAAGCAAATTCTTCAGCTTTTACGCCGATAGAAATAGAAGAATATAGGTTAAGGTCGTGCATGCGTTTTACAAAGTCCATACGACGTTCTGGTTGGAAACGATGCATGATATAGAAATACCCTTCACGAGCTAATTTTTCAGCCAACTCTTCGTCGATAATAGTTTGCATATTAGCAGGTACTACTGGCAAGCGGAATGTGCGTTTACCTAATTTTACATGTGTATCACATTCGCTACGACTGGAGACAATACATTTGTTAGGAATCAATTGCACGTCTTCATAATCAAAGATGTTAGTTGTATTAATCATAGTTTCTATATCTCCTTCGAGTATTACATATTGAACCTGTACCATTATACAAGAGACTCATAAAATTTTCAATACGTTCCGAATATTTTGTTTGGTATAAGGGATAAACTGTAGTACAATACAAGTAGATTGTATAAATAATATATTCATTTATAGATATATGGTAAAAGGAGGTTGATTAATGTGGAACAGTCTAAAACCCGTATGCTTGCTGAAGCTGGCGTAGCAATTGCCATTGCTCAAGTGTTGTCATTTATTACGATTTTTCATATGCCACAGGGAGGCTCTATTAAGGCGGCAGCTTTGGTACCACTCATGATTTACGCATATCGTTGGGGCGGAACACGAGGTATCTTCGTAGGTGTTGTATATGGTATATTACACTTTATTTTAGGCTTTAAATCATCTGTTCATTATTTAAGTATTGTATTAGACTACTTGGTTGCTTACGGTGCTATTGGCGTTTGTGGTTACTTTAAAGATTCTCTTTCTGGACTTATCACTGGATCCATCGTAGGTATTGTATTGCGTTGGGGGGCATCTGTTACGAGCGGTGCTGTGGTCTTTGCTAGCTATGCTCCGCAAGGGCAGAATCCTTGGGTTTATTCCATGATTTATAATGCATCCTATATGGTACCAGATGGGCTTTTAAATATTGCAGTTTTACTATTCATCTACCAAGGTGTTAAACGAGGTTTACAACGTCGTGGATAAATTAGGTTTAATTATTTTGGCTGGAGGACTCAGCACTAGAATGGGGCAACCTAAGGCTTTGTTGTCTTGGATTAATGGTGAAAGTCTTATATCTCATGCCCTTCGTAAGGGCTTAGATGCAGATGTTCAAGATATTCTTATCTCCATTGGTGATGACGAGCAATTAGGACTTGCTATACAGACTCATATTATAGATACATTATCGAACGATGAGAAAAATAAGGTTTCTATTGTTCGTGATTCTGTTGGGCGATGCGGACCTTTAGGGGGGCTGTATAGCACTCTAGCGGTTGGTACTAGTTCTGCTTATGCAGTAATGGCAGTAGATATGCCATTCATGGAAATGGATTTGTATTATGATTGGCTCTATCAAGTAGATCATAATGATTGGAATGCCATTGTCCCATATAGTGAAAGTGGTAAATCTGAGCCGATGGCCGGTATTTATAGGCCATATATTGCGTCCTTAATTCAATCTATTCTTGTTGGCGAAAATGTATCCTTGCATCATGCTCTTGACGTCATTGGGCATGTTGAGTCCATTGATGCTACTGACTATAGCTGGGAATTAAGTAATATTAATCGCTTTGAAGATTATCAATGGGCGCGAGCTTTGGCGGAAAATGAATTTCGCCGTGTACCTTTAATTAGTGTGGTCGCATCAAAACGTAAAACAGGTAAGACAACTGTTGTAACGCGTCTTGTGTCTGAGTTACAAAAAATCGGTTTATCCGTTGGTGTTGTCAAAAGCGATAAACATGGCTTTCAGATGGATCATGAGGGAACAGATACAGATCTTGCTTATAAAGCTGGGGCTGATGCGGTTGCTATTGCAGGGCCTACTGAAACAGCGATTCGCATACGTACAAAAGAACAATCAAATCTGTATGAAATATCACAGTTTATGCCCGTAGATATAGTTATACTAGAATCACGGTCTCAAGGGATTGCCCCTATTATAGAGGTTACCCAAGAGGGACATACGGAAGAGCTTATCTCGGATTCCATGGACCGAGTGGCGACGATAGAAATTGGTAAGTTAGATCAAGACGTACCTGAATTGGTACGTCACATACAGGAAATGATGAGGAGTTTAAATGGCCGTCGTTACTGTTGAGAAGGCGCTCCAATTGTGGGATGAAGCCTTACAAACGCAAGTTCATAAAGTTGAAACAATAGATGTTAAGGCTGCGAAGGGGTACGTGTTAGCAGAGGACATTATTGCACCCACAGACGTACCTGCATTCCCAAAATCTGCTATGGATGGTTATGCCATCGCCTACGAAGAAGGTCGTAATGAATATATCGTTGACGGTATCATTGGTGCTGGTGTTGTATGGGAACATCCCGTAGACGTTGGTCATGCGGTGCGTATTATGACTGGTGCACCGGTACCAGATACATGTGATACTGTCATCATGCAAGAACAAGTGGTTGGCACTGGTGAACCACAAACTACAATTACGATTCAAGGCAAATATCATTGTGGTGATCATATTATTCCACAAGGTGAGGAGTGTGTTGCCGGCACCATTGTGATCCCACGTGGTACAGAGGTAACATCTACAGTACAAACCATTTTGACGGGGCTAGGTATGACGGAGATATCTGTTAATGCCATGCCTCGTGTATTAGTTCTTACCTCTGGCCATGAGGTTATTGAACCTGGTGAAAGTTTAACACCTGGTAAAATCTACAACTCTAATCGAGCTATGATCTGTGGGCTCTTGGAGGATTTAGGTTTTCATAAGATAACACATTATCATGTAAGTGATGCTCCGGAGGAGTTAGACTCTGAAATCAACCATGTGTTGAAGCTTAGTGAAGAAGCAGATGTTATTATCAGTTCTGGTGGTGTGTCGGTAGGCCTTTTCGATACGATGCCTCTTATTTATGAAAAACTAGGAGCAAAATCTATCTATGCCCGTATTCAAATGCGACCGGGTGCAGCATCTTATGGTGCGGTTACCCCAAAAGGTCAGATTATCTTTGGTTTGTCCGGTAATCCAGGGGCTGCCTTTAATGGGTGGCATTTAATCGTAGCACCAACCTTGAAACGCTATAAAGGTTTGGCAAACTGGACTACACCAGTGGTGGCCTGTGTTATGGATTCGGAAATTTTTAAACGCAATGCTTTTGATCGCTATGTACAAGGTAAAGTAATCTTCGGTGGTGGCGCGCCACGCTTTGTGGCTAATCGTCACTTTAACAGTAGTAGCATGTTAGGCTTATATACGGTTAATGCTTTGGCGTGTATTCCGAGAGGCGTACATGAGGTACGGCCTGGCGATACTTTTGATGTGTATCTATTAGGACTGCTACCTGCGATTTAAATTATATGAGATTAATATTTATAGACGTTTAATATTTCAAAATTTAGGATGTTACATATCTGTAATATTTAGTGATAATAATAAGACGAGGTCTCTCTAGAGGTCTCGTCTATTTGTTATATAAAATTATTTCAATTCTGTTGCTATAGGTACTGAAATTAAATCTCAATTAACTTATAATAAAGTCAACAAAAGGACAGTCCTTTTAATTATATTAATTGAGTTTTGACAAAATTTTATTTCAATCTAC
>NZ_JAWEGM010000008.1:0-84135 GCF_032472435.1 Veillonella parvula
TCATCCAAAGTATGTCTCGAAAAGGAAACTGTTTGGATAATAGCGTGATGGAAAACTTCTTTGGCTTACTAAAATCAGAGTTGTTATATTTAGAGGAATCTACTTCCTATGAAGATTTTATCAACAAATTAAAAGATTATATTGATTATTACAATACAAAACGTATTAAGCTCAAATTAAAAGGAATGAGCCCGGTAGAATACCGAACTCATTCCCAAAGAATAGCTTAATTATATCTGTCCAAGAAAATGGGTGCAGATCAAAAAGCGACCTTCACCCAAGGTTTTGTTAAATATCAGTACATTCCCCAAATCTAAATCACAGTTGTTAAAACATATTTCTCCTGAGAATGCTTTTTCTTCACCATCTACCAATTGATACATTTCGTCAACTGTTAACGTTAATGTTTTATTATGAATTTTAATTCTATTTACTTTACTACCATAAAGACTGAAAAGGATATTACTATGTCTATCATGTATAAAATCCATATTATCCCTCACAAGATTAAATCTAAAATTGTAATTTAAATGAATTCTAGGTTTTTCTATTTTAAATTTGATTATATGGGCGTCCTTTCACTCTTGGTAAGCAAAGCCACTGCCTCAGCGGTTCGGCGTTTCCAATCACACTTCGTCTTTCCCTCGTGTTCTTGGACGCCTATCGTATGGGCAGTGCTAATGCTCACTGCGTCGCTTCGCTCCTAGTAAGCAAAGCAACAGCTTCGACATGCGCTGTCATAGGGAACATGTCTACAGGTTGTACTTCTTGTAGTTCATAGCCGTAGTGTGTTAGTATTTCAATGTCTCGTGCCATGGTTGCAGGATTACAGGATACGTAGACAATACGTTTTGGTTCCATACCCGCCGCAGAGGTTAGTACTTCTTCTTTACAGCCCGCCCGGATTGGATCGAATACGATAACGTCAGGTCGTACGCCTGCTTTGTAAAGTTTTGGCATTTCTACGGCCGCATCGGCAACGATAAACTCTGTATTATCATAGCCATTGCGTTGGGCGTTTTCACGAGCATTGATAATAGCAGGTTCTACGATTTCAATACCGATAACATGTTTTGCCTTATGTGCCAAGAATAGTGAAATAGTGCCTGTACCACAGTACGCATCAATAACTGTTTCATTTCCTTTTAGATCCGCATAAGCTAGCGCTTGGTCATACAGCACCGTAGTTTGTTCAGGATTAACTTGGAAAAAGGAATGTGGAGATAAGGTAAACCGTAAATCCTTGATATGGTCTGTAATCGTTCCATCCCCATAGAGAACAGTATTTTTAGGCCCTAATATAACATTAGTACGCTTCCCATTTACATTATGAACAATGGTTTCCACTTGGGGAACTCGTTCAGTTAATTTTTCAACCCACTTCTCTTGATGTGGCAAGTGTTCTGTCGCGGTTACAAGGATAATCATCCATCCAGATTGTCCAATGCGACCGATTACATGACGTAGCACACCTTTACCAGTATGTTCATCATAAGGCTCAATATCAAATTCTTTAGCAATTTGGTAGCAAGCTTGAGCAATGATATTATTACCTTCATCTTGAATGGGACAATTCGTACCTTGCACAATATCATGTGATCCCATCGCATAGAATCCCATTTGAATATTCCCTTTAGTCCCACCCACAGGCATTTGCATCTTATTACGATACGCCCATGGTTCTTTAGGTCCCAATGCTGGTTTTACAAGTTCTGGATTTTGATGACCAATGCGTTCGATAACGTCCTTCACCTTTTGTGTTTTTAGTGAAAGCTGGCCTTCATAGGTAATGTGTTGCAACTGACATCCACCACAAAAGCCATAGAGATCACAGCGCGGATCGATACGATTAGGAGCCATGGTAACAATTTCTAACAGACGCCCTGTAGCATAAGTCTTTTTCACCATATTGATGGATACTTTCACGGTTTCCCCAGGCAAGGCAAAGGGAACAAAAACCGTAAAGTCATCTACACGACCTACACCTTCACCACTACTACCGATACCATGAATAGTAACTAATACTTCATCACCTAACTTAACTGGAGCATTGAGTATGGCCTGTTGCTTCTTAGATAATGTACTAGTAACTGATTGACCTGTATTCGCACGATTACCATTTCTACGTTGTTGTTTAGATTTCTTTTTACGAGATGTACAACTTGTACCGTTCATTACGAGTCTCTTTTCTTCCAAATTTTAATCATGCCAGTTACGATAAGTACGAAGAATACAGTGCCAAATTTCACGAGCAATTCTTCACCTTGAATATATGGCATAAGAAGTGGATCTTCCACAATCATTTCACCAGCAACCCAACCTAATAACGCACCACCAGCCCAAAGAATGACAGGAAACTTATTGATGATACGAGCAAATAGTGTGGAGCAGAACACAATGATGGGAACAGTAATCAACATACCAACAATAACGAGCTCTAAATGTCCTTTAGCGGCACCAACTACGCCAATTACATTATCGATACTCATCATCGCATCAGCCACAATGATTGTCCAAATGGCTCCCATTAAGGAATTCTTAGCTTCGATATGTGCCTCTTCATCTCCGCCTTTTAAGAGTTGAATGGCAATCCATACAAGTACAAGGCCACCACCTAAGTGAATAAGAGGAATTAAAGTAAGTGCTTCCACTAAAAGAGTGGCAAATACAAGGCGCATTCCAATAGCCCCTACTGTACCCCAGATAACGGCTTTCTTTTGTAATTCTGGCGCCAATTTACCCGCTGCCATACCAATAACGACGGCATTATCTCCTGCCAATAAAATATCGATCAAAATAATTTTGCTAATCGTTATCCACGTTGCAGCTTCTAAAAATTCCATTCTATACTTACCTCAATTCACTCTGCTAATTCAATAACTATCCCTTAACTATACCACAAATTCTCTATTTTCTCATCTAAAAGAAAGCTCTTAGATTACCACTGTTATTCTTAAGATTAGCCTATAAGGTTCTTTATAATGGCTATACTTTTACGAAAAAATATCTCTCCTCCTATGACTAGAAGAAGAGATTTATTACATTATTTTTTAAGTTTCTTAGCTAACAAAGATGCCCCTACTACGAGGATAACAGCTCCGACTTTGATGAGTAATGCATACGGTTCTACGGTATGTGAAATTAATTTATCTTCCACACTCATCGCTGCACCCACCCAGGCAAGGATACCGCCACCAACGTAAAGGATGATTGGAAAGCGTTCGATCACTTTTACAAATAAAGTACTACCATAAATGATAATAGGTACTGTAATAAGCATACCAATAGCAACTAATGTCATATCACCACCAGCGGCACCAACTACACCAATAACATTATCAATACCCATAATTCCATCTGCAATAACAATGGTCATGATAGCAGCGCGCAAGTTATCTTTAGCCTCAATATTGTGCTCGCTTTCATCATCAACAACAAGCTTGTAACCGATCCATAAAAGAAGGATACCACCTACTAAACGTAAAGCAGGAATATTGTTCAATGCCTCTACAAATAGGAATGCCATAACAAGACGTAAAATAATGGCGCCAGCTGTGCCCCAGAAAATCGCCTTCTTCTGTAAATTTGCGGGTAAGTTGCGAGCCGCCATACCAATAACAATGGCATTATCACCAGCTAATAAAATATCAATAACGATGATTTGAAGCATCGCCAATAATCCTTGTACAGTTAAGATGTCCAATGTATCCTCCTTAGAATAAAATAACAGTGTATATATTATAATCGATATAGTAAGGTAGTGTAAAATTCAATTATCAACATATATATACGTTTTTATCATAACTCTATCTTATTAAATAAGATAGTTTATATAAGCTCATTTCTCCCCTTACATAATCATAATATGGGCTCTATTTCTTTATATATTTAATTCCTTTTTTTCTTAGGTTTTGGCTATTAAATTAAGCTACTTTATGGTATGGTATAGTATATCGTTACTAGGGAGGTTAGTATGTATCAAACATATTCTATACTGCAAAAATTATGGTTGTTCATAAAACTATTTACTCCAATGTGCATCACTCAATTTTCCCTGATTGGGGCTACCTTCATCGCCATCTTTTTAACGGGGCAATATAGTACGACTGATTTAGCTGGTGTCGCTACGGGATATAATTTGTGGCTCCTCTTCTATATCTTTGCACAAGGTACATTAATGGGTATCACGCCAATCATTTCTCAACTATTAGGAGCTAAGAAAACAGATGATATTCCAATAATCTTTCATCAAGGCCTTTTCATCGGTACAGGACTAGCATTTTTAATTTTATTAATTGGTATATTCGGCTTACGCCCTTTATTGACATATTTAAATCTTGAACCCGCTGCCACCGAGGTATGTATTAGTTATCTGAAAGCCTTTGCACTTGGTTTATTCCCATTACTCTGGGTAAATACCTTGCGTAATACAGTCGATTCTCACGGATTGACGCATTACTCCATGGCCATTGTCTTTACAAGCTTTGTGATTAACGTATTCTTAAACTACGCACTCATCTTTGGACATTACGGCTTTCCTGAAATTGGTGGCGTTGGAGCTGGCTACGGTATTGCTGGTGCCTGTTGGACGAACTTTATTCTATTTAGCTTAGTCATTCTATTGCATCCTAAGTTAAAAGGCTATCGCATCTATAAAGATTTCCATAGTCCTAATTTCCACTATATCCGTGAACAATTACAAGTTGGTATTCCCATAGGTTTTTCCATCTTCTTTGAAGCTAGTATCTTTAGCATTGCTGGTCTCTTAATGGTTCACTTTGGATCTGCTGTAGTAGCAGCTCATCAATCGGTTATTTCCTTTACTAATGTATTCTACTGCTTACCATTAAGCATTGCCATGTCTTCTACCATTGCCGTTGCTTATGAACTCGGTGCAGGGCGAAAAAAGGAAGCCATTCAATACTCTTATATTTCTCGTGTATTGGCCATCATCATAGCCGTTCTCATTTGCGCCTTTACGTTCACTCATATGGATAATATTGCTGATCTATTTACCAATGATGATGAAGTATATGAGCTTATTTATCACTTCCTTGGGTATGGCGTATTTTTTGCTGCCATCGATGCCATAGGTACTCCATTACAAGGTATTCTAAGAGCCTACAAGGATGTTAAAGTAGTTCTTTACATCTCACTCATTTCCTATTGGGGTGTATGTTTTCCAACAGCTTATACCCTTGCTAAAAATCCTAATTATGGACCATTTGGCGTATGGATTGGCTTACTCTCTAGCGTACTAGTAGCAGGTATATTATTCACATGGCGTACATGGTACATTCAACGTAAACAAAACTAAATAACAGTTAATACAGTAAAAGAGCATCTTATGTAAGATGCTCTTTTTTATTTCAGTATATCTTGTTTTTCTACTTTGGACATACGGAAGAAATTATATAGTGTTTCTGCCGTCTTATAATTCATAGATTCTACATTTGCTAGTTCATCAATAGATGCCTCTTTCATGGCCTCTAAACTATTAAAGTGAGCCCATAAGGCCTTACGGCGTTTAGGACCGATGCCTTCAATATGATCTAGAATAGATTCAAGATTTCGCTTGCCCCGCAACTTACGGTGATAAGTAATGGCAAAACGATGGGCTTCATCACGAATTTGTTGGAGTAATTGAAGTTCCGGCGTGTGATGACTCAAAATGATACTTTCAGATTGCCCTTCTACAAAGACCTCTTCAATACGCTTAGCCAAAGAGATAACTGGCACATCAGTAACACCTACTGCACGAATCAACGGCAAAGCTGCATTGAGCTGACCTTTACCACCATCGATAATAATGAGGTCTGGCATAGGCCAATCTGTTTCATTACCATAGCGTCGTTCCATAATTTCAGCCATAGACTTAAAGTCATCAGATTTACCTTGCGTAGTTTTCAATTTAAAACGACGATATTCCTTTTTCGCTGGCTTGCCACCTTCAAAGACAACCATGGACGCCACGGTTTCAGAGCCTTGTGTATGGGAGATATCGAAACATTCCATGCGTTCCGGTAAGCGTGGTAAGTCGAGAATCTCGGCTAGCTTCTTAATCGCTCCGCCAGTCTTATCGATTTGGTGCTGCCACTGACGGCGACGTTCTTCAAGGAAGGTTTCCGCATTTTCATGCGCCATCTTAATCATATCCATCTTATAGCCACGTTGTGGCACAGATACATCTACATGTTGACCTTTGAGCTGTGTAAACCATTCTGTTAATAAGTCTCTATCTGTACTCTCCATAGGTAGTAACAACTCTTTAGGAATAAAGTTTGTATCTCCATAGTATTGCTTGATAAAGTCTGTCATAATGGTTTCTGAACTATCGCCATCATGTTGCACAAAGTAATTCTCACGGCCTAACAGACGACCACCGCGGATGAATAGCAACTGTACACAGGCCATCGATGTATCTACAGCCAATCCTAAGACGTCTAAATCGCCACGTTGAGTAACCATGCGTTGCTTTTCTTGTATCTTTTCAATGCTAGACAATTGATCACGATAACGTGCAGCATCTTCAAAGCGCAAATCTTCTGCAGCAGCCTCCATCTTTGATTTAATTTCCTTTAGCAATGGTATAGGTTTACCTTCAAAAAGTTCTATGATTTCGTCAATATACTTCCGATAATCGGGTACCGATATTTTATTAAAACACGGCGCCTCGCAGTAATGCATATGATACTGTAAGCATGGGCGTTCTACCTTCATAGACTTACAGGTACGCAATGGATAGTACTGTCGTATTAATTTCAGTACCACATGAACAGATGTGACATCTGTAAAAGGGCCAAAGTACTTGGCTCCGTCCCGCTCTAAACGACGCGTCATATATACGCGTGGGTAATCCTCTTGCACAGAGACTTTTACATATGGGTATGTCTTATCATCACGAAGTCTAATGTTATATTTCGGTTCATGCTCCTTGATAAGTGTATTCTCCAAGATGAGCGCTTCCATCTCCGTTTTTGTTTGAATGACTTCCACATCGACGGCTCGTTTCATCATGGCCGTAACCTTTGGTGCGCGATTTGCATCGTTACGCACATAGGAACGCACACGATTTCGCAAGTTAATAGCCTTACCTACATAAATAATTCGGTTATATTGATCACGCCACAAATATACGCCTGGTGTAGTTGGCAAATGGCTAACCTTTTCCAGTAATTCTTCAGACGGCATATTTCCTCCTTTCCTTGTAGATTTTTAGATGTTTTATTTCTTATTTTTTGCAGCTTTCATAAATTTCTTAGTCTGTTCCAATACAGGACCTAAGAATTTCCCGGTATAGCTTTCTTTCACCTTAACAATTTCCTCAGGCGTACCAATTGCCACGATAGTGCCTCCGCGATTACCACCTTCAGGACCAAGATCAATAATGTGATCAGCCATCTTAATAACATCTAAATTATGTTCGATAACGACAACTGTATCGCCACCCTCTACGAGTTGTTGCAATACGTGTAATAACTTGCGAATATCCTCGGCGTGAAGACCTGTAGTAGGTTCATCTAGGATGTATAGCGTTTTACCTGTGCTGCGACGAGCTAATTCAGTAGCTAATTTAACGCGTTGTGCTTCACCACCAGATAAGGTTGTTGCGGCTTGACCTAAACGAATATAGCCAAGACCCACCTCTTGCAAGGTAACCATTTTACGATTGATCTTCGGAATAGCGCTGAAGAACTCAACCGCATCATCTACCGTCATATCTAGTACATCTGCAATAGATTTACCTTTGTATTTAACCTCTAAGGTTTCTCGGTTATAACGGGCTCCCTTACAAACCTCACAAGGTACATACACATCTGGTAAGAAGTGCATTTCAATTTTAATGATACCGTCACCACGACAAGCTTCACAACGGCCACCTTTTACGTTAAAGCTAAAGCGCCCTTGTTTGTAACCGCGCATCTTTGCTTCCGGTGTTTGACTATATAGTTCGCGTATGGCATCAAATACACCTGTATATGTAGCTGGATTGGAACGAGGTGTACGTCCGATAGGGCTTTGATCAATATTGATGATTTTATCGATATGTTCAAGACCACGGATTTCTTTATGAGCCCCTACTTTGTGGTTAGAGCGATATAATTGATTAGCTAAACCTTTGTAGAGAATTTCATTAATCAAGGTAGACTTACCAGAACCGCTGACACCAGTAACAACATTAAACAAGCCAATAGGAAATTTTACATTTACATTTTGTAAATTGTTTTCCTTAGCACCGCGAATTTCAATGCAGTTCTTACCTGGTTTACGGCGTTCTTCCGGAAGAGCAATAAATTTACGACCACTCAAATACTGACCAGTAATAGAGTCTTTTACCTTCATAACTTCGTCAACAGAACCAGCGGCAATAATTTGACCGCCATGCTCACCTGCACCTGGACCAATGTCCACGAGATAGTCAGCCGCACGCATCGTATCTTCGTCGTGTTCTACAACGAGCAAGGTATTACCTAAGTCCCGCAAGCCTTTTAAGGTATCGATAAGTCGATCATTATCTCGTTGATGTAGACCTATGGACGGTTCGTCTAGGATGTACAATACACCTACCAAACCAGAGCCGATTTGCGTAGCTAGACGAATACGCTGTGCTTCACCACCAGATAATGTGCCTGCACTACGGTTCATTGTTAGGTAATCGAGACCTACATTATTAAGGAAACCTAGACGAGCATTGATTTCCTTTAAAATTTGAGCACCAATCACTTGTTCACGTTCAGTTAACTGTAGATTACCAAAGAAATCGAGTGCTTCTTTAATAGTTAACTGCGTTACTTCGTTGATATTCTTATCCCCTACAGTAATAGCTAATACTTCA
Organism: Veillonella parvula; assembly: GCF_032472435.1. GTDB lineage: Bacteria > Bacillota > Negativicutes > Veillonellales > Veillonellaceae > Veillonella > Veillonella parvula_N. The sequence continues at coordinate 8,837 of NZ_JAWEGM010000008.1, forward strand.
GGTTTAAGACGAGCCCCATGACATGTAGTACACGGCTTAATAGACATAAACTTTTCAAATTCTTCACGCATAGAGTCTGTAGAGGCTTCACTATGACGGCGCTTAACCATCGGTAAAATACCTTCGTACTCAGTAAAGAATTCCTTTATCTCACCTCTCATATTTTCATAGGTGAAACTTACCTTATCCGTCGTACCGTACATCACCTTTTTCTGTAATGCTTTCGGCAATTCATCATAGGTGGAGTCTAAGGAATATCCATTAGCTTTTAATAGACCTTCTACTTGACGCATAAACCAAGCATTAGGATTGGAGCTCAAGGCTTGCACGCAACCATCGGCAAAGCTAATAGATCCATCTGGAATAATGCGCTCCTCATCAACCTCCATAGTAGAACCAATCCCTAAACAAGATGGACACGCACCAAACGGACTATTAAAAGAGAACATACGCGGTTCAATTTTAGGTAATGAAATATGACAATCTGGGCACGCAAAATGTTGGCTATACATGTGTTCAGGTCCGTCTACCTCTTGAATCACAACGATGCCTTCTGCCCATTTTGAAGCGGTCTCCATAGAGTCAGCCAACCGAGATTCAATGCCTTCTTTTACAACGAGACGGTCCACAACGATATCGATGGAATGCTTCTTATTTTTCTCTAATACAATTTCTTCGTCCAAGGTACGCACTACACCGTCTACTCGAGCACGAACAAAGCCTTCTTTGCGAAGTTGTTCAAACACCGATTTATGTTCCCCTTTTTTACCTTGAATCATAGGGGCCAGCACTAAAATCTTTGAACCTTCGGGAAAGCTCATTACATCGTCGGTCATTTGTTGTATTGTTTGCTGGGTAATAGGCTTACCACATTCTGGACAGTGTGCATGACCTACGCGTGCAAATAAGAGACGTAAATAGTCGTAAATCTCCGTTACGGTACCAACCGTAGAACGAGGGTTGCGACTCGTCGTCTTTTGGTCGATAGAAATGGCGGGAGATAAACCTTCAATATAATCGACATCGGGTTTATCCATTTGTCCCAAAAATTGACGTGCATACGCAGACAGGGACTCAACATAACGTCGTTGTCCTTCTGCGTAAATCGTATCAAATGCTAGGGATGATTTACCAGAACCACTGAGGCCAGTTAAGACGATAAACTGATCACGTGGCAAGGATATATCAATATTTTTTAGGTTATGCTGACGCGCACCTTTTACAATCAATTGATCTTTCATTATCTTTCCTATTTAAAGAGATGATACCAAACGGCATCATCTCTCCGATTACTAACATGAAATAATATATGTATATTATCGCACATATAGTCTATATAATCTATGTGTTTTCTTACAATCTTTTAAAATTGCTCTTAAGATTTACTTTTTGGACTCGTCCGCTTTCTAGATTTGGTAGAAGCAGGCTTCTTCAACTTGCTATCTCCTGCACTATGCATATCGGACCATTGTTGACGTAATACGCCCAATTGATCACGTAATTTAGCAGCGGATTCAAATTCAAGCTGCTTGGCGGCGGCCTTCATTTGACGATCTAGCTCTTCAATCTTATTGTACAATTCTTCCGGTGTTATATCTGCCACCTTAGGTGCTGATGTATCTTGAACATATGATTCGTGTCCATGGTCCATGCCCTCTGAGGATTTTTTTTGTTTTCCTTTTTTCGGTGAAAGTCCCTTTCCCTCGGTAACCATATCTTCTTCGATTTTCGTTAATTCGATAAGCTCTTTTACATCTTTAGATACAGATTTAGGCGTGATATTATGTTCAATATTATAAGCCTCTTGCACGGCACGACGACGATCGGTTTCATCGATAGCTCGTTGCATGGAACCTGTTACACGATCTGCGTACATGATAACATGACCATTCACATTACGAGCCGCACGACCTATAGTTTGAATCATGGCCGTATCGGAACGCAAGAAACCTTCCTTATCCGCATCTAAGATAGCAACCAAGGAAACCTCTGGCATATCGAGACCTTCACGAAGCAAGTTAATACCAACTAATACATCGAATACGCCAGCCCGCAAATCACGAATGATTTCAGCCCGCTCAATAGTAACAATATCGGAATGAAGGTAACGAACTCGTACGCCCATTTCCTTCAAAAATTCCGTTAAGTCCTCAGCCATCTTCTTCGTCAATGTCGTAACAAGAACCCGTTCATTCTTGGCAGCTCGTTTGTGAATTTCTCCAAGCAAGTCATCCATTTGCCCCTTAATAGGACGAATTTCTATAGATGGATCTAATAGGCCCGTAGGACGAATGATTTGCTCTGCAATATTCGTTTCTACTTCCATTTCGTATGGGCCAGGTGTAGCCGATACGTATACAATTTGATTGATACGCTCTACAAATTCATCGAATTGAAGAGGTCTATTATCTAATGCAGAAGGAAGACGGAAACCGTATTCGATAAGAGATTCTTTACGGGCACGGTCACCATTATACATAGCACGAATTTGAGGCATCGTCACATGCGATTCGTCCACCATGATGAGGAAATCATCTGGGAAATAATCAATCAATGTAAACGGTGCTTCCCCAGCCTTACGTTCAGACATATGACGGGAATAGTTTTCGATGCCCGAGCAATAGCCCATTTCTTGCATCATTTCTATATCGTAACGGGTACGCTGTTCTAAGCGCTGAGCCTCCAATAGACGGTCAGCAGCTTTTAACTTCGCCAACTGCTCATCTAATTCGGCTTCAATACGCTCTACAGCAATATTCATCTTCTCTTTCGTCGTTACATAGTGAGATGCTGGATAGACAGCAACGTGTTTTCTTTCCGCAATAACTTCACCCGTCAAGGAATCTACCTCTACGAGGCGGTCGATTTCATCACCAAAGAGCTCCACACGAATGGCTCTTTCACTATAAGCGGCAGGGAAAATATCAATTGTATCCCCTTGTACACGGAAGGTACCGCGGATAAAGTTCATATCATTTCTCGTATATTGAATATCTACGAGTTTAGATAAGATTTCATCGCGCGATTTAGTTTGACCTAAGCGCAAGGACAATACAAGATCAGAATAGTCCTCAGGGTCACCTAAGCCATAAATACAGCTAACAGAGGCAACGATAATGACATCGCGGCGCTCAAAAAGGCTCATCGTAGCACTATGTCGCAGTTTATCGATTTCATCATTAATAGACGCATCCTTCTCGATATATGTATCACTAGAAGGAATATAGGCCTCCGGTTGATAAAAATCGTAGTAAGATACAAAGTATTCTACCGCATTATTTGGAAAGAAACTTTTAAATTCACTACATAATTGAGCCGCCAAGGTTTTATTATGAGCAATGATCAAGGTCGGCTTTTGAACTGCTTCAATAACCTTAGCCATTGTAAAAGTCTTACCAGTACCAGTGGCACCGAGCAAAACTTGCGCCCATTCACCACGTTCAATACCTTCTGTTAAAGATTGAATCGCGGTAGGTTGGTCACCTGTAGGCGTAAAGGGCGCCTCCACTTTAAATGGTTGGCCCCCCTCGTAATTATATGTACTATGCTTCATTACTGTTCATCCTGATGTTTACGGATGGCTTTCATTTCTTCATCCGTCAAACGACGACCTACATTTTCCGCTTGATTCAACGTATCCTCACCTTCTAAGACTTCGATGAGCATAGCAATAGAAAAGCGATCTAGTGTAGGTGTGGTCTTCTGGATTTCATCAGCCATCATCCAATCTGATTCAGTATAGTTATTAATACGTTCTGTAATTTCTTCCCAGTTTGAAAGTAGCAATCTCGTAATGGGGCGATATAGTTCAATACCGAAGTACTCGATTAAGCTAACTATCTTATTCATATTTTCTAGGCTAACATTACATTCATTTTTTTTATTTTCAGATTCTACATATTCAAGTAAGAATTCCCGGTTATATTTATTTGTCACCTTGAATCATTCCTTTATTAAATAGTGCATTAGCAAATTCTTTTGCATTAAATGGACGCAAGTCATCCATACCTTCGCCAACGCCAATCCAGCGTACGGGTACGCCCAGTTCCTCTTTAATAGAGATAACTACGCCGCCTTTTGCTGTACCATCTAGTTTAGTTACTACAATACCATTTACTGGTACAGCTTGACCAAATAATTTAGCTTGGCTTACTGCATTTTGACCCGTAGTACCATCTAAAACGAGCAATGTTTGATGCGGCGCACCTTCTACGTGGTTATTCGCTACGCGCCCCATCTTTTTAAGCTCTTCCATAAGGTTAACCTTAGTATGTAGACGACCAGCCGTATCTACGATAACAAGGTCTGCATTACGAGCTTTCGCAGCTTCCATTGCATCATATACAACGGCAGCAGGGTCTGCGCCTTCTTTATGTTTAACAATCGGCACACCAACGCGATCAGCCCAAATGGATAATTGGTCAGCTGCAGCGGCACGGAATGTATCACCTGCAGCAATGATAACCTTTTTACCTTCTTTAGTATAATAGTTAGCCAATTTAGCGATTGTCGTTGTTTTACCAACACCATTTACACCAACTACGAGGATAACCTCAGGATGGTGCAAAGTAATTTCATCTTCTTGATCGATGAGCATTTCCGTGATGCGGTCTTCCATAAACGGCATTACATCGCCTGTATGATTGATGATACCTTCTGTTACACCACGACGAATTTCTTTCATCAAGTATTCTGTCGTCTTAGGGCCTAGATCACTAGTAAGCATAACTGCTTCTAAATCATCTAAAAAATCATCATCGATTTGCGCATAACCAATAACGATGCTTTCTACATTTTTTACAAAAGACTTACGAGTTTTCTCTAAACCGTCTTTAATTCTATCAAAGAATCCAAATGCCATTATGCTAGATCCTCCTTCACATCTTCAAATGCTACTGTTAATAATCGCGATACACCGCGTTCCACCATGGTTACCCCTTGAAGTACTTCGGCAGCTTCCATCGTCTTTTTACGGTGAGATACAACGATAAATTGTGTTTCTTTATTTATTCGATTTAAGTAAGAGCTAAATCGTTCAACATTAGCTTCGTCAAGCGCCGCGTCAACTTCGTCAAGCACACAGAACGGAGCTGGACGATAGTCAAGGAATGAGAACAATAAAGCGATAACCGTAAGAGCACGCTCACCACCCGATAAAAGTGTCAATTGTTGACGCTTTTTCCCTGGTGGTTGAATGTAGAAGTCGATACCACCCGTCAAGATATTATCTGGATCAGTAAGTACAATTTGCGCAGTACCACCGCCAAACAATTGGCTGAATACTTCTTGGAATCTACGGCCTACCACATCCAATACATCATATAGCTGTGTACTCATCGCCTTATCCATTTCGGCAATAACCGCCTGTAATTGCGCCTTTGCCGTATCTAAATCAGCTAATTGTGTGGTTAAGAAATCATAGCGTTCTTTAGTCTCTTCGTATTCCTCAACGGCATTTGGATTGACTGGACCCAATTCGGCAATTTCGGCTATCAAACGAGCTTGCTCATCCTTCCAATCGCTAACGGAGCCTTCAATGCGAAGGACTTGAGCATCTTCCAAAGTAAAGCCTAGCTCTTGTAATTCTTCTACAAAGCGCTCACAGTCCATGCGATGACGTGTAATTTTACCTTCCATATCAACAAGGCGACCTTGCACCACTTTGTAGCGTTGATTCAATCGGTCTTGCTCACTGAGGATAGATTCCATTTCCTCGCGCCCCGTAGATGTTTTATCATAAGCTTCATCGCGAAGGGCACGTAATCGTTCAACCTCAGCCGTAGCAGAGGTCAACTCTTGTTCTGCAACTTCCTGAGCCAGAGGGATATCCTCTTCATAGCGTTGTGTAGTACTAACTAACAAATTACGAAGTGGTGTTAAACGCTCAATAATACTAGAAATAGACTGATTACGCTGTTCACGTTGTGATTCCCGTTCCTGAATGGTATGTCGCAAGGTATCACAAGTAAGGCGAGCTTCTGTAAAAGCTTCATACGCCTCTTGTTGCACCTTTTGCAACACGGTTAATCGACCCATCAACGCCCCTTGATTACCATCCATACCATGATCCTCTTGCAAGGAAGCTAATGCTGTTTCTTGATCTTTCAAGTTAGCTGTTGTAGTAGCCAAATCAATATCAATTTGTACTAAACGTTGCTCTTCTTCATGGAGAACACGTTTCTTACGATCCAGCTGATTTTGTATATTTTGTACCTTTGTTTCACTAGCCACATAGAGTAAGTTCGTATGTTGATAGCTTTCATCAAGAGTCGCTTGATCCTTTTCAGTCTCTTCAACCCGTTTTTCAAGGCTTTCTAAGTTAGCTATTAAGGAGCGAATTTGTTCTTCAATTTGTACCAGTTCTTGTTCAAGACTAGCAGCCTCTTCCTTGCGGCTCAATACAGAAGCACGCTTACGTTTTGTGGCACCACCGGTTAGAGAACCACCAGGTTGAAATTGTTCCCCTGTAAGAGTTACGATGCGCAATTGCTGATTGTATTTTTTCTGTAATCCAATGGCATCATCCATGGAAGACACTACCAAGGTGCGCCCCAATAAGTATTGGAAAATATGGGCGTATTTATTATCAAAAGAAATACAATCAACAGCAGTGCCTAATACACAGCTTTCATGTAAAGCCGGTGTATCATATGGTTTACCTTTAACAGAATCCATCGGCAAGAAGGTTACGCGACCACCTTGGATAGATTTCAAATAATTGACACCCTCCGCAGCAGCGCGAGCTGTAGTAGTTACAACGTGGTTAACACTACCGCCTAAGGCCGTTTCGATAGCCGTAGTATATTTCTCCTCTACCGTAAAGAGATCGCCAACAGCGCCCGTGATCTGTTCGCGCCAAGAACCTTTACCATTGAGGATGTTCTTTGTGCCTTCTAAGTAACCTTCGTGCTGTTCCTCCCACTGTGCTAATAGTTCTAATCGACCTTTTGCACGTTGTTCTTGAGTGCGCAGCTTTTGTAATTCCTTACGCTCTTCACGCGCTTTCATGACCGCATCCTTAGCATCATCAACGAGGGCTTGTCGTTGAGCAGATAAGGCATTAAACTTTTGACCTAGCGCTTCAAATTCAGAACGAGCGACTTGTAGTTCACTATCTACCTGTGCTATTTCAGATTCTAGAATAGCACATTGATTTTTACTTTCCCCCTTGCGAGCTTCTAAGCTCCGAATACTAGCCTTAGCCGTTTCAATAGCACTCACAACTTCTAATTGACGTTTCTCAAAAGCCTCTCGATTGGATTGCAAGGATTGGAACTTAGCTTGTTCTGACCTTACATCTTCAACAGCCTTTTTGTAACTCGCTTCTAATTCTTCTAGATTAGACTCTTTTTCTACTAATTGAGCACTTTCATCTTGAATCAATTGATTTAAGATGCACAATTGTTGCTCCTCGCCCTTTTGCGTAGCCTCTAGCTCGCTAATGCGCATAGACGTTTCATCTAATTCACGGCGCGCTGTTTTTAGTTGCTCTTCTAAGAGACGTAAATGACCAGATAAGCGTTCTTCATCGCGTTGCTTTTCAGTATATTGAGCCTCCCACAACTTAAGCTGTTCCTGCTCTTTTGACGAGGACGATTGCAATTCGTGACGACGAGCCTCTAATTTAGACAATTCAGTTTGAAGCTCAATTTCTTCATCTTTAAAGGCAATATTATCGTTTTCAAAACGTGTTAAAAGACGATCAGAGGTCTTATAATTGTGGAAGCCTAATGCCCCATCATAATCGCGCTTTGCGCGGCTTAAGGTCATATATTTTTTAGTCTTTTCCGCTTTTTCAGACAAAGGTCCTAATTGCTCTTCAATGGTAGCCATTACGTCTCGTACACGCTCCATATTACGATCTGTACTGGCAATACGACGCAATGCATCTTCTTTATTGATCTTAAAGCGAGAAATACCTGCTACATCTTCAAAGATAAGGCGCCGTTCTTCAGGTTTAGAATTTAAAATAGCATCAATTCGGTTCTGCCCAATGATAGCCATGGAGTCTCTACCAAGACCGGTATCTGCTAGTAAAAGATGTATGTCCTTTAAACGACAAGATCGCTTATTAATGAGGAACTCACTTTCACCAGTGCGGTATATACGGCGTGTAATGGCTACCTCAGCCATATCTATATCTAATTGTTGGTCACTATTGTCAAACACAAGTGTAACCTCAGCAGCGCTCATAGGTTTGCGCTTTTCCGTACCAGAGAAAATAATATCCTCTGCTTTTTGACCGCGCAAATTACGGACATTGGATTCTCCCAATACCCATTTCATAGCATCCGTAATATTACTTTTACCACTTCCGTTAGGACCAATAACGGCAGTCATTCCTGGTGAGAATTTTACAATCGTTTTATCCGCAAACGATTTAAAGCCCTTTAATTCCAACCGAAGTAATTGCATGACTGCCTCCTTTCTACCAACAACCCTAAATAATCATATCTTTTATTATAACACATATTGCAGGCCATCAATACAGCAACGAACGGTATTTCTCGTGCGTTCTTCACACCATTCAAATGCATACTGCGGATACTGAATCTGAAAGTATTTAACGTTTCGATTATTAAGGCCTCGCACCTTAGATGTTAAGCATCTCGGATAAGAAATAACAATATTATGCTGTACTGCAATACCATTATTCCTAATATAATTTGTTCTATCATTATTAGTGTTATCTATATATCCACTATTATCAGCATTATAAGCACTAACTCCACTAAATCCTAGATTTTCATAAGTAGCGTAGTCAGTTAGATTAAAACAATCGTTACTTAGTGCGTACGTATACTGAGATGCATGCTCATCAATACAACGTTCAATTCGCTGCTTATACTGTTCGTTCACAACCAGCTCCCCCATAGCGGGCTCATATGGCCCCGCTACTAAGCTATTCCTAGAATCTAATTCTTCTGTACTTTGTAAACCCGTGCGAATGACTTCAATGCCATGCTGTTCAAACCAATCTTTTAAAAATGAACAATACTGTATAGCTAGCTCAGTACTTAGTGGTTTATATTCTCCAGCTCTATACTGTTCGGCTAGCTCTGTATTTTCTATAACTAGTACGGGATAGATACGTACAAAATCAGGTCGTAATGCGGCTACTGCAATGGCCGTTTCTATTATGGTTTGCCAAGTCTCTCCTTTTAGTCCCGGTAAAAGTTGAACCCCAACGGTCATATCACGATGTTTTAATCGTGTAACAGCCTCTACTACCTCTTGTGCCGTGTGCCCCCTCTTAGCATCGACTAAAATACCATCATTCATAGACTGCACACCAAGTTCCACAGTTTTTACTCCATAAGACTGTAATAATGTAATCGCTTCATCTCCTACAGCATCGGGCCTTGTAGAACAGCGTATGCCATCAATGAGGCCCTGTTGAAGCATTTCATAGGCAGGCATTAATAATTTATGTTGTAAATCTTTAATAATAGCCGTAAATGATCCACCATAAAAGGCAACCTCCCAAAACTTTTCATTCCGCTTTGTTCCTACATAGTCTTTGATTGTTTGTTGTATATATTCTGGAGTTAGGTGACTAATACCAGATTGGCCTGTAATACGAGATTGATTACAAAATGTACACACATAGGGACAACCTACGTGAGGTATAAAAAAGGGAATCATACCAAATGGTTTCATAGACACCTCCTCTTCTTATGTAAAAATTATTATTCATCTATTATTATATAGATTATTGTTCATCTATCATTATATAGATCATTATTCATCTACCATTATATAGATTATTACTCACATACTATATATTACTCACATACTATTATACAAAAAAAGCGCCATTCGGCGCTTTTCTATTTATCAGCCATCAACTTTTCTAAAGTCAATTGAGCCGCATGTTGTTCTGCAATTTTTTTACTTTTACCAGAGCCGGCCTCGTAAGTAACACCATTGATTTCAACCTCCATAAGGAAGGTTTTAGCATGGTCGGGACCACTTTCACTGAGCAAATGATAGACAATATGTTTATCCCCATCTCTTTGCACATATTCTTGTAATAATGTCTTATAATCTTTGCCCCGCTTACCTTCTAAGGCTTGCATGATATAAGTAGTTAAATGTTTTAAAACGAAGACCATAGCTGTTTGATAATCTGTAGAAATATAAATAGCACCGATGAGAGACTCAAAGGTATCCGCTAATATAGAGTTTCGATCATTACCACCGGAAGCGCATTCTCCATGACCGAGCAATAAATATTGTCCTAGTTGCAAAGAACGGCTCACAGATGCTAAAGAATCTTCACACACTGTAGCGGCCTTAATTTTCGTTAAATTACCTTCAGCCATATCTGGATATGTCTTAAATAGGTATTCCCCAATAATAAGATCCAAAACAGCATCGCCTAAAAACTCTAATCGCTGATTGTGATGAATATGCTTTGATTTATGTTCATTCGCATAAGAAGTATGTGTAAAAGCACAATCTATAATGGATATATCTGACACAGGTATGTCTAAACGAGCAACAAGCTCATGAAGAGATTCTTCACGAGCTTGTGTTATCTTACTCTTATGCGTTTCGATAGTAACCATTAAGCTTCATAACGGCGAATGCAAAGTGTACCGTTATGACCACCAAAACCGAAAGAGTTAGAAAGTGCACATTTTACTTGAAGTTCACGTGCGCCTTCACGAACATAGTCCAGATCCAAACCTTCATCAGGATTGTCACAGTTAATTGTAGGGTGAACTTTACCAGTTTCGATAGCCATCGCCATTACGATAGTTTCGATAGCACCAGCAGCACCTAACAAGTGACCTGTCATGGATTTTGTAGAGTTAACAGCGATATTTTTAGCATGATCGCCGAACAATTCTTTAATAGCTAATGTTTCATTTTGGTCATTAAGGCCAGTAGATGTACCATGAGCATTGATATAGTTAACGTCTTTAGGGTCGATACCTGCATCTTTAATGGCTAATTCCATACATTTACGAGCTTGAACACCACCTGGAGCTGGTGCAGTGATGTGGTAAGCATCACCATTACTACCATAACCCACAACTTCAGCATAGATATGTGCACCGCGTGCTTTTGCGTGTTCTAATTCTTCAAGAACTACGATACCAGCACCTTCACCCATTACGAAACCATCACGGTCACGATCAAATGGACGGGACGCTTTTGTTGGCTCGTCATTGCGTGTAGACATAGCTTTCATAGCCGCAAAACCAGCTACAGCAGCCGGAGATACCGCAGCTTCAGTGCCACCAGCAAACATCACGTCAGCATCACCACGTTGGATAATACGGAATGCATCACCAATCGCATTTGTACCAGAAGTACAAGCAGTTACGTCGGTAATAACTGGACCTTTAAGCCCAAGGCGAATAGATACGCGTGCAGATGTCATATTTGCAATCATCATAGGTACTGCAAATGGACTTACCCGGCCAGGACCTTTCTCGAATAATGTTTCATACACCTCATGGATAGAGTCAATGCCGCCTATACCTGTACCAACTACAGTACCACAGCGATCTAAATCCGCTTTATCTAAATCAAGATCAGCATCTTCACAAGCAAGAACAGCTGCACCGATAGCAAATTCTACAGAACGGTCCATACGACGAGCTTCTTTTTTGTCTACCCCATAGTTTGTAATATCAAAATCTTTTACTTCACCCGCAATGCGTGTTGCATAGTCAGATGCGTCAAAGCGTGTAATCGGCCCAATACCAGATTGACCTGCCAATAACGCATTGTAGAAGTTCTCTTTACCGATACCTACAGGAGTCACTGCCCCTAAGCCAGTAATTACTACACGTTTTTCCAATTATTCCACCTCTTATAGCTATACAGCCCTTTAAATTAATCAATCTCTGCTACTTGCTGTTTTAATTGAGCAAAGATATCTTTAACTGGCATAATCCTATCGACTTTTCTCATATTATTGCCAGAGAACACCAACCCCGTTTCCACATCACCTTGTTGTGCGCGAGAAAGAGCACGGATAATGCAGAATTTATGGGAACAATGTTTTAAACAGTTATCACACACCGTTGGAGGCGCTACAGTACCATCTAAAACAGATTCAGCAAATTTGTTTTTTATTGCTTGACCAGGCAAACCAACAGGACTTTGAATCAATACTATATCCTCAGGGTTTGTAGCTCGTACATACATTTTTTTCAATTCATCAGATGCATTACATTCATCAGAAGCAGCAAAACGGCTACCCATTTGAACACCACTAGCACCGATTTTTAACATTTCAACGATATCACGGCCATCTAGAACACCACCAGCAGCAATTACTGGAATGTTTTTTACCGCTGCTACAACTTCGGGAACGATTTCTCGAGCAGAACGATCCGTCCCCAGGTGTCCACCAGCTTCACAGCCTTCTACGATTACAGCTGCAGCACCTAAACCTTCAGAAATGCGAGCTAATTTTGCGGACGAAACAATTGGTACAATAGGAGTACCAGACTCTTTGCCCATTGAGAACATATCTCTTGAAAAACCAGCACCTGCTACTACAAGATCAATGCCTTCTTCGATGGCAGTCTTTACTAAACCAGCAAATTGAGTTGCTGCTACCATCGCATTTATACCAATAATACCCGTAGGTGATAATTTTCTAGCTAATTGTATTTCGTATCGTAATTCATCGAAAGGCAAGCCCGATGCCGCAATAAGGCCGATACCACCTTCATTTGCAACGGCTGCTGCCAAGCGAGCTGTAGACAATCTAATCGCCATACCACCTTGAATAATAGGTACTTTGGCCACTAGATTCCCAATGCGAAGTTCAGGGAGCTTCACTATCAAATCCTCCTGTAAATAAAACCGGTTGGGAGGCCACTCGGCCTCCCGTTCGGTTGAATTGTTAGCTTTACAGCTTATTTAGCAGAATCAATATATTCTACTGTATCCTTAACGGTTTTAATTTTTTCTGCAACGTCGTCAGGGATTTCAACATTGAATTCTTCTTCAAATGCCATGATCAATTCAACGATATCTAAGGAGTCAGCGCCTAAGTCGTCGATGAATGTAGAATCAATGGTAACTTCAGCTTCATCAACGCCTAATTGTTCCACAACGATTGCTTTAACTTTATCGAAAGTGTTCATTAGTGGTTCACCTCCTTTCAAAGTGTATTTATATATAGTCTAATTTTACAACTACATTACCATGCCACCATCAACATTGATGACTTGACCCGTAATATAATTAGCAAAATCGCTAGCAAGGAATGTTACTACTGTTGCTACTTCTTCAGCATCAGCCATACGGCCCAATGGAATTTCAGTAACCATAGCTTCTTTAACTTTTTCTGGTAATACATCGGTCATATCTGTGTTGATAAAGCCTGGAGCAATAGCATTAACTGTAATACCACGGCTAGCCAATTCTTTAGCACAGGATTTAGTAAAACCAATTACGCCCGCCTTAGAAGCAGCATAGTTAGTTTGACCAGCATTACCTATAACACCTACAACAGATGTCATGTTAATAATATGACCAGAACGTTGTTTCATCATGATTTTAGATACTGCTTTAGTTACCAAGTAAACACCTTTTAGGTTAATATCGATAACAGCATCAAAATCTTCGTCTTTCATTCGCATTAACAAACCGTCACGTGTAATACCCGCATTATTCACGAGAATATCAATATGACCAAATTCTTTATGAGCTTCTTCCACCATGGAAGCAACTTCATCAGCATTGGCTACATTGGCTTTAATTTTAATGGCTTTACGGCCTAACGCTTGTACAGCTTCAACAGTTTCTTGCGCTGCACCTTCGCTACCGCTATAGTTTACTACAATATCAGCACCAGATTGTGCTAGATTGATGGCTACAGCGCGACCAATGCCACGGGATGCGCCAGTTACAATGGCTACTTTACCCTCTAAATGCATTTTATCGAACCCCCTTCAAAAATTCAAGCGTTTTCTCTAAGGATGCAATGTCTTCAACATTAGCTAATTCCATATCTTTGTTGATCTTTTTAGTAAAACCTGTAAGTACTTTCCCAGGCCCCACTTCAACAAAACGAGTAACACCAAAGTTTACCATTTCAGCTACACAATCTTCCCACAAGACAGGGTTAGCGGCTTGAGTAACTAAGGACTCTTTAATGTCATTTGCATTAGTCAAAATCTTGCCAGTAACATTTGCAACTACAGGAATTTGGGCATCACACACTTGGATCTTATCCAACTCTTCCTTTAAACGAAGAGCTGCTGGTTCCATCAAACGGCTGTGGAATGGAGCACTTACCGGAAGCATTACTGCGCGTTTTGCACCTGCTTCTTTCATTTTTTCAGCTGCTGTTTCCACCGCTGCAGTTTCACCGGCAATAACGATTTGTCCAGGGCAATTGAAGTTAACTGCTTGTACAGAACCTACAGAAGCATTTACTTCTTCACAAATTTCTACAACTCGCTCACGAGGTAATGCCAAAATTGCTGCCATAGCGCCTTTACCCAATGGCACAGCTTCTTGCATATATTCACCGCGTTTATGAACTACATATACTGCGTCTTTAAAGTTCAATACACCGGCTGCTACTAGAGCACTATACTCACCAAGACTATGCCCGCCTACGATGTCAGGCGTAAAGCCTTGTTCTTTTAGAATTTCATAACAAGCTACGGATGCAGTCAAAATAGCTGGTTGTGTATTTGCTGTTTTAACGAGCTCTGTATCAGGACCTTCGAAGCATAATTTACTGATAGAATAACCAAGTGCCTCGTCAGCTTCTTCAAAACGTTGTTTCACAATAGGGTACGCATTATACAAATCTTGTAACATGCCAACTTTTTGAGAACCTTGACCAGGAAAAACAAATGCCGTTTTCATTAGGGGCCTCCTTATTTACTAAGACCTTGAAGATTCTTAATCACAGTTTCAGCTTCAGTCATAATATCTTTAATGATAGTTTCACATGGTTTAACATCTGTTAACATACCAGAAATTTGACCGATCATTACAGAACCTTCTTTTACATTACCCTCAATAGCAGCTAAACGAAGTGTACCAGCACCTAATGCTTCCAATTCCTCTTTAGATCCACCACTGAATTCAAGGGATTTATATTTATGAGCTAACGCATTATCTATAATACGTACAGGATGACCTGTTGTTAAACCAGTCATAACTGTAGCACGATCTTTTGCTTTCAATACAGCGTTTTTATAATTTTCATGGGCAATACATTCTTCGGATAATACGAATCGTGTCCCCATTTGTACCGCTTTAGCACCTAATGCAAATGCCGCAGCCATACCACGACCATCTGCAATACCTCCGGCAGCAATAACTGGTACATCTACAGCATCAACTACTTGAGGAATTAATGCCATAGTTGTAATATCACCTACGTGACCACCAGACTCTGTACCTTCAGCAATAATTGCATCAATACCGCCACGTAATAAGCGCTTTGCTAGTAATACTGATGCAACTACAGGAATAACTTTTGTACCAATTTCTTTCAAAGCGGGAACATAAACACCAGGATTACCTGCACCTGTAGTGATAACAGGAACACGTTCTTCCACGACTACTTCCATAACCTCTTTTACAAATGGAGACATGAGCATGATATTACAGCCAAAAGGCTTACTAGTGCGCTCTTTTAATTTATGGATTTCATTACGGAAAATATCAGGAGGCATATGACCAGCACCAATAATCCCAAGTCCACCAGCTTCAGAAACGGCTGCCGCTAATTCTGCAGTACCGAGCCAAGCCATGCCACCTTGAAAGATTGGATACTCAATCTGCAATAAATCACAAATGTCAGTCTTAATCATCTTGATGTGTCCTCCTTAATACCATTTCAAGACCAGGCTTGCCCATGTTAGGCCTGCACCAAATCCTGCAAACGCAACATTATCACCGCGTTTGAAACGTCCCTCGCGATTAGCTTCATCAAGTGCAATCGCTACAGACGCGGCAGATGTATTACCATACTTATGTAAATTAACAAAAACTTTTTCCATCGGCAGATGTAAACGTTTGGCTGCCGAATCAATAATACGAATATTCGCTTGATGAGGAATGAAGTAATCTAATTCATTTAACTCCATATCAGCACGTTCTAAGGATTTTAAAACCGTACGTCCCATCGTTTTAACGGCAAATTTATATACTTCAGGGCCATCCATATGAATAAATGTTAAGCCCTCTTCTACGCGTTGATCATTTGCTACTACAGCAGTGCCACCTGCAGGAATGCAAAGCGCTGATCCTCCAGTGCCATCGGCGCCCATGTCAATACCTTTAATGCCATAGCCTTCAGGTACTTCAGATACTACTGCAGCCCCAGCACCATCACCAAAGAGGATACATGTACCACGATCATTCCAGTTTACTCGACGAGAAAGAATTTCTGCCCCCACAACGAGTACTTTTTTATAAATACCAGAGCTAATATAACTAGCGGCAGTAATCAATCCATATACAAACCCAGAGCACGCCGCTTGTAAATCATAGGCTGCAGCGTTTTTAGCTCCTAAGTTTGCTTGCAATACACAAGCTGCCGAAGGAATAATCATATCTGGTGTTAAGGTAGCAAAGATAATCATGTCGATATCCTCTGCAGAGACATTAGCCATTTGCATAGCTTTTTTTGCTGCCTCGGTCGCCATATAGGATGTATTCATACCTTCCGGTGCAATGCGTCGTTCTTCTATACCCGTACGCTCTCTAATCCATTGATCATTGGTATCAACCATTTTTTCAAGATCAAAGTTTGTTACTACATTGTCAGGAAGGAAGCTCCCAGTACCAATGATTCCTACAGGTTTATTCATCATAGTCATACTTTAAGGCTCCTTCAATATCCATCGTTTCTCTTATGTGTTGAATAATTTTACGCTCTACTAAATCACTAGCAATTTCAATAGCAGTTTTTATTTCTTTTGCTTTAGAACTACCATGAGCAATCATGAATACCCCATTAACTCCTAAGAGCGGAGCACCACCATTTTCTGTGTGATCCAAACGTTTTGCCATCTTTTTCAAGGCTGGCTTTACAAGCATAGCTCCTATCTTGGCGAAAATACTTCCTGCCATGATGCTATCCTTTACTAATTGCGTAAGACCTGTTACTAAACCTTCCGCAAATTTAAGTACCACATTGCCTACGAATCCATCACATACGACAACATCAACGGTACCTTTAGGAATATCGCGACCTTCAATATTACCTTTAAAATTGATAGTCTTCATACCCTCCAAAATCGGATACGTCGCCAATACGACATCGTTCCCCTTTGTGGCCTCTTCACCAATATTTAACAATCCCACAGTAGGATTTTCTTTTCCTAATAAAAGCTTAGCGTATTCAGAGCCCATTAAAGCTCCTTGTACAAGATGTTTAGGTTTACAATTAGAATTTGCACCAGAATCTAACATAACTGTTATACCACTTACCGTTGGCATTGGAGTTGCAATGACAGGGCGATCAATACCTTTAATGCGACCAAGCCCAAATAAAGCCGCTGCAACAGCAGCTCCCGTACTACCTGGAGCAATCACAGCATCACAACGATTATCCCGAACCAACGAAGTAGCGACCACAACAGATGCATCTTTTTTCTTGCGCAATGCTTGACCTGGATGTTCATCCATACCGATTACCTGGCTAGCATGATGTACAGAAATACGTGGATTCTTAGCTTCATTATTAGCTTCTAATATATCAAAAATTTGCTGCTCATCGCCGACGAGCACCACTTCAATGTGTTGATTTGCTCGTACGGCTTCAATGGATCCAAGTACAGTCTCCATTGGAGCAAAGTCGCCACCCATGGCGTCTATTGCAATTTTCATAATTTACACCCTATTCTCTACGGATTCCATAATAAATTTTGCGCGAAACACTTCTTTTATTTTATCTCTTATTATAACCCAAATAAAGAACTTATTACCTCGGCGACGAATAATTTCTGCTTTCGCTACCAAATTAGTACCAGATCCTACTGGGTTCTTATATTTTATATTTCCAACTTCCGCAGAGCAAACAGTCGTCCCCATAACCGCTTTTGCAAGGGAATTTGCTTGAGCATATAAATACTGCGGTTCTACATATCCGAATTGATCTTCCATATCAGCCGTAGTACGCAACATAGATAATGCTTGGTGCCCCTCGGTGACATCAATCAATTCGCCAACCACTTCATATGATACATGTTCTGCCATTTCATGTGATTGACCTGTAGCCATAACACGAATGCGTTCACGCAATTCAGGAATACCCAATTCTAGTCGATCGAGACGAATTGTTGGCACACTTACACCAAAGTGTGTTGCCAATTCTTCATCAGTAAGAAATGGCGTAATATTCAGTTTTTCTTGTAACTGCTTCTGGCGCTCTTGCTTCTTTAACCGACTCATGGGACCACCTTTTATGACCTAGTATTAATATTACATCCTAAGTATATACAATAATTCCCTTATTGGCAAGACTTTTCATACATATAGTAAGATATTTTCATAGCATATACAAAATATAGTTGTTTTTTTATATTTTAGTATTATTGTTTATAAAAAATAAAAATGTGTCACCATCTTATAGAATAATCTTACTATAAAATAGTGACACTTGCTATTGATAACAAAACATATAAAAATATGAGTGTATATTTTGAAAGCATATAAAAAAGACGCCTACAAAGTAGGCGTCTCTCTCTGCTCACATATTAAGCATTAGCTACTACTTGTTCACCTTTATAGTGACCACATGTAGGGCAAACACGATGAGGCATCTTAGGTTCGTGGCATTGTGGACATGCTACATAACCAGGAGCTTCTAATTTCCAATTAGCACGACGACGATCGCGACGGCATTTAGACAATCTACGTTTAGGTACTGCCATTATCTGCACCTCCTTAGTACAATCATTAGGATAATCTATCATCTTTCTCATCAAGCAAAGCACGTAACTCTGCAAATCGAGGATCCACCACAAAGGATTCACAAGAACAAGGTGAAACATTTAAATTTGCTCCGCAATGAACGCACAATCCTTTGCAATCATCCTGACATAACACTTGAGAGGGCTCATTGATGATTAATGTATCCCTAATTAGTTCAGTTAAGTCAATTTCTTCTCCATCAAAAGAATTCACATCATCTGCAGCATCTCGACAATCACTAAAGATTTCCTCAAAGAAATCTTTTCGATAATGTTCTGTGGTATTTAAACAACGGGAACAATCATAATCGCCTTTAGACTGAATCGAACCTTGAACGATGTAATTTTGACCATCAAACCAAAACTCACCACTAATGGTTATATCATGACGGCTCCAAGGAAAAGCAGTTACGTCACCAAGCTCAGAGGCTGATATCGTATAGCTATAAGGAAATTTCTTTCCTATATGTTCTTTTGCTTGCTCTACTTGCAGTTTCATAATCTTACCTCGACTCATAATATTATAAACATGACATGGTGCTTTGTCAAATAAAAAAGACTATCTCAAGTGGACTCAAGATAGCCTTTTGGTAAGTCAATTACATTTTTTCGAATTGGTCTTTACCAACACCGCAAATTGGGCAAACATAATCAGCTGGTTGATCTTCGAATTTTACGCCTTCAACAGCTTCGTCATAAACCCAACCACATACTACGCATACATATTTTTCCATGTGTATTTCCTCCTTCACTTGAAAATTATTGTTTAATGTTTATCTTTAATTAATTCAGATACTCTATCTGTAATGTAGTATATCAAAGACATCGAAACTTTTCAATACTCATTTTCTTATTTTCTCATTTTTTATAATATTTAATAATCATAGATACTATGCGGTTTTCTACTACTTAACTCATTTGAAATATATTATCATTTAGTTTTTTTATCTTTAGACTACTGCTGAATATTTTATTTTAATCCAATAATTGGAAATTAATTTTGAAAGCATATTGTTTAAATAAATAACTATAATAACCTTATCTAAGGTGTACATAATTACTATATTATACTATTATATAGAGAAGAGATTATATGATTACATATAATCTCCAAATAATATTATGCTTAATCTCTTTAGTATATAAGTATATACTGATGAATATTCTTGACTTTATTAATACTCTATTTTTATATAAGAAAATAAAATCATTCTTATATAAAATTCTCGTATAAAGGTATAATAAAGTTTCAGTAAATCTAATTGTTATCATAGGAGGCTTTATGAGAACAGCATTAACACAACTTTTACAAATCGAATACCCTATCATCCAAGGTGCTATGGCTTGGGTATCTGAACACAAACTAGTTGCTGTCGTAGCTAATGCAGGTGCTACAGGTGTAATTGCTCTTGGTGGTCGTGATGCAGAATGGACGCGCAACGAGATTCGTGCTTGTAAAGACTTAACGGATAAGCCTTTCGGAGTCAATCTCATGTTAATGGCTCCCAATAAAGACGAATTAGTGGATATTATCATTGAAGAAAAGCCTGCATTTGTAACACTTGGAGCAGGCAATCCTGTACCATATATTAAACCATTGCAAGATGCAGGCATTAAAGTTATCCCTGTTGTCCCATCTCTAAAACTTGCTAAACGCATTGAAGAAGCTGGTGCTGATGCAATTATTATTGAGGGTATGGAAGCTGGTGGACATATTGGTAGCCAAACAACCATGTCCTTGATGGAAAATATTTTACCTGAGATTTCCATTCCTGTTGTTGTAGCAGGCGCTATCGTAGATGGTCGTGGTATTGCAGCAGCATTGTTGATGGGTGCTGAGGGTGTACAAATGGGTTCCCGTTTTTTGTTAGCTGAAGAATGCCAAGCCCACATAAATATGAAAGAAGCAATTATCAAAGCCACAGATACAGACTCTGTTGTAACGGGTCTCCTCTCCGGTCACGGTGGAGTACGTAGCTTGAAAAACGAATTCACTACACGTTACTTAGCTGCCGAAACAGATGGTGTCACTACTCCTGAAGAACGCACCAAAATGTCCCAAGGCACTAACAAACGTGCTGCTATCGATGGCGATGTTGTAAATGGTGCTGTACAAGTTGGACAAGGTTTAAACCGACTTACTACTATTGAACCTGCTCACACTATAGTACAAACAGTAATGAACGAAGCTATTATGTCTATTCGTAAAGCACAACGTCTTATTGAAATCGTATAGTTAATAAATTAGGAGTTCCTTATGTTACCATTTCACGGAAAATACCCCAAATTAGATCCCAAAAGTTGTGTTATGCCTTGTGCAGAACTTGCAGGTGATGTTGAACTAAAAGAATATGCTTCCATTTGGCAAAACTGTGCACTTCGCGGTGATGTAAATAAAATTGTAGTAGGTCGCTATTCCAATGTACAGGATAACTCTGTATTACACGTTGATGACGACAGGGCTTGCATTCTTGGAGATTATGTAACAATTGGCCATGGTGCAATAGTACACGCTAGTACTATCGAAGATAATGTATTAGTTGGAATGGGCGCTATTGTATTAAGCGGTTGTCATATTGGCTCTGGCTCTATTATTGCTGCTGGTGCAGTCATAAAGGAGAACACTGTAATCCCACCTAACTCTTTAGTTGTTGGAATCCCAGCTCGCATAGCTCGTACAGATGAAACGCAAATCGAACGTATTCACAATCAAGCACTAAAATATAAACACTTGTGGACTGTAGAATATGGCATGCTTCCTGATGCGGGTGGCGAGGAATACGATAAGAACGCCAAAATCGTATAATTACATATACATTAAAAGCGGATAGTTGATTAACTCAACTATCCGCTTCTTTTCTATATATTATATTTAACTTTTATTAACTGCTATTTAGTGCTGCTTAGCGCTATTTAATTTTGATTGAATAATTTGCTCTACCATAAGGGCTGTCCCCATTGTTAAAGCTATAGGAAACAACATCTCTACAGAGAAACGAGATAATTCAAGCATAAATACACAAGATGTCATAGGCATTTTTTGTGCAAGGCCTAAGAATACTACGGCCCCCACAAAAGCAGACATTCCCAAAGATACTGGCGCTATAGCAATAGCCCATACGGTACCAAATACGATTCCCAAAGTACTACCTAACATCATAGATGGTGTAATACGACCACCATATGCACCAGCGGCCAAAGCAAGTAAAACAGCTACCCATTTGGATCCAAATAAACCCAATGCATATGTCCATGTGATATCGTTCGTAAAAGTCAACTCATTGCCTGCTTTACCATTTCCAAGAATTTCAGGAAAATACATAGCTAAAACACCAATTAGTGTAAATGCTACGATAGAAATGGGAATCATTACAGGACTACTACGATGAATGGCGGGTAGCTTACTTTGTGTAATATTAAATAAAACAACACCAATTGCAATAATAGCGCCTAAAACGATAGAAAACTCTACATAATGACTCCCCAAACTGGGTTGTGCCATTGTATATTGTATAACATCTCCTACACCAGCTTGTCGCGTCACAAATGTAGCCAAACCACAACATAAGAGGGCTGCACTCATAGCCCGTATATTCCAAGTAAGAAGCAAAGTTTCTAATGTGAAAATTGCCGCAGATAATGGTGAATTATAAACTGCAGCTAAACCAGCGCCTGCAGCACATGCAACTAATAATTGACGGTCTTCTTGTTTTATATCAAAATGTTTAACTAAAAAGGTAGTAATACCAGCGCTAGCCTCACGTGGTGCAACTTCTCGACCTAATGGAGAACCAATACCTACCGTAATTATTTGCAGTGTTGCATGTAAAACAGTAGTAATTGGATTCATATCCATTTTACCAGAAACTGCCGTTTTTATATCTACAACGCCTTTACCATATCTGTGAATCAAAACCCAACCTACGCCACCTATCACGCCACAGACGATTAAGGGTATTAATCGTTCTATCGGTGATACTCGAGCCACAGCTGCACCAAAGCTCAGATGATCAGCAGAGGAGTAATTATATACGAAATGTTGGATTCCATGTAATAAATGCGTATAGGAAGCCCCTACTAGCCCTGCTATAAAGCCAACTATAATAATGAGTCCTATAAATCGTTTATCATATATCATATTTACTCCATCGCTAATACAATTTCCCCAGCCGCTAATGTCTTTTTAACATCAATGATACGCTGATTTGAAGAACCTCTGAAGCGCAAAGCAGGATCCTTAAGTTCATCTACAAAGCGGCCATCTACGAGAATGTCGATTTCTTGTAATAAAGCACTTCGCAACTCATCTTCTAAGATATCATCTATTTCATAGCCGGAATAGGCCCAAATCTTCTTTTCTGGCGCCGCTGCTCGAACAGCTCTCACCACCGGTAATAAGCCTTGTACATTTTGAAATGGCTCCCCACCTAATAATGTTAACCCTGAACATGTAGGATTCTTCACATAGGAAACCACTAAATCTGTCTCAGCTTGCGTCCATACCTTACCAGCATTAAAATCTTGGTATTCTTCATTAAAACAATTATAACAACAATGTGTACAACCTGTTACAAATATAGATGTACGAATCCCTTCTCCATTGGCAATATCATATTGTCTTATTTGCCCATATCTCATCATAACCTCCATAGTAGTGCCTATCAACTTTGATCAACACTATATAGATATATTTCAATTTCTCATATATACAGTAAAAGCTGTGCCTTAGGCACAGCTTTTACCATTTAAAACTATCGTATTTAGAACTAAAATCGTATCCCACATCATTAGATGTCTATGATAATTATATTAATCTATATAACAGTTTATCTTAATATGCTTAATATACAGAATAATTATTAAAACTATAACTCTAATAATCTTAAATGTGCATTACACGATCTTTAATTTCCTTTGTGCGCCCTTCATTCCAGAAGTTTTCGCCAAGGTATCCACAAGTACGACGGATAACAGTTAATTTATCGCGATTTGTATTGTGGCAACGAGGGCATTCCCACTCGTTATGTTCATTTACCTTAATTTCTCCATCAAAGCCACATTCGTGACAATAGTCAGACTTGGTATTAAATTCAGCATAAGAAATATGATCATAAATATATTGAATCATAGTCAAAACAGCTGGAATATTATTAGTCATATTAGGAATTTCTGCATAGGAAATACAGCCACCTGTAGATTTCTTTTGGAACTCAGATTCAAAGGAGAACTTATCAAATACATTAATCTCTTCTCGTACGCTTACATGATAACTATTAGTATAATAACCCTTATCCGTAATGTCCTCAATAATACCAAAACGAGCGCGATCCAAAGAAGAGAATCGATGGGTTAAACTTTCAGCAGGTGTACCATATAATGCAAAGCCCATGTTATGTTTAACTCGCCATTCATCAACAGCTGCATTTAAGCGATCCATAATCTTCATCGCAAAAACGCGACCTTTCTCGCCTGTATTCGATTCACCGGTAATTAAACGAGTTGCTTCATAAATACCAATATATCCCAAGGAAATAGTCGCATAACCGCCAGTCAAGAATTTGGCAATTTTCTCGCCTTTTTTAAGTCTTGCAATAGCACCGTGTTGCCAATGGATTGGTGACACATCACTCACTACGTCCTTAAGTAATTCATAACGAAGCATTAGTGCTTTTTCTGCCAACTCAAGTCGTTTATCTAAGATTTCAAAATATCGTTCTTCACTACCGCGGGCTAGAATGCCAATTTGAGGTAAGTTTAAACTTACTACACCAATGTTAAAACGTCCATCAAACTTGTATTCACCATTTTCATCCTTCCAAGGAGATAAGAAGGATCGACAGCCCATAGGACTAAAGACATTACCTGAGTAGTTTTCCTTCATTTTTTTTGCAGAAATATAGTCAGGGTACATGCGCTTAGCCGTACATTGTGCTGCCAATTCAGTTAAGTAATAGTATGGACTATCTGGTGTTACATTATGCTCATCAAGAACATAAATCAACTTAGGAAAGGCTGGTGTAATATATACATCGGCTTCGTTTTTTACACCTTTAATACGTTGGCGCAAAATTTCTTCTGTAATAAGAGCCGCTTCCTTCGCGTATTCATAGTCTGGTTGGAAATACATAAATAATGTAACAAATGGAGATTGACCATTTGTGGTCATCAATGTATTGATTTGGTATTGAATAGTTTGGATACCATCTTTAACCTCTTTACGCGTACGTTTCCACGCTATTTCACGAGCCTTTTCCATATTAGGCTCCATGCCATAAATCTCAACTTGCTCTTCAATAACATTATTGAGGATTTTTTCATAAGATTTACGTACAAATGGTGCCAAAATACGGTCAATACCATTAATACTTTGACCACCATATTGACCAGATGCTACTTGTGCAATGATTTGTGTTGTTACAGTACAAGCAACTTGGAAAGACTTAGGTGTATCGATTTTTTTACCATTAATTACTGTGCCATTTGTAAGCATATCTTCCAAATTAATCAAGCAACAGTTAAACATAGGTTGAATAATATAATCCATATCATGGAAGTGGATAGCTCCACTATCATGGGCTTCCAAAATATCGGTAGGAATCAATTTACGACGAGCAATATCCTTAGATACTTCACCAGCAATTAAATCCCGTTGGGTAGATACAATAGCAGCATCCTTATTAGAATTTTCATCAAGAACACTGATATTACTACGATCTAATAAACCAATTACATCATCATCAGTTGTATTTTGACGGCGTTTAAAAGCTTGAACAGCTTTGTAACCTTCATAGGCACGTGCCGTTGCAGGATTATGATACTCAATCAACTTATAATACACTTGATCTTCAATAGCATAAATTGTCATGTCTTTTTGAAGCTTAGTAGCATATTCCTCAATTTCATTTGCAATACGCTGTGCCAAGCCCTCTTCGTACAACCCAGTACTACTATGTTCAGCTTTTTCAATAGCCAAAGCAATCTTGTTTTTGTCGAATGGTACCTTCGTGCCATCACGCTTAATGACCTGCAACATATTGGCAACCTCCCCATCTTGTTACTGCCAAAATATATGTTAAGAAGTATAAAAAGTATGTCTAATCACACTTTTTATAAATTTATATGTAAAAATGTAAAGAATTATTAGAAACCCCCTCTATTTTTACCGCCTTCTCAGTATACTATATATGGTGGTTGTTTTCAACCCTAAATACAATATAAAGTAAAAATAGGTCCCTTTATCTATGCCAATATGACATGGATAAAAGAACCTATATAAATTATAATGCAAAGCCAAATAGACGAGTTAAGAAATTACCCTTTTTCCCCACCCAACTAGATGGGACAGAAGGATAAAATGTGCGATTAGCTAAGAGGTCGCGTTCATTAAGATGGATATTTGGCAACAAATCTTTTTTATACGTATTGTCTAATTCAGAAATTGCTTCCACATAACCTTGGTACGTCTCAACATCACAGCCATCGCTGTAACCAGTACCAAAGAAATGAATTAAACCATTTCGATATAATTCAATGGCCCTATCATAGTTAGCGTTACCATGATCAAAAGATGCCATATTACATTGAATCAAAATACCTCTATCAACCCATGCTAGTAATTGTTCAGGTTTAGTAAATAATTGTCCATAAGTTTCTACTTCACTAATAATAGGTACAAGCCCCATATCTAGTAGACTTAATAACCACGCATTAATATGATGCACTTTGCTATTTTGTGGAAGAGCAACTAATATAAAATGGCTATCTCCCAACGTATATTGATTGCGATGAGAAGCTATATATGCAACCATTTCATCACAAAGCATTACGCGAGCTCCACTGTGAATAGTTATATCTACTTGTTGCTCCTTAACCATAACTTTTACTTTATTAACTAAAGAGTTTATAGCATTCCATGTGTTCAGATCCATAGATACTGTTACATCAGGCGTACTAAAAATATCTGTAATACCTTGTTCAGACAAGGACTTAATCATTTTTACTGATTCTGCCATTGTTTGAGGCCCTTGTGGGCCTAACACAGCTGGCAAAATGCAACCATGTAAATCAACCACGCGACTCATAATCTTTCCCTTCTACTTTCGATTTTCTTTTCAAAATCGACCTCTTTTATAAAGTTCATGTTCTTCTCATTTAAGTTTATAATTCATTTTACATTCACGATTATAACAAGGGACCGGTCGCTTGTATAGTGGTTTTTCTATAAAAATAAATAAATTATTATATGTTCATTTAATACAATTTTTATATATTCATTTATCCTTCATAAAATATGACCCATAATTTCTACAATTATGAGTCATATTTTACACATTATTATATTAATAATTATTTAATTTTTAAATGTACTTTTATCTTTTATCATGACTAATATAATAAGTTAATTTCACTACCGATATACCGATGATTATACCAACTGTATCAATCAGTACATCAGACAGTTGAGAGCTGCGTCCTAGAGAAAATAATTGTATAAATTCATCTAGACTAGCTATTACTATACCCACTACTATTGTTTTTACTACTGTGCCATATTCAATATAGCGGCGTAGAACTACATATAAAACACCACCAAGGATTGTGAACTCTGTAAGGTGGGCTAATTTTCGAATAATCCTATTTAAGGCCCATATATTTCCGTAAAAGCCTAATTTATTAGCTATAGGGGCAATCCACTTTGCAAAAATAAGACTAAACCCATCAGAGGTTCCTCCATTTTGCAAGGAATTATCCCATATAAAAAACACAATTAGACATAACACAATATATAGTATCCAACGTTTCATACTACTCTCCTAAACGCCACAATACATATAGCTGTATTAATCTCTATCAAAAATATCTCGTGTATAAACTTTATCTTTTACACCTTCTAAGCTACTATCCCAGCGATTAGCTACAATGACATCACTAATACGCTTAAAATCTTCAAAATTACGTATAACTGGCGAATTAAAGAAATCTTCTGCATCTAGTGTAGGTTCATATACTACCACAGCAATCCCTTTCGCCTTAATACGTTTCATAACACCTTGAATGGCTGATGCTCTAAAATTATCAGAGTTCATCTTCATGGTCAAGCGATAGATACCAACAATTTTCGGATTTTTAGCAATAATAGTATCTGCCACATGATCTTTACGTGTTCTATTCGCATCGACAATGGCAGAAATTAAGTTTTGTGGTACATCATTATAGTTAGCTAATAATTGCTTTGTATCTTTTGGCAAGCAATAACCACCATAACCAAAGGAAGGATTATTATAAAAATCTCCAATACGAGGATCTAAACAAACCCCCTTGATGATTTGACTTGTGCTAAGGCCACGTACTTCAGCATAGGAGTCTAACTCATTGAAATACGCTACACGTAATGCTAAATACGTATTAGCAAACAATTTAATTGCTTCCGCTTCCGTAGAATCAGTATATAATTGTGGAATATTTTCTTTAATAGCACCTTCCGCTAGTAATTGGCCAAAACGACGTGCTCTGTCAGAATCCTCGCCCACAACAATACGGGATGGATGTAAATTATCGTATAAGGCTTTACCTTCACGCAAGAATTCTGGCGAGAAAATTAAATTCTCCGTATTAAATTCTTTACGCATTTGTACCGTATAGCCCACCGGTACAGTTGATTTAATAATCATTACTGCATCAGGATTAATCTCTAGCACAGTTTTAATGACTTGTTCAACAGAAGATGTATCGAAAAAGTTTTTTTGAGGATCATAATTTGTAGGTGTCGAAATGATAACATAATCTGCACTGTTAAAAGCTTCTACTGGGTCAAGTGTAGCTTTGAAGTTTAACTCCTTAGTAGCTAAATACTCTTGCAATTCAGCATCTACAATAGGTGTCTCTTTGCGATTTAACATATCTACTTTTTCTGGGATGATATCGAGGGCCACCACTTCATTGTGTTGAGCTAACAACACACCATTGGAAAGGCCTACATAGCCTGTACCAGCAATTGCAATTTTCATTTATTTGCCCTCCATCATATAGAAATCTTTATACCATATGGCAAAACGCTTTAACCCTTCTCGTAAGGTTGTATTAGGTTTAAAGCCAAAATCTGCTTCTAACGCACTTGTATCAGCATATGTAACAGGCACATCCCCTGGTTGCATGGGTACTAATTCTTTATGCTCCTCAAAATTATAATCTTCTGACAATACGCCAGCAGAAACCAATTCCTCTGAAAGAATGCGCACAAAATCAAGTAAATTTTCTGGGTTGCTATTGCCGATATTATAAATAGCGTACGGTGGAACTGGCAAGCCATCCGCACCATTGCGACGCTCTGGTGCAGTAGACATAACCTTAGAAACGCCTTCTACGATATCATCGATATAGGTGAAATCACGCTTACAATTGCCGTAGTTAAAAATTTTAATTGTCCCACCATTACGTAATGTATTTGTAAAACCAAAGTATGCCATATCTGGACGCCCTGCAGGACCGTATACAGTGAAGAAACGAAGCCCCGTGCTAGGGATGTTATATAATTTAGCATACGAATAAGCCAATAACTCATTTGATTTTTTTGTAGCTGCATAAAGAGATACAGGATTATCTACTTTATCCTCTGTAGAGTATGGAATTTGTTTATTTGCACCATATACAGAAGAAGATGATGCATACACTAAATGCTCTACACCTCTTTCACCATCATCATAAGAATGACGACAAGCTTCTAGAATATTATAAAATCCAATAATATTAGACTCGATATAGGTATCGGGATTAGTAATAGAGTAACGAACCCCTGCTTGAGCTGCTAGATTCACTACAACTCGTGGTTTATAGATAGCAAAAATTTCATCAACAAAGAACTTATCTGCAATATTCCCTTTTTTAAAAATCCATATATTCTTATTATCTTTGCTAAGTTCATCAATCTGTTGCAATCGATACTCTTTCAATGCTACATCATAGTAATCATTAACAGAATCTATGCCAATAATTTGAGTCCCTTCTGCTTCAGATAGTAAGGACATAACTAGATTAGCCCCTACAAATCCAGCGGCACCCGTTACAAGGATTACCGTGTTGTTTAAATCTACATTTTTTGAAAGCATATGTACTCCTTTCATAGTTCTGTTAATTATGTCGTTTTACTTTACTTAAGACTTTTTTATAGCCAGAAGCAATAATTATGCGCTCAGATGGAATGACGTATAAAATGGCCACATATAATACAACACATAAAAGCATACAGACGACGGTCCACCATACTGCATCATAGAGATGTAAAATACTATAGGCAATTAACCCAACTATAGATGCTGTAATGAGATATACACTGATATTAGATATTATGCGAAATGTACTCATATTGACAAATAAAGCTAATAGCAACATAGAAGCTGCTAGCATTTCCATTCTTACTAACGATCGAGCATATACAAAGGTACTGAAATCATATTGAATACAAATATAAATAACTGGTATTAAAACTACTAGATGTAGTATTTGAGTCCAAAATGATAGATTAGGCATCCCTTTTGCACGAAATATTTCGGAAATCAAATTAGCTGTTACAGTCATAATAGCCGAACTCAATGCCCATGAACCTAATACAATGCCCGCTAACGTCCATTGTGGCCCTAGTAAAAGCTGGACAACAAAGTCTTGAAATACAAATAAGCCTACACCTAGAGGTACCAAAAATAGAGCCATATAGCGTTGGAATGTAAAGAATGTATTCGAAAAGGCCTGTTGATTATTTTGCACACGACTTAAAGCCGCGAATAATACAGGAGCCAAAGATGCTGTAGCCATAGCCATTACAGTCGTAACAATAGCCATTGGCATCTTATATATACCCAAATAATAAGCATCTAAAAAACGGCTAATAATGAATGTATCCACCCAAGCAGTGAGCCATATAGAAAATGCTTCAGCTAAAGACCATGCACTATAGTTAAACATGTTCATAAAGACGCGGCTACTAAAAAACAGATGAATTTGATTCTTCCGACTCTTTAATAATGCCAACACCGTAAATAGCTGAGACCCTAGCATACCAGCAATTAAAGACCAATAATCGTACCCCATAAGCGCCATTGGTATAGATATCAATATAGGTGTAAGAATTGTTATGAGCCTAATATTTAAAAGAAACTTGAAATTAAAATCTCTTCGATACAATGCCATTTGGACACTACTAAAAGCAGATAAAGGAATCATAGCGCCCATCACGGCTAAAGGTATACCTAAGCCATCATTACCTACTAATACAGCCAATTCATCACGACCGATTATGATAGCGCTCCATAAAACTAGAGAAAACACTAGGTTGGCAATAAATGCCACATCTGTAGCCTCTTGCTTATCTTGGGCACTTTCAAACTCATGCTGAACAAGAAATTTTTGAAAACCCGCATCAGCAAGCATTTCCGCAAAAGATATAACCATCATAATCGTCGCCAATATGCCGAATGCGGTCGGTGCTAACATATGGGCCAATATTATATTTGTCAGTGGTGTAATAAGCTTTGCCAAAACCTCTGTAATAACAGACCATTTAGCAGCAGCTACGATTTTAGTATCCATTATTTCTTATTGATATTCTTAATGCCTCTCAAGAATAGTTCATGATGAGCTTCACATTCCAAATAATTTTGTATTGCTAAATAACTCGTTTTGCCCAAAATAAGTTCTACCAATTTTCGGCCCAATAAAGCATTAATAGCGCGTACAATAAATGATCTACCTAAAAACTCACGCAAATAACGTTTTACATGTGTATCAGCAAAGACCTTATAAGCTTGAGTCACAAAGTGAGGGTCTTTAATTTCTTCACTACGTTTTCTATAAGCCTCTAATGTTTCTGTAGCTTCAACTTCTGTGGCTAATCGTGTACCATTATCGGTTCTACGAATAGGCAATTCAGACACCACAAAATCATCCTTAGTTACGTCTACAGTAACTAGTATTGAATCTTTAATAAATTCTTGATGGTTTACAAAAAAATCGGAATTAAAGATAAAGTTGCCTTGTCCATAAATGATAGTGCCTCCCTGGTAATCTTCACGAGACCCTACACAATGATTATGTTGACAGATAACGAGATTCGCTCCACTATCGACAAATTTACGGCAATATCTCTGTAGCATAGGAGATGGATAGCGATAGAATTCCTTGCCGCCGTGATATAGAACGATGACATAGTCGCATTGTGCCTTTAAAACTTTCACTTCGTCAAAGCTTTCTAGCACATCAAAAGGATTAGCCCCCATTGTATGACAAGTAGCCATAGTAAACTCATTCTCTGTACAAAGATAGAATCCAATACGTATATCATCTTTTTCAAAGATAAATGGCTTCTTAGCCTCTTTCAAATTAGCTCCAGCTCCAGCATGAGCAATCTTATGCTGCTTCAACAAATTTAATGTTGTCGTCAACCCTTCCACCCCTTGATCTAAGGAGTGGTTATTAGCCAGTGTTAAAAATAACGGCTCTAACACCTTATATCCATTAATTGTTTTTGTAGGCGCAATTAAATTATTACCAAATTTTACGATGGGTGTCTCTATATCAGTAAGAGGAACCTCTAAATTGAAAACATTTAAATCCGATTGCTTCAAAATTTCATAAAGCTCTTTTCCTACAAAAGCTTCTCCATTACCGTTTTCAAATAATGTTTTATTAATATCCGTAGGAACTAAATCAGCCCCGATGTACATTCTCAAGATGTAACCACTCTCCTAATTCATAATCCTTTGACATAGGACGAAATCTTTCAAATCCAGCACCAGGAAAAAATGTTAATTCTCCAATAAATAGATGCCCTTTAATTTCATAAAAATCAACACGCAAAAATGGACACCCTTTGCTAAGCTCCATCGCAACCTGTTGCATTTCACCATATGTGTCTGGCTTTGGAAACTTTGTAGGTAACGGTGGATAATGTCCAAAATGAATTCCCATAGGATTCCAATCGATATCATAGAAGTTCATACGCGTTCCTGTTTTAGAAAAACGATTAGAACATACTACTGTTAACTTTGGTTCACCATGAAAGCAATACATCTTATAATCTAATATGTCATTGCTACCTAACTCCGACAAATATTCCTCTCCGATAATACGTCGAGGAACATTCTTATAAGGCCACTCTCTAGCAATACGTGAATAATCCCGTTTTAAGAATGTTCTTAATTTAGCTTTTGCTGCTTCCCAATCAAGTGTTGATTTATCTTTACAAATAACGATGCCTCCACTATCATGTGTACATTTCAAAACGAATTGATTAGGCAATCTATCAAGATCAATATCATCTACAGAGTTCCATACGGAAATCGTAGGTATTATATACTGATTACCTACACGTTGAGCAATAAAATGTTTAGCTTCATGTTTATCAACCATCACTGTTTGTATTGGGTCTCTAAAATTAACCTTAAGCCATTGTAACTTTTCGCTGAAAGTTTTTGGATTTTCTAGATCTAAAGGGTATCCCATATACTTAGGAAATACCTTCTTCAAAAAGTCTTCATCAGACAAAGAGTCATAATAACCCGATTTAATTAATACCCTCGTACGATAGTAAGGTTTTGTTAGAAAGGACATGCCAACATTACACAATTTTCTGAACTTCATGTTTTCGTCCTTTCCGAAGCAGTTGCACTTCTAAATAAAACAACATCATATAAAAATAAGTGCTCTTACTTTCATAAGAAACCATACCCATATCCATAACAATCTGTGAAAGGAATAGAATGAGTACCATTATATATTCATTACTATGGATATCACGATAGCGAATTAAATTATAAGCCACATAGAGATACATTGAATAATAGGCTAGTAAACCAATGACACCCGTGCCAGCTAATAACTCAATATAATTGTTATGCAAGTAGTAATTATCTTTGCCATACACGAAAAAAGTATATACAGATGGATTATTGATACCTACACCAGTTATGGGAGATTGATAAAATAAGTCCCATCCAATATCTACCAAAGCTAACCGAATAATAGTGGATGAGTCCCCCCCTGTGCCTGTAAAGGCTTCTACCATGTTAGACATTCGGTCTAATACTTCAGAGAACATCGGCAATTGCAATACCGCAATACCTATAATGGTAAGACCTAATAAGGAACCAATAACTTTTACAATAGAATTGACCGCATTAGCACTACGAAAACTTTTAAAAATAAAGAGTAATACTGTACCAACACCGACAAAAACTAAGGCCTTACGACTACCTGTAGCCGCTAAAATACCAAGTGTTGGTAATGCAATAATATGCCACCAACGAGGACGATCGTATAGCATATAATACAAGGTCATAACAATAGCATTGGCACCCAATAGCCCTACCGTATTCGCATTCAATGCATCATTAGCAATACGTGCTGAGGATGATAAAACAGTAATAAAATAATCTAAACCGTAGAAATAAACAGTATAGAAACAAACTATATAGCCTGTCCACATGCCAATCTTTAATAATGTATCCACCGATTTCTTATCTTGATAACACATGTATAAAATGATGAGCATAAAGAATATCTTGACCATATCAAAACTTCGGCTCATAGCTACGGAAACATCTGTGGCATTAATCGCACTTAGATAACAAGCACCAATAAAAATTAACATATAAGCATGCATCCAATTAAACCGCAGTTTTATAACACCCTGTTCTCGTATAAGATAAAAAATGATGAGGCCAAATAAGCATACAAATAATACATACGCACCATAGTTCGCTTCGCCAAGGGCAAAGGAAATGGTCAACGACAACACTAAAAAGATTAGAGTTATGAACCATATCATGCGATCAGCAAGAGCCGTAATATTTAACTTCAATGGTTCTCCTCCTTACAACTCATAAAACTTCTAACCAACGTTTTGCGATTTTCCATAATGGAAATTCATCGCGTACTTTGATGGCATTCTGTGAAAGTTTAGCCGCTAGTGCAGGATCTTTTAATATACTGCGCATAGCTTCATACATAGCCTGCGTATCACCTACAGGCACAAGGATACCATTCTCTCCACTTTTAATTACCATACGAGCACCGCCTACAGGACAGTCTGTAACTACTGCCGGCAGACCCATGCCCAATGCTTCCAACATAGAATTTGAAATGCCTTCAAAATCAGAAGATGATACAAACATGGAACAAGGGGCTACCTTTTCTAAAATATTGCTAGCAAATCCAGGCAATAAAACGCGATTCTCTAAATTAAGAGACTTAATTTGAGCTCGTAGTTCATCCTCTAATACACCTTGACCATAAATGACAAGTTTATATTCTGGAAACTCATCTGCCAACATACTAAAGGCTTTAATCATCATAGGCAAATTCTTTTGCGGATGCAAACGACAAGCTGTAACGATTGTCTTTTCTCGTTCCCCTTCTATAGGTGGCGGCAATTTACCATTAATAGGATTGGGGATAATAACACCGCGATTTTGGACAGATTTTGGAAAATAAGAACGAGCATCTTCCGTCTGAAATACTAGTGCATCTGCAAATCGAAAAGCAAAATTGCGCAACGCTTGTTGATGCCACCCAATAGGTACCATACGCGGGTTATTGCGTTCAGAAAAAACAATGCGATTTTTTATAAACCAAGAACTAATCGATAAGATAAAACTCGATGCAGACAAAAAAGATAAGCATGTCGCATTTGGCCTAGTCTTTAAGATTTTGATTAGTTCTTTTATTTCTTGCATAAAGCGAATGACTTTATTAGAGCTTGTAGTATGAATTTCGATTTGTTCAATACCTTCCTCTAACGCATATTCATTACCATATCGATTAGGGCTTGTTTGGATAACTGTAATATGATGACCATCATGTACCCACTGACGAGCCAACTCTGTTAAGATTCGTTCAGCCCCATCATTACCAAGGGAGATGGTGACAATTATTATTTCCTTTTTCATAAGCCTTCCTCTTGGATATATTCTGCCAGTCTTACATAGGCTTGTGCCATTGATACCTTAGGTTGCCAACCTAGGGATTTTAACTTCTTAGAACTTAAGAACATATGCACTGTCGGTGCATAGCCGAGCCCTTGTACATCTTTTGGAATATCAAAGATGACTTCACTCTTATCATTGCTAACATGAGTTGCCACTAAATGAGCAATGCTTGCAATAGAACGCGTCTCCTCATCATGACAAACATTATATGCTTCACCAGGTAGTCCCTCTTTTAAAAGAGTTAAAAGCCCAGTTAAGGCATCGGTAATATAGCAATAATTCGACATAGAATCACCCTTTGTATGAAGTACAATAGCTTCTTTTTTAATAGCACTCTTAGTAAACTGCATAAAAACGCGATTATCAGCTACTGGAACACCTGGACCAAAGGTTTGAGCTAGTCTAGCTATTACAGCAGGAACGCCATATTCCACAGCATAGGACTTACAATAACATTCACAAAGTCTTTTGCTTTCGGAATAAGAACTACGAACATTTAGGTGATCCAAATAGCCTAATCTTTCCTCTGTCATAACTTGGCCAGATTCATACGGTACCCCATATTGCTCCATACTGGATAAGTAAACTAGTTTCTTTACCTTTTGACGGCGACCTAACTCAAGCATGGCCTCCGTACCATAAAAAGAGGTACGGATAGTTTCTACAGGATGTTCTACAAAAAACTTAGACTGTGTTGGTGCGGCTCCATGCAAAATATAATCACATGGCACATCAATAGATTCTAATGAACCATCTACTAGGGTTAATGACTTATTGTCTAAATACTCACCGAGAATATTTTTTGCCTTTTCATGGCTTCGCACATGACCAATCACTTTTAAATCCAGGTCATGAGTCTCATTGGCAAGTATAAGTAATTTTATAAACATCGATCCAATAAGCCCCGTTGCACCTGTTATAAGAATGCATTGATGACGGAGGAAATGAAAGTAATTTTTTTCATGTACTAAAGCCGTTAACTCGCGTTGAATAACGGAATTACTCATCTTTTAATCCTCCTAGCTCACGATTTTTAATAATCCCTGTGAACATATAATAATCAGATGGAGTTGTAATCTTTATATTTTCAGTTTCCCCTAACACAGGATATAGAGTATATCCATAGTGCATCATCATCGATGCGGAATCAATAAAGTCATGAATGCCCTCATCTTTTGCACGGTTATGAACTGATATAATATCATCTAATCTAAAACTCTGTGGAGCTTTAGCCATAAGACATTCATTGCGATTTAAAATATGCTTAATAGAACCATTTTGGGTAACCATAACCGTTTCTATAGCTGGAGTAACAGTAATGGCAGACCCCTTTGACTCAACAGATTCTATGTTTCTCTCTATGGTAGAGTTATCTACAAGTGGACGAACCCCATCATGAATCAATACAGTCACCGCGTCATCAGGGAATAAACGCTTAGCCTCTACTAGCCCATTATATTGGGATTCCAAAGCACTTTCACCACCAGGCACAATGGATAATACCTTTTGTAACCCCGCCTTTTCTATGAGTTGTTTAGTATGATCAATCCATTCTACTTTACAGGCAAGAACAATCCCATCAATAGTCTTCGTTTGTTCAAATACATCTAAGGTTTGAATCAAAATCGGTCTACCGTTCCATTCTAAAAATTGTTTTGGCGTCTTACTGTTTTTCATACGAGCACCTACGCCCCCCGCAAAGATTACTGCTATTCGTTTCATAGGCCCTCCTTATGGTTGAGCTTCTTTCTTAGCATAATGTATGCCTTTATACTCCTTGTAAGGTGTGTGTAAATCAGCAAATACTGCATCATGTTTTGCTACACGTTGCTCTACAGGTGGTAATTGCATATAGTCTCCCCAAATGAGATGCAAATATCTCTCATACCCTTTCATAACAGGTATTTGATGACCTTCAAAGTCTTTATATACAACATAAGCAAAGTCCTCTCTAGGATGACGTAGCTTCATACCTTTTAAGCTACCGATTAACTCCGTACACTCATCACTCGTATCAAAGTCGTATTGAGACATTCTCTTTTCTGCAAATCGCCAAATATGATAGCGTATAGATTGACTGGAAAAAATCTTATAAATATAACCAGCTAAAGCACGATATGTAGGCCCTTTATTATCTGGTAAACGCTGCGCATTAAAGAGTGCAAACGTCATGGCCCACATCAATTGCAATAAACGACTAATTTTGCCGGGTGCACAGCCATCAATAGGCATAATTTCAAGTGCTAAACCATGACAAACATCTTCATGCATACTATGACGATTAATAAAGGTCGTATTATTATCTCTTATAGATGCACCTGCATCATGATAGATGTGATCTCGATCAGTACGACAATACGTAAATCGTTCAGTGTCAGCATATTTTGGCCATAATTTAGCTAACTTTTCATAATCTGGACGAGGCATAAATAGATCTAAATCATCATCCCAAGGGATAAATCCATTATGCCGAATAGCCCCAATGAGACCACCGCCGCAAAGATAAAAGCGCAAATTATGTTTATCACAGAACTCTTTAAAGTACAGCAACATATTCAGCTCTTTTTCTTGTATTTCCTTTGTCATAGATGTACTCATAGGGACCTCTTTCAACGTAATACAGCTAATACTGTATCAATCATCGTTTTTATATCTTGTAAAAAAGAAAACTCCTTAATACTCTTTAAATTCCAAGCCATCTTGCCCGGTAAAACCTCATTTATATAGACTTCATCAATATTTTGAGCATTTTGTAAAAGTTGATCTTCATCCTTATAAGTAATACTGGCATTACTGGTAACCCCAGCTGGTAATAATAAGGTAGCTTTCATTTCATCTGTATAAGCAGACACGTAACGTGGAACCTCAGGTCTTGTACCAACAAAACTCATATCGCCTAAAAGGATATTGATAAGCTGAGGCAATTCATCGAGGCGACAGCTGCGAAGCATATTTCCGACCTTAGTGACACGCATATCATTTTGCGACGTCACTTGTGATCCTAAAGATTCTGCATTTTTTACCATAGTACGAAATTTATAGATGCCAAAGGTGCGACCGTACTGTGTCACTCGAGTTTGACGGAAAAAAACCTCTCCCTCACTATCTCGTTTAATCATGATGGCTAGTACCAAAAATACAGGACTTAATGTAATAAGCAGTCCCGCTGCCATTACGCGGTCAAAAATGCTTTTACAAAGAAGGCTTGTACGTCTTTGATTTAATATTTCAAAATAGGGACGAACCGCTTCACACTGTAGCTCTTGTGGTAGATCATGAAAGTTCTTTACTAGCATTCGGTAATAATCCTTTTAAACTGTTCAATGATATATTGCACTTCTTCATCTGTAAGGAGCGTATGAAGTGGCAATGTAATTTCATTCTTAAATTGGTCATAAGCATTTGGATAGTCATCGATTGTAAAGCCTAAGTTTTTGTAAGCCGTATGCATTGGAATTGGCTTATAGTGAACATTCGTTGCAATGCCAGCCTCAGCCATAGCTTCTATAACCTTATTTCGATATTCCGCATCACGGCCATCTAAACGGACTAAATACAAGTGACCACTACTCTCATGCTCATCTGTATAATGGTTCAACAATGTAACAGGTAAATCCTTAAATGCTGTATCATAAGCTTCGATAATTTCTTTACGACGTGCCAAAAGTTTTGGGTATCTTTCAAATTGAGCTAGCCCAATAGCCGCCATGATATCCGTCATATTACATTTATAATAGGTACCTTTAATATCATATTCCCAAGCACCTGCTTTTGTTTTTGCAAGAGCATCCTTATCTTGACCATGCAAAGATAGCAATTGGAATTGCTTGTAAATAGTTTCATCATCAATACCATCTATATGACGCCATGTAGCACAGCCGCCTTCAGCAGTAGTAAAATTTTTTACTGCATGAAAGGAAAAACTACTAAAATCTGCAACATTACCTGTTGATACTCCTTTATAAGATGCACCAAAGGAATGAGCACAATCAGCCACAATAGGGATATGGCCTAATGCTTTTTGAATATCATTAGATGGTGTGAAGAGAGATTTCTTTTCCTCTACAATGGAACGCAAGCGATCATAATCACAAGGCACCCCCGCAATATCTACAGGGATGATTGCTTTTGTTTTTGGTGTAATAGCGCGAGCGACTGCATCGTAATCCATTTCATAAGCATCTTTCTGTGTATCAACGAGTACTAAGGTAGCACCTACATGAACTACAGGACTCGCACTAGCTGTATAAGAATAAGCACTAGTTATGACTTCGTCTCCAGGTCCAATACCCAATACACGAAGAGACATTTCAAGCGCTGCCGTAGCAGAGTTTAAACAAACGGATTTAGGTGTACCTAACTGATGAGCTATCTTTTTTTCTAATTCTTTAGTACGAGGACCCGTCGTAATCCACCCACTTTTTAAGGCTTCAACGACTTCATTGATTTCTAACTCTGTAATATCTGGAGGAGAAAAATTAATTCTCATATAAATCACCTCAATACTTTCTGTACCATATTGATACGTTTGATTTATCACATAGAATACTGATTAAAACAGTTATATTAAGCATCAATTACGATAGATCCTAAAAGAGAAATACCTACTTGTGAAAGCCGTTTCTTAGCTTCAATCAAATCTTTTGGACTAGCTACTTCATTTTTAA
Organism: Veillonella parvula; assembly: GCF_032472435.1. Lineage (GTDB taxonomy): Bacteria > Bacillota > Negativicutes > Veillonellales > Veillonellaceae > Veillonella > Veillonella parvula_N. The sequence goes on from NZ_JAWEGM010000008.1 coordinate 49,397, forward strand.
CAACTAACACAACACCATCTGATTTTTCTGCCAATACAACCGCATCTGTAACAGACAATACGGGTGGTGTATCTATGATAATCACATCATATTCATCACGTACATACTCAAAAATCGCAGGTAATTTGCTAGAATCTACAATATCAGATGGATATTCAACAACTTCACCCGCCGTAAGAACATCCAAATGAGGCACTACATTACGATGAATCGTCAAATCTTCATCCATCACCACCGCATTTGTAAGGCCCTTATTTTGTACATTAAAGGCTATATGTTGTGTTGGATTACGTAGATTACCATCTACTAGAAGAACTTTATTATTATTTTTAGATAAAGCTAATGCAGTATTAGCAGCCACCTCAGAAGTGCCTTCACAACTAGTGGCTGCAGTAATACAAATAAGCTTATACTTATATTGGTTACATACATATTGAAGATTGCTACGCAATGTACGGTATGCTTCCACAAGTGGTGTATCACCACGTTCATTAGAAATTAGTCTAATCATATTAACCTCTCACTTTGCGCAACAATGCTACGAAACGATTACTAGGCTCTTCGTATTCTACTTCTTTATGATTTGGAATCACGCCCAAGTTTTGAATGCCAAGGATGTCATTAATCTCTTGTACAGATTGGACTTTGCGATTACCGAAGAATTGGACCAATGTATAGAGACAACCAAAGAGGACCCCTAAAATGGCAGCGCCTAATAAAATAAGTACTTTACGCGGCGCAATTGCTTTTTCTGGTAATGTTGGAGCATCTACGATTTGAACTTCATTTGGTACCATAACCTCTGCTACCTTCGCTTCTTCTAAGCGAGTGGATAGCATTTGATAGATATCTTGTGCCACATCTACATCACGTTTTGCTTGGATATAACCGCGTTCTTTTTCAGGTAATCCCTTTATAGCTTCTTCGTTTGCTTTATCTAACTCAGCTAATGTAGATTGTTTACCTTGAGCTACAGCTAACGCAGCTTCATTTTTGAACTTATCCGCTAGCAATCCTTGTTGTGCAGAGTTGCTTGAAGGTGCTTGTTGAGAGGCAATAGCGTTGATTTCAGCATTTAGACCACTTTTAGCTTCTTCAATTTGTTGATTAATTTCTTTCATCGCAGGATGTTCATCAGTATATTTACCAATATAAGAAGCTTTACGAGATTCTAAATCTGCTAACTGACCCTTGTAGGCTTGAACCGTAGCACTATCAGCGATGCTTTTACCTGCAGAACCTAATTGCTCATTGATACTGCCAAGTGCAGCTTGTGCCGTTTCTAAATCGAGTTGATTTTGAGCCTTCTCACGATCAATTAGAGTAATCTTATCAGTTAAGCCTTTCATCTGATCAGCTGTAGAGTACACCTTATTATCTACTTGGAATTGTTGCAATTTATTTTCTGCTTGCTCTAATTCAAATTTTGCAGTAACAACGCGTTTTTGTAAGAATTCACGAGTAGTTCGTTGTTCAACATGAGAAATTTCGGCAAGACGTTTCAAGAAGGTATCAATAAGTAATTGATTAGCTTCTTGTGCTTGCTCAGGGCTCTTACCAGTTACGCTTACTTGTAATAACTCGGTTTCTTTATACGGTTTAGTTTCAATGCGAGTTTTAACAAAATCTTCATATGTTGGCGCATTACCGGTACCTTCAGGATCTTCTATAGCAGTAATTACTGGCTCTACTACATTACGACTTTTTAAAATTTCTGCATCTGTGTTCATCAATTGACGAGACATAGAATCAGAATAGGCATTAGCACTAGATAATACAGAATTTCTCAAACCTTGAGCTTGTTTAATGCGCAACATCGATGTAGATTGATATGTAGATGGTGCAAGAAAGGCATACGCACCACCTAAAACCATACATGCTACCGTAATATTAATAATTTTACTGCGCTTTTTAATGAGGACTCTGCCTACCTCTTTTAAATCAATAATTTGTTCCACCCATATACCCCTTTCTGTAAAAGTATACAAACAACAGGGTCTCTCCCACTTAGAATATTAACTGTACCTAACCCTCTCAATAAAGGCACAATGTATCAAAATTAAAATAGTCTTATACATATATCGGGTAATAAATGTATCATCCACGACCTATACATTATGATTTGGATCGTATGTAGGAATGATATCCTGCAATACATTAATCACATCTATATCGGTTTTACATGTATCAAAGCGCTCTATTTCACGACTCAGCCATTCTTGATCAACATCTTCTAGAGCTGCTTCAAAAATTTTCTTATGCGTAGTAGTATTCGTACCTTCTCCGGCAGTTAATAGTTCTTCATATAACTTTTCACCTGGACGTAAGCCAGTAAATTCAATACGAATATCCTTATTAGGCTCAAAGCCAGAAAGGCGAATCATATTCTTAGCCAAATCGACAATTTTAACCGGTTCACCCATATCCAAAAGGAACACTTCTCCTCCATTCCCCATGGCACCAGCTTGAAGTACTAATTGACTGGCTTCAGGAATAGTCATGAAATAACGTGTCATTTCTGGATCTGTAACGGTTACAGGACCACCTGCTTCAATTTGTTTACGGAATAAAGGAATAACCGAACCACGGCTACCAAGTACATTACCAAAACGAACTGTTATAAACTTAGTATCATATGTGTGATTCATACCAAGTACAACTTTTTCAGCAACCCGTTTTGTAGCGCCCATAACGCTAGTTGGATTCACCGCTTTATCCGTGGAAATCATAACAAATCGATCTACCCCATGAGCTCCGGCTACATCCGCAACATTACGAGTACCATAAATATTATTTAATACCGCAGCAATTGGCTGGATTTCCATAAGAGGCACATGTTTGTGAGCTGCCGCATGAAATACTACATCAGGATTATAGTTTTTGAAAATTTGTTCTAATTGATTCTTATCGCGAATATCTGCAATGATTGGAACCAAGGTATCTTGGGGCGCAATATTGCGCAATTCTTGATGAATAAGATAAATACTATTTTCACCATGACCTAGAAGCAATAGCTTTTTAGGCTTTACACGTAAAACTTGACGACAAATTTCAGAACCAATAGAGCCCCCTGCACCAGTAACTAAAACCACTTTATCCTTAAGATATGTTTCAACCTTGGACGTGTCGAGCTGAATCTCATCACGCTCCAACAAGTCCTCGATTGAAACAGGATGTAAATGAGATACAAGAACTTCATCATCAAGTAATTGATACATCCCCGGTAAAATATTGATTTTACATTTTAAGGGAGAACAGATTTCCATGATTTCTTGAATAATATCTCGCTTCACGGAAGGCATGGCAATAATAATTTCTTCTACCTTATATTTAGCAACTAATGCTGGAATATCTTCACGATTACCGAGAATTCTAAAACCATTCATAAGACGATTATGTTTAAACATGTCATCATCAACATAACCAATCACTCGACGAGAACGCTTATGATATCGTTCAATTTCACGAGCTATAGTTGCACCTGCATCACCGGCGCCTATGATCAATGTATTCACTTGGCCACTTTCACCATCATCCCCACTGCTATAGTGAAGTGCCACATAATGAAGCAACATACGTCCCATACCTACAGCACCTGTAGTGAGGAACCATGTAATAAAATAGACAGAACGTGGTAATGACTTACCAAATACAAACATAGAGGAATAGAATAAAGCCGTACCAATTGTAGTCGCTACAAATACTGCTAATACCTCTCGCATCCCTGCATAGCGCCAAATACGTGTATATAAATGCATTATCAAGAACATCAACATATACGAAATAAGTAATAACGGAAGTGCATCCACCATTTGATTAATATATTGAGGTTCTATGTGTCCATCAAATCGAATAAAAAGACTGATAAAAGCAACGATTACAATCGTCACAATATCGGTAATAAACAATATGGATGGTAATAAATATGAACGCAAAAAAACGCCCCCTTATATGATAGATATCGCCTTATCTTTAATCCTTACCTATTCGTGATACCATATAAGCCCCTGTTAAGATTGGAGCAATATCACGAGCAAAGTTGATACGACTATTCTTAGTTAAGTAAAGAATATCACCTTCACGCATGATGTAGTTTTCAGACATATCTCCAGTTTGTAAAATACGATTCAAATTGATAGGAATCGGTTTCTCTGGATTATCTTGATGAATCAAGTAAATTTTCTTCTTTGCTGTATCCCAGTTAAAACTACCTGCAGCCCCAATCGCATCAATAACTGTACTAGATTTAGTCAACGTATAGGCGCCAGGCTTATTAATTTCACCAAATACATATACGCGAACACCGCCCAATTTCGATACATTTACTGTGATATCAGGATTAATGATATAACGAGACAAACCTTGCTGTAATTCAGCTGTAAATTCATCTACAGTTAAGTCATCTGCTTTTACAGCACCAACCATAGGAAACGATACATATCCATCTGGTCTGACGGTATACACAATGTCATTACCATTACGCGTACCAAGCTCTGCCTGCTGAACCACTTGAATATTCAGTTCATCGCCTTGACGCAGACGATATTCTTTATCAGAGCTAATTACAGATGCACTATTTTCCAATGGTGCATGGCCTTCCATTTGTACATTCTTAGCATTATAAGGCTGATTAGTATTTATATTAACTGGTGCAGCCATAGCCATTGTTGTAGTACATAAGAATGTAGCCATCATCATATACTGTTTCTTCTTCATACTTACCTCTTTTTTATTCAACTTATTTAATTCATCACTTAATTATTGATGTATCTTATATCTAAAAAATCAGTCATGCTATTTTATCATTTTTTTAAATATACTTCTACAAATCTAGTATCTTCCAGGCGAACTTCATATAATCTTCAACAACAATTCCCTAAAAATACAGTATTTTCAATATATGTTCATTAATTATTATTTGCTTTTTTCATTCTTAATTCACTAGATTTATTATTGATTATCTTAAAAATAATAAAAAATTTATAAACTCACTTCATTATCAGCTCACATAGTGCTGCTATTTCTATCAGAATTAGTGATAAAAAATAAGGTGTATATACTAGAAATCTAGTATATACACCTTATTCAAAGTTTTGACAATAATAATCGCTTTATATAATTACTTATTCAACACGACCGCCTAAATAAGCTTCCATAACACGAGGATTATGGCGAACTTCATCAGCAGATCCAGATAATACCATTTTACCAGTCTCTAAAACATACGCATAATCAGCAATCTTCAATGCTTGACGTACATTTTGTTCTACTAAAAGAACTGTTGTTCCATCGGCACTAATTTCTTTAATGGTTTCAAAAATCTCATTTACTACTAAAGGCGCAAGCCCCATAGATGGTTCGTCTAGTAATAACAACTTTGGACGAGCCATAAGTGCACGGCCAATAGCTAGCATTTGCTGTTGACCACCAGATAAAGTACCACCCAATTGATAGCTTCGTTCATCAAGAATAGGGAATCGTTTAAATACCTTTTTGATATCTGCTTCGATTTCTTTATCTTTACGTGTATAAGCACCCATTTCAAGGTTCTCATAAACACTCATATCTTGTAGTATTTGACGCCCTTCAGGAACTAAAGAGATACCATTCTGTACAACTTGATGAGTTTGACGACTCGTAATATCTTGACCTTCAAAAATCACTCGACCAGATGTGGGTTTTACAAGTCCCATAATAGTCTTCATCGTAGTAGTCTTACCAGCACCATTAGCACCAATAAGAGATACAATCGAACCTTGTGGAACCTCTAGGCTTATATCTTTTAGGGCTGTAATATGTCCATAACCAGCCACAATATTTTCTAGTTTTAACATATTACACCTCTTCTTTACCTAAGTATGCTTCAATTACAGCTTCATTATTTTGAATTTCTTGAGGTGTACCTTCGGCAATTTTCTTGCCAAAGTTAAGTACTACCAAACGATCACAGATATTCATCATCAATTCCATGGCATGTTCAATAACCACAACGGTAATACCTAGATCACGAATCTTGCCAATCAATTGACGCAAAACTTCAGTTTCACTATCATTCATACCGGCTGCCGGTTCATCAAGCAAGATTAACTGAGGATGTGTCGCTAAGGCACGGGCAATTTCAAGACGACGTTGCTTACCATACGGTAATGATGTGGCAACCTCTTCCGCATCTTCTTCAAGCCCTACAAGCTTTAAAAACTCATAGGCAATACCACGGCAACGTTCTTCTTCAATACGTTGACGTTTTGTTTTCAAGAAGCTAGATAGGAATCCAGAGCCAGTGCGACAATGCATACCGGTTAATACAGTTTCAAGAGCTGTCATATTGCCAAAGAGACGAATATTTTGGAATGTACGAGCAATACCCATTTCAACAGTTCTATGAGGCTTAATCCCTACAGCAGACATACCATCAAAAACAATTTCGCCCGAACTTACTGGGAATACACCTGTAATCAAGTTGAACAGTGTCGTCTTACCAGCACCATTTGGACCAATAACACCAAATACTTCACCTTGTTTAACGCCAAAAGATACTCCTGTGAGGGCTGCAACGCCACCAAAGCTTTTACTTACGTCATTTAATTCTAATAGCATTCAGTTCCCTCCTATCCTTGTTTTTCTTCTTGTTGTTTGCGTTTATATGCTTCAAAACGTTCTGTCAACACTTGTGATTCAGGAATATATGGAGCCTTTTTAAAGCCTAATTTGCGACTAATTTTGTCTACCATCGATTCTGTCAGAATACCATCTGGGCGAACTGCCATCAAAATAACGAGTAATGCACCGTAGATGATGTCCCGATAATCGGATAAGAAGCGCAATACTTCTGGCAATAATGTAAGAATAAAGGAACCTAATACTGAGCCCCATACTACATTAGAACCACCAAATACAGGGAATAATAAGATTTGAACTACCTTATGGTAGCTAAAGTCTGTAGGATTTATAAAGTTTGTAATATGCGCATACAAACCACCGCCAATACCAGCGATGAAAGCACCAATGATAAAGGCCATCATCTTATAGTATACAACGTTAATCCCCATCAATTCTGCTGCATGATCATCAGCCTTAATCGCTGCAAAGGCACGGCCCACACGACTATTATTGATTCGTACACAAAAGGCAATAATCAATACTAAAATAGCTAACAAAATAATGATAGCCATTAGATTGCCCCATGCAACAGCATCAATGCCCATTAAACCATCGATATCAAGTTCATAGGCTAAGTTTGTTAATTCTTGAGGAATGGATGGAATACCAGAAAGGCCTAATGCACCATTAGTAATATCCAAATTCAAGAAAATAACACGCACAACTTCGCCAAAACCAAGAGTAGCAATGGCAAGATATAATCCGCGAAGACGTGTTGTTGGTAAACCGATAATAACGGCTACAAGGCTAGCAACTAAACCACCAATGATAATGCCTAAAACGATAGGCAAATCAGCTTTCAAAGAAAGGATAGCGCCTACATATGCACCAACGCTCATAAAGCCAGCAGCCCCTAAAGAAAGCTGACCACTTGCAAGTGTGAAATAAATTGAAATACCCATGATGGCATTGATGATGAAAAACATCACGATCTGTAGATAATACGGGTTCAATAAATCCATTATGGTCTCCCCCCTTTATCTTTAGATCCAAACAAGCCTTGTGGGCGCCAGAATAATAATAGGATGATGAGACCAAAGGCCACAGCATCACGGAATGTAGATGCGCCATATGCAACAGAGAAGATTTCTGCTACGCCTAAAATGAAGCCGCCAACCATGGCACCTGTAATATTACCAAGGCCACCTAAGATAAGTACTGCAAGGCCTTTAAAGCCTATAATAACCCCCATCGTAGGCTCAATAGCATTAAAGGACAAGCCTACCAACACGCCTGCAGCAGCACCTAAAGCAGATGCAATCATAACTGTAACAGATATAATCATTGTTGGATTAATACCCAAGAGAGCTGCTGTTTCCGTACTCATAGATACAGCGCGAATAGCCTTACCAATCTTAGTTTTCTTAATAACTATATTAAGAATCAGCATTAAAACAATAGAAACGCCTAAGCCAATAATTTGTACCATGGAAATTTTGAAAGCTCCAAAGTCGATTAGGCCACCAATATAGTCTGGTGGGAACGATCTAGTTTGAGGGCCCCAAAGCAATAATGCCAAACTTTCAAGGAAAATAGAAACACCAATGGTACTAATAAGTGGTGCCAAGTGAGACACCTTTTTCTTACGAAGTGGACGAAGCGCCACAAATTCTAAAAGATAACCAAGGATAGCACCGATAGCCATAGCTACGATAAGGGCTACAAAAATGTTAACGTCAAAAACAGTTACCATAAAAAGACCAACGAAGGCACCTATCATAAAGATGCCTCCGTGTGCCATGTTGATGATATTTAAAACGCCAAACACAAGTGTTAAGCCAATAGCGAGTACAGCATATAAGCTACCGAGGGTTAACCCGTTAACTAATTGTTGTAAAAACACTATACTACCTCAACTTTTATTTTTTTAATGCGTCAAATTGACCGTTTTTAATTTGTAAAACTTGAACTTCCATGGAAGGGTCGCGTTTTTCGTTGAACTTGAATTGACCAGTTACACCAACAAAGTCAGCAATATTTTTCAAAGCTTCTCGGAATTTTTCACGATCTGTAGTGGAACCTGCTTTTTTCAAAGCTGCTTCATAGAGGTATACCGCATCATAAGCTTGAGCTGCGAATTGGTCTGGTTCTTTACCGTATTTATCTTTATAAGCTTTACGGAAATCTTTTACCTTTTGATCGTCTTTGTTAGGGAACCAAGGTGTACCTACGATAACGCCATCAGCTGCAGCACCTGCAATTTTAATGAATTCAGGGCTGTTAAAGCCATTGGAACCAACTACAGGTTGATTCATACCCATTTCACGCATTTTTTTCATGATTAATGCGCCTTCTTGGTAAAGAGAAGCAACTACGATAACATCAGGTTTTGCTTGTTGAATCTTAGTTAATTGTGCAGAGAAATCAGTATCTTTATCTGCAAATGTTTCAGTATCAACGATTTGTACGCCTTCAGATTCCAATGCTTTACGAGCTGTATTATTTACAGATACCATTTGGTCATTATTGTTGGAGTACATAATAGCTGCAGTTTTGAAGCCTAAAGTTTTATGTGCTTCTTTAATTGCAGTATCTACTGCCAAGGATTCAGGTACAGCATTACGGAAAATGTAATCGCCGATATCTGTAATACCTTCAGCAGTTGTAGATGTACCAAGAGCTACGATTTTACTTTTGTTTGCTACAGGACCAGCTGCCATCATTTCACCAGATAACATTGGGCCGATAACAGCTACAACTTTATCCTTAGAAATTACTTTATTCATTGCATTAATTGCTTCGTTTTTATCACCTTTAGTATCTTCTACTAATAAGTTAATTTTTACAGCATTTGCATCAGCGTTAATTTCGCTTACTGCCAATTCTGCACCAGCTTTAATGGACTCACCATATGCGGCTGCACCACCAGTTGTTGTTGTCAACAATGCGATTTTAGCTTCATTGCTATTTGCATTACCTGCATCTTTATTACTGCCACAACCAGCAGCAACTGCCATTACACCAGCAAGGCCAAAAATGACTGCTTTTTTTAACATGGATTTATTCATGTTACACCCTTCCTTTAAAACATAAAACTTTGATTCTATACCTATATTATGAGAAATTTCAATCTTTTGTCAATTAAAAGAAAATGATTTTAATTCCTTAATAATATATACATTAAAAAGCTATTCACATAGCCGTTCCCACTTCTCATATAATGAATCCAACTCAGTTTGAGTCTCTTCAATTTGTATGGAAATTTTAGACATTTCATCTAAATCTTGTTGTACTACAGGATTCGCTAATTGCACTTCATACATCTTCATCGTCGCCTCTAAACGAGCAATTTCAGCTTCTACCTCAGCTAATTGTTTTTCTACCATATAAGCATTTGGCTTCTTCTGATTTTCCTCTATAGTTTCTGATGCTGAAAGCATTGACTCATTAGTAGGAGTAGCTTTACTATCACGCTTACTGCTATCAGAGTTTTTCTCATTAGCCAATGCTAATAAATCTTCTTGCTCTTTCAGCTTTTCCTTATAGTATGAATAATTACCGAGATACTCTGTAATTTTACCTTCATCTAGAATTACTGTTTTTGTAGAAACTTGATCCAAGAAGTATCTATCATGAGAAATAATAAAACAAGTCCCTTCAAATTGTTGCAATGCTTCCTCTACAATTTCTCGTGTAGGAATATCTAAATGGTTTGTCGGTTCATCTAAAATTAGAAAATTATCTCCTTGAAGAAATAATTTAAGCAAAGCTAAACGAGCGCGCTCACCACCAGATAATTCACCTACTAGCTTAAATACATCGTCCCCTTTAAACAGGAAAGCCCCCAGCACATTACGAGCCTTATCCTCGCTGTAGTTAAAGTGATTCATGATCTCTTCCACTACCTGCCAAGAATCATGCAATTCTTCGTGTTCTTGTGAGAAGTAACCGACTTGTACGCGATTGCCAATATCCACATGACCAACTTCAGGAAATAGTTCTCCTACAATGGTTTTCACCAGTGTAGACTTACCCGCGCCATTAGGTCCAATAAGCGCTACTGATTCACCTCGTCGAACAACAAGAGAGATATCATCAATAATACAACTTTCACCATATCCGACAGATAAGTGATCTAATACTAAAACCTTATCAGCACTCATCGCAGCAGGAGGAAAAGAAAATTGTAAATGATGTGAAGTAACAGGTGCCTCTAGCCGCTCTAATCGATTTAGTTGAGACTGACGACCACGAGCCATTTTAGACTTGATACCAGCGCGGTATTTATCTATATAAGCCTCTGTTTTCTTAATATACTCCTGCTGTTTTTCATAGGCCACCATATCAGCCTTTAAACGTTCATCACGTTGTTGAATATAGCGACTATAGTTACCACGATAGGTTGTGGCTTTGTGATTATCTAACTCCACAACACCTGTGACGATACGATCTAGAAAATATCTATCATGGCTGACAATGAGAATACCACCTTGATAGGCAGATAAGTACCCCTCTAACCACTCCAGCATATCCATATCTAAATGGTTAGTCGGTTCGTCTAAGAATAAAAAATCAGGACTACGTACTAACGCTTTAGCTAAATTGATACGCGTTTTTTGACCACCTGAAAAAGCATTAGCCGGCTTATCTAAGTCATCATCAGTAAAACCAAGACCATAGACTATGCGCTTTGTCTTTTGCTCGTAGTCATAGCCACCTAGCCATTCTAGACGATTCTGTAAATAATCTAAGCGTTGTAAATCCGATTCGCTAGCCTCTTCGGTTTCCAAGCGACTAGTGAGCTCTTTTAATTGTTTTTCCAATGCATGAACATCAGCCCAAGCTTTTTCGATTTCCGTAGCAAGGCTATCATCTCCAAGATTTACATCTTGTTGTAAATAGCCAATACTAGCAACAGGCGACTTGACTACATTACCTTCATCGAGTTCTTCATAGCCTAATATGCACTTTAACAAGGTAGATTTCCCAGCCCCATTAGGGCCTACCAATGCGAGTCGATCCCCTTCTTTTATCTCAAAAGACACATTGGAAAATACTTGGCGCACCCCAAATGATTTTCCAAGGTCTATCATTCGAATGCGTTCCATTCACAACCTCCTAATCATTTACTCTTCATTATACCACAGTTGCCCTCACTAACATTAACATTTCTATAGAATCTTTTGTTTTTCGACTATGACGGAATAATTTTCCTAACAAAGGGATATCTCCCAAAATAGGTATTTTTTGTATTTGATGTTGATCTCGATTATCCATGAGTCCACCAATAACTAGCACTTCTCCTGGTTGTAATCGTACTCTTGTATGTGCTTGACGTGTGCTTATTTTGTAGGCTTTCATTTCAGATACCATAATAGGTGTACTCACTTCTGCATGTATTTTAGCATCTACACCACCATCAGCGGTAATGATAGGAGTGTAATTCAACTTAATGCCCACCTCTTCATAACGAGTAGAACGCTTTCGTTCGCCATTCACTTCTGACTCTTCTATAACAGGTATTCTTTCACCTATCAAGATATGCGCAGTCTCACCATTGAGAGCCATGATAGATGGTTTTGCAATTAAAACGGCCTTACCTGAGCTTTCCATAAGACTTAGCTCTGGCTTTACAAAGAACTTATAGGCTTCCCCAGTCGGTGTTTTACCAAAAGTAACAGCGCCATAGGAATGTGTTTTGTCTTCTCCATGTCCAGTTAAGCTGAGCCAAGACCATCGAAAACCCTGTTCTTTTGCATAAGATTGTTCCATGGCAATGATGGTAGCTTCCAATTGCACTTGTTTTGGTTCCTTGTCGATAGCACGTACTAAGGTTTCTACACGTCGCTTTTCTCCGCTCGTCAAATGCATAATTACTTCATTTTGTTCTGAAAGCACTGCCATTTTATCATTTTTTACCACTGTGCCTACCACATTTTTCAAAGACTCAGCCGGTAAATGTTCAGGTGATATAACATATAGTTCTCTTTTTTCAAGTGTTTCATCATCAGAATCAATAAGAAGTGTGTTATGCTCCTTCAATACGGAGAAATGATATAACTTACCTAATTCATTAATAATCCCTTCTGGGGATTCTCCCGTTACAGTGGCCGTAACAGTCCCTTTTAACGACTCTACACCAATAACAGATATACCGTAACTACGACAAATTCCTAAAACGGTTTCCTTTAAGGATGCATTGCGTACAGAAATCGTTATGAGTTTGTTCTCAATATTTTTTTCATTTTTAGCTACTTCACCACTATTTACAATGTTTTCAGAACTACTAGTAGTTATCCTATCAGTACCATTAGCAAATACCATGAAGGGAGTTACAAGCATTACGACCATCCATAAGCTTATTTGCAATATAACTGTCACTATAATCTTATCTATACATTTTAGACCTATAAAGCTTAATCGATTTTTAGCCACCGTGATGAACCTCCTTCAATAATTTCTACACCACTTGCAGTTATCTTAGATACTGATATTTCTTTCCACACACTTCCTATACTAACCATTTGTTCCTCTGTACCTTTTCGTAAAATAGCAATATTCTGTTGTCCCTCAATAATACCTATAAGCTCTATGGGATGTTGTTTGATAGGATTACTTATAGAAGGTTGTATACTAGATTCAACTCGTCTAGCACTAATATCTTTAGCTTTTAATTCAATATAATTACCACTATGCTTTTTATTATTTCTTATTTGTTGATATTTTTCATTTCTACGACTTTCATCTACCTTTTTCTCAAAAGTCTTCATTGAATCATCTGACTCATGTAAATCATTATTTATATCAACGAAATTGCCATTACTATCTTTAGTTATCTTATTCTGACCAAGTAATTCATCTATAGGAATATCTTTAAAAACCTCTCGCCAAGGATTTGCTCGCTCAACACCGGTAATATCATATAATAATCGTCCATGAACATCGCTTTTTACCTCTCTATCCTTTACATTTTTTATATCACTTTCATCTTTAAAATAGTTCTTTCCTTTCCCATTTCTATTATCATGTGTTGTTTCTTTTGATAATTTTTCTGAGCCTCGTTCAATTTGATTAGCATCTCTACCATTAGATTGATCTAAACTAATATGAACATTTTTCTCCTCATGTGGATAAAAAATACCAATGCCTAAAAGGGCAACCGTAATGATAAAGAAAATACCAAGTGCAAACTTATAGTGGCGCATAATAAAATGCTGCTTATCAATCCACATTTTCATACGTTCTATATAGTCTTGTAAGTTCATAATCCACCTCCTGCTGACATATTCTAGGAGGCTCTTTTAAAATCCTACAAAAAAATGACTCTACCAGTCACCAAGGTGACTAATAGAGTCATTCATTATATTGACAAATCAAAACAATTCGTTCTTTATTTACTATTAAATCCATCTGGATGAGAGGTATGCCAATGCCATGCATCTTTGATAACATCAGCAACATTACTAAATTTAGGATCCCAACCAAGTAAATTTTTGATTTTTTCAGAGGAAGCAATTAATGTTCCTGGATCACCAGCACGGCGATCACCATATTGAACAGAAATATCGATACCCGTAACCTCTTTTGCAGTCTCGATGATTTCCTTTACAGAGAATCCATTACCACTACCAAGATTAAATACTTGAGATTCTCCGCCTTTACGCAAGTAGTCCATAGCCAATACGTGAGCAGCTGCTAAATCATTGACATGAATATAGTCGCGTACACATGTGCCATCAGCTGTATCATAATCAGTCCCAAATACAGTTATATGCTCTCTTTTACCGCGAGCCGCATCTAACACAAGTGGAATCAAATGAGTTTCAGGATGATGGTCTTCTCCAATCATACCAGACGGATCCGCACCGGCCGCATTGAAATAACGCAACGCAACATATGTAGAACCATAAATCGAACTATAATCAGATAACATTTTTTCTATCATCAATTTAGTGCGACCATATACATTTGTTGGTTGTAGCTGAGCATCCTCACAAATAGGAACTACCTTAGGCTCACCATACACAGCAGCCGTACTAGAAAATACAAAATGCTTTATACCTGCGGTACGAGCAGACTCAATAAGGTGATAAGAACCAACTACATTATTTTCATAATAAATAGCTGGATTTTGCATGGATTCACCAACTTGTGAGTGAGCAGCAAAATGCATTACACCTAGGATGTTATGTTCTTTCATAATACCTACTAGTTTAGGATCAGCAATATCCATATTGTAGAACTTTACCCCCTCAGGAATAGATTCTACATGCCCACGAGATAAATTATCTACAATAATTGGTGTATATCCTGCTTGTTGTAAAGCACGTACAGTATGACTCCCAATATAACCAGCACCACCTGTTACTAAAATATTCATAGTTCCCCCTCATGAATTATGTACTTCCTTTGCTCGAGCCAATTTGGGCCCGATGAGACGCTTATAAACCTCTACCCCTGGTTGATCAAAAGCATCAACACCCGCAAAAATAGACTCAAAATAAACGGCCCAACAATGCATAAACATAATTTCTCCTAAATGGAATGCGTTTAATGTTGGTACAGTTATAGTCATGTTAAAACGATTGTCACTAGACAAGGCTTCTCTATTAGCATCTAAAGCAATGTTTAAAATATCACAAATGCCTACATCAGATAGAGAGTGTAAACGTTCATATTGACTATAGGAATCTGGAACAATGAGATTATGTTTCCAGTCTTTAACCTTAATAAATTGAACTACCTTATTTAGGCGCCCCTCTTGATGCTCTTGAACTTGAGCATGCATATCCATAGTACCTACTGCAGCAACTGGCGTACGGCCATATGGTAGACAAGTATTACTCATTTTTCCAAGAGACTCGGATAAGAGCTGCACATACCAATCAGATAATGAGTGGAGTGCTTCACTATAAGGCATAAACACCTCTATAATACGACCATATCGTTCAGATGCAATATATTTCAATAATGCACTTAAAAGGCCTGGATTTTTAAAAATGTCTTCTTCTTGACATGCTGCATCCATAGATGCAGCACCAGCTAAGAATCCTTCAATATCAAATCCTACAAGAGCGGCTGTTACAAAACCAACTTCTGTAAATACAGAGAAACGACCACCTACACCATAAGGAATGCTATAGGTCTTCCAATTATTTTCTATCGCCATAGATCGTAGAATCGTAGGATGTTCATCATCAGATACATCTGTAACAGCTATCACTTCGTAGTTAATATTACGATCTTGTAAAGCCTTCTCCAAAATCATGAAGTTAGCCATTGGTTCAATGGTAGATCCAGACTTAGAATTAATAACGAGCATCACCTTATAATCAGGACCTTTTTTCTGAGCTTGACACTCTATCGTACGAATTAGCCCTACTAAGTAATCACCATCCACATTAAAGCCTGCAAAGTACATCCTAGGATAGCCGTCGCGTTCCTCTGCACTGTAGTTATTCCAAAATGCTCCACACTGCACATCAAAAATAACTTTGCTCCCCAAATAGGAGCCCCCAATACCTACGGATACAACTGTATCAATATTATGGCGTGCATAGTCACGTAATTCGTAAAGCCGCTCTAACATATCTGGTGTATTGATACCATCTTCTGAAATATATGGAAGTTGGTAAAACAACACAGGTTCAGGTAAACCATCTTTAGAAACATGACCTTCTTCGAAGCCTGTAGAACGCAAAATATTTGTATGACGCCATACATTTTGTATAGCCCGTTCAAAATTATTCACATCACGTTCTTGTATGCAACTTTCATTATATATATTAGCATAATCTAACTCAAAACCTGATTGTAATCGCAACATCAAATATCTCCTTCACTGACATTTTATGTACAATATTCTTTTATTATACCATAAAAGAATGAATAAAATATTAGTTTATACAATCATTTTACCCACAAACCATAACCGAATCCAACTGCATATACAGACCAAAGTAATGCAAAAGGAATAGCTAATTTAAATTTAATTTTTAATGTCTTATGACGCCATAGGACCATGCCTAATAAAGCACCAACACCCCCAAAGGCAAACGCTAAAAATAATAATGTAAACTCTGAAATTCGATCATATCCATTAATGGCACATAATTTATCATATCCATACAGACTAAATACGATAAGATTCCAAATACCTACGGTCACCCAAAATTGCGTATCACTCATATCCCCAAACCTTATTTTTCTTACTTATGATGAGCTTTAAAATATTCCAATGTCTTTTGTAAACCAGCTTCTAATGTTGTAGTGGCAATAAAACCAAAATCACGTTCAGCTTTCACATTACTTAAGCGCGAATGTTTAATATCCCCTATACGTTCATTTTCATAATAAACCATAAAATCTATCCCACTAATAGACCGGAATCGCGTAATCAACTCATTCACAGATGTTCCCATATTGGTAGATACATTATAAATACCTGTGCATTGACCATTCTCCATAGCCTTAATATTAGCATCTACCACATCATCTACATAAATGAAATCTCTAGTTTGCTCACCATCACCAAATACAGTTAATGGTTGCCCTTCGACAATCAAGCGGTTGAAAATACTGATAACGCCACCTTCACCGCCATCACCTTGACGTGGTCCATATACATTAGCATATCTAAAGCATACTGTATTTAATCCAAAAGCTTCATGATAAATACGCAAATAACCTTCTGCAGTAAGCTTTGTCAAGCCGTAAAAAGACGAAGGCATTCCACTCAAGTCTTCAGTCAATGGCAATACTGCCAAGTCACCATATACAGCAGCTGATGAAGGCATTAAAAATTGTTCAACTTTCACTTTACGACAAGCATCGAGAACATTAATAAGCCCTATTAGATTTACATCACAGTCATAACTTGGGTTCTCCATGGAGGATTGAACCATTGTTTGTGCCGCTTCATGAAATACGATAGACGGCTTAAACTCTTCAAATACAGATAGTAATTTTGGATCTCGTACATCCATCTCAATAAATCGAGCATCTTCATGTACAAAGGAGCGCATACCTGTAGATAAATCATCTATAACGAGTACATCGTGCCCTAATTCAATTAATCTATCAACTAAATGGGACCCAATAAATCCGGCCCCACCAGTAACACATATATTCATAGCGCCCTCCCTTCTAATATCTTTAAATACCTGCACCTTGTTTTGCTAGTGCATCAGCTATTTCATTATATGTATCGCCTGTATGAGCAGCCACCTTGTGAAAGTATACTCGCACATGATTTTTTATAGAATCATAAAATGCTGAATACTCTTTGGTTAGCTCATTATTACGTTTCCATCTCTTAGTAGCCCACATTTCTATGCCCATATAATCATAGTAAAGTGAGCATTCAGAAATTCCATTATCAACAGCATATTTCATAACATGCATAGCAGCCAACAACTCGCCAGCTACATTCCAAAACGATGTATATCGTTCATCAGTAGAGGGAAAAGAAAAAGTTTTCCTCTTGCCATTCAAAAAGATAACCCCACCTGCACCAACAGTATTAGTCTCTTTATTATAACTACCATCGATATACGCAACCATATAGTTTGGAATAGTAAAATCTGGTTTCACAACACTTGCTGATACTTTACCTTGAATACTAGAACTAGAACCTATAGGCCTAGAATTTATAGATTTAAACTTCACTTCTTGTGGCAATTTAAGTTCACTCTTTTTAGCGCTCATAAAATCACTTAAAGACAAACCTGAATTCTCTACAAAAGCACGTGCTTCTACTTCTGTCGAAAATGATTTGTAGATAGCACCACCATAGCCCTTTACTTGTTTCTCACAGTCAGACCATGTAGTGTAAACTCCTGGTACACGGCCCTGACGAACAGCATAAAACTTTTTTGCCATACGTCCCCCTTAATGGTCCATTGTCAGTTCAACAAATTCAGCATTTACAACAGATGCCAAATCCTTTGGATTTACCTTCATTTGCATACCGCGTAAACCTGCGCTTACATATACAAACTTTTGGGGTTCCATAGTAGCATCAAAATAGGTAGGGAATGCTTTTTTCATGCCTACTGGAGAACATCCACCGCGCAAATAACCTGTAATACTTAACAAATCCTTAACATGAACAAGCTCTACAGACTTATTATGACTAACACGTGCTGCCTGTTTCATATCTAACTCTTCAGCCACAGGAATACAGAATACTACATATCCAGTTTTGTCACCTTTGCCAACTAATGTTTTAAAGACTTGTTTCTCATCGAGTTTTAATGCTTCTACTACATGAAGGCCAGCAGCACGCTCTTCAGACCACTCATATTCGCTAATACTATAAGGTATCTTATGAGTATCTAAAATACGTAATGCGTTTGTTTTTTTATGTTTCTCTTTACTCATCATAACCTCCATATACTAGCATAGCAAATAAATTTAATCATTACATAATATATTTCTATAGACAAATATAATTTTTCATCACTATTTATTTACGATTTTATTAATATTTTTTAATTCAATACGCAAAGTACCATCATCATTAGTTTTTATCTCAATAAACTCACGATTTTTCATATATTCTACAGGAAATGAAATCTCAATACCTGTATCTGTTTTAATCTTATGATGCTCTCCAACCTTCGTGGCAAACTCACGATTTACTGGCAAAGGACGCAGCATATCCGCATCAGCTAATTCTTTCTTTGCCGCCTCTTGTTGAATAGGATTCGCTTTAAATACCTCTTCTACAATACGAACAGGATCAACGGTATCTGATACTTCTGCATTTTTAGCAATCATAGATTTAGCCGTTGTCAACTCAACAACGCCATCAGACTCATGAGCTTGAGCCACCTTATCTACGATAGCTTTTACCTTTCTCACCGTATCTCGCGAGGATTGATTAGTCCCTAATTGCAAGACCTTATCTGCTAAGATATAAGATACCTCACCATCAAATTCACCTTTAGGTTCAAAAACACGAACACTAAAATCATTGAGATTAATAGATGCAAAGGCCCGTAATTTTTGTGACGGCATAGGTAATACTGCCTTATGAGAAACGAGCTCCGTAGCCAATGTACCATCATCTTCACTGAATAGTTGATGGGTAAAAGCATCATGAGCTTGGCACAGAAGAATACAAACATAGGACGTATCCGTAACGGCTTCACAAATAATCGTATCAATAACAACGGAATCCGTAGCTTGTTTCATGTATGTAAACAAGCTTTCACCTACATTCTTAGATAAATCAATAAACTTAAGCACTCCATTTTTATAGTCTACTAATTGTTTACCTACAGGACTCGCATCATGTAAGGTTCCGGTTCTAGCCCCTGGATCTTTGAAAGCCTTAACTACATGATTTGCTATATAATCTTGTATAGCTTGATCCCCAACCTTTAATTCATGTTCAGAATATACAGCTAACGAGGACGTAAAGTCGAAAATCTCTAGCGCCGCCTTATTAATCTGCATGATGCCTCCTTGTAGTACAAAAAATGTTCACCCTTTATTATACCACTCTTTTAACTTTCGTTTATCAACTTTTGAGCATTCCGTAAGGGGTAACATAGGAACTTCTATTATAGCTTTTGGCCACTCTACAGGAGGTCTTTTATTATGAATAAGTTCTATAACTTCACTCAATCTAACCTCACCATCTAGCACCATATAAACTACATAGTCTTCCCCTCGTATCTCATCAGCAATATCGATAATAGCAACCTCGGAAACCCCTTGTAAGGATTGTAAATACAATTCCATCTCTGGGATAGAAATTTTATATCCCCCTTTATTGATTACGTCACCTGCTCTCCCATTAAACATAAGATACCCGTCACTATCAATGTATCCACAATCATTTACAGTATACGTATTGGGAATCCCTTCAATACGATAATTTGTTGTCACATAAATGACATTATCATTCTCTGCGATTTTCACGGTTGGAAATGGTCTCCCTACCGTACCTTCTCGCGCTAACCATTCTTTACCAGTGCAATACGTTATATAGTTAAGCTCTGATGCACCATAGTACAAGATAAACTCCATATCAGGGCATATATGTTGTAACTGTTCCATTAATTGTCGATCCAGAACTTGAGATCCTGCAATGATGTATTTAATGGATGATAATTTACTTTTACAATGTCGAACCAATAATCGTAGTTTCGTTGGTAATGCATATATATGGTCTACATTGTATTCCTCTATAAGCTGCATCCATCTACTAGGACGCAAGGAACTCGTTGTAACAACAGTCCCTCCAGCCCATAAAGAGGCAATGACCATATTGCTAACACCTGTGAAACTAAAGCTTCCCTGTAAAAAGATTTTAGTATCTTTGTTTGTATGAAAAATATCATTTTGAATATCAAAAAAATTGCGCCAAGATATTTCTCGTCTCCACAAAGGCTTTGGTTGTCCCGTAGTCCCCGATGTAAGTACCCCAAAATCAGCTAATGGCGGTACACCTTCATAGGCTATAACACGAGCTAGCTCATCTACATAAGCCGTATCCATCTCATTGTGACATACCATAGGAATATTACCTTTATGTAATGCCCCAAGCCACTGTGTAAGTTGTTCAACAAACGACAGTTCCTGAATTAAAAGAATCTTAGTATTTAATGTCTTTTTAGACTGAGTAAGATTTACAATGCGACTTGTATTATTAATACCGACCGATAGAATAGCATCATATAGTTCACCATATGTATATTGTATGTCATCTACGATTAAAGCCATTTTATGGGGCTCTAAATCTTTATGCTGTTGTAAGCGTTCAATAATTGTCATATTACATGCGTTCCATAATTAAAGCCGTACCTGTGCCCCCTGCACCAGCAATAGCACATAAACCATAGCGACCACCACAAGATTCTAAAGCAGCCATACAGTGAAGCACTAATATGGCACCAGAACATCCATAGGGATGTCCATAAGCTAAGGCACCTCCAAGCATGTTATATTTTTTAATGTGATTAGGGTACGCCTTGTTAAAAAGAACATCAATGATGGCAAAAGCTTCATTCCATTCCACCACATCAATATCATCCATAGTTAAACCTGTACGTTTTAAAATGCCTTCTGTACTTTCAAGAGCGCCCTCCGGACTAAACTGAGGATTTCCTGCCCAAGGTTTAACGCTATAAATTTTAAAAGGACCTTTTTTATTAGATAAATATACAAAGGCCGCTCCATCATGAGTTAAACACGCATTGCCTGCATTTGTAATAGAGTCAGCTCCCAACAAAGGTTTCATCCTAGACAAGAGTTTCTCGTTCATCGTAGGTCGAATACATTCATCTATACATCTTTTACCATCTATAGTAATAGGTATATTATATGACTGTAAATATGGGTTATCTAAAGCAGCTGATGCTCTTTGATGACTGCCAATAATATGTGGATATAAATCTTCCTTTGTTACATTGTGTTTATGGATAGTCCGCTCAGCCCCTTCGAGCATGGCTAAAGGCGATTGATCTTGGGGCGTAAATTGAGCTACCTTATAGGTTCCTTTTCGATCATCCCCTGATGCATACACTCGCTCTGGCTGTAACGACGAACTTTCAATACCGCCTGCAATAGCGGAATCCATAATACCAGACAAAATATGTGCATAGGCGATCTCAATACTCATCAAAGCTGAGGCACATTGCATATCAACGGTAATAGCAGGCACAGAATTTGGTAAATTACACATAAGACCCATGAGACGGCCAAGGTTACCACCGGTACCAACTGCATTACCACAGAAGATTCCATCTATATGTGAAATAGTATAACGATTAATTATTTCATCAATTACTTGAGAGCCTAAAATCTCGGGTCTCATATGTTTATATTGTCCATTTAAAACGCCGATAGGACTTCTAAGCCCACCATGAATATATACTGACATATATACTCCTTCTATTAAAAGTAAAAAAGAGGCATCCCGCAGAATGCCACTTTAATTGTATTCTAAATTTTAACTTTAGTTGCTAACCAAGAAGCAACCAGACATTTTACGATATCTCCAGGAATAAATGGAAACATGACTACAGGCAAGGCCGCCCAAAGTTCTGTTTTTGTAACAATCATAAAACCTGCTACACCAAAAAGGTACACTACAGGAATGGTAATCACAAGAGATCGCCAGGCATAAGAGAAAAAGCTTTTTTTAGAACCTTTAAATATACTTAGTAATGTATATGCAACTGGCCAAGAAAAAATAAAGCCACCTGTTGGTCCCAACAATTTGCCAAGGCCAGCCGTACCGCCAACAAATACTGGTAACCCAACTGCACCAAGCAAAATATAAATGATAAATACGATAAGTGCATCCTTAGGCTGTAACAATAAGCCGATTAATGTGGCTACCAAAGTCAAAGCCGTTACCATAGCGGGACTAAATGGCAATGGGAAAGAAATATATGCTGAAATACATAATAAGGCTGTTAATAAAGCCATTTTTGTTAAACGTCTTGTTTCCATAATTACCTCTAACTAATACATCTTTGTTTCAAAGATGATGAATCTTCATTTTCACCGAAAAACGTAGCCGAAAATGCCAATGTATCACCAATGTAACCTTCTACATGAGCATCTTCAGGATATTCCACCAAAGTTACCTTGTCATCTGCAATAACTGGTGCATGAAAATAAATCGCCATTTGCAGAGCAGATTTACTAATATTCCAAAAATCCCACATCGTTTCTAAAATCATGCAGCCAGGAACAACATAAGGATTCTCACGATGGATGGAATTCGTATCATTAATATCATTTACAAATCGTATAACCTCTTCCTTAGAAAAAGATATAGCACCATCTGTTCCCTGTTGATTTATAGTAGAACGAATATTAAATTGTTTTGGCACTGGTCGTAAATCGACCATTAAGAAGCCAGACGTATCCATAATACCAATTGTGGTGGTTTTTGCTACTTTCGATACAATTTCACATACGGTTCTATCACTACCTGAGGAATCATAATGCATATGTTTAATAACGCTATGTCCCGGTAGGTTCAAATCATTATTACATAATGCTTTAAATAATGTTCTCATATAATCACAGTCCTTTTATTTATTCAATATCTTGATTATAATCAACATTATTTCATTCGTCAACAAAAGGAATTGTTCATATGTTAACAAATATCAAATGAGTTTGAAACTATAAACAAAAAGAGCCTATGACATATATCATAGGCCCCTCACATGGAAGTCTCATAGATTATCTATTTTAGATCTAATTCCTTTAGGTAAGCTTTAAAGCTTTCACCCAATTCTTCGTTGCGCAATGCATACTCAACAGTGGCTTTTAAATAGCCCAATTTATCCCCTGTATCGTAGCGAATACCTTCATATGCTAATGCATACGTATCCGTTTTAGAGGCTGCCAATGCATCAGTTAATTGGACTTCATTACCTACACCAGGCTTAGTAGCTTCTAAGATATTAAAAATATCTGGTGTTAAAATATAACGACCTAATACAGCGAGTCGAGATGGAGCATCCTCTTTCTTAGGTTTTTCCACCAAGTTATCAACGCGATATAAATTATCAGCCAATGCTTCACCAGATACAATACCATAAGAACTAACTTTATCTTCCGGTACAAATTGAGCGCCTAAAATAATACCAGGATGCTCATTATAGCAATCAATCAACTGTTTTAAGCATGGATTTTCTGGATTGTAAACAATATCATCACCAAGTAATACTGCAAATGGCTCATCACCAATAAATGCTTTTGCACACAATACAGCATCACCAAGTCCACGAGGTGCTTTTTGACGAATAAAGTGAACTTTAATGTCCGCCAAATCCTTGATCATAGCCAATGGTTTATTTTTACCTTGACTTTGTAATAACAATTCTAATTCAACACTACTATCAAAATGGTCCTCAATAGCACGTTTATTACGACCTGTAATAATTAGAATTTCTTCAATCCCAGAATCTAAAGCTTCTTTTACAATGTATTGGATAGCAGGTGTATCGACAATAGGAAGCATTTCTTTTGGTTGTGCCTTGGTAGCTGGTAAGAAACGTGTACCAAAACCAGCTGCTGGAATTACAGCTTTTCTAATGCGTTGCATAGTATTCTCCTAACTAAAAGTCTTTACCTACAAATTTAATTTTCCATTGATCATTTTTATTTTTATGTCCATCTTTATATGTTAAGTACATATCGAAGGAGTGTAAATCACGATGCCATGTATAATAGACAGAATCAATATCCCCACTCATCATGTTATTCTTAACACTTACAGAAATATCATCAAGGCGAGTCAATTTATAGGTACCACCATAAATAAGCTCTTTTGGAAGCTCTGTCGTATCAAAACGATAAGGTGAATTATTGTAGGTAATATTTCGTTGATTATAGCTAACCCATACATTAGCACGATTACCAACTTTAGATTGGAATCTAGCCCCCCAATAAGGCATGCTACGGATACTACCATCATAGCCATAGTAGTCACGTTGGTAACCACCTAAGAAGCGCAAATCAGCATTTTTGCCAAGCTTAATCGGATCATGAGAAACTTCTGCATAATATTCTTTATGAGAACCTTTTACAGAACCCTCTTTCCAATAACCAGCATTAATACCACCACGTACAGTAATTGGAGAATTCCCTACATGATATGTATGAGTATCCAAACGAGCTTCACCTATTTTTTCTACCCATACTGTTTCATCATTATATTCATTAGACTCCTTGCTATACCCAACAGAAGCAGTCCCCCAAGGTAAATAATGACGATATCCCACCTGAGGTTTAAAACCAGATTTAGAATACCAACGATAGTCAATATAAGCTTCACCGTTTTTACCGATAGGATATTCTGTACTACCATGTAAGCCAATACCATCATCGTTACTATACGTAGGTTTTGGTATTAAGGAAAAAATACTAAATTTGCCTTCTTTGTCATGACGCAATGAAGTCGTATAAGATGGCAAGGATAATACTTTAAAGTTTTTAATATAAAAGGATGGTTTTTTAATAACGACTTTATCACCAGGATATACCTGAATATCTTGACCCTCCACACGATAATCTGGAGTATGAACAAAAGCCATTGCATGTTTTGTAGTTACCATGCCCTTTTCCATATGGCCTATTTGACCATCAAAAGTGGCGTTATTGCCCTTTACATAATAGGGATCGCTCCATCCCATGGCTTGGTCCGCCTCAAAGTGACGATCACTAGTGCGATACGTCATATTTTGACCTGTAATATCTTTTGTTTTACCGCCATCTTCCAAATAACGATAGCCCCCAACAGTACGATACTCTGTAGTTTTAGTATTACCTTCAATACGTGGAGCCATCAAAGTTTGATTACCTTGAGACACCACAACATCGCCTTGAGCATATACATCACCTGTAGAGCCAGTATAAGACATTTTGTTAGCATCGATACGTGTAGGCAACTGTTCAGCAGGAGTAGCAGATTTCGCTTTTTCACCACGACGTACAACACGGATATTACTATATTCAGGTGTAGATGCTTTAGAAATTTCTCCTGCATAGGATTGACCTACGCTATCCAATGTATCTTGATATACAATAGTTGACTCAGTAGCGGCCCATACAGGTTGTGCTAAACAAAAAACACATGCCGCTGCCAGCCATTGTACTTTACGTTTCCTCATGGTTACTAGAACTCCTATTACTTTAAGAATTTGTTAATTATTGATTACGCTTTACAACAACGATAGGTTGAGAAACATTTTCTACAGGTTCTTCTGGCTCCTCAACTGCTGTAGCATCTTCAGCTACAGCTGCATTTTCATCAGTATCATTATTTTCTACATATTCTTCAGATTCACCTGTTGTATTAGGTACAGTTACAGCATCAGCTAATTCATCATCACTATGAGCTAAACCATCGCCACCAATAACAAGACCTTGAATTGTTACGGAATCTTGAGGTTGTACATATACAGTAGCACCAGCTGGGTACTCAATATTTTTACCTTTGATGAAAGCGCCCCCTACAAGCCCAACAGGACCGAGTAGAACTGCGCCCGCCACAGATGCACCTGCTGCTTTAACTTCACTACGAGTTTTATCCTTAGCCTCTTTACCTTGTACAGCAGTAAATTCTGTACCATCAATAGCTGGGATTGTATCAAATGTAATATCTAACGCACCATTACGACCAAAGGAACGAGCCTTTTTCAAAGAAGTAATTGTTCCGGAACCTACAGTGCCCGCAGGTACTAATAAGACATTGCCATCCATTACATTTTCTGCAACAGTAAAGGATACAGTATCACCTTCACGACTAGTTTTAGAAGAAACCGCTTCATTTAAAGTCACTTTGAACACTTGGTTACCAGACAATGTGCCTACTTGGTTAGTAAGAGACACATTGCTACCATATACCTTTGTCTTCAAAGAAATAATACGTTTTTGTAAGGAACCGCTACCAATGCGACCATTAACGCTACGTTCCATCTTTTCTACACGGTCTACAAGAGATCCTGCGTTAATGCTATTTTGATATGTATATTCCAATGCATCCATTTCTTCGCGCAAAGAAATATTAGTACCACTGCCTTCTACAGAATTGTAGAGGGAGTCAACACGTTTGCTCAATGTTGCGGAATTACCATTGAAACCAGTACCATACACGGTTTCATCAAGTTGATTAATGCGGTCCACAACAGCACCATCTTGTACAGTTCCATATACAGTAGTTTCTAAAACATTTGTTTTTTCAGTTACTGTACCAGGAGCGGCAAATGCAGTGCCTGAAATTAGGGATGCCATTAAAAGTGTAAGTACTTGTTTCTTCATAAATTCCTCCACAATGTATCTAATGTATAACTGTTATACAACAGAATAAGCACGGGCCTAAGACCGTGCTTATTCCCTGAGTCTATCAATTTATATGCTCAGTGGCCATTAAATTTTCAAATCAATAATCGCAGATACACCTACGCCTTGAACACGAGATGCACCAACTGGGTTTGTGCTATCAACAGGAACTAAGCCTTTTACACGAACCATACCATTAAAGCTACCTTCTACTTGAGCAACAGCTTTAACTTCTTCAATGCTAGAAGCAGGCCCAGTAACTTGAGCAGCACCGATATAACCTTTTGTACCAATACTGATAATAGGAACTACTTTAGTTGTATATTCAGTACTCAAGTTATTTTGTTTCAATAATTTATTTAGGAAAGAGTCAATTTGTGGACCAAATTTGTTAACAACAATGCCGATACCACCAATTTTAGCTGCACCACCAAGAATGCTGCTAAGTCCACCAGCTTGAGTTGTCAAGATACCACCAAATGCAGTTGTAGTTAAACAAATCCCTAGAACAGCTGTAATAATCTTCTTTTTCATAATAAGCCTCCTATAGATACTTATATTTTAACAAATTCTATACATAGATTCTAGTGAAAGTATAAGAACTTACACATAAAGATACTAACATAATATAGATTTTCGATGAATTCTTAATGAATTTTACGCAACTTAATTTAATGCTATCATCAATGATAAATCGTGTCAACATCTAATACGAGCTACATCTAGAAAGCTCAAAAATTGAAATAAAAAGATTAACAAAATGATATAGTTTAATTACTTTTATTAATTATAAATTTAACAAATTCGTGGAACCTGATCTTCACCTAATAAATCAATCAAACGAACACCTCCAATAGCCGTTTGTAGACCAACCTTACCAATATTTTTATCTAAAGTTTTACCAATTAAAACTGCTTCGCTTCCCTCTTCAAAACTATGAAGAATCTTGAGAACTTCGTCCGTAACAGATGGTTCAACGATAAGAACTACTTTCCCTTCATTCGCTAAATATAAAGGGTCATACCCCAATATATTACATACTGACTGCACTTCTTCATGAATAGGTATGGCCGTTTCTTCAACTTTAATGCCTACTTGACTCTGATCAGCGATCTCTTTTAAAACGGTACCTAGGCCACCACGAGTGGGATCTCTCAACAAAGCAACTTGAGTTCCTACTTTATCTAATACTGCTTGAACCATCTTATTTAGTGGTGCACAGTCAGTTGTTAAGGAGTCAGATAAATCTAACCCAAACCGTTGCCCCATAACGGCAATGGAGTGATCTCCAATAGCACCAGACAAAATGATATCTAGCCCTGCTTTCACACGATGTGGACCAATATCTATTCCATCTGGAATCATGCCAATACCAGCAGTATTAATGTAGATTTTATCTACTTCGCCCTTTTTAACGACCTTTGTATCACCTGTAATAATTTGAACATTTGCGGCTTTTGCCATTTCTGACATAGTGCGAAGAATTTCATCTAGCTCTTCAAAGGCCAAACCTTCTTCTAAAA
Organism: Veillonella parvula; assembly: GCF_032472435.1. Classification (GTDB taxonomy): domain Bacteria; phylum Bacillota; class Negativicutes; order Veillonellales; family Veillonellaceae; genus Veillonella; species Veillonella parvula_N. The sequence goes on from NZ_JAWEGM010000008.1 coordinate 78,337, forward strand.
TAAGACCACAACTTAAATATTGAGGTATCGCGCCATTCATGGCTAAATCATTCACAGTTCCACAAACAGCCAACTTGCCAATATTACCACCAGGAAAGAACGCAGGTTGCACCACATAAGAATCTGTAGAGAAGGCCATGCGCCCGGCTGTAACAGGAAACTGGGCACCATCGTGTAGGGGCGCCAATAAATCATTTGTAAAATATTTCAAAATAAAACGGTCCGTCAACTCATGACTAAATCGTCCACCATTACCATGGACTAAGCGAACTCGTTCCATATTAATCCTCCCACGTCGATCCACCACTAGAATAACCATATTTATACCATGCAGCACAGCTACCCTCTACAGATACCATACAGGCACCTACCGGATGATCTGCGGTACAGCTTTTACCAAATAACGGACATTCACTCGGTTTAATAAGGCCTTGCAAAACACGTCCACATTGACAGCCTTTAGGATCAAGAGATGGTTTATCCAAGTTAATAGGAAGGGCAAGCTCTACATCATAAGCTGCATACTCCCCCTTTAATGCTAAACCAGAGTTAGGAATCACACCAATACCACGCCATACATCATCGCATACTTCATACACTTCCTCGATCATAGCTTGGGCTACAGGGTTTCCCTTCTGCATAACTACAGAATGATACGTATTGCCCACCACAACATTACCAGACTCACGTTGCTCTAAAATATTAGCTATAGCAGACAATATTTCTAAGCCATCAAAGCCAGCGATACAAGATGGAATACCGTATTCTTTGGGCAAAAATCGGTATGGTTCTTCACCAATAATAACACTCACATGGCCAGGTAAAATAAATCCATCGATATGACCTTCTTGTTTATCTAATAGTGCACGCAATGCTGGAGGCACTAATTTATGAGATACTAAAAAGAATACATTCTTAAGTCCTGCTGCGTGAACGGCTTTCACAGTAGCACATATAATCGCAATAGTCGTTTCAAAGCCAATAGCTAAGAATACTATTTTCTTTTCTGGATATTTTTTGCTAAGTTCTATTACCTCTAAAGGCGTATAAATAACATGGATATGAGCTCCTTTTGTTTGAGCTTCATTGAGACTACTATAGCTACCTGGAACCTTTAACATATCCCCAAAGGTAGCAATAATAACATCCTCACGTTCTGCATAGGCTAAAGCCTTATCCATATAGGTTTGATCAGTTACACATACTGGACATCCTGGTCCACTAACAAGTTCTATGCCACTTGGCAATAATTGACGAAGACCTTCTCGGAAAATCGATACTGTATGCGTACCACAAACCTCCATAAGCCGCACAGTTTCACCGGGCTTATGAAGCGCATTGATGCGCCTTAACAAAGCATCAGCTGTGTGCTGCTTTTCCTGCAAAGTAAGCTTCTTCAAGTTCTTCTAACTCCTTAAAGGCCTCTAATGTTTTTTGAGCCTCTTCTTCATCAACAATTTGTACAGCAAAACCTGCATGAACTAACAACCAGTCCCCGACCTTTGCATCTGGTACGAGGAGCAAGCTGCAGTCACGGGTAGCACCTGTCAATTCAACGGTACCAATAGCATCATTCACAGCAATCAATTGCGCTGGTACAGCTAAGCACATATTATCTCCTTATCTATATCATTTATAACAAGTTTTATATACATTTACTTCAATAAAACAGCTCCGAAATATATGAATAAAATTAATATTATTGTATCACAGTTACACTCATTATTTAGTGATAGTAGCCACAAACAACTAGAACTTAAACTAGCTATGGCACTCACATAGATTAAACAATATTCAAAACATTACTAAATAAATTTGTCTAAGAATAAGAGCTATATGACAATTTATAATTGATTTCCTAACCACAGTTGTCCTAAAGCAAGTCCACCATCATTAGAGGGAACCGCTTCATTCATATATAAATTACCTATATGCCACGTCTTATATATAAATTCTAATAGTTTACGATTTTGAAATACACCACCAGACATGGCTGCATCACTAATATTATATCGCTCCATCAAGTCTGCAGCCGTTTCGCATAGTGCGATTGCCATTGTTTTATGAAATGAAGCGGCTAAATGAGCTCGACATTCACCACGAACAACGCCATCCATAATAGATTGAATTGTAGGTGTAAAATCAAGAATATGTCCGTCATAATTGTAAGCAAGTAGTGATCCTTTTTCATCACCACATAGAGTTTCTAAGGAAATGGCAATTTGTGCATCATAACTATGCACCATACCAAGACCTAATAAAGCACCTACAGTATCAAATAATCGCCCACAGCTTGTAGCTTGAATCATGGGCATCGTAGATTGTAATGCTTTATCTAAAATTTCCCATCCCTTTGGAAGTTCTTTCATCCATTCTTGATATACAAAAGGGATATCATCGCCATAATAATTACGAATATACCATAAGGCTTGTCGCCAAGGTTCAGAAACAGCCTTTTCTCCACCAGGCAATGGAGCCGCATGAATATGTGCCAATCTCTGATATTGATTGCCTTTACAAAGGAGGAATTCTCCCCCCCATATAGTCCCATCTGGTCCATAGCCAGTACCATCCATAGCAATTCCTAGTACCAGCCCCCTTAAATTGTGTTCTGCCATAACAGAGGCTATATGAGCATGATGATGCTGAACAGGTACAACAGAAAGATGGAGACTTTCACCTATTCTTTCACCTAACCGAGAAGAGAAAAACTGGGGATGACTATCTATAATAATCTTTTCTGGTTGTATAGAAAATAAATTTTTATATCGTTCAATGGTCCATTCTAAGGTTTTATGAGTAGATGCATTCTCTAAATCTCCAATATGGGGTCCTACAAGAACTTCACTACCTTTATTCACAGCAAACGCATTTTTCAAATCACTGCCCATAGCTAATATCGAAGTTTGTTCTAAACCGTCACAATGAATTGGCTCAGGTACATAGCCACGACTGCGACGAATAAATCGAGGTTTATTATTGATGACCACCACCACAGAATCATCAAGAGGAGCATAGATTTCACGATTATGAACGAGGAAATAGTCTGCTACCTCACCTAGTTCATTAAACGCTTGGTCGTCGTTATATAATACGGAATCACCACTTCTGTTACCACTGGTCATAATCCAAGCTGCATCAGAGGGCAATAACACCTCATGCATCGGTGAATAAGGCAACATCACACCCAACATATGATTGTCAGGTGCAACGTGAGGACTTAACCGAACAGAACTATTATGATTTCTTTCTAATAACACAATAGGACGTTCCATCCCCGTTAATACATCTAGTTCTACATCGTTAATATGTGCTAACTCAATCGCCATATCTAGAGATCCCACCATTATTGCTAATGGTTTATGCGGTCTATTCTTCCGCTTACGTAATCGTTGTACAGCAGCATCATTTCTAGCATCGCAAACAAGATGATACCCTCCTACACCTTTTATAGCGATAATATTACCTTCATTGATCAATTCCCGCGTAGTATTCCATACATTTACCATATCTACAGCCGTGCGATTTGGCTTGTATAAAGTATAACGAGGCCCACAATAAGAGCATGCATTTGGTTCAGCTCTATAACGACGCCCCTCTATATCTTCATATTCAGCCTTACAATCTTCACACATGGGGAACTCATTCATCGTCGTCCGTTCTCGATCATAGGGCAAAGATTTAATTATCGTATACCTTGGTCCGCAATTTGTACAATTGATGAAAGGATATTCCTTTCTACGTTTATCTTGTTGTAACTCTTTAAGGCAATCATTACAAGGCGCAGTATCAGCACTAATAAAGGTACTCACGGATTCACCTAAAGGGGATGCCTGCACAACAAAATCACTTTCATGCATATTAAGTGTAAGATGCTGTACAGTTTGACTAGTAATACGACATAAACGAGGTTGCTCCTCTTGAACAGCATCTAAAAATAACTGCAATTCACCTAGAAAACCTTGAATTTCAACATACACACCTTGACTATCATTATATACAAAACCTGTTAATCCTAGGGAATGGGCCAACATAGAAACAAGGGGCCGGAATCCGACCCCTTGAACTATACCGGTATAGCGAATTCCCCAGCGTTCTGTAGTTTGATTACTATTTTGTTTCATATAAACTCCTACTATACTCGGAGAATCAAGTGTAATTAACCTAATGCAACAGGAATACTTCCATCAATACCAGCTTGTTCTAATTCGGCTTGAATCATAATAGCACATTCGATGCGTTTCTTCTGTAAACGACAACCAAATTCATAAGGTGTTTCTAGATCGCCACCCAATGTAATGTTGTTAGCATGACAACCACCGGAACAGAAGAATTTCGCCCAACATTCAGCACAAGTTGGTTTGGAGAATACATGTGTATTGCGGAAATCTTTAGGAATTTCTGTATTTTGTAAACCATCATACACATTACCAAGCACATATCCATCTTTACCTACAAATTGGTGACATGGGTAAATATCGCCATTAGGTACGACTGCCATATATTCATGACCTGCCCCACAACCGCGAAGGCGTTTCGCCATACATGGCCCACGATATAAATCCATGCGGAAGTGGAAGAAGTTAAACTTCTCACCCCAGCCTTCTAACTGGCGTTGTAAATAAATATCTGCTAATTTTTCATATTCTTTCTCTAAAGCTGGCCAATCTTCTTCACGAAGCACATAGTCCCCTTCTTCACCGACAACAGGCTCCATGGACAAATGCTCAAAGCCAAGATCAGACATTGCCATAACGTCTTTAGTAAAGTCTAAGTTTTTATGAGTATATGTACCACGTACATAATATTCAAGACCGTGACGTTGTTTTACTGCGTTGATAAGATTTTTAGCAATATATTTATAAGACTCTGCACCACTACCTGCTACTGGACGCATTGCATTATGTACGGATTCACGACCATCCAAAGACAAAACTAAACTCATCTTGTGTTTGTTTACATAGTCGATTTTATCTTGTGTTAAAAGCATACCATTCGTAGTCAACGTAAGCTTAAATATCTTATTGTGCTTTTCTTGAATGGATTCAATGTATTCAACCGTTTGCTTAACAACATCCCAATTCAACAATGGCTCACCACCGAAAAAGTCAATTTCGCAATGTTGGCGAGGTCCACTCATTTTAATAAGAAAGTCCACAGCACGTTTTGCTACATCAAAGCTCATCAATTCTCGTTTAACACCGCCGTAATCCCCTTGACTAGCAAAGCAATATTTACATGCTAAATTACAATCATGAGCAATATTTAAGCATAATGCCTTAACAATAGGTTTCTCACCTACTACAAGTTTAAACTCTTTACTCATCGGTGCAAATAATTGCTCCGCTTTGATGAGCTCATCTAACTCGTCCATAATCTCATCTAGTTCTACTGCATCTTCTTTAGCATCTAACGCAGCATGTACAGCATCGCGATTAGTGCCATCATATATGTCAAGAACTCTATCGATGAGTTCGTCGATAACATGGATAATACCGCTATTTACGTCTAAGCAGTAATAGCTATCCTTCATCCGAAACTTATGGATCATTGGTTTTAATTCTAACATGGTACCTCCAATTGATTTGTATGGTAAAAGCTCTAGTATATAGAACTTTCTAGATAATTGTACCACATTTCCACACTAAACGTTATAAAAAGAGTCATAAAGATATACTATACAATGTATGTCTTTAAAACATAAATCAGAACCACCCGTAAAACGGGTGGTTTGCTCACGGGCTATAAGCCCGTAGTACTAGGCCAGCGTCTAAAGGCGCTGGCTTTCACTACGTTCAA
>NZ_JAWEGM010000009.1:0-46426 GCF_032472435.1 Veillonella parvula
ATGGCTATGAGGATCCACCTGTTCCCATCTCGAACACAGTAGTTAAGCTCATAAACGCCGAAAGTACTTGGCTGGAGACGGCCTGGGAGGATAGGAAGCCGCTGATTGACTAAAAGAAAAAGGTCTACCTAAAGGTAGGCCTTTTTCTTTTTGCTAGTCTTCGACTAGCTAACCCTACTAGAGCAGCCTCCAGCCAAGGTTGTAGAGGTTGTATCTATGTACGTGTCCGTGTAAGACGGCCCTGGGAAAAGCAGGGCAGTAGAAGATGGAGGAGTGAAACGACGACAGATTCACTGCATCGCTTTCTTCCGAACGTAAGATTTACCGAGCTGCGAAGCAGAGAAGGGAAATCCACAGTGAGGAAGCAAGTAGGGCAACCGAAGAGGTCTTAGAGCTAAGCGACGCAGCCGAACCATATGAGTGCTTCCGAACGTAAGATTTACCGAGCTGCGAAGCAGAGAAGGGAAATCCACAGTGAGGATTGATAGGAAGCCGCGGCTAATGGTAGTATCTAACTAATCCATACGGTAACGAGGCACAACGTGCCAATGTTACCGAACCGTAAAGCAGTTGAGCTACTTTAAATATATGTAAATAAACTTTATCTAATCGATACCGCGGTGCGCAGCACCAATGGTATCGAACCGTAAACTAGTTGAGCAACTCCATATTTATGTAAATAACAAGCCCCATGATCACAAAATCATAGAGCCTATATATTAATAACAACTTATTAGGAATTTAATATATATACAAAAAAAGAGCTGCCTAAGCAGCTCTAATTCTTTATTATTCTACACCAACCATTACGCTAGTGGATTTGATAACAGCGACAACTTCTTTGCCAACTGCTAAGCCTAATTCTTTAACGGATTGAATAGTAATGTCAGCAGTAACAATATTATTATTACCTACGTTGATTTTTACGATTGCATTTACAGCGCCTTCTTGGATCTCAACGATAGTACCTTTTAATTGATTTCTTGCACTTAATTTCATGGATATCTCCTTAAAAAACAATACAAAAAGTATATATATTATAATATTTTGCATATAATTTGTGATATACATTACATCACAAATTATATGGAGCGGGCGAAGGGAATCGAACCCTCCTCTCAAGCTTGGGAAGCTCGCATTCTACCGATGAACTACGCCCGCACGATGTAAATATTGTATCATATATTTACATATACATTCAAGTAATCATAGATATATCTATGATTATACCTATAGTAGTAAATGTATTGAATTACTTTCAATCTAGATGTATAAAATAATAGAAAAGGAGGAATTCGTATGTCAAAAGTATATAAAGTTCATAAATGGTTATCTATCATTTCCTTAATTTTCTTCTTAATGTTTTGTATTACAGGATTAGTACTCATGTTTCGAACTGAGTTAAATGCATGGGCTCAAGGTGGAACAACACATCATTCATCAGCTATAATGTCGATGAATGAACATGAAGAATCTATATTTAAGTATGCTGATCAGGGGGCACTACTTGTTAAACAGAAATATCCATCAAAAGATATTTTGAATATATCCCCTGCTATGGGGGCTACACATATTTTACGGTATCGTATTATTGAATCTACGGCTACGGTAGCACCTCCAGCTCGCATGGGAATGGGTGGGGATTATGTTTTATATAATCCTATATCTAAAGAACTGATTACTTCACATAATGAGCCTCCTGTACATCCTTGGATTCGTAGTATGTTACATACTCTTCATCAATTACATACACGATTAGATTTAGGTAAAATTGGCATATATATTGTAACATTCTTATCATTTTTATGTAGTCTCACTATTATTTCAGGGATTTTTTTATATGGTCCATTTCGTAAAAGTTATTCTAAAGCCTCTGTTTTATCTAAGAAAATGAAAATAGGTGCATTACATCGTGAATTCTCAATAGTTGCAACGGTCTGGGGATTTATATTATGTATAACAGGTGTATGGATTGGGGGCTTTTTTATTGCAAATGATAACTATAATGCCGATGTACTTCATAATGCTAAACAGGAACTTTCGATTGGACAATCTGAAATATTGCAACCATCAGAAGCAATTTCTCGTATAATGAAAGTATATCCAGATCGACAAGTTATTTCTATGGATTATCCATCTAAGTTTAACAATTACCATTATGCATTTTATTTAGGTGCAGAAAATGATGATGATCCAGCTATGTTTCTTGGACAGCCTGTATATGCTAACTTGTATGTCGATTCTAGTAATGATAGATTTTCTACTAAAGCAGTTCCATGGTATTTTACAGGTATGACAACTATGATTAACCTACATATTCATAATCATAATACGATGGCTCTGAAGATATTGTGGGCTATATGGGATATTGTTCTCATTATTGGTATCGTGACTGGACTTATGATGACTATTATTAGAAAGTATAAAAAATCAGATGTAATTCTATCTAAAGTATCGGTAGAGGAAAAGCATATTTGGCGTACACCATTATTTTGTAGTATATCTGTTCTTATAGGATTGCTTCTACCACTTTGGCAAAATCCTGTTATGAATACGATTGCTGCTATTTGTTTAACTGTATCACTTATTGTATTTTTTATCTCTTTACTTAAAGAAAGTAAACAATATTGATTATTTTCGAACTGAAATGATATAATAATAAATATAGTTGTTTTTATATACATAAAAATACGTATTATTATTTATGACTCAGAAAGTGGTAGTTATTATGAATTTTATAAAAGCATTTTTCCAGTCAGAGTCTGCTGGTGGGATATCCTTGCTGTCCGCTGCTATTTTAGGCGTTCTTGTGGCGAACTCACCGATTGCAGCACAGTATTTTGCAGTCATGCAAATACACCTTGGTCCAATGACTATACTGGAGTGGGTAAATGATGCCTTAATGGCTCTTTTTTTCCTTTATGTTGGTATAGAGATCAAGAAGGAAATGATTTCTGGGGAGCTTGATACGAAGGCGAAACGTGTGCTTCCCGTATTAGCCGCATTTGCAGGTGTTATTACGCCAGCTATTGTGTATTATTTTGCGGCTGGATATATGCCAGAATATAGACATGGTTGGGGGATTCCTACCGCTACAGATATTGCTTTTGCTATAGGCGTTATTACAATGCTTGGTAATAAGGTATCTACAGCGATGAAAGCCTTTCTAGCTGCATTAGCTATTATTGACGACTTGATTGCCATAGTCGTTATTGCTCTCTTTTATGGGGCAGGCGTTAACTTTATGGATTTAATAGCTGCTGCGGCTGTAACTGGTTTACTGATTTATACTAATAAGCAAGGCTATTTAAGACCACTTCCGTATTGTGTTCTAGGATTAGTTCTTTGGTATTTAGTTTTAAAATCTGGTGTGCATGCTACCATTGCCGGTGTTGTACTGGCTATGACAATTCCTTTTAAAGGTAAAGTTATAGATAAGGTAGTATATCCTATGGAAGAATGGGCGCATGCTTTACGCAATTGGGTAAACTTCCTAATTATACCATTATTTAGTTTTTTAAATGCTGGTGTATCCTTTGCTGATTTTTCCATAGACAATTTATTCCATCCTGTAATCATAGGTGTTTCATTCGGTTTAATCTTAGGAAAACAATTAGGTATATTCTCTGCCGTCTACATTTTGGTTCAATCTAAGGCAATTAAGATGCCTACAAAAACGACGTGGCCTGAAATTTATGGGACAGCTATTTTGTGTGGTATTGGCTTTACTATGAGCCTTTTTGTTGCTACACTGGCTTTCCCACCAGGTATAACACAAGAAATGGCTAAGGTAGGTATCTTTATAGGATCAATCACGGCAGGCTTGCTAGGTGCGATTGTCCTAATTTTAGCTTATCAAATACGCAAGATGCGTGGTAAAATTTAATAAAATAATCTTTTGTAAGTATAGAAAGGATTCAAATGGAACGCATTTTTGTTTTCTTACGTTCTCCAGGTGCAGCTACATCTGTACTCCTAGGAGCAACAGTACTCGCTTTAATTTTAGCGAACTCTCCATCATCTGAACAATACTTTCAAATCGTTAATCACCATATAGGTAATCTAACAATTTTAGAATGGGTTAATGATGCATTGATGGCAATCTTCTTCCTTTTTGTAGGTCTCGAAGTTAAGCGTGAATTAGTATCAGGTGAGCTTAATACTAATGCTAAGCGTGTGATGCCAGGCATTGCCGCATTATTTGGTGTTCTAACGCCCGCTTTTATCTACTACTTAATTGCAGGTTTTCATTCTGAATATATACATGGTTGGGCAATACCAACTGCTACGGATATTGCATTTTCCATCGGTATTATATCTGCGTTAGGCTCTAGAGTACCGAATTCAATGAAAGTATTTCTAACAGCTCTTGCCGTTATAGATGATTTGATTGCTATCATCGTAATTGCAATCTTCTATGCGTCAAGTATTCACATGATGTATTTAGGTGTGGCTGTCGTAGTTGTAGCTGCTTTAATCTATTGTAATAAGCAAGGATATGTACGACCTTTACCATATATCATTTTAGGGTTTATCCTTTGGTATTGTGTATTAAAATCTGGTTTACATGCAACTATGGCTGGTGTAATCTTAGCTATGACAATTCCTTCAAAAGGTAAACGAGGCCGTAAGTATGTTCGTCCAATGCAACATTGGGAACATTTATTATCCAATTGGGTTAGTTTTTTAATTGTACCAATATTTGCATTCTTTAATGCCGGTGTAGATTTACGTAATGTATCTGTTAATGACTTAACACATCCTGTAGTGCTTGGTGTTGCATTAGGTCTTATTATAGGGAAACAATTAGGTATTTTTGGTGCAGTATTTGCGATGGTGAAATGTGGCCTTGTACCAATGCCTACAGAAGCTAATTGGAAGCATGTATATGGTACTGCGATTGTATGTGGTATAGGCTTTACAATGAGTATCTTCGTATCTATCTTGGCATTTGAACCCGGTCACGCTCAAGAAATGGCAAAAGGTGGCGTTATACTTGGCTCATTAATCTCTGCATTATTCGGCTACATCTTCTTAAGACTTGTTGGTGCAAACCGAAAAGAATGTCATATTGGTGTATACCATAACTGCTAAAATTGAATAAAACTATTAAATCTCCATTATAGACTGAAGAGTATTTCCGACTTTAGAAGTAATCTAAGCGAATATTCTTGCAGGATATAATGGAGATTTTCATTGGTATCTTATAATTTTATGATATATATGTAATACACCCTTAAAACTATACTATAACTATAATTTAATATATATGAATTATTGATATTAATAGAACTTTTATGGTTTATAGATTATTTAAAACTGTATAGTATACTACTTAATGTAAGGTGAGGTGTATATGATAAAAAAAATAATTATTACATGTACGCTTGTTTGTATGATTGTAATGGTATCCTCTGTATCATTAGCAAAAACTATTGATCGGGGGCAACGAGGGCATCACGTTAGTAAGGTGCAAACCATGTTAAAGCATCAAGGTTTTTTACATGATTCTATAGATGGCATTTACGGTCATAATACAGAACAAGCTGTTCGAAAATTTCAAAAATCTAAAGGGCTCCCTGTAGATGGTCGTGTTGGTCCTGCTACGATGAATGCTTTGGAAAAGATGGAGACTCGTTATGGAGGCCATGGCACAGAACGCAATCATAATGGAGTGCCTAATAAATACTCTAAAGTTTTAACGATGGAGGCTAGTGGCTATTCATCTCAAGATCCTGGCAACGGAAAATATACAGCTACAGGTAGTCGTCTACGGAAGGGACTTGTGTCTGTAGACCCTAAATTAATTCCTTTGGGAACGCGATTATATATTGAAGGTTATGGCTATGCTGTAGCTGACGATGTAGGTGGTGCTATTAAAGGGCATCGCATTGATTTAGCTTTTGATTCTCGTGCAGAAGCATTACAGTTTGGACGTCAATCTGTAAAGGTTTATATTTTATAATGATAACTCTCTAGTTTTATATGATTATATGATAGATGTATAGACTACAATCATATTCTTGTATAAAATGCTAGAGAGTTTTTCTTTTACCGAATTATAATGTATTCAAAACCTCGAATATTCGGAAATTATGGTATAATAAATAATAGATATATGATGATGACTCATGATGTTAAATTAATGAGCATACTCAATAGTTATATGATGAATAGTAAAGGATAATCCTATGGATAAAGTACGGCGTGTAGAACGAATGGTGGCAATGACAAAACTGTTAGTTGATTCACCGCAAAAATTGATTCCTTTAAATTACTTTTGCGACTTTTTTGGCATGGCTAAATCAACGGTTAGTGAAGATTTGACATGTGTAAGGCAGTCTATGGAACACTTTCAACTGGGGACCTTAGAAACGGTGGCCGGTGTAGCTGGTGGGGTACGATTTATTCCGCATCGTAAGGGAACACAAGCGAACGATATTTTACGCGATGTACAAGCTCGTTTAATGGAGCCAGATCGCATCATTCCAGGTGGTTTTATTTATATGTCTGATATCTTATATGATTGGCATGTAATGACACGTCTGGGTGAGATTATTATGACTCGTTTCGTGGACCGTGAACCAGACTATATTTTGACTGTAGAGACAAAGGGGATTCCTTTGGCTGTAATGGTAGCGAGAGCTTTCAATAAACCACTTGTTATTGCTAGACGTGATAGTAAGGTAACAGAAGGTTCTGCTATTAGTATCAATTATGTAACAGGTTCCTCTGGGCGCATTCAAACTATGACTCTAACTAAACGGGCAATTCCTCCAAATGCGAAAGTGTTAATTATCGATGACTTTATGAAAGCTGGCGGTACCGCTAAGGGGCTTAAAGAATTAGTTCTTGAAATGAGTGGTGTCGTTGTTGGCACAGGTGTTCTTGTAGCTACAGCTGAACCAAGTCCGAAGTTGATCGATGATTATGAATCACTATTTACTTTTTATGGTATCGATGAAAATACAAAGAAAATTAGTATAGAGCCTGTGTTAGATGCAGAGTAAATCATTAATATTAGGAAGATTATAGGCTGATATAATGGTTTATATTGAGTATTGACCTATGGGCTAAATAATGACGTAAATAATATTTAAAATGGGTTAGAGATATAAGAGATAACAGATAGGAGATTACTATGAATATTGCAAGCCTTATTTTAGCTGCTGGTAAGGGCACGCGTATGAAGTCTAAATTGCCAAAAGTGTTACACAAGGTCGGCGGTAAGGCGATGGTAGAACGCGTTCTTGAAACGGTTCAATCCATTGGTACCAATCGCGATGTTGTTATTGTTGGTTTTGGTGGCGATGCAGTACAAAATTACTTGGGAGAGCGTGCTGAATTTGTTCGTCAAGAAGAACAAAATGGTACAGGTCATGCAGTTAAGATGGCTCAACCAGTACTTGGTGACTATGATGGTACAATCTTATTGTTATGCGGTGATACTCCCCTGGTTACAAAAGAAAGTTTAGAAGCGCTTTTAGAAGAACATAAAAATTCCGGTGCAGCAGCTACAATTTTAACTGCTCATATGCCGGATCCAACTGGTTATGGACGTATCATTCGTAATGAAGTGGGTTCTGTAGTTCGTATCGTAGAACAGAAAGATGGTAAACCTGAAGAATTAGCGGTTCAAGAAGTAAATACAGGTATGTACGCTTTTGATAGTAAAAAACTATGGCCTTGCTTAGATCAATTATCTGATGATAATGCCCAAGGTGAATTGTATATTACTGATGTAGTAGGTATTCTCGTAAATGGTGGCGACAAGGTAAGTGCATACATGACTAAGGATTTTGAAGAATCTTTAGGTGTAAACTCACGTTTGCAATTAGCAGAGGCTGAAGCTATATTAAAACATCGTAAAAATGTTGAGTTAATGACTGCTGGCGTAACAATTATTGACCCTGAAAATACCTATGTGGCTCCTGAGGTAACAGTAGGTGCAGATACAATTTTGCATCCTGGTACAGTCCTTGAAGGTGATACTATCATTGGTGAACGTTGTGAAATTGGACCACATACTCGTTTGACGAATGTAAAAGTCGGTAATGATACGATTATCCATTTTACTTATGGTCATGACTGTGAAGTAAAAGACGGTGTAGATGTAGGTCCATATGTCCATTTGCGTCCAAATACAGTTTTAGGTAATAAGGTTCATGTAGGTAACTTTGTAGAAGTTAAGAACTCTATTGTTGGGGAAGGTACCAAGTTTCCACATCTCTCCTATATCGGCGATAGTGATGTTGGGGCCGGTGTTAATATTGGCTGTGGCACTATTACCGTAAATTATGATGGGAAAGTTAAGCATCGTACGACTATTGGTGATGGTGCATTTGTTGGTTGTAATAGTAACTTAGTTGCTCCTGTAACAATAGGTAATTATAGCTATGTAGGTGCGGGCTCAACTATTACTAAAAACGTACCAGATAAGGCCTTGGCGGTAGGTCGTAGCAAGCAAATTGTGAAAGATAATTGGGTAACAGAGGATACTTTCAAAAAGAAATAAAAAAAATCTCATATTTTTTAACACAATTAGGTCAAAATAGTATACAATAAAAAGGCAATAGTGTGTATCTGTAATGTATGGATTATGGATAAGTAACCAGTATAGGAGCAAATGAAAGGGTAACAAAATGGCATTTGAAGACGGCAAAAAACTCAAGATTTTCACAGGTAATGCAAATCCTGCATTGGCAAAGGAAATTTGTGATTATTTAGGGTTGCCTTTAGGTGAAGCATTTGTAGGTCGTTTTAACAATGGCGAAGTACAAATAATGATTGATGAAAGCGTACGTGGCAAAGATGTATTTATCATTCAACCAACTAGCTATCCTGTAAATGATAATTTAATGGAACTCATGGTTATGGCTGACGCGTTAAAACGCGCTTCTGCACGTCATATTACTGCAGTAGTTCCTTACTATGGCTATGCTCGCCAAGACCGTAAGACTCGCGGTCGTGAGCCGATTACAGCTAAGTTAGTAGCTAATTTGATGCAAACGGCAGGTATTACACGTCTTGTAACAATTGATTTGCATGCAGGCCAAATTCAAGGTTTCTTTGATGTGCCTGTAGATCATTTGTTTGGCGCATCTATTTTGGCTAAATACATTAATGAAAAAAATATGGAAGATGTTATCGTTGTATCTCCTGACCTTGGCGGTGTTACAAGAGCTCGTGATTTGGCTGACCGCATTGGTGCACCGATTGCAATCATTGAGAAAAAACGCCCTGAACCAGGTGTGGCTAAAGTTATGAATCTCATCGGTGATGTGGCAGGTAAAAACTGTATTATTATCGATGATATCGTAGATACGGCTGGATCCTTGGTTGAAGGTGCTAAAGCATTGGAAGAATTCGGTGCTAAATCCGTTACCGCCGCTGTTACACATGCAGTGTTGACAGATCCGGCAAGTGAACGAATTGCAAATTCCAATATTAAGGAACTTATCGTTACTAATACTATTCCATTGCCGGAAAATTGCAACTTACCAAATATTACGCAATTATCCGTAGCTCCATTGTTGGGTGAAGCAATTATGCGTATCTTCCATGAAGTGTCTGTAAGTAATTTATTTGATAAATAATAGGTGATTCTTGAAATTAGTAGTAGGCCTCGGTAACCCCGGCAAGCAATACGAAAAGACAAAACATAATATTGGATTTATGGTTATTGATGCCATAGCCGATAGTGTCCCTCACACGCCTTGGAGAGAGGAGCAACGTGCTGAGGTATGCAGTATTACCGTAGATGGTGAGAAAGTATTACTTGTAAAGCCGCAAACATTTATGAATCTAAGTGGTGAGTCTGTAGGACCGTTAATGCGGTACTATAAAATTGATCCATCTGATGTGTATTGTATCTATGATGACATGGATTTACCTATAGGTAAGTTGCGTATTCGACCAAATGGTAGTTCAGGTGGACATAATGGGATTAAATCTTTAATTTCCCATATAGGAACAGAAAATTTTCCTCGTTTCCGCGTAGGAATTGGACGTCCATTGCCACAATGGACTGTCATTGATCACGTTTTAGCACCATTTAGTGAAGAGTCGCAAGAGAAGGTACAAAAAGGTATTAAGGATACGGTAAAAGCCGTATTAGGCACCTTAGAGGTAGGTATTGATAAAGGCATGAATCAATTCAATCCTAAACGTCGTCCACGGCGATAAATACATGCATAAGGGCATGAGTCTCATTGAGATTCATGCCCTTTTTACGAGGTACATATGAGTAATCAAGAAAAAATGCCTTTTGTAGAGGCTTTAGAATCATATAAAGAACAACATTTTGTGCCCTTTCATACGCCAGGTCATAAGATAGGTGTTGAAGCACCTCAACTGTTAAAGAATTGGATGGGGCCAGCGTTATCCTATGACTTAGGTGTTATGTATGCTTTAGATGATTTACATGAACCTGAACGGGAATTAAAAGAAGCGCAAGACTTAACAGCCGAATTATATGGAGCTGATTGTTGTTGGTTTTCTATTAATGGTACTACAGCTTTGATCGAAGCCATGATCATGGGGACTGTAGGGCCTGATGAAATCATTATCATTCCTCGAGAAGCACATCGTTCCGTTATTAGTGGGCTTGTCCTCTCAGGAGCCAAACCAGTATATATGGACTGTGATTTTGATGAACGCTGGGGAATTCCACTAGGTGTATCATTAGAAAATGCTATCAAATCAATGGATGCACATCCAGAGGCAAAGACGATTCTTTTAATTTATCCAAACTATTATGGCGTGGGCATAGATATTGTTAATATCATACAAGAGGCTCATAAGCGGGGACTTATTGTACTTGTTGATGAAGCTCATGGGCCTCATTTGCCGTTCTCTGAAAGTTTACCTATAGAGGCTATAGAGGCTGGAGCAGATTTGGTGGCTCAAAGTACACATAAATCTGTTGGCTCTTTGACACAAACATCTTGGCTATTAGGGCAAGGTAAAAAAATTGATAAGCGGCGTATTACGCAAATGCATCAAATGCTACAAAGTACGAGTCCAAACTATATTTTCCTTGCTTCCTTAGATATGGCGCGCCATCAATTAGCCACAGCAGGTAATGATTTAGTAAGTCGTGCAGTAGAGTTGAGTATGTACTTACGTGAGGAACTCAATAAAATTTCTGGTATTGCTACTATGGAATATACAGATATTCAAGAGCGGGTAATAAATTATGATTGTACTAAGGTGCTGATTGATGCAAAAGGCTTAGGTTTAACAGGTGTAGAATTTGAACATTTATTGCGCAATCATCGTATCGAAGTGGAGTTAGTACAGGCAAATCATGTGTTAGTGCTTATTACCATAGGTGATACAAACGAGTCTGTAACTGCTCTTATTAAGGCTGTACAAGCTGTAAGTGAAAAGGTGTTACGTACATTTAAAGAATTTAATAATACAGAGGAAGAGCAATTGCAAGACATTAGTAAAGATTCTGCGCTGCTGCCAGCGCCTATTGTGCGCATAACCCCTCGTAATGCTATGTATGCAAATCGTGAGCAAATACCGTTAAAAGAAGCACTTCATCGTATTGCAGGGGAGACAATTGCTTATTATCCACCGGGGATTCCCTGTGTAGCAGTAGGTGAAGAGATTAGTGCCTCTGTGTTACAATATATAGAGAATCGAAAGGCTCTAGGTTATGTACCTAATGGGTCTGATGATATGACATTGGAAACAATTTGGGTGTTACAGGAGTAATTATGGGGACTTTGATTATATTAGAAGGCGGAGACGGCAGCGGTAAGGCTACACAAACTAAACTCTTAGTAGAACGCTTGACCAAAGAAGGGCATGCCGTTAAGTCTGTGAGCTTTCCAAACTATGATAGCGGCGCCGCTATGCCTATTAAAATGTATTTAGCTGGTGAATTTGGTAAGAATGTACATGATGTAAATCCTTATGTGGCAAGCTCCATGTACGCTATCGATCGATTTGCTTCCTTTAGAACTGATTGGGAACAGTTTTACAAAAATGGGGGAATCATCATTGCAGATCGTTATACAACGTCTAACATGGTGCACCAAATGGTAAAATACGATAATCCGAAGGAACGCACTGCATTTTTAGATTGGCTTGAAGATTTTGAGTTCCAAAAATTTGGCTTGCCTAAACCTGATGCGGTATGCCTTTTAGATATGCCCCTTGAAGTGAGCGAAGCCCTTATGGCGGAGCGCACTGGTAAAACAGGAGGCAATACTGGTGATATTCACGAAGGAAATCATGCATATTTAGTAGCCGTTCACGGTGCGTATGAAGAATTAGTAAAGCGTTATCAATGGCACCGCATACCTTGTGCTTATAAAGCTAAGTCTAGTCAGTATACGTTGCGTACTATTGAAGAAATTCATAATGATGTATATAGTGTAGTAGAAAATCTACTACCTTAGAAAAAGGCGACTCTTTTAAAAGTCGCCTTTTTCCTATATAATATTAATATTGAGCATGTATTGATAGGAGGCGCTATGACATATTTTGATTCTATAATTGGTCAAGATTCGATTAAGGCACACCTATCTGAACTTGTAAGTCGTAATGCATTACCTCATAGTCTCTTGTTTTATGGCGAATCTGGTCTTGGCAAGCTAGATATGGCCATAGGCCTAGCATCTTTATTACTAGGGCGTCAAGTATTCTCTCAACCTAAGGGGGAATCTTATTTAGCAGAGGTTAAGGAAGCCCGTTTAGCAAATGGGGATACGGAAAAACGTATCGAAGCCGAAGGATTACCTATCTATATGGATAAGGGTGATGCCTTTTGGATTCGCCCTATGAAAACAACCTTAAAGGTAGAGCAGTGGTATTCATTATTACAAGATCATCTGTCTGTGGCGGGCAATGGGAACCGCGTTGTCATTGTGGAGGACTTTCACACAGCCAATGCAGTCATGGCAAATTCTATGCTAAAAACCATTGAGGAACCGCCCGAACAGGTGTACTTCATCATTATTACGAACAAGATTAACACCGTATTGCCTACCATCATTTCTAGATGTATGGGCGTTGGTTTTAACAGTGTTGATGTAGATACGATTCGCACCGCTTTTGTAGCGCGTGGAATTACCGGTGATATAGAACAGGCTTTGTTAGCTGGTCATGGTAATCCACAATTGGTGGAAAAACTGGCGACACAAGATTGCATTGAAATGCTAGAGTTAGCCGTTAAGGTGATGGACATATTAGCTTTTGAAACGCGATGGTTTACTATGATTTCCTTAGCTTGTGAAAGCTTATCTCGTGAAAGCCTAGCGGAATTGATGCACTGGCTACGCCTTGTAAGTAGAGATATGATGGCTATTAAAATGGGTGCTCAAGATACGCAATTACAAGTACCTATGTACAAAACTCAATTATTACGATTATTACCGCGCTGGTCCATGCAAGCATTGGCTAAGGTTATTACCGAAACATTGCAAGCAGAACGGGCTTTGCGCTTACATATAAAAACCGCTCTCGTGGTGGACGGTCTTAGTATCGCCCTTCATGATGCTCGGGAGGAGGATTAAATGCTAACCATAGTTGGCGTACGCTTTAAAAAGGCGGGAAAGATTTATTATTTTCAGCCTGAACAATTAGAACTATCCGTTGGGGATGGGGTTATCGTTGAAACAGCACGTGGTGTAGAATACGGCACGGTTGTGATTGGACCCAAAGAGGTCTTTGAAGATTCTGTTGTTGCCCCTGTGAAACCTGTTATTAGACAGGCAACTTCTAAGGATTTGAAACAAATTGAGAAGAATAAAGAGCGCGAAGAAAAAGCCTTTGAAATTTGTCTCGAAAAAATTGAAAAACGCAAGTTACCGATGAAACTTATCAATGTGGAATACACATTTGATATGAATAAGATTATATTCTTCTTTACTGCAGATGGCCGTATTGACTTCCGTGAGCTCGTTAAAGATTTGGCAACTATATTTAGAACGCGCATCGAGTTACGCCAAGTGGGTGTCCGTGATGAGGCTAAAGTACTAAATGGTATTGGTGCTTGTGGTCGACCTTTGTGTTGTTCAAATTTCTTAGGTGACTTTACGCCTGTATCGATTCGCATGGCAAAGGATCAAAATTTGAGCTTAAATCCTACGAAGATTTCTGGTGTATGTGGTCGATTGATGTGTTGCCTTAACTACGAAGATGATTTATATAAAAAAGGTGGCGACCTATATGTGAAGAAGGAACGCCCTCAATCTCCTCAAGATATAGCACCTCCTGGCATTGGTAAGGAGGTTGTTACCGATGAAGGTATTGGTAAAGTTTTAAAGGTAAATCATCATAAACATACTGTAAAGGTACAGCTCGAAGCGGGCTGTACTATCGATTTGAAATGGTCCGAGGTGGCATTGCCTGATGAATGATCAAGAACGACTTGATGATTTAATTATCGATGGCTTACAGATTTATCAGCGTTCTGATATGTTTCGCTTTTCCTTTGACGCCATAGCACTCATTCATTTTTGTCGTTTTAATGGTCGTCATACCTATGTTGATCTTGGAACGGGGTCAGGGGTTATGCCGCTTATAGGTACGTCATTAGGGGCAGGTCATATTACAGGTATAGAAATTAATGAAACTCTCGTTGAGTTGGCTAAGCGTAGCGTAGAACATAATCGTAAACAAGATGTGGTAAATATATTATGTGGCGATTATCGACATATGACATATCGCGATATACAAGATAAGCCTTTTGATGGTGTTATTGTTAATCCCCCTTTTTATGATTGTGAAAGCGGTGCAAAGCCTACATCTGAAGAGCGTACTTTAGCACTTCATGATGGACATACAACTTTATGTGATGTTCTGAAATCGGTACAGTCCTTTATTAAATGTAAAGGTCGCTTGTGGATGATTTATAGTGCTAGTCGCTTGCAATATGTATTACATGAACTAGAAAAGTTTAACTTCCAAGCAAAACGAATTCGGTTTGTTCATGGTATGCTAGATAAACCAGCAAAATTAGTTTTGATAGAGTCTATTTTTCAAGGTCAGGCAGGTCTTGTACTTGAGCCACCACTCATCGTTTACAAAAAAACGAATGTGTACACGAAGGAGGTGTCCTCTTGGTATGAACGATAATGAATGGGGCACCTTATACTTGGTGCCTACACCGATTGGTAATTTAGAAGATATGACGTATCGATCTGTTCGTATTTTGGGTGAGGTAGATGCTATTGCGGCTGAGGATACGCGTCATACGGGCATATTGTTAAAACATTTTGATATTAAAAAGCCTTTGATTTCTTATCATGAACATAATAAGGAGGAAAAAGGTGCTTATATTATGGAGCTTTTGTTAGAAGGTCAGTCTATTGCTTGCGTTAGTGATGCGGGTATGCCTGCTATTTCTGATCCAGGGGCAGACCTTGTAACAAAGGCCATTGAAGAAGGCATAACTGTAGTTCCATTACCAGGAGCCAATGCGGCGTTAACAGCACTTATTGCATCAGGTTTAGATACTAAATCCTTTACCTTTGTAGGGTTCTTGCCTAAACGGGGGAAACATCGTATTGAAGAATTAAAAAGACTTTCACAAGTGATGGGAACTTTGCTGTTTTACGAAGCCCCGCATCGATTACAAGAGGTTTTACAAGATATGTATGAAGTCTTTGGTAATCGCTCTATAACGGTGGTAAGGGAACTGACGAAGAAGTTTGAAACCTTCGTACGCACCGATCTAGAAAGCCTTATAAAGGATTTAGAACAGCTCACCTATAAAGGTGAATTCGTCCTTATCGTAGGCGGTGCTGATACAGTGGAGTCTGATACTAGTGAAGTGTTGGATAAACCAGTATCTTATGAAGATGCTGTGCAAGCCCTTGTAGATACAGGGGTACCTAAAAAAGAAGCTATTCGCCAGGTGGCAAAGCGTTTTAACGTTTCCCGCCGGGATGTATATAATATTGTAGAACGTTAAACCTTCCCATTCGAAGGTTAGAAGGAGGCTCATCATGGGAGACACAAAGAAAACGTATTATATTACGACACCTATTTATTATCCAAGTGCTAAGTTGCACATTGGTCATACGTATTGTACATCTGTAGCCGATACAATCGCACGTTTTAAACGATTAGCAGGATATGATGTACGTTTTTTGACTGGTTCAGATGAACATGGCCAAAAAATCCAACGTGCTGCAGAAGCACAAGGCATTACTCCTCTTGAATATACTACAAATATTGTAAATGGTTTTAAAGCATTGTGGGAAAAAATGCATATTTCCAATGACGATTTTATTCGGACTACCGATGAACGTCATGAAAAGGTTGTTCAAGCGTTATTTACAAAAGCTTATGAGAAGGGCGATATTTACAAAGCCGAATATGAAGGCTGGTATTGTACACCGGACGAAACTTTTTGGACAGAGCAGAAGCTAGGACCTAATCATACTTGTCCGGATTGCGGTCGCCCTGTAGAGCGTGTTAAAGAGGAAAGTTATTTCTTCAAACTCGGTAAATATACGGATCAATGGCTTAAGTTTATTGAAGAGAATCCTGACTTTATTCAGCCTGAATCTCGGCGTAATGAGATGATTCAATTTGTAAATCAAGGTCTAGAAGACTTGGCGGTGTCTCGTACATCCTTTGATTGGGGAATCAAGGTTCCATTTGATCCTAAACATGTAGTATATGTTTGGTTCGATGCATTAGTGAACTATATTAGTGCACTCTCTCCATTTGATGGTGATGGTGAACTATATAAAAAATACTGGCCTGCAGATCTCCATTTAGTAGGTAAGGAAATCGTACGTTTCCATACTATTATTTGGCCTATGATGCTCATGAGCCTTGAGTTGCCATTACCAAAAAAGGTATTTGGACACGGCTGGATGATTGTAGATGGCACAAAGATGAGTAAATCCTTGGGGAACGTAATCGATCCAATCCCATTGATTGATACATATGGTGCAGATTCTTTGCGTTATTACTTATTAAGCGAGATTACGTTAGGTAATGACGGCAACTTTACGTTACCTAACTTCGTTACAAAAATTAATGCAGATTTATCTAATGATTTAGGTAACTTATTAAACCGTACTATTGCGATGATTGAAAAATACCATGGTGGTGTGATTACAAAATGCGATGATATGGATGATTTGGATCGTGATGTATCTACATTAGCCGTTCAAACTGCAAAAGATTTTGAAGCGGCGATGGAAAATATGGAGCTTAATAAAGCTATCAAAACTGTATGGTCCTTCATTGGTCGCATGAATAAATACATTGATGAAACAATGCCTTGGGTATTGGCTAAATCTGAAGATGCTCATGATAAAGCGCGCTTGCAATCTGCTATGTATCACTTGGCAGAGGCATTGCGTATCATTGCCATCTTAGTAAGTCCTGTAATTCCTGTAGGAGCTCCAAAAATCTGGGAACAATTAGGGCTTACAGGTTTTGAAGCGGCTACGTTGGAAGATGCTAAAACTTGGGGATTATTGGCAACAGGTACTAAAGTTGTAAAAGGTGAGCCTATCTATCCACGTTTTGAAGTTCCTGAAATGGTAGATGTAGTTGTTACAGAAGAAGTTGAAGAAGCTATAGATACATCTAATATTCCACCATTAAAAGAAAATATTACCTATGATGACTTTGAGAAACTCGATCTTCGTGTAGCTAAAGTTATAAGCTGTGAAAAGGTGCCTAAGTCCAAGAAGTTGTTGAAATTTGTATTGGATATCGGTATTGAAGAACGCACAGTATTAAGTGGCATTTCCCAATATTATGAACCGGAGGCTATGGTTGGTAAAAAGGTAATTTATTTGTCTAACTTGGCTCCTAAAAAGATGATGGGCATTGAGTCTTATGGTATGATTTTGTCCGCCTCTGATTGGGAAGAACATTTAGAGGTAACAAATATCGAATCATTACCGGCAGGAAGTGTGGTTAAATAATGAAACTTTTTGATACACATGCTCATGTGAATGATGGGCGCTTTGATAATGATCGTAATGAGATGTTACAAGCCTGCTTTGATACAGGTGTAGAATATATTATGATTCCTGGTGTTGACAGAGGTACCGTTGAGTCTGGTTTAGCTTTGGCTAAACAGTACGATCAATTATATGCGGCTGTAGGGACTCATCCCCATGAATCAAAGGACTTTACAGAAGAAGACTACGAGTTTTATAAGGAACAAGCTCTTAACAATGATAAGGTACGTGCTATTGGTGAAATTGGACTAGATTATTACTATGATTTTTCTGACCGTGAAACACAAAAACGCGTATTTATTCGTCAGTTAGAGCTTGCTCGTGAAGTAGATCTCCCAATTATTATCCATGACCGCGATGCACATGGTGATATTATGAATATCTTGCGCAATGAAGGGAAGGATAACTGGGGCATTTTCCATTGCTATTCTGGTAGCTGGGAGATGGCAAAAGAAGCCATTAAAATGGGCTTTTATATTTCCTTTGCAGGTCCTGTAGTATTTCCTAAGTCTACAAATCTTAAGGAAGTGGCAAGACAAGTGCCATTAGAACGAATACTTATTGAAACCGATTCACCGTATTTGACACCACCACCATTTAGAGGCCGTCGTAATGATCCAAGTAAAACTCAGTTTGTGGCAGAAGAAATTGCAAGCCTTAAAGGGCTCGATGTAGATGAGTTTTGTGAAATTGCTTTTAATAATGGTAAACGAGTATTTGGTATCGAGTAAATGTAGAAACTAGTTCATAAGATAATTAGCGAATAAAATATCTGTTTGGCTTTAATTACTAAGTTTTTGCGTACAAAGTATTAGAATACATGATAAAACTAAATTAGAATTATAAATTATAAAACGCGGTTCTCCCTTAGCGGTGAGAATCGCGTTTTTCTATGGTATACTAAAGTATATTCAGACTGAACAGAAGTAAGATGAGGATAGCAACATGAAACGTATTGCATTTATAGATTTAGGCTCGAACTCAGTTCGTTTTGTCATATATGAAATTTCTAAGACTGGTAGTTATCGACTGATATATCAAGAGAAAGAAAGTGTACGTCTCAGTGAGAATATGTGGGGAACTCACGAACTGACCAAAGAAGCTATGGAACGCTCTTTGCGTGCTCTAAAAGGTTTTGTACACATGGCTGATGCAATGGAGGCAAATACGATTAAAGCTGTTGCTACCGCAGCAGTACGTTTGGCTAAAAATGGGGATGCTTTTATTAAATCCGTAAAAGAACGAACGGGTTTGGATTTAGAATGTATTGCTGGTGAAGAAGAGGCTCGCCTGGGGTTTCTTGGCGTTATCAATACCATTGGACTTAAGGATTTTATTATTTTTGATTTAGGTGGTGCCAGTACCGAGATAACCCTTGTACGAAATCGTCATATTACAAAATCGGTGAGCTTGCCGATAGGGGCCCTTACCTTAACAGGTACCTATCAAAAAGGGGATGAATATACTCCTAAAGAACTTGATAAACTGACGAAAGTTGTAAAGAAAACGATTAAGGAACATACATGGCTTCGCAATGTGAAATTACCGCTTCTTGGTATCGGTGGCACTGCTCGTAATATTGCTAAAATGGATCAACGCAAGTTATCTTATCCTATTACAAAGCTACATAATTATGAAATTCCATATCATAGATTCCATGAAATTTTGGAAGAAGTAAAAGGCAAAACTCTAGAGGAGCGCAAAAAGATTAGTGGTTTATCATCGGAGCGCGCTGATATCATTATTGCAGGTCTCACTATCGTAGAAGAATTATTTAACTACGTAAATACTAAAACACTCGTTGTTGGTGGTTGTGGTTTGCGAGAAGGTTTATTTTACGACTATTATGGAGCGCACTACTTAGGTGGTAACTCTATTATTGATGATATTTTAGTACATTCTGCAGAGAATGTATTATTAGGTATGACTAAACATGAGTTAGTTCATGCTAAATATATTACAGATTTAGCTATTAAACTGTATGATGAATTAGAACCACTTCATAGAGCTGATAAAAATACAAGACGTTGTTTGATTGCGGCTAGCTTATTACATGATATTGGTAAACGGATTAATTATTATAGTCATGCCCGACATGGCTGTTATATGCTTGTCAATAGTAATTTATATGGGCTTTCCCATATTGAACAAGCTTTTAGCGCGTTCCTTGTTATGAACTCTCATGGTTTGACGCCAAAAGAGTATAAAAACTTCTTATACGGTAAATTGTTAGATCAAGAACAGCGTTTGTTGGGACAAAAAATATCTATTATTCTAGCCTTGGCTGAAGCTCTTGATGAAAGTCATGAACAATTCATTCGCCATTTATCCGTGAATCTAAAATATACTAGTGTACAATTAGTAGTAACCTATTTGAACGGTCGCGATATAAGTGTCACAAAAGCGGCTGTAGAGAAATTAGGAAAATCTTTTAAAAAAGAATTCAAGAAAACATTAGAAATAGAGTGGAAGGAAGCTCGTAAGGAGGCATAATGGCATTACCAAAAGCGTTACGATATGCAGTGCTACATGTAGGCTCCAGTAGCATGAGTATTACTATTTTAGAATACAAGGGCATCGATGATGTACGCGTTATAGATTATGCAGCTAGGGAGGTAACCTTTGGGGAAGAATTATTCCAAACCTCTCGTTTAAGTTTTGAAACGATTGAGGAAATTTGTCATATATTAAAGGGATATAAACAATTAATGGCTGATTACGGTGTGAGTCGCTCTAGATTATATGGTACTACTGTAATACGTGAAGCCGCTAATCGTCGTAGTATTCTGGACCAAATTTATATTCAAACAGGTATGCGTGTTGAGGTTATCGACATGCCTAAAGAGGTGTATTACAAATATGCCTTACTATACTACAAGATGACTAATCAGTACCGCTTGACGGATCCTACAAAGGCAACATTATTCCTTGATATTACTTCTGGTGGTGTAGGTTTAACCGTTTGGCGTGGTGAAAGCTTATTATTCCAGCGCAATATGCATAGCGGGTCATTACGTGTTATGGAATCTTTTAATCGCAACCAACGTTCCTCTACATCGTTTCCAATGGCTATTACTGAGTATTTACATCGCATGATAGGCCCATTACGGGAGGAGCTTAAGACCTTCAATATTAATAGTGTTATTTTATCAGGCGATGAAGCTCAATATATGGCGCGTCTCATGGGAGATGGCAGTAATAAGGACGATATTATTACAATTGAACCAGAACGTTTTAAGGGCTTCATCAAATCCTTTGATGGTGTAACAGCCACTAAGTTGATCAATCGATATAAACTACCTGAATATAAGGCGAATATTTTGATGCCTACTATGATTTTATTTAATGAAATTATAACAGCTATAGAGCCTAAATCGTTGATTTTTAGTAGCTTCTCCTTCTCTCAAGGAATAAGCTGGTTCTATGGCGTTGAGGCGGAAAATAATCCCTTTATGTACCAATTGCGTGAGCAAAATGCTCAATTAGCTCGTGCTGTTGCCGCTAGATATCATACAGACAGCATTCATGATGCTGAGGTGGAACGTTTCAGTTCTTTATTTTGTAAAACATTACGCCATAAAGGTTTACCGGAGCGGTGGGGTTACTTATGCCGCATTGCAGCTATATTGTGTTCTGTAGGCAAGTTTGTTAATTTACGAAACCATGGAGAGCATGCGTATCATATTGTGATGGGCACAGATATTTTTGGGCTTTCAGAAGAAGAAAAACAAGTAGTTGCAAATGTCGTATTTTATCACTATAAGGGAACTCCATCTGATGATGATACATATTTTAATTCCTTAACAGAATTACAAAAGATTCAGGTTACAAAGTTAGTAGCTATCATTCGTGTGGCCTGTGCTCTCGACGCAGGGAGTAACCAAAAAATCTCAGATGTTATATTGGAAGAGCGCGATAATGTATTGTATGTATTCTGTCGCACTAATGAGGATATTTCTCTAGAATGGTGGACGTTTAATCGAGATGCTGAATATTTTACAGAAGTATTTGGTATGGAACTTATGCTTGTAAGAGGAGGTGACCGCCATGTTCAGTAATGCTAAATATTATTTTAATCGTGAATTATCTTGGCTAAAATTTAATCAGCGTGTACTATTAGAGTCCATAGATCCAAATACTCCGCTGTTGGAGCGGTTGCGTTTTATTGCTATTGCTAGTTCTAATTTAGATGAGTTTTTTATGATTCGAGTGGCTGGCTTACGTCATCAAGTTGTGAATGGCATTGTTAAATATGATGCAGCCCATATGGATGCAAAAGCACAATTAAAGGCGATTGATGAATCTGTACAACGTCTTGTTTCCATGCAAAGCACGTATTTAAATAATGTACTGACTGAACTAGAGGCTCATGGCTTTTTCTTTACCCATCCTGATACACTAGATGTAAAAACAAAAGCTTGGCTACGCCATTATTTTGAGGAACATATATACCCCGTAGTAACACCATTGGCTGTTGACTCGGGGCATCCATTTCCATTTTTAACAAATCATACCATTAATGCAATTGTACGTATCTTTCAAATACAAGAGGATGGGACTAAGGATTACAAGATTGCTATCTTGCCAATACCATCTGTATTAGATCGAATCATTGAAGTTCCAAGCCGTGGTAATAAGGAACATCGATTTGTTTATCTAGAAGATGTCATTACTTATTATGCAAATCAATTTTTCCAAGGTTATGGTATTGAAGATTATATGGTTTTCCGTATTACTCGTGATGCAGACCTTGAAATAGATGAGGAAGAAGCAACAGATTTGCTATCTGAAGTAGAGGCATCCTTGCGGCGTCGCCGTCGTGGTGATGCGGTACGTCTTGAAGTTTGTGGAGAGATAAAGGATCACTTATTAGACTTTGTCCTTACAAGTGTAGAATTAGAGCAAAAGGACGTATATCGCATTGATGGACATTTGGATTGCCGTATGTATTTTGATTTCTGTAATTATCCAGGTTATGATAAGCTCCGATATGAACCGTTTGATCCTAAGATTCCTAGTGAATTAGTTGATTATGAAGGTGATAGCTTATTTTCTATTATTGGTAAGCAAGATCTTTTTGTTCATCATCCCTTTGAATCTTTTGCAGTGGTTGAGCAATTTATTGCACAAGCAGCTATAGATCCTGATGTATTGGCCATTAAACAAACATTATATCGCGTTAGTGGGGATTCTCCGATTATTGCGTCCTTAATAAAAGCGGCAGATAATGGGAAACAAGTAACCGTCCTTATGGAGGTTAAGGCGCGATTTGATGAAGAAAACAATATTCATATGGCTCGTCGACTCGAAAAAGCGGGATGTCATGTTATTTATGGTTTAAAAGGTCTTAAGACACACTCTAAAATTACTATGGTGGTACGCCGGGAAACGGATGGTATTAGGCGGTATGTCCATCTAGCAACGGGAAACTATAATGGTAAAACAGCTCGCATGTATACTGATTGTGGTATATTTACTTGTAATGATGAGTATGGCGATGATGCGTCACGTTTCTTTAACTTGATTTCTGGATATTCTGACCCACCAATTTGGAATAAGTTTATTGTAGCGCCTTTAAATTTACGTGAAAAAATTATGGAACTTATTGACCGTGAAATCGAGTTTGCTAAGAATGGGGAAGAAGCCTATATCATTGGTAAGATGAATTCTCTGCTCGATAAAAAGGTCATTGCTAAGTTGTATGAAGCTTCTTCTGCTGGAGTTCGTATCGATCTTATCGTGCGTGGTATTTGTACGCTTCGTCCTGGCATTGCCGGTGTTAGTGATAATATCACAGTACGCTCAATTGTGGGCCGTTTTCTTGAACATCATCGTTTGTTCTACTTCCGTAATGGAGGGAATGAAAGTCTGTATCTATCTAGTGCAGATTGGATGCCTCGAAATTTGAATGAACGTGTAGAGCTTATGATTCCTATTGAAGATAAACGCCATAAAGAACGGGTAAAAAGTATTTTAGATTTATATTTAGATGATACATTAAAAGCTCATTTTATGAGAGCAGATGGTTCGTATCATAAAATCAATGATCGAGAGAATCCTATATCTGCTCAAGAGGAACTAATGAAAGCTGCTATTGAGCATGAACACAGAGAGTCAATGACGGTCATTGAACGGTTACAACCGATGTTAAAAATGAATAGATGATGAAGAAACCTTAATATATTAGGTAATGAATTTTAATACAATTACATAACATATAAAAAGCCCATTATATGGGCTTTTTTACTTTCTTATACATTTAAAAATGAGGGTAAAGTGAAGTTTTGGGTATTCTAGAAAATATTGGTAACAATTGACAAACACATAAAAATACAAATTTAGTAATAAAAAATCTGTATATACTATATGTGGTATTAGTATTGTATATATGTACACAATTCGGAATATATTGTATAGTATTTAAAAATATCGATATGTACGCATACAGTGGACTTTTATTAAAAAATACAAAATACAAACTATTATAAATTCAGTATTTATAAAGGGTTTTGCCCTATTGTTAACTTACAGTGTTTGACAGGTTATATCTATCTGTAGTAGAATAATACCATTACAGGAGGGATTACAACATGAGAATTCATAAGACACACAAGCGATATATTTCGTCTGTTGTTGCCGGATTGATTGTAACAGCTGTAACCATGACCGGATTTTCTTATAATGATAAAACCGTTACCGTAATGGTCGATGGTGCAGCACACACTGTTAGAACGCATTTAAATTCTAACGAAGGCATTGTACGCGATGCCGGGGTTAAGTTAAATCCAAACGATAAAGTTATTTCTAGTTCATCTACAGTTCAAAATGGAACAACCTTAACGGTTGTTCGTGCTATTCCAGTTTATGTAACTGTAAATGGTAAAACAAGAGCTGTATTCACTACAGAAACAACTGCTCAAGGTGTTGCTAATGAGCTTGGTTTCAAAGCACCTAACTATGTAGTAGTGGGCGATGAAAATGGATCTGTTTTAAGTGGTACACGTATAACAATTGCTCAAGTAACAAGCCGCTCTCTATCTACAGTAGATCAAGAGGTTGCTGTTGAAGTGGTTCGTCAAAAAGATGATACTATGGCTAAGGGCGAAGAAGAGGTTGTTCAAGTTGGTCAACCTGGCTTAGAACGAGTACAACGTGAAACACTATATAGTAATGGTACAGTTATTAAAACTAATGATGTATCTAAAGTAACACAACGTGCAATGGTACCTACAATTATTAAAGAGGGCACTCGTGAGGTGACTACATCTCGTAATGTAGCAGGACGTGCATCTCGCGCTATCGTAATGGAAGCATCTGCTTATCTTGCTGGCGATGGTGATGGTGCTGGTATTACCGCTACGGGTCTACCTGCAGTACGTGGCATTGCTGCAGTAGACCCAGATGTTATTCCATTGGGCACACGTTTATTTATTCCTGGTTACGGTGAAGCTATTGCTGCCGATACAGGTGGTGCTATAGTAGGTAACAAAATCGACCTTGTAATGGACTCTTATGGGGAGGCTATGGACTTTGGTCGTCAAGACGTTACAGTGTACGTTTTGGACTAATATGATGATTTAGAGGGTATATCTATAAGATATATCCTCTTTTTATTGGACCTACTTAGCTCAGTAATATTCAATTATAATAGATATAGTAGAAGGACGCCTTATGATTAAGGCGTCCTTTTTTAGTCTTCAATATATGGAATTAAGTATTCGTATTTGGTACCCTTTAATTCTTCTTTAGGGATAAATCTTAAAGCTGATCCATTGATACAGTAGCGAAGAGAGCCATTAGGACCATCTTCAAATACATGACCTAAATGAGCATTACCGATGCGGCTACGAACTTCTATGCGATTCATACCATGTGAGTTATCTTGGTAATATTTGATAACATCTTTAGCTATTGGCTTAGTAAAGCTAGGCCAGCCACAATGGGAATCGAATTTATGGGCTGATACAAATAGTGGCTCTCCAGTGGTGATATCTACGTAGAGACCTGCTTTGAACTCATCTGTTAGTTCATGGCTGAAAGGTGCATCTGTAGCAGAGTTTTGAGTTACTTCAAACTCTTGTGGCGTTAATGCCTCTAAATCTTCCTGGGAAGGTTTAGCATATGTATTATCATCGATGAGTGGTTCATCAGATAACCCCAATGGAATGTGACAATAGCCATTAGGATTTTTGTCTAAGTAATCTTGATGATATTCCTCAGCAGAGTAGTAGTTCTCTAAAGGCAATACTTCGATAGCAAATGGTTTGCCTTCAAAAGCTTGAGCACGAGCTAAGGTACTTTCAATAACGGCCTTATCTGTTGGATCAGTATAATAAATACCCGTACGATATTGAATGCCTACATCACCACCTTGTTTATTAACGCTAAATGGATCGATAGCGCGTAGGAAATATTGAATTAAGTGGTCTAAAGATAGTATATCAGCATCGTAAGTAACCTTGAGAGCTTCTACGTGGCCACTATTGTGGCATACATCTTCATAACTTGGATTCTCTGTAGGACCGTTAGCATAGCCTACTTCAGTAGAAAAGACACCGGAGATTTTTCTGATGTATCCTTGAAGGCCCCAGAAACAACCGCCACCTAAATATATTGTATGTTCATTCATTTAATCACCCCATACTTCTTGAGCTATTTCTTTAACTAATGCTAGTTTAGCCCATTGTTCTTCCTCGGTCAATTGGTTGCCGATTTCACAGGATGCAAAGCCGCATTGAGGGGATAAGCAAAGTCTTTCGAGGGGGATATATTTTGTCGCTTCTTTGATACGTTCTTTGATGACTTCTTTGTCTTCTAACTCTGGGCGTTTAGATGTGATAAGGCCTAATACAACTTTCTTATTAGGAGAAACTTCACGCAATGGCTCAAAACCTCCAGAACGATCATCATCAAACTCTAAGTAATAAGCGTCTACATTCTCTTTGGCAAATAGAATAGGGGCGATAGGTTCGTAACCACCGCTAGCAGCCCAAGTAGAGTTATAGTTGCCACGGCATACATGTGTGGTAAATGCTAAGTCGTGAGGGCGTCCTTCAAGTGCCAAGTTATTCAAACGTAAATATTTAGCAGTTTCACCTTCGATGGTTACGCTTTTATCTTTTTGGCGACCTGTCCAGTAAGCGTGATCACAGCACATACCCCAAGTACAATCATCGAATTGAATGTTGCGGCAACCTGCATCATAGAGGTCTTTAATCACTTGGCGATAGGCAGCTGCAATATCTTGAATGAGTTCTTTTAAATCAGGGTAGAAGGAGCGTGTTGTAATGCCGTTATCCTCACGAAATAATTCAGCTAAGAATTGGGATGGGGCTGGGATTGTTTGACGCGCCGTAGTATTTTCGTCTTCAAATTGTTTTACAAATTTGAAATGCTCAACGAATGGGTGGTTTGTTCCCGTAATTTTACCAGTAAGGGCGAGGGAACCTGGCGCTGTTTCTTGACCGACAAATTTGTAACCGTGTTCTAGTTCAATCTCTTTTACGCCGTTAAAGCCCCACATGAAATCTAGATGCCAATAGGCACGGCGAAACTCGCCATCTGTAATCACTGGTAGGCCAGCCGCTTTCTGTTTTTGAATGAGGTCTGTAATGAGACGATCTTCAACGGCTGTTAATTCTTCTCTAGTAATATTTCCGTTATTGAAAGCTTCGCGAGCTTCTTTTAATTCTACAGGACGTAGGAAAGAACCTACAATATCAAAGTGGAATGGTGCTGTATGTTTAGCCATAATAATAATCCTCCTTATATAAACGGTAAAACCGATAATTTCGATAGGCTTATTATAGCGAAGTATGATTATATATAAAAATATCAATATGTTTAAGTTTGATATAGTTTAAAGCTATGTTGATATAAATTTTTGCTCGATAAGTTATACCTATAGAAAAGCACTCTCTAAAAAGAGAGTGCTTTATTAATATATTATTTAATCGAACTAAATTGAACAATCGTGTTATATAGACTTATTAATAATATGATATATAATTATTTTTTGTTTTCCGGTAATTGAATATGTCTACCGTAATTACTAACGTATTGTTCTAGGGCGTGGATATATTCTTGACCTAAACGGCTGCGTTGCATTTTATTATTAATAATATAGCCGATATGCATTAAACCTTCTTCGGCAAGTGGTACTGAAATGATGTTTTCACCATTTACCTCTTTATCGATTACACCACTAGATACAGTATATCCATCAAGGCCAAGTAATAGGCTAAATAAAGATGCCCTATCGCGAACACGGATATGTTTTGGGCGCACTACGGTACTGAAGATTTCTTCAGAGAAGTAGAAGGAGTTGTGATCGCCTTGCTCAAAGGAAATATATGGATATTCCTCTAATTCGTCCATAGAGACTACCTCTTTATGGGCTAATGGATGCGTTTTACCAATAAAGATATGAGGATGGGCCGTAAATAATTCAGTAAAGGTTAATTCGTTAGTGTGAATTAATTTTTCTAATACAGGACGGTTGAAATCATTATAATAGAGCAAACCAATTTCACTCTTCATATGAGCCACGTCATCGATAATTTCATAGGTTTGTGTTTCTCGTAAGGATACATCATATTGATCGATTTCAGCGCCTTTTAAAAGCTCTACAAAGGCATTGACTGCAAAGGAGTAATGTTGAGTAGACACAGAAAATTGTTTTTTACCACCGCTTTGGCTCTTATATTGCTCCTCTAAAAGGGCTGCTTGTTCTAACACTTGGCGCGCATAGCCAAGGAAGCGTTCCCCTTCTTTAGATACGGTAATTCCTTTATTAGTACGATCGAAAATGGTAATACCCATTTCTTTCTCTAGTTCTTTAATAGCCTTGGTGAGACTCGGTTGAGACACAAATAATCTCTTGGCTGCCTCACTAATACTGCCTATATTGGCGATTGTTGTGACATACTTTAATTGTTGTAAGGTCATAATTGGCCTCCTTTTATATATTACACTATTAATACTACTCGATTATAAGTATTTAAGCAATGTTATATATATGTTACAATGTATTAATAGAATAAAAGGGGGATATATGTTAAAACAAGTCATTGTCGTAGAAGGAAAATCTGATATACAACGTATCGCTCAAGCTGTAGACGCTGATTGCATTGCTACAGAAGGATTTACCCTCAGAAGAGGTGTTATCGATATGATTCGCGTTGCCTATGAGAAACGTGGCATTATTATATTAACTGATCCTGATACAGCAGGGGAGCGAATCCGACGCGTTTTAACTAAAAAATTCCCTAATGCACAACATGCTTTTGTGCCTCGTGACGAAGCGTTTGCAAATGATGATATTGGCATAGAACAAGCATCTCCAGAGTCAATCAGAAAGGCTCTATCTACATTACACGTAGAATCTCTAGAATCATCTAACGAATTTACTATGGTGGACTTAGTGCGTCACGGATTGTCTGGTATGCCTGATAGTGCGGCTCGTCGAGCGGTTATTGGTGCTAAATTAGGTATTGGATACGGTAATGGAAAGCAATTTTTATACCGTTTAAATCATTATGGTATAACCCGAGATGCTTATGAAGAGGCAGTAAATTGTTAAAATAGGAGTTAAGATGTTAGAATCAGTAATTGCAAGCCCAGAGGTTGTGCATTATATATGTAAGCGCTTTGATATTAAAATGAGCAAAAAGCTAGGACAAAACTTCCTTATTAAGCGAGGTATAGTCGATGAAATTGTACATGCTGCGGAAATAACCGTGGGAGAACCTGTTCTAGAGGTCGGCCCTGGTATTGGTACGTTGACACAAGGTTTAGCTCAAAGTGGGGCAGATGTAACGGCTATCGAGCTAGATCGTCGCTTATTAGAGGTACTAGATACGACATTGGCATCTTATGACAATGTACGTATCATTCATGGTGATGTGTTAAAGCTTGATGTGCCAACGATTATGAATCATAAACCATTTAAAGTGGTTGCCAATTTGCCATACTATATTACAACACCTATTATTATGTCTTTGTTGGAAAGTAAACTACCTATTGAACGTCTAGTTGTGATGGTGCAAAAAGAGGTGGCCTTACGGATGATAGCAAAGCCCGGTACAAAGGACTATGGCGCATTATCTGTTGCTGTTCAGTATTATACGGAACCAGATATTGTTCTTGATGTACCGCCTAAATCTTTTTTGCCAGCTCCAGCGGTGACAAGTTCTGTTATCCGTTGCGTATTGCGTGATAAACCACCTGTAGATGTGATTGATGAGAAACTATTTTTTCGCGTTGTGAAAGCTGGTTTTGCGCAACGCCGTAAAACATTCTCTAATACGATGAAGACAACGGGTTTAACAAGAGATAGAATTGAAGAGTTATTAGCAAAAGCAAATATTGATGGTCAACGAAGAGGTGAGACCTTTACACTTCAAGAATTTGCCGATGTAGCCAACGCATGGGCAGCATTAATCAAATAGTATAATACATAAAGAGCTTATTGGACTAATAAAATATCATTCCAGTAAGCTCTTTTTCATGAAAAAAGGACCCGAATGGGTCCTTTTTAGTTAGTAAAGAATGCCAGCCATGGTTGTAATGAGG
Organism: Veillonella parvula; assembly: GCF_032472435.1. GTDB lineage: Bacteria > Bacillota > Negativicutes > Veillonellales > Veillonellaceae > Veillonella > Veillonella parvula_N. Next base: position 30,525 of record NZ_JAWEGM010000009.1, read on the forward strand.
AAAGCATTCGCAAAGTCAATTAAGAATGCACCTACTAAGGAAACTACGAGCCAAGCACGAGGAGATGGGCCGTGTTTACTTGCTAAGGATAACATGTTAACTAATGCGTTTGGTGTAGCACCCAATCCGAAACCGATAGCTCCGGCACCAAGCATAACTGCATCGTAGTTGCGACCAAAGAGGAAGTAAATAAGGTATGCAAATACACAGATAAGTGCCATTTGTACAACTAAGATTGTAATAAGCGGTAAAGCAAGATCAATTAATTGAACTAATTTCAAGCTGTTGATAGCCATTGTTACGAATAAGGATAATGCTACATTAGATACTGCATCAAGAGCTGCATCGTTGATTTTGTATGCTTTAGTAAAGTCACCAAAGTTACGAATTACTGCTGCACAAATCATAGCGCCAATATATGCAGGTAGTGGAGTAAGAACAGACAATCCAGCACTTACGATGGTACCGATACCTAATGCAAGGCCAATCCACATACAAATTGTTAAAAGATCTTGAGAGTTAAATTGTTTGCCGCCGCTCTCAACGTGATCTTCGATTATATCGATGCCTTCATCCTCCATTAATTCAGGATTTTCATAAGGTGTTTTAACTTTATGCATTTTAATAATGCGTTCACCTACAGGCGCGCCGAGGATTGTACCAGCTACCATGCCGAATGTTGCAGCTGCAACTGCTGCGGAAGCGGTACCAGGGATACCAAGTAATTGCTCGTAATATGGACCAAAGGCACCAGCTGTACCAAGGCCGCCAATCATAGATACAGAACCTGCCATGATGCCGATAATCGGCTCAATCCCTAATGCTTTGGCAATCATAATACCTGCAGTATTTTGTACTACAATCCACACTGCACATGCTAAGAAGAAGAAAATAATAAAGATACCGCCCTTTTTGAGGACTTTTAAGGATGCCATTAAACCGATCGTGGTAAAGAAGGCAAGCATTAAAAATGTTTGTAAGGAACCTTCAAAGGTAATGTTTAAAATTTTATAATAAGACAAAATAGCAGTTAAAAATGCAAAGGGTAGAGCACCTACAGCTGGTGCAGGCATACACATACGTTGTAAGAACTTGGAATGCTTATTGATCCAAGTACCGATGAATAAGGTAATTACGGCAAGACCTACAGTTTGAATCATGGACAGTTTTAAGGTCCATACATTGTTGACTAAGGCTAAGTCAATAAGTGGCATAAAATCACTCCTTTAAAATAAAAAATAAATCTGAGTTTTATGGTATCATGAATGGTCAAAAAATACTATAGAATATATAACGTATAAAAAGTTTATATTTTTATCTTTAAACACTCATAACAACACAAAAAACAATAATATTAATAAAACAAATTTTATGATTATACATATAAATATAGAAAAGTAATAATATATATTACTTATGTACATAATCATACTATATGTATTCGACTTAAATCTGTGATTTTCCTTCTTGTTATAAAAAAATAAACTGGAATATATTTTTTATATTTATAATCATATAAAATATACTCCAGTTCTAAAACTTAATATTTTTATGTTGATTTAGTAAGACTCTAAATTATATATGGCGATAAATTCGCTCTATAAATGCATGTTAAGATATAACTAAAATGTATAGACCTAGCAATAAGTTAATTAGAAGTTATAGCTCATGGTGTAATTTAGGGGTCGTTAAGAATGTTACATCCGGATTACGCTCTTGAACCCAACCCATTTGCCATTCATTAGAGATAAGAACTACGGTGCGATCGCGATTATCTTTTACAATCATCGCATTATCTATACCTTTCAAGGATGCAATATCAACTTCGCCGTCAATCCAACGAGCAACACCATATGGCAAAGTATGATTTAATAAATCTACACCATATTCATTTTTGAGGCGGTACTCAAGAACTTCAAATTGAAGCATACCTACGGCACCGACTACGAAGGAATCAAGGGCGCCTGGTTGTTCAAAGATTTGAACAGCTCCTTCTTGAGCCAATTGAGTCATACCTTTTTGGAACTGTTTACGTTTCATAGTATCCTTTGGGGATACGCGGGCAAAGAATTCCGGAGGGAATACAGGGAAGTCACCGAAAGTTACTTTGTGTTTTTGTGCACAAAGTGTATCGCCTACCCCCATAGTACCTGCATCAAAAACACCGATAATATCGCCTGGGTACGCATCTTCTACGATGGTACGTTCCGTAGCCAAGAATTGTTGAGGCTGAGATAGACGGATTGTTTTATTAGATTGGCGGTGTAATACGGACATACCTTTTTCGAATTTACCTGAGCAGATACGCATAAATACGATGCGGTCATGGTGGTTCGGGTCCATATTTGCTTGGATTTTAAATACTAGAGCAGAGAAGTCTTCGCTAGTGGGTTGTACCATTTCCTCTATCGCTTGTCGTGGAGCAGGGGATGGAGCTAGTTCCAAGAATTTTTCTAAGAATGGTTTTACCCCGAAGTTCGTCATAGCAGAACCAAAAAACATAGGGGTCAATTCACCAGCACGAACTTTATCGAAATCGAATGGATCGCCAGCAACGTCTAGCAACTCAATATCGTCGAGCAATGCTTGGTATACATCGTCACCTAATAGCTCTTTCATGCGCGGATCCGTTAAAGCACCTTTTTCGGATGCAAGTTTTTCTTGACCATGAGTTTCGTCTTTTGCAAAGAGTTCGATAGTTTCGTGCTCTCTATCGTAGACGCCTTTGTATTCGCCGTTGATACCGATAGGCCAGTTCATAGGGCACGTACGGATGCCGAGAACATTTTCGATTTCTTCCATTAGATCGAATGGACTGCGACCGAAATGGTCAATTTTGTTAACAAATGTAAAGATAGGAATACCGCGTTCTTTTGATACAGCAAATAGTTTCTTTGTTTGGGCCTCTACGCCTTTTGCTACGTCGATAAGCATGACTGCACTGTCGGCAGCCATCAATGTACGGTATGTATCTTCTGAGAAGTCTTGGTGACCAGGGGTGTCGAGGATGTTTACGCGGCAACCGTCGTAGTCAAATTGCAACACGGAGCTCGTTACAGAGATACCACGTTGTTTCTCAATTTCCATCCAGTCGGATACGGCGTGTTTTGCAGTTTTACGAGACTTTACGGACCCGGCTAAGTGAATGGCACCACCATATAATAATAATTTTTCCGTTAATGTTGTTTTACCCGCATCCGGGTGAGATATGATAGCAAACGTACGGCGACGTTGTACTTCTTCTAAAAATGTCATGATTCACCTCTATTAATGTGTTGTGAAAGCAGATAAATCTTTAGGTTTTACTTTCACAGTCTATATATCGTAAAAATTATACATGATTTTTCTAGTTATGACCACTAAATTGTAGTATAATGAGATTTCATAGAACGGCTTGGGGTTAGCCGTTATCTTCAGGTTAAGGAGGGGATCCATGCGGTTATTTATTGCAGAAAAGCCATCCATGGCTCGCGAAATCAGTAAATGCTTACCAGAAAATAAGAATATCCAAAAACGGAATGGTTATTTTATCCAAGGGGATGATGTGGTGACTTGGGTAGTAGGTCATGTATTGCATCAGGCTGAGCCAGGAGATTACGATGATAAATATATCCGTTGGCGCCCTCAAGATCTTCCTATCGTGCCTGATGAGTGGAAATTGCTTGTCACAGATAGCAGCCGTCAACAGTTTGAAATTGTAAAAGACCTTATTAGTAAAGCAGATGTCATTGTCAATGCAGGTGACCCGGATCGAGAAGGTCAACTTTTAGTTGACGAAGTTTTGTACTATGTAGGTAATACAAAACCAGTGCAGCGTATTCTATTAAATGCCCTCGATGAAAAATCTATTCGTTCTGCTCTTGATGATTTGAGAGATAACAAGGACTTTCACAATCTATATCGATCTGCATTGGCAAGAGCGCGAGCAGACTGGCTCATTGGGATGAATTTATCTCGGGCCTATACATTATCTGAACGTTATAAAGGTCATAAGGTAACATTGCCAATTGGTCGTGTAAAGACGCCAACGTTAGCTCTTGTTGTACGTAGAGAACGAGAGTTAGCTGCATTTAAACCAGTAGACTATTTTACTGTAAAGGTATTATATAACCATCCTAATGGGGTGTTTTGGGCGACTTGGCAGCCTACAGACGAACAAAAGGGGCTTGACCCAGATGGACGACTCATTAATAAAGCTATTGCTGATGAATTAGTAGAATGTTTACAAGCTGGACCAGACGGTTTTATTAAAGGTGTTACAAAGTCTAAGAAAAAAGATGTACAACGATTGCCTTTATCCTTATCATCCTTACAAGTATTGGCAGGTAAAGCCTTTTCTTATGATCCACAGACTGTACTTGATACAGCGCAAAAATTATACGAAAAGAAATTAACTACCTATCCACGTTCTGATTGTGAATATTTACCACCCAATCAATATAATGATCGCAATGCAATCCTCAACAATCTACAAAATGCAGGTGATGAGAGATTAGCACAGTGGGCTGCCGATGCAGATCGTTCTATTAAGAGCCGTGCTTGGAATGAAAAGAAAATTACCGCCCATCATGCTATTATTCCTACAACGGTGGCCTGCAATATAAATAGTTTGTCCCAAGAGGAGCGAAATATTTATTTCCTCATCAGTCAAGCTTATATTGCGCAATTTTATGGGGAGCATATTTACGAGCAAACTAAAATTGTAGTAGAACAATGTAAGGAAGAGTTTGTAGCTAATGGTCGTGTAGTTATCGAAGAAGGATGGAAATTGCTTTATAAACGACATAAGTCTAAATCTACGACAGACAATGACGAGCCTGATCTAACCGATGAGCGTGGGGCTGAATCAGACCCTAAAAAAGAGGTTATTGAAGAAACGGACCACTTGCCAGCAGTTAAAAAGAACGATACTGTTTTATATACGGATTCTTCTGTAGAGGCTAAACAAACAAAGCCACCATCCCGTTTTACGCCCTCCACATTACTACAAGCGATGAAGGAAATTCATAAATTCGTAAAAAATGAAGATTTGAAAAAACAATTAAAGGCTGTATCTGGTATTGGTACAGAAGCAACGCGGGCAAACATAATTGATGAGCTTATCAGTCGAGACTTTATGAAAACGTCAGGGAAGAAGCAAGTCTTATCTCCAACGGAAACGGGCTATCTCTTAGTAGATGCTCTGCCAGAAGAGCTGCTTTATCCTGATGAAACAGCTGTTTGGGAAGAACGCTTAGCACTTATGAGCGAAGGAGAGGATACATTAGATTCCTTCTTAGCGGATCAAATTAAGTTTTTAAAATTATTAATTGATAAACTTGGTTTTGATAAAGTAGTAAGCTCTGATCAAATGATGCCCAATGTGGTGCGAACTATAACGAGTCAAAATCGTAAGCGCCCTATGGATAGTGAAAGCGTAGACTTGTCTTCCTTACCTGTATGTCCTAAATGTAAAAAAGGACGTTTGCAACAGCGGAATGGTAAATTTGGTGCCTTTTTAGGGTGCACGAATTATCCTACGTGTAAACATACTCAGCCAGTAGAAGGGGATACTTCTAGTGTTGAAGGTAATATTGAAGTATCTGATGAAGATAAACAATATAAATGCCCTAGATGTAACGTAGGTTACTTTGTGAAACAAGAGGTGAGAGGTCGAACAAACTGGATTTGTAGCAATCGATCTCAATGTAAGACCCAATGTTCTGATGTAGATGGGGTACCGAGCATTTATGCCAACAAATAAAGTAACCAATAAAAGGTAACTTATTATCGGTAAATATATATAATCGAATATAGATTATTGTAAAGTTTTTAGTTATCTAAGATTACCAAGAAACAACTATTTTTACAGTGATAATAAAAAGACGCGTACAGCTTAGCTGTGCGCGTCTTTTTTTGAAACTGTTCTTGTAGAAGAAAAATTGCTTCATTTAGTTTAGGATATTAAGCTGAATTTTATCTGCGTTTGCAACGACGACCAGTTTGGGAGGTAGAAGCACGGCGTTGGCGTGTATTGGAGCCTTTATGGCCTCGTGCTTTGTGAGCTTTAGCCTTAGTGGATTGGTAAGTGCTTGTAATCTTAGGTTTACTAGCTAATTTTGTGCGTTTTGGAGCAGTGCTAGCATTGCCCTTAGTTTTGATCTGACCATCCTTAGTATATTTTGTAAGTGTGGCTTGGATAGCTCGTTCGATGCGTCGTAACCATGATTCGTCTTGTGGTGTCGCAAAGGTTACAGCCACGCCAGAGTTACCAGCACGACCTGTACGGCCAATGCGGTGGATGTAGTAATCTACATCGCGAGGTACGTCGTAATTATATACATGTGTGATACCTTCGATGTCGATACCGCGAGCCGCAATATCGGTAGCCACTAAGATTTGTGTTTTAGCTTTTGCAAAGTCTCGCAGAATTTGTGTGCGACGACCTTGTGTCAAGTCACCGTGCATTTCTGCTATATTGAGCCCCGCTGCAGTTAATTCGTAGGATAAACGAATGGCACCTTCCCGTTTATTACAGAAAACTATAGCTAAAAACGGATTATCATCTTCAATCATTTTGATGAGCCGTTGTGTTTTTTCTTCAGGATTCATCATATACACTCGTTGATCAATTGATTCGAGAGTGATGTGTTTTCCTTCTGCCGTTACTGAAACGGGTTTAGACATATATGCCTTTGCGAGATTTCGGATTTTATCTGGAATTGTAGCGGAGAATAGTAATAGTTGTCTATTGGCATCTGTTTGGCCGATGAGATTTTCGATATCTGGTAAGAAGCCCATGTGAAGCATTTGGTCTGCTTCATCTAGTACAACACGACGAATACAGTCTAGATGGAGAGAACCGCGCTTTGCATGATCCAATAGACGACCAGGTGTACCTAAGATGACTTGAGGTCGGCGGCCTAACTGTTGTAACTGTGCCTCGATTGTTTTGCCGCCGATAAGAGGGAGGATATCTACATTTAAAATAGAACCTATTTCCTTCGCTTCATCGGAAATTTGTTTAATTAGTTCTCGTGTAGGCGCAATGATAAGCACTTGTTCTTGATGAACATCAGTATGTACACGTTGTAGAATTGGCAGTAAGAATGCTAGTGTTTTCCCCGTGCCGGTTTGAGCTTTGGCTATGACATCATTCCCTTTAAAGACGACAGGAATGGATTGTTCTTGAATTGGCGTAGGCTCCTTTATACCTTGTTTTTGTAGGGCTTGGATAAGTTCATCACAAACACCTAAAGATTTAAAAGATTTCATGAATCGTCCTTTCTATAATACATATTATATTAATTATAACGTATGCACATATTAGGGGCAAATGAATTGAACTTGGAAGATGTATAGTCTTAACATACTCTAGGCTCAATAAATATTATAGTATTTTGGGTATATTTTTTTGATAATATATGGAAAAATACTGATATAACTAAGTAAAATGAGAAATGAAAATATTAAAATAGCTACATTTAAACTGTTTATAAACTATTAATTGAGAATGTGAGAGTATTTGTAAATGATAATCTTAATAGAGTTTATTGATTACAGTATCTAAATATATAGCTATGAAATATTAAATTTCAGCTAGTATTCAGTATTTTATTAGATAATTATATAGATAATCTCATATTAAATATGATAATAAAATATAGATATGAGATAAAAAATAACCATAAAAATGATAATAATTGTTGAAATTAATGCTTGATTTGATATAATAATTTAAGATATTAATACGCATTATTATTTTGTGTGGTTAATATGAGGTTGTTAGGTACAATAATTAGGAGGTGTCGTATGGCTATCAAAAAGTTGAAAGACATGAAGCCAGGTGAGTCTGGTCTTATTGTTGCACTACATGGCAGTGGTAATGTTAAGCATCGTCTAATTGACATGGGTCTTGTAAATGGTACAAAAATCCATGTTATGAAGTTTGCCCCTTTGGGGGATCCGGTGGAAATCAAAGTAAAAAACTTTGAATTAGCACTTCGTACAAGCGAAGCTGGCATGATTGATGTAGAGGTTCAATAGGAGGTTCACATGGCAGAAAATGGGCAAATTCGCATTGCCTTAGCAGGTAACCCTAACTGTGGTAAAACTACAATGTTTAACAATATCACAGGGGCGAAGCAACACGTTGGTAACTATGCCGGCGTTACAGTAGAAAAAAAGGAAGGCCATACGAACTTTGATGGCCATGAGTTATTGTTTATTGACTTACCAGGTACATATAGCTTAACTGCACGTTCCTTGGATGAGTTAGTAGCGCGTAATGTTATCGTAAATGATAACCCAGATGTTATTGTTAATGTTCTTGATGCATCTAACTTGGAACGTAACTTATATTTAGCTGCACAATTATTGGAACTTGAAAAGCCAATGGTTATTGCTCTAAACATGGCTGACGTTGCTGAAGAAATGGGCATCAAATACGACCTAAAAAAAATGGCAGAAATGACAGGGGCTACAATTGTTAGCACAGTAGGTCGTACAAACATTGGTACAAAAGACTTGTTAGAAGCAATAATTAGTGTAGCTGCTTCTCAAAAAGCTCCTGGTGTAACAATTAACTATGGTGATTTGTTAGAAGGTAAAATTAGTGAGCTTGTAGAATTGCTAAAACAAGCGGGCACTGTTACATATCCACTTCGTTGGATTGCTGTTAAGTTGTTAGAAAAAGATGCTGACGTTATTGGCAAAGTTATGCGCTTTGATAATACGGAAGCTGTTATTCAAAAGGCTGAAGCTATTCGTGAAGAAATTAAGGATCAAGTTGATCTTGATATTGTCTTCCAAGAATATCGTCACCGCTTTGCAGTAGAAGTATATAATACATGTTTAACACAAGCGCCAACTCAATTGGAAACACGCTCTGACCGTTATGACAAAATCTTAACGCATCGAATTTGGGGCTTACCAATCTTCATGGTTGTTATGTACTTATTGTTTGCGTTCGTTAACTTCGTTGGTGGTATTCCTCAAGGTTGGATCGAGGATGGTTTCGCTGCATTACAAGCTTATGCGGTTCAGACTATTCCAGAGGGCCAATTACAGTCACTCGTATCTGATGGTATTATTGCCGGCGTAGGTGCGGTACTTTCATTCTTACCATTAATTTTATTACTCTTCCTTGGCATTTCTTTCTTGGAAGATACAGGTTATATGGCTCGTGCAGCCTTCGTTATTGACCGTGTAATGCGCGCATGTGGCTTACATGGTAAATCCTTTATTCCTTTATTATTGGGTTTCGGTTGTTCCGTACCATCCGTAATGGGTGCCCGTATCCTCGACAACTACAAGGATCGAATGGTTACGATTTTGATTACACCATTCATGAGTTGTTCTGCACGTTTGCCAGTGTATATCTTATTTGCAAATGCGTTCTTCCCAAATGGTTGGGATAGTACTTTAGTTGTATTCTCTGTATACTTCTTGGGTATCATCTTCGGTATTATCTTTGCAAAAATTTTCCGTAAGTTCTTATTTGCTGGTGAAGCAGAACCATTTGTAATGGAATTACCTCCATATCATTTGCCTACATTGAAAGCTACATGGATGCACATGTATGAACGTGCTAAATTGTACATCATTAAAGCCGGTACTTTCATTATGGCTGCTTCCATCTTGATTTGGTTCATCACTGCATATCCAATGGATGTAGAATACTCCAAAGATTATGATGCAGTGAAAGAACAAGTTGCTCAAGAGTATGAAGTAAAAGATGCAGCTACATTATCTCAATTCGGTATTGCTACAGATGACCAAAAAGATGCAGTTGATAAAATTGTTGAAGATATGAAATCTACTGTACAAGATGCTACTGATGCTGCTAAGCAAGCAGGAGAAGATGAACCTGAAGTAGCAGTAGAGGATGATTCTGAAGCACCTGAATTATTCAATGATATTAAAGATGAAAATAAAGACTTGTTCCCAGCAGCATGGGCAATGTATAAAAACAGTGCTAACTTAGATGCTGAAAATGACAAACTTGATAAAGAACAAGCTGCTGAAAAAATTGAACAATCCTATGCAGCATCCTTTGGTAAAGCTATTAACCCAGTACTTGAACCATTGGGCTTCGACTGGAAAATGGGCTTATCTCTCGTAGCTGGTTTAGCGGCTAAAGAGGTAGTAATTTCTACATTGGGTACAGTATATGCAGTAGGTGGTGATGATAAAAATCCAGCTCCATTGACTGATTACTTACAAAATGATCCAAACTTCTCACCATTGATTGCATTAACAATGATGTTGTTCGTATTAATTTACCCACCTTGTTTGGCAACATTAGCTGTTATCAAACGTGAAACAGGTTCTTGGAAATGGGTTGCATTCATGTTCTGCTATGAAAATACATTTGCATGGATTGCATGTTTCATCTTCTATAACATTGGTCGCGCATTAGGTTTCTAATCTAGAGTCGCTAAATAGGAGAGTTTAGCCACCTTTAGATTCTTTAAACAAAAATGAATTTAAAAATTGCGATTTTGTTATAAGTAATTTAAAAATAATACTTGATAATTATCAATATTCGTGGTTAAATGATAATGAGAAAAGGGAAATATCCTTTAGATATTGCTTTTATCTTGTTTATCACTAATACACATATTATAATTTAGTAGATATTGAGAAAGAGGCATAATAATGGATAATCTTGTTATAGGACTCATAGTTGTATTAGCATTAGCTTATATCGGTAATAAATTTTACAAACAAATGTCTGGTAAAGGTGGCTGTGGCTGTGGTGGCGGTAGCTCCAAGTCTGGCTCTAAAAAATCTTCTGGTTGCGGTGGTAACTGCAGCTGTGATGGTTCCAATAAAGCACTAGGCATTAAACGTACTGCTAAGTAAGCTAATACGAATTCTGAATTTGAATGAGGGGTCTCTATAATGGCTCCTCTTTTCAAATATAGTAATTAAATTTTTTATCATATTTAGTAGAAAGGAATATTATCATGTTCAACATCGATCAAAAAAATCTTAAAAACGCTAACTTATTCGCAGCAGGTCTTGCATTGGGTACTGTAGGTCTTAAAGTGTTAACTTCTAAAGACGCTAAAAAAGTATATGCTGGTATCGTAGCAGCTGGTCTTCGCGCTAAAGAAACTGTATTAGAAACAGCTGAAAAAGTACAAGCATCCGCATCTGATGTATTGGCAGAAGCTCAAGAAATCAACGAAGCACGCAACGAAGAAATCTTTGAAGAAAACAAATAATTGAGGATTTAACTATGTTACAATTTTCTGTTGTACGAAAACTCAGAAATCGCTTACACGTTAAGGTGTCTGGGCATCGCTTTACAGAAGCAGAAGCTGCTTATGTAGAGGATACATTGCTCCTTAATGATGCAATTGTAGATGTAACCTTCTACACTCGTAGCAGTCAAATCGCCATTAAACATAATGGTGATTCTGATGCTGTGCGTGATGCAGTACTTGGTCTACGCGATTTAGATTTGTCCGAAGCACCAGCTTTGAACGAATACTCTCCACGCTTGGTAAATAAAAAATACCGTGAAATGATGATTAACCGCACAGCAGTTTACTTAGGTAAAAAAGCAGTGTTACCTGCACCAATTGCGGCTGCATGGGCATGGTTTGATGGGATTAAATTTATCGGTAAAGCGATTAAAACATTGTGGCAACGTAAGTTAACTGTAGAAGTACTTGATGGTGTAGCTATTGGTGCTGCATTACTTCAAAAAGATTATCCTACAGCTGGAGCCGTTATGTACCTATTGGGTATTGGTGATATCTTAGAAGAATGGACTCACCGTAAATCCGTATTGAATCTCGCTCAAAGCATGTCCTTGAACGTAGATAAAGTATGGGTATTGGTGGATGATATTGAAGTAAGCAAACCTGTTAATGAGGTTGTAGCTGGTGATCAAATTATCATTCGTCAAGGCGAAGTGATTCCATTGGATGGTGTCGTTATCGACGGGGTTGTTCTTGTTAATGAAAGCTCCATGACAGGGGAACCAGAAGCGGTTCGCCGTGACAAGGATACTTCTGTATATGCAGGTACTGTTGTTGAAGACGGTAAAGCTATTGTAGAAGTACGTAGCACATCCAAAACATCTCGTTACGAAAAAATCGTTAACCTCATTGAAGAGTCTGAACAAATGAAATCCGGTATGGAACAACAAGCATACCGCATGGCTGATAAATTAGTTCCAATAAGCTTTATTGGTGCTGGTTTAACATATTTGTTGACTCGAAATGTGATGAAAGCATTGTCTTTCGTTATGGTTGACTTCTCTTGTGCTCTAAAATTATCCATTCCATTGGCAGTACTTTCCGCTATGCAAGAAGCATCTAAACGCGGTATCACTGTTAAAGGTGGTAAGTTCTTAGAACAAATTGCACAAGCAGATATGATTGTGTTCGATAAAACAGGCACTCTTACTAAAGCTGAACCTGAGTTTGAACAAATTATTCCATTTAACGGTCATGATGCAGATGAAATGTTGAAATTAGCTGCATGTATTGAGGAGCATTTCCCTCATTCCATGGCAAAAGCAATTGTACGCGCTGCTAAGGATCATGCATTACCTCATAAGGAAATGCACTCTGACGTAGAATACGTTGTGGCTCATGGTATTGCATCTAAGGTTGGTCGCTATCGTGTACGCATTGGTAGTGCTCATTATATCTTTGATGATGAAAAAACAAAGATTCCTGCTGATGAACAAGAAAAATTCAATAATTTACCAAATACATCTTCACATATTTACCTCGCTATTGGTGGTACATTAGCAGCGGTTATTTGCATTAAAGACCCTGTACGTGAAGAGGCAAAACAAGTTATAGCTGATTTGCATGCATTAGGCATTAAAAAGGTTGTCATGATGACTGGTGACTCTAAGCGTAATGCACAACGCGTAGCTGATGAACTTGGTATTGATGAAGTGCATGCAGAAGTATTGCCAGAAGATAAGGCAAGTTATGTAAAACAAGCCAAAGCTGAAGGCTATACTGTTATGATGGTAGGGGACGGTATCAATGACTCCCCAGCAATTTCTGAGGCTCATGTTGGTATCGCTATGAATGAAGGCGCTCCAATTGCTCAAAAGATTGCGAATGTTACTATTTCTTCCGATAATCTACAAGCTCTTGTAGATTTGCGCCGCATTTCTATTGCATTGATGAAACGTATCAAAGCAAATTACAATGGTATCGTTGGTTTCAATGGTGCTCTTGTTGGTGGCGGTGTACTTGGCTTTATGCCACCAAGTCAAACTGCTTGGTTGCATAATCTATTCACATTGGGGATCGGGCTTGAAAGCATGACACCATTGTTGAAAAAAGAAGAACCAAAGGAAACTGTTCCTACAATTGATGTAACAGCTGATTCTGTAGTAGCTTAATCAAAGGAACCTCCATATAGGTATTGATTTACCTATATGGAGGTTTTTCTTTTTTGATGACATTTATCTATGATTATTGTAAAATACAAGGAGATTACATATCGTAGGAGATTTATATGAACATTTTGATAGATATTTGCAGACGCTCCTTCTATTTGAATCTATTTATTGTGGTAATTCCCATTATTGCATATATGATTCATAATGGATCGAGTGCGACAGTAGCACTAGTATGGTATTTGTTGTTATCCTTGTGTATGCCTTGGGCCTATTTATCATTTAAAAGCAGTACCTTTGATGAGGGTAAATCTATAAGTCGTATCGCTTATGTAGTGAGTTGGGTTGTCGTTCACGGTATCAGCTATAAAGGAATTTTCTTAGGTATTGATTTATCCATGTTGTGGGGATGGCCAACAGTAGGTCGTGATATAGCCTTTTTATTAGCTATGTATTTTAGTGTCACATTTAGCTTGATTATAGCTTATGGCTTAACTCGATTGGTGGGAGACCGTAATGAATAAAAGTTTTTGGTTATTTACGTTAATTTGTTCACTTTTTGTAAGTGCTATTACGACAGTACTTTCATTAAGTGGGGCACTATCAATACCCATTTTAGTGTTCCCCGTTTTGTCGCTAGTCATACCAATTATGGTGCGACGACTAAAGAATGCCAAGTTTAACGATGATTTACCGCTAAGCATGGGCTATCATGCTTATAGTTGGGCTTGGTGGACGGTATTTTCGTTTCTTCATACACCATTTAGCTTTAATGTAGATAATGGATTAGCAAAAGTACTACTTTTATTTGTAGTATATTTTATCGTTCAAGTTCTTATTGAGCTATGTGGCTTATTAGCTACAAAGTTTTTCAATCGTACTCATCGATGGGGTATGATTGATGAAGCATTAGATATAATTGTCTATACTATACCGATTCCATTCTTGTATATTGGCTCAATCCTATATATAGATTTACAGGATCCGATGGTATATTTTATGTATGCATCATCTATGAATGTAAATATATTATTTGCTGAACTTGTATTATTACTAGTTTCTTTATTGGTCTTTGTATTCTATTTGTATCCAAGAGATTTAGCATATAAGGGTGTACGTTTGTTGCGTATCATTATTACTGCAGGTATATGGCTTGCTATGAACGCTCATATTTTGTATGGTGGTTATATTCCAGAATTTATTTTATCTTTAGTTCCCACCGTTTTTCCAACGTACCAAGGTAATCCACTAGTGTTTGTAACTCCAGCTTTATTAGAAGCTGGTGTGACAGGTGTAGCAGTGATTATAGGTGCATTGGTAGAGCGTGGTATTATTTCACGATGCCGTGAACGTATTTAATTTCTAGTTTCGACTTATATCCGTAAGGAATGAGAGCGAAGGAGGATCTATGAACAACATTGAACGTCCATTGGATGATAACTCAACTGTATCAATCCACGACAATGAAAAACTGAAGCAAGTTGAACGTAAAGAAGCCAAAAAAGAGAAGAAAAGTGGCATTACGATTCGAGAATTGACGATTATTGGTTTACTAGCCGGTATCACTATTGCATTAGGCCTTTCTGGATATGGTATTATTCCATTAGGTCCGCTAAATGTAACAACTTTACACGTACCAACTCTAATTGGTGCTATTGTAGAAGGACCAAAAGTGGGAGCCTTTGTAGGCTTTATCTTTGGTTGCTATAGTTTGTGGCAAAATATTACAGCTCCTAATATTTTATCCCCACTATTTATTAATCCAATTATTTCCGTATTACCACGTATACTTTTCCCAGTATTAGCATATTTGGTATATCTATTATTGTGGAAAGCACCGCAAGGTCCACGTATTATTGTTTCTGCTTTTATGGGGACCGTATTCCATACAATCATGGTTATGGGATTAATCTTCTTACTCTATGCAGATATGTTTGCTCTTAAAATGAATCTTAGTCCAGATCAAGTATTAGGCTCTGTCGTATTCTTGTCTGTTACACATGGTATTCCAGAAGCCGTTTTTGCTGCTGTAATTGTAACACCAGTGGCAATGGCTTTACGAAAAGTATTGCGTAAGGATGCTCCTAAGAAAACTAAAGGTGAATCTATGCGAGACGCAAAAGTTACAGACCATCAATTAGGAGAAACTGAAGTGGTAGAAACCAAATAAGCTGAAGTTGTAGATGAAAATATAACGAAATAGTATTTTACAGGCTTTTTATAAATATGATAAAATAAATATCATTCGATAAGTATTGAGGAGGATAATCATGGCTAAACGTATTCGTACTATCAACACTGAATCCTTACAAAAAACTGCTAAAACTGGCGGTTGTGGGGAATGTCAAACATCTTGCCAATCCGCTTGTAAAACAAGCTGCACAGTTGGTAACCAAGTTTGCAAACAAAAATAATGAAGAGGCTCGCTTAGCGGGCCTTTTTTATTATTTTATTGTCTTTAGACTGGTTCGTGACGTAGTCGCGAACCATAAAACCACCCGCTATGCGGGTGCGGCAACGAAAGTTATACAAAAAAATCACC
>NZ_JAWEGM010000010.1:0-24463 GCF_032472435.1 Veillonella parvula
GTGATTGCAGCAGTCAAAGTAGTTTTACCATGGTCAACGTGACCGATTGTACCGATGTTAACATGCGGTTTCGTACGTTCAAATTTTTCTTTTGCCATTTTAAATTATCCTCCGAGGAAAATAGTAATTCTATTAATCTAATATGAGATTAACCGTTTTTCTTTGCTTGAATTTCTTCAGCAATTTTCTTAGGAACTTCTTCGTAATGATCGAATGTCATAGAGTAGTTACCACGGCCTTGCGTTTTGGAACGAAGGTCAGTTGCGTAACCGAACATTTCACTCAATGGAACATATGCTTTGATATGTTGGGAACCATTACGAGCTTCCATGCCGTCCATGCGACCACGACGAGAGTTCAAGTCACCGATAACGTCGCCCATGTATTCTTCAGGAACGTCTACTTCTACAGCCATGTATGGTTCAAGCAATGCAGGGTCTGCTTTGCGAGCACCTTCTTTGAAGCCCATAGAACCAGCAATTTTGAAGGCCATTTCGTTGGAGTCAACGTCATGGTAGGAACCATCAAATACGATAACTTTAACATCAACCATAGGGTACCCAGCGATAACACCGGATTCCATAGCTTCTTTAACACCGCTTTCAACAGGTCCGATGTATTCACGAGGAATCGCACCACCTACAACCTTGTTTTCAAACTCGAAGCCAGCACCTGGTTCTTGAGGAATCAATTCCAACCAGCAGTGACCATATTGACCACGACCACCAGATTGACGTACGAATTTACCTTCAGCCTTAACAGCTTTACGGATAGTTTCGCGGTATGCTACTTGAGGTTTACCTACGTTACAATCTACTTTGAATTCACGGTTCATACGGTCAACGATGATGTCCAAGTGAAGTTCGCCCATACCGGAGATAATAGTTTGACCTGTTTCTTCATCAGTACGAACTTTGAAAGTAGGATCTTCTTCTGCCAAACGAGCAAGAGCTGTACCCATTTTTTCTTGGTCAGCTTTTGTTTTAGGTTCAACAGCAACGGAGATAACTGGTTCAGGGAATTCCATGGACTCAAGGATTACAGGAGATTTTTCATCACACAATGTGTCGCCTGTAGTAGTATCCTTTAAGCCAACCGCCGCAGCGATGTCACCAGAATATACGCGTTCGATTTCTTTACGGGAGTTAGCGTGCATTTGAAGAATACGACCGATACGTTCTTTTTTACCTTTAGTGGAGTTGAAAACGTAGGAGCCAGATTCCAATGTACCGGAGTACACACGGAAGAACGCTAATTTACCAACATAAGGGTCAGCCATGATTTTGAATGCCAATGCAGAGAATGGCTCTTCATCAGAAGAAGGACGAGTTGTTTCTTCTTCAGTACCAGGAACAACACCTTTAATAGGTGGGATGTCGATTGGAGCTGGCATGTAATCGATAACAGCATCCAATAACATTTGAACACCTTTATTTTTATAGGAAGAACCACAAAGAACTGGGAATAATTGGTTAGCAATAACAGCTTTACGCAATGCCGCTTTCAATTCTTCCACAGAAATTTCTTCGCCTTCCAAATATTTCATCATGATATCATCATCTGTTTCAGCGATAGCATCGATCATCATTTCGCGACGAGCTTCTGCTACTTCTTGATATTCAGCAGGGATATCAGTGATTTCATATTCTTTACCGTCATCGGATTTATAAATTTCCGCTTTCATAGTCATCAAGTCAATGATGCCTTCGAAAGTATCTTCAGCACCGATTGGTACTTGGATAGCTACGGAATTTGCACCCAAACGAGCTTTCATCATGTCAACTACGTTGAAGAAGTCAGCACCTACAGTATCCATCTTATTTACATAAGCGATACGAGGTACGCCGTAGTTAGAAGCCTGACGCCATACTGTTTCGGATTGAGGTTCAACGCCACCTTTAGCACTGAACACCGCAACAGAACCGTCAAGTACACGTAGAGAACGTTCTACTTCTACAGTAAAGTCAACGTGACCAGGAGTATCGATGATATTGATACGATGTTCTTTCCATTGACAAGTTGTTGCAGCAGAAGTGATTGTGATACCACGTTCTTGCTCTTGCTCCATCCAGTCCATCGTAGCAGCGCCTTCATGTACTTCGCCGATCTTGTGAACGATACCTGTATAGTAGAGGATACGTTCTGTAGTTGTTGTTTTACCAGCATCGATGTGAGCCATGATACCGATATTACGAGTTTTTGCTAAGGAAAACTCTCTTGCCACAGTTGTCACCTCTTATTACCAACGATAATGAGCAAACGCTTTATTAGCTTCTGCCATTTTATGAGTATCTTCTTTTTTCTTGATTGCAGCGCCTGCATTGTTGAAAGCGTCCATCAATTCGCCTGCCAAACGTTCTTTCATAGTGCGTTCACCACGAAGACGAGCATAATTTACAACCCAACGAATACCGAGGGTTTGACGGCGATCAGCACGAACTTCAACTGGCACTTGATAGTTCGCACCACCGATACGGCGAGCACGTACTTCAAGTACAGGCATAACATTTTTCAATGCTTGATCAAAAACTTCCATTGGGTCTTGACCCATTTTGGAACGAATAATTTCGAATGCATCATATACGATAGTTTCAGCAATGCCTTTTTTACCATCGTACATAACTTTGTTAATGAAACGTGTTACTAATTTGCTGTTGTACACCGGATCTGGAAGTACATCACGTTTCGGAACAGGGCCTTTTCTTGGCATGTTCAATTCCTCCTTTATAATGATGTGTGTTAATTTCGTTTAATGGCTAAAATTATTTTTTAGCTTTTTTCGCACCGTATTTGGAACGACTTTGCATACGATTTTGTACGCCAGCTGTATCCAATGCACCACGAACGATGTGATAACGCACACCTGGAAGGTCTTTTACACGACCGCCTCTGATAAGTACAACACTGTGTTCTTGTAAATTGTGACCAATGCCTGGGATGTAAGCAGTTACTTCAATAGCGTTTGTCAAACGTACACGGGCAACTTTACGAAGCGCGGAGTTTGGTTTCTTTGGAGTAGCTGTGTACACACGAGTACATACACCACGTTTTTGTGGAGATTCTTGAAGGGCAGGAGCTGTAGATTTTTTAGTCAAACTCATGCGGCCTTTGCGTACTAGCTGATTAATTGTTGGCATTTGGGCACCTCCTTTCCAAATTTGAGATTTATAATTGATCCGTCATAACAAAATGTTACATCGGATATTACCAAGATTAACGTAGGACGCCTACAGCTGTGGCCCGCACCTTAATGCGACACGCACGACCGAGATCATCCATGGTGTGCTCGTCATTCACAGGTATTCCCTGTTCTTCACAAGCAATCCGTAAAGGCTGTACCACACGTTCATCACTATCACAACCCAGGAACACGTACTTCACAGCACCTTTAGCAATTTGTTTCAACGTTTGCTTGGCACCGATTGTTTTGTTCACCGACTTCAGATGGGCAATGTCCATTGTACTAATTCTCCTTACGAAATTATGCCCATTAGGCATACCTCGCCTAAAGCACTATGTAAGTATATCAATTACATCAGTCCATGTCAAACAATTTCCAATGTCACACACCGCTCTACAGCTGCATTTTATATGTACACTCATCCGTGTGTTTCATTTAATCTTAAATTATAAATGAAGAGTGATTTTTTATTCATATATCATTATTTTTATGTATAAATAATCATTCTATGCATTCACTATTATTTTTTCTTTTACCAATTATGCAAAATTAATATAAACACCATTTTATTATGATATAAATTAATACAGAACAAATATTTGTATTTATAAGTTACTAAATAAAGGAGATTATATGATTAAACTCATTAAACGTTATTCAAACTTTAATCCCCCTGTAATTATAGGTAGCTTGTCTATCGTCTTAGGGCTGAGCTTATGTGCCCTTCTGATTCCGCAAATTTCTCAAACGATCCTCCAAGGGGTTCGTGATATTATATTTGAAGATTTCAGCTGGTTTTATGTTTTATCCATAAGTCTCTTCTTTATCTTCAATATCTTTCTTGCACTTAGTTCGCTAGGGGACATCAAACTTGGTAGCGATGATGAAGAAGCGGAATTCTCGTATACCGCCTGGCTCGCCATGTTATTTGCGGCCGGTACCGGTGTAGGTCTCATGTTCTTCGGAACTGCTGAGCCGCTCTCACATTATCACTCTGCTGTAAGCTTAGTCGATAGCACATCTAGTGCCAAGGAAGCATTATTCCGCTCCATCTTCCACTGGGGCATCAATGCATGGACGGTATACGGTATTATGGCTTTAGCATTAGCGTATTTTGGTTTTCGCTATAAATTGCCATTATCACTACGTTCATGTTTCTATCCGCTGTGGAAGGATAAAATCAATGGCCCACGAGGGCACATTATCGATATCATCGCACTTTGTGTAACTTTATTAGGTATCGTAACCACCTTAGGATTTGGCGCCGCCCAACTAGGTGCAGGGTTCCTATATATTGATATCATCTCCACTAATGACTTTTCCGCACAAACGGTCATCATTATCGTCATTATGTCCATTGCCGTTCTATCTGCTGTTACAGGTATTGATAAAGGCGTTAAGCTGCTCAGCGAAGTCAATATATCTGTTGCATTAGTCTTAATGTTTTTTGTACTATGTGCAGGTCCTACATTACTCCTATTAAATACAATGGTAGAAAACTTTGGATACTATCTATCACATATTTTAGGGCAAAGCTTCTATACATCTATCTATACACCAGAAACCCGACCATGGTTCTTCAGCTGGACCATACTATTCTGGGCCTGGTGGTTATCTTGGGCACCATTTGTGGGCATGTTCATTGCGCGTATTTCAAAAGGTAGGACTATTCGGGAGTTCATCTTTGGGGTACTCATTATTCCAACTGTATTTACTATCGTTTGGTTTACTATCTTTGGTAATACTGCAATTTATATCGATGAAACAGTAGCAAACGGTGCACTCGGTGCATTAACCGATAAACCAGAACAACTACTCTTTGCATTCCTTGAATATTTACCTTTATCCGGTTTAACTAGTCTTCTATCGATTATCGTATTAGCATTATTTTTTATCACATCTGCCGATTCAGGCATTTATGTGTTAAATAATATTGCGGCCTATGATAAATCCACTTCATCTCCAAAGTGGCAATGCTTGATGTGGGGCTCTGTAATGTCCTTTCTTGCCATCAGTTTGCTCAGTATTGGTGGGCTTAATGTACTACAATCGGTAACGCTCATTCTCGCCTTACCATTTGCAGCCTTGATGGTTATCATGTGCTACAGCTTATGGCAAGGATTATTGACAGATACGCAATACTTTAACACAAAACTTTCAACCACATCCATCTACTGGGACAGCAAGAACTGGAAACAAGGTCTTGCCAAAATACTCAACCAAACGCAATCGGAAGATGTTATTTCCTTTATGAAAACAACAGCATTGCCTGCTATGTATCAGCTCAATAAAGAATTAACCGAAGAGTACGGATTAACTACGAGAATTGACAAACATTTCAATGGTAACGACGCCTCCGTAGAGTTAACCATCGAAAAAGAATCAATGCGCAACTTTACCTACGGCATCAAACTCGTTACGCAAGAGGTATCGGATCATCTCATCGAAGATCCTAACATTCCTCACATTACTGAAAGTACCAACGCAATTCCTATGACATATTTCAGTGACGGACGCGCCGGATACGATGCGCAGTATATGACACGGGAGGATATCATTACCGATATCATTCGACAGTACGAACGATATCTTACTTTATCGGATGACGTCGGTTATGACATCATGGCTCATGACGCGGAAGAAGCAGCTGAATAGAAACCAATAATACCTATAACAAAAGGGTGCACCTCGCAGGTGCACCCTTTTTATTATGTCGCACAATATCAACTATGCAACAAGTCTATACAGTTAATATAGCTTAACGGCTAATCCAAAGTAATTAATCTTCAGACATAACCTCTTCCGTAATATCAATGATTTCAGGTGTATTTTTTACAACTTCAATCTTACGGTAACGACTCATGCCTGTACCAGCAGGAATCAACTTACCGATAATTACGTTTTCTTTCAAGCCCAATAATGGATCGATTTTACCCTTGATAGCAGCGTCGGTAAGAACACGTGTTGTTTCTTGGAAGGACGCAGCGGACAAGAAAGAGTCCGTTGCCAAAGCGGCTTTCGTAATACCCAATAGCGTGCGTTTGCCTGTAGCATTTTCACGACCATTGAGGGTAAGACGACGGTTTTCTTCGTCAAAGGTATTAACGTCCACCATATCCCCTGGAAGCATATCCGCATCGCCAGCTGTTTCAATTTTAACTTTATGAAGCATTTGACGAACGATAACTTCGATATGTTTATCGTTAATTTCTACACCTTGGGATTTGTATACTTTTTGTACTTCGTATACGAGGTAACGTTGAGTTGCTTCAGTACCCATGACGCGCATGATGTCATGAGGGTTGATAGAACCTTCTGTCAAACGAGCGCCCAAGGATACCACGTCACCGTCTTTAACGATAATGCGGGAACCGTAAGGAATGAGGTAATCAAGTTCAATACCATCTTCACCAGTGATAAAGATAGTGTTCGTACCTTTCTTACCTTCATTAGGTACAACGCGAACTGTACCTTCGTTTTCGGCAATGATAGCATTACGTTTTGGTTTACGAGCTTCGAACAATTCTTCGACACGTGGCAAACCTTGTGTAATATCGTCACCTGCGACACCACCAGTATGGAATGTACGCATTGTCAACTGAGTACCCGGTTCACCGATGGATTGTGCTGCAATGATACCTACCGCTTCACCAACTTGAACTTGGTTGCCAGTTCCTAGATCACGACCATAACACTTGCGACATACGCCATATGGGCTACGGCAAGTCAATACGGAACGGATTTTTACTGTTTCATAATATTTTACAACTTCATCAGCTAACACCTCTGTGATTTCACCATTAAGAGGAACGATGACTTCGCCAGTTTCCTTATTAACTAATTCTTCAGCTGCAATACGACCTACGATACGGTCTTTTAATGGCTCGATAACACCAGTGCCTTCAACGATAGCTTCCACTTCAATACCGTGGATTTCATTGTTCCGCACTTGTACTTCTTTTACATCGGAGTTAAGGATAGCTTCGATGCCTTCTTCGGTGAGACGTGTATCAGCTGGGAAGATTTCTACCCCTTCGCTGTCAACGATTGCTTGTACAGTATCCTTGTTCAACATATTTTGAACCATAGTTTCTTTCAATGTTGCACGGATACTATCGTCGCTTTCACCAAGAATAATTTTTTGAACCAAGTTAGTATGATTAATATCGCTATCAGAGCCCAAATGTGCACCGCGCAATGCGATAGATGTAACACCAGCTTCAGCAATATCTGCCAAGCATTGTTCATCCAAGATAGTTTCAGCTGGTACAACAAGTTCCCCTGTTTCAGCATTCACAACATCTTTATCTAAAACGCGACCAATAAGTTTATCTTTAAGCAATTCTAATGCTTGACGTGGGGATGTAGCCAAGCGAGCACGTTCTCGAACGAGATCGATACCTACAACGTCACAATCGTCCTCACGAACGATTACGTCTTGAGATACGTCAACGAGACGACGTGTCAAGTAACCAGAGTCAGCTGTACGAAGCGCTGTATCGGCCAAACCTTTACGAGCACCATGAGAGGATGTAAAGTAATCCAATACAGTCAAGCCTTCTTTAAAGTTTGCTTTAATTGGCAAGTCAATGATTCGACCAGATGGATCGGCCATCAAACCACGCATACCAGCAAGCTGACGAATCTGTTGTTTATTACCACGGGCACCAGAGATAGCCATCATGTAAACAGGGTTAAAGCCGTCTTTATCGCACGCCATATTATCCATCATCGCATCGGTAACATCTTCTGTTGCCTTTGTCCATAATTGGATAGTTTTACGATAACGTTCTTCTTCTGTAATAAGACCACGACGGTACATACGAGATACTTTTTCTACCTCTTGTTCCGCTGTATCTAACAAACTAGTTTTAACTTCTGGTACTTTAATATCAGCAATAGCTACCGTCATACCTGCGCGACGAGCGAAGGAGTAACCCAAGGACTTGATGCGGTCCAATAGTTCTGCTGTTTTTTCATTACCAAACAATTGGAAACATTGATCAACCAATTTACCAACTGTTTTCTTATCCATAACCTTACCTAAAGAGTAAGTGCCATCTTCACGTTTCTCGTATTGCCACAATTCTGGGAATAAAGCATTGTTGAAGATCAAGCGACCTGCTGTTGTTTCTACACGGCCATGATCAGGTAAACGGATATAAAGAATATCTTGCAAACCAATGATATGAGACTCATAGGCAAGCATAACTTCATCATAGGTAGCAAATGTTTTTGCTTTATCACGAGTATCTTCGCGTACAACTGTTAGGTAGTATGTACCTAAGATCATATCTTGAGAAGGTACTGCTACTGGCTTGCCGTCCTTAGTAGACAAAATATTATGGCTAGAAAGCATCAATGTACGAGCTTCCGCTTGTGCTTCTACGGACAATGGTAAGTGACACGCCATTTGGTCACCGTCAAAGTCGGCATTGAAGGCTGTACATACTAATGGATGCAATTTGATAGCACGACCTTCCCAAAGGATTGGTTCGAAGGCTTGGATACCAAGTCTATGCAATGTAGGGGCACGGTTCAAGAGAACTGGATGTTCTTTAATTACCTCTTCCAAGGATTCCCACACGCCAGGGCCAATTCTTTCAACTTGGCGTTTAGCAGCCTTGATGTTGGATGCTTGACCGCGTTCTACCAAACGTTTCATAACGAATGGTTTGAACAATTCTAATGCCATCTCTTTTGGCAAACCACATTGGTGCATTTTAAGTTCAGGACCTACTACGATTACGGAACGACCGGAGTAGTCAACACGTTTACCGAGCAAGTTTTGACGGAAACGACCTTGTTTACCTTTAAGCATGTCGGACAAGGATTTCAATGGGCGGTTACCAGGACCTGTAACAGGACGACCGCGACGACCATTATCAATCAATGCATCAACCGCTTCTTGAAGCATGCGTTTTTCGTTGCGCACGATGATATCAGGAGCACCCAAGTCGAGTAAACGTTTCAAACGGTTGTTACGGTTGATAACACGACGGTATAAATCGTTGAGGTCAGATGTAGCAAAACGGCCACCATCTAATTGGACCATAGGACGCAATTCAGGTGGGATTACAGGAACGATGTCCATAATCATCCATTCTGGACGGTTCCCAGATTGACGGAATGCTTCTACTACTTCCAAACGACGAACTGCACGGATTTTACGTTGACCACTAGCAGTGTTCAACTCTTCGCGCAATTCGGCATTCAATGCTTCAAGATCAAGTTCTGATAAGAGAGCTTTTACCGCTTCAGCACCCATGTCGATACATGCGAAGAGAACCTCTTCAGCAGCGCCTAACTCATAGCGTTCTTCGCGAGTTAATTCTTCGTATTCCTTATCAGCTTCTGGTATTGTTGCATCATCACGAAGAGCCGCATTATAGCGCTCTTTGCGTTGTGCTTCACGAACAATAGCTAAACGTTCATTACGTTGAGCCACTGTTTCGATTACGACGGATTTACCACCGATAGTATAACCGTCTTCATTAAATTGAGCTTCGTATTCGCGGTATTCTTGCTCGGACAACAATTGACGTTTTGTCAATGGTGTACCAGCTGGATCTACTACGATGTAGGAAGCAAAGTATAATACGCGTTCCAAAGAACGTGGTGATATGTCAAGGATAAGACCCATACGGGATGGGATTCCTTTGAAGTACCAAATGTGAGATACAGGAGTAGCCAATTGAATATGGCCCATACGTTCACGACGTACTTTCGCACGGGTAACCTCTACACCACATTTGTCGCAGACTACGCCTTTATGGCGGATGCGTTTATATTTGCCGCAGTGACATTCCCAGTCCTTTGTTGGTCCAAAAATGCGTTCACAGAATAGACCATCACGTTCTGGCTTCAACGTACGGTAGTTAATTGTTTCAGGTTTCTTAACTTCCCCATGAGACCAGGATAAAATCTGCTCTGGAGAGGCTAAACCGATTCGCATGGAATCGAATTCATTTACGTCTAGCACTACTATCGCTCCCTTCCTTATAGATAGTTTTAGTCTTCATCGTTAGAGGAGTCGCCCATTGGGTACGCCAATTGGCTAAGGATATCATCTTCACCGCCATT
Source organism: Veillonella parvula (assembly GCF_032472435.1). GTDB lineage: Bacteria > Bacillota > Negativicutes > Veillonellales > Veillonellaceae > Veillonella > Veillonella parvula_N. The sequence goes on from NZ_JAWEGM010000010.1 coordinate 10,265, forward strand.
ATCAGCTGGTAAGTCTTCCTCTTCCTCTTCCTCTACTTCTGGTTCTACTACAGTTACTTCATCAGTTTCTACAGCACTGCCTTCCATAACTTCTTCAATACCAGTTTCTACCACCTCATCTTCGTCCTCAAGTTCTTTCATAATAACTTCTTCTTGATCTTCGTTCAAGATTTTTACATCGAGACCGATACTTTGAAGTTCTTTAAGCAATACCTTGAAGGACTCAGGTACACCTGGTTCAGGGATGTTTTCGCCTTTAACGATTTTTTCGTATGCTTTCACACGACCAACAACGTCGTCAGACTTAACAGTTAATAGCTCTTGAAGGGTATAGGCTGCGCCATATGCTTCTAGAGCCCAAACTTCCATTTCCCCGAAACGTTGGCCACCGAACTGAGCTTTACCGCCCAAAGGTTGTTGTGTAACAAGGGAGTACGGACCTGTAGAACGAGCATGGATTTTGTCATCAACCAAATGATGGAGTTTAAGCATGTAAACGTAACCAACAGTGACGCGGTTATCCATCGGTTCACCAGTACGACCATCATATAGAACAGTTTTACCATCATCAGGACGACCTGCAATCGCCAATGTTTCGAATACGTCCTTTTCGTGAGCACCATCAAATACAGGTGTAGCAATATGAATACCTGCTACATCTGGTTTTGGCATGCCATATTTGTCAAAATCATAGCCAAGGCTTTCCAACTCTTTGCGAATTTCAACGCGTTTTTCTTCAGCAGAGTGAATGTTGTTAAGAGTATTCTTGACTTTGCTAATTGCCTCTAATTCTTCTACAAGCGCAGGATCCATTTCAGGAGCCTCTTCTTCAGAATCAAAGAATTCTACATGAAGTGCATTGTATTTAGCTTCAATAGCTTTAAGCTCTTGGTAACGAGCTTCGCCACCCATAGCATCCAATTTCTTTTGCGCTGCTGCTTCTACATGTTTTAAAATTTTAGTTTTCAAAGCAATGATTTGCTCATTTTCTTCGAAATGATTTACCGTAACATCTTCCGCAACTTTCGCTTCCAATACCTCAATTTGAGCATAAAGGTCGCGGATTGTATCGATTTGTTCCCAGTAAGATGCATCAGTACGGGCTTCTTTCAACACGTTTTGAATGTGAAGGTCTGTAGCTTTGATTTTCATACCTAAGCCTTGAACAGCCCACCCCAAGTGAGTTTCAAGAACCTGACCGATGTTCATACGAGAAGGTACGCCCAATGGATTCAATACGATTTGTACTGGAGTACCATCTGGAAGGAATGGCATATCTTCTTTTCTCATAACGCGAGAAACGACACCTTTGTTACCATGACGGCCCGCCATTTTATCGCCTTCATGAATCTTACGTTTTTGAGCGATATATACGCGAACAAGTTTATTTACGCCTGGTTGTAATTCGTCGCCATTTTCACGGGTGAAGACTTTTACATCTACGACTTTACCAGATTCGCCATGAGGCACGCGCAAGGAAGTATCACGAACTTCACGTTCTTTGTCACCAAAAATAGCACGCAACAAACGTTCTTCTGGAGTAAGCTCAGTTTCACCTTTTGGTGTAGCTTTACCTACAAGGATATCGCCAGGATGTACTTCTGCACCAATGCAGATAATACCATCTTCGTCTAAGTTTTTAAGTGTGTCGTCACCTGTATTAGGCAACTCACGAGTAATTTCTTCAGCACCTAATTTAGTATCACGAGCATCACATTCGTATTCTTCAATATGAATAGATGTATAGATATCTTCTTTGCAGAGTTCTTCACTAAGCAAGATAGCATCTTCGTAGTTATAACCTTCCCAAGGCATGAACGCTACAAGAACGTTATAACCTAATGCCAATTCGCCGCCATCTGTAGCAGGACCATCAGCCAATACTTGGCCTTTTACAACATGGTCCCCACGATTGACGATTGGTTTTTGGTTAAAGCACGTAGATTGGTTAGAACGAAGGAATTTATTCAAATGGTATGTATCAACACGACCATCGCTATCGCGAAGAACGTGGATTTCATTACCCCAACAACGTACAACTTTACCTGCTTCACGCGCCAATACGCAAACACCAGAGTCAGTAGCTGCTGTATATTCCATACCTGTACCAACAAGTGGTGCTTGAGCACGCAAAAGTGGTACCGCTTGACGTTGCATGTTCGCACCCATCAAGGCACGGTTAGCATCGTCATTTTCAAGGAATGGAATCATAGCTGTACCAATAGATACAACTTCTTTTGGACTAACGTCCATATAGTCAACCTTATCCGGTGTAACTTCTAATACATCATGACCACGACGACAAGCTACGTGTTCAGTTGTGAAGTACCCCTCTGCATCAAGTGGAGAGTTCGCTTGGGCAATTGTCATGCCTTCTTCTTCATCAGCTGTCATGTATACTACGCTGTCAGATACGCGCACTTTAACAACCTTGTCAGCATCCTTGCCTTTACCATACACTTTTTCTACTTTACGGTATGGTGCTTCGATGAAGCCAAATTCGTTTACCTTTGCATAGTTGGACAAGGAGTTAATCAAGCCAATGTTTGGACCTTCTGGAGTTTCAATAGGACACATACGACCATAGTGAGAATGATGCACGTCACGAACTTCGAAACCTGCACGCTCACGAGACAAGCCGCCAGGGCCAAGGGCAGAAAGACGACGTTTGTGAGTCAATTCCGCCAATGGGTTTGTTTGGTCCATGAACTGAGACAATTGAGAAGAACCAAAGAATTCTTTGATAGCTGCCACTACAGGGCGAATATTGATCAACGCTTGAGGTGTAATGGATTCAGTTTCTTGAATGGTCATGCGCTCACGAACAACACGTTCCATACGAGTTAAACCGATGCGGAATTGGTTTTGCAACAATTCGCCTACGCAACGAAGGCGACGGTTACCCAAGTGGTCGATATCATCTGTATGACCTGCACCATCCATAAGGTTGAGCAAGTAAGAAATGTTAGCGATCATGTCTTCACGTGTTACTGTACGGTGATCATATGGTAAGTTGCAGTTATTACAGATAACTTTAGACTCTACACCATCATTATTTACGATATAGAATTCAGCAAAACCTTCACCATCGAAAACATGGCTATTAGCAACGATATCAAGTTGTTCTTCCCCAACTTGTACGCCTGCATCAAGGATAATTTCGCCAGTTTCTGGATCTACAATTGGTTGAGCTAATGTTTGACCCAACATACGTTGGCGCCAGCCAAGTTTTTTGTTCAATTTATAACGACCAACGCGCGCTAAGTCATAACGGCGTGCATCGAAGAACAAGTTATCGAACAAGTTACGAGCAGACTCTACAGTCGGAGGCTCGCCTGGACGTAATTTTTTATAGATTTCAACCAATGCTTCATCAGCAGATTGAGTTGTATCTTTTTCTAATGTACGAACGATGCGTTCATCATATACTGGTAAACCATCCTCATCAGTTTTACCATTCCAGAAGAGGTCGAGGATACTTTCATTCGTATCCCAACCTAATGCACGTACCAATACAGTAGCTGGTAATTTACGGTTACGGTCAATACGAACAGCCACCACTTCACTAGCATCTGTTTCAAGTTCAATCCATGCACCACGGTTAGGAATAACTGTGGAATCATACAAACGGTTACCCATTGTATCGATTTCTTTATTGTAGTAAACGCCTGGAGAACGTACCAATTGGGATACGATAACACGTTCTGCACCATTGATGATGAAAGTACCTGTATCTGTCATCAATGGGAAATCGCCCATGAATACTTCTTGTTCTTTAATGTCCATATTTTCTGGATCATTATTTACCAAGCGAATATTTACACGAAGTGGTGCTGCGTAAGTAGCATCACGATTTTTACATTCATTAATATCATACTTAGGTTCACCTAAGCTGAAGCCTTCAAAAGAAAGTACTAGATTACCTGAATTGTCTTTAATCGGAGAAATATCGTTGAAAATATTTTGTAAACCACTCTCCAAGAACCACTCATACGATTTACGCTGAATGTCCAATAAATGCGGCATCTTGATAACTTCGTTAATTTTAGCGTACGTATAACGAGTCCGTTTGCCTACCTGTTCAGGTTTGAACATATTTGCTTTCACCCCTATCAAAACACACTGGTCTACCATTTTCTATAACGGCATGAAAAAGACATCTTACAGGTCTCAGTTTTCCTGCTCGGACAACGTCAAATAAAGCAAGGTCCATTTCATTTTTAAAATAACCTTGCTTCCCATTAACCAAGCACAACCTTGGAAGAAAACCTCATCACTATTTGTGTTATAGTTTTTACATCCAAAAGCAGAAAACGCTACTTTTGCAATATATAATTTTATCAGTATTAAAAAAGACTGTCAACCAAAAGGGTTGACAGTCTTTCATCTTCATGCTTTATTCATGCACCAAAAGAGAACCATAAATTAGTTGCCTTTTTGTTTTAAAAGATTCGCACCAGCGATACCAGGGCGAGTCATTTCTTTAGGAGAAAGAATATGATTAATTTCATCCTCAGTTAATAAACCTTGATCCAAGATAATATCGCGAATAGCTCGACCTGTTTCATACGCTTCTTTCGCCAATGCAGAAGCTGTTTCATAACCAAGATGTGGCAACAATGCTGTTACGATACCAACGGAACGATTCAACCAGTACTCGCATTGTTCACGGTCTACTTCAAGATCAACGAGCAATTTATCAACGAATGTATTTACACCATTTTTAAGGTAGCAAAGGTTATTGAACAAGTTGTATGCCAATACAGGTTCCATAACATTTAACTCGAATTGACCATTTTCTACAGCTAATGTAATAGTAGTATCATTACCGATAACTTGATAACACACTTGGTTCAATACTTCGGCGATAACAGGATTTACTTTTCCTGGCATGATAGAGGATCCTGGTTGACGGGCAGGCAATTTTAATTCACCAATGCCACAGCGAGGACCAGATGCCATTAAGCGAAAATCATTTGCCATCTTAATCAACACAAGTGCAGTTACCTTCAAACCGCTAGAGATATCAGCAAATACATCTGTATTGTTTGTAGCATCGATTAAGTTCTCCGCAGTGTAGAACGGTTCGCCAACTACTTCACTAAGTTCATACGCCACATCATGAATGTAATTAGGTTCAGCATTAAGACCTGTACCAACTGCAGTAGCACCCATGTTGATTACATGTGCACCTTCAACGGCGGATTTAATGCGTTTAATACCACGACGAATACCAGATGCATAAGCGCCCATCTCTTGTCCCAACGTAATAGGCACTGCATCTTGCAAATGAGTACGCCCCATTTTTAAAATTTCACTATATTCTTCAGCTTTTCTCTCAAGCTCATCAACAAGACGTTGCAAAGCTTCAAGTAACGGTTTAGATTTCAAAATTGCACAAACTTTAATCGCTGTTGGGAAAGCGTCATTTGTAGATTGTGCCATGTTACAGTGATTGTTAGGGCTTACAATATCATAGCTACCTTTTGGATGGCCTAAAATTTCACAAGCACGATTTGCCAACACTTCGTTCATATTCATATTCACAGAAGTGCCAGCACCGCCTTGAATTGGATCAACTGGAAATTGGTCAGCAAATTCACCTGCAATAACTTCATCAGCTGCTTGAACAATCGCTTTACCGATAGATACATTGAGACGACCTGTTTTCATATTAGCTAAAGCAGATGCTTTTTTTACCATCGCTAGAGCTTTAATAAAATCTTGGTCTAAATGTTTCCCTGTAATATGGAAGTTTTCTAAGGCACGAATCGTTTGCACACCATAATATAACTCATCCGCTACTTCTAATTCACCTAGGAAATCATGTTCTTTTCTCATAATAGATCCTCTTTCCACTATTTCATATATTAGATGATAGTTTAATGAAACGGTTTTATCTTATGCGCTCATTATAGCATGTATTTTGTATACATAAAAGTCATTTCATATATTACGAATAAACAATATTCTATACAATATATTATTTCATAAATATTTTCTATAACTATTTCCATATTTATAAAGGCTCTATTTTTATCTTTGATTAGTTTAAATATTACACGCCCTATAGTACAATAATATAAACTATATAAGTAAGGAGTAACTATGATTAACAATCACATGCTGCGCATAGGTGCGCTCTTTTTATTAACCGTTTTATGCTACGGCTTTTATAATGCCTATTTGCCAATCACTGATCCGGTGGAGTCCAACTATGTTCTCTCCGCCATCACCATGCTAAAACACAACTCATGGATATCCCCCATGATATATGATCACGTATGGTATGATAAACCACCGCTCACCTATTGGGCACTTATGATTACATACAAACTATTTGGCATATCTGACTTCACGTCTCGTATACCGAATACGCTTGTTGCGGGAGCTAGCGTGGCCCTAATGTATCATATAACTTACCGCATATCTAAAAGTACCTTTGCCGGTATACTCTGTGCGATTTTATTAATGAGTACACTACAGTTTTGGTATATATCTCATGCAGTTATAACCGATGGATTTCTATTTTTCTTCACCTTAGCTATATTTGGATATAGTTATTTAGCTTTTACCAATAATGACAGGTCAGCTATGGTGAAAGCTTACATTGCTGCGGCCTTAGCCGTGATTACCAAAGGACCTATAGGCATTATTTTACCTGGGCTGATATTACTTATTTATATATGTGCACGCCACGCCATCCATAGAAAGGATAAAATCTATCAACTTTCAAAGGATATAAAATTACTATTTAATCCCTTAGGACTATTAGCCTTTATAGCGATAGCTAGCCCTTGGTATATTGCTATGTATTCCATTCACGGTGAGCAGTTTATTTCCGGATTCTTAGGTCTACACAATGTAGATCGAGCTCTTATATCTGAACATCCTAAATTTAATGTATGGTATTACTATCTATTAATTGTGCCCCTTTCACTATTACCATGGACACCTGTAATAGTCTATCATTTAAAAGATCTTAACTGGAAAGATGATTTTGATCTATTAGGTATTATATGGTTTATAGTTATAGTTCTATTCTACTCTCTAGTAGCTACAAAGTATCTAACCTACACATTACCTGCCATTATCCCTTGTATAATATGGGCGGCTGTAAAAATTTGTGAATTAGTTACTGACAAAGAAACCGGTGAATTTACTCAATCATTCAAAAAGTTTAATTATTTAATTACCCTACCACTAGGTATTTACTACATGATTTTTACATTTGCTACAGCTTTTGATAAAAGTCTTGATAGTAAACCGTTAATCGTAGGTTCCTTTATTATAGTATGTATGATTTTAATCGGTCGATACTACATAACATCATTTTTCAAACTAGCAATATATGCTTTAGTTCCACTAATTACTTTATACTCGGCTATTACGATTACAGTACCACCGATATTGTTTAATCAGTCTGGTTTACAGTTCAAAACGTTCATCGAAGATACATCAAAACCAATATATATATATGGCAGTTACTATACTTCTATTGTATATTACATGGACACTACACCTACCCAAGTTTTTGTAGATACGACAGATGATTCTATATGGACCGAAGGCAAAACATTGATGCCTACAATAACTAAAGAAACATTTTTAAGTAATACATCAAATAATCGCGGTGCCTATGTCATCGTTCCTAAAAAATATGATAAGGATTTCTCTAATACATTACCGTATCCAAAAGCCAAATTAGTTAACAAAACAAAACTCGCATCAATTTATAAACTCCAATAGAAAAAGGCGTACCCATAAGGTACGCCTTTAATATGGTTAGAATTATTTCAATTCTACGGATGCGCCAGCTTCTTCTAATTGAGCTTTCAAAGCTTCAGCAGCTTCAGCAGCAACGCCTTCTTTTACAGGTGCAGGAGCGCCGTCAACGATAGCTTTAGCTTCTTTCAAGCCAAGACCAGTTGCTTCACGAACAACTTTGATTACGTTGATTTTAGATGCGCCAGCATCTTTCAAGATTACGTCGAAGGAATCTTTAGCAGCGCCGCCTTCAGCACCACCAGCAGCTGCTACAGCTACAGGAGCTGCTGCAGTTACGCCAAATTCTTCTTCGATTGCTTTTACAAGATCATTAAGTTCAAGGATTGTTGCTTCTTTCAATTCAGCAACGATGTTTTCAATGTTCAATGCCATTTTAGATTTCCTCCATAAATTAGTTTATAGTGCCAGCCTCAAGCGGCCAACGAATACTTTGCAAAAAATATTATTCTGCAGGTTTTGCTTCTGCAACAGCTTTGACAGCGTATGCAACATTGCGAACAGGAGCTTGCAATACGGAAAGCAACATGGAAAGCATACCTTCGCGATTTGGAAGAGATGCAATTGCTTTAACGCCTGCTGCGTCCATAACTTCGCCTTCAACGATACCAGCTTTAACTGTTACAACTTCTTTTTCAGTTGCTTTGATGAATTGTTCGATTACACGAGCAGGTGCAACAGCATCGTCTTTAGAAGTAGCCAACGCAGTTGGACCTTCTAAATGCTCAGCGAAACCTTCAAGATTCAATTCGTTTGCAGCGATACGAGTCAAAGTATTTTTGATTACTTTGTATTCAACACCTTCAGCCAACATTTTGCGACGAAGATCAGTTGCTTGCGCAACAGTTAAACCAGAGTAACCAATCAATACAGCACCTTTTGCTTCAGAAAGAGTTTCTTTCATTTGAGCAACGATTGCTTTTTTTGATTCAGTGACAGCCATTAGATTACCTCCTTGTAGATTTTTTTGGTGCTCTATGTACTATCTTAGCGTAAAAACGACCCCATCGCACGCGATGAGGTCGTAACTAGTCCTAGGTTGTTCTAGTGTCAGCCTCAGCGGGCGGATTTTTATCCATTATACATACCAGCCGTCTACAGCTAAGAGACATATTTAATTATTGCTCTTTGGAAACAGTGCTCAATTTGAACACATTCAAAGGTACACCAGGGCCCATTGTAGCGGACAAGGTTACAGATTTAATGTATTGACCTTTAGCTGCTACAGGTTTAGCCTTGATAATAGTATCAACGATTGTACGGTAGTTGTCAAGTAATTTTTCTTCATCGAAAGATGCTTTACCGATAGAGCAAGAGATAATACCTGCTTTATCAGTACGGTATTCGATTTTACCAGCTTTGATTTCGTTTACTGCACGAGCAACGTCTGGAGTTACTGTACCAACTTTAGGGTTTGGCATCAAGCCTTTAGGACCCAAAATTTTACCAAGACGGCCAACTTGACCCATCATGTCTGGTGTAGCAACTACTACGTCGAAGTCGCTCCAACCACCTTGGATTTTAGCTACTAACTCTTCAGAACCTACAAAATCTGCACCAGCTTCTTCAGCTGCCTTAATATTGTCGCCTTTTGCGAATACAAGAACGCGTTTAGTTTTGCCAGTACCATGAGGCAATACTACTGCACCACGAACTTGTTGATCAGCGTATTTAGGGTCGACATTCAAGTTGAAAGCAATTTCAACTGTTTCATCGAAATTTGCAGTTGCAGTTTTCTTAACCAACTCAATTGCTTCTACTGGTTCGTAGAATTTACCAGCTTCAATAAGTTTTACTGCTTCAGCGTATTTCTTACCTACTTTTGCCATTATAATATCCTCCTTATGTGGTCAAACGGGAATTCCCTCCCACCGATTTGCGCCTTATGCGCAAGTCGTACGCTTATTAGTCAACGATTTCAATGCCCATGCTGCGAGCAGTACCTTCCACCATGCGCATACCTTGTTCCACGGTATTAGCATTCAAGTCAGGCATTTTCAATTCAGCAATTTCACGAACTTTATCGCGACCTACTTTTGCTACTTTATCACGGTTAGGTACACCAGAACCTTTTGGAATACCTGCAGCTTTTTTCAACAATACTGCAGCTGGTGGAGTCTTAGTGATGAAGTCGAAGCTACGATCTTCATATACGTTAATAACTACTGGAATAATTAAGCCAGCTTGTTTAGCAGTACGTTCGTTGAATTCTTTTGTGAAAGCAACGATGTTAACACCTGCTTGACCTAGTGCAGGACCAACTGGTGGTGCTGGAGTAGCTTTAGCGGCTTCAATTTGTAGTTTTACTTGTTTAACTAATTTCTTAGCCATGGGTAATTAAACCTCCTATGCTTATACTGTGGTGGTAACGGATATATATCCTCCCACTGGCAACCAAAATCGATTGCTCTTTTTAGAGTTATATTATTATATTTATATATTAAAGAGCTTTCTCAACTTGAGAGAACTCTAACTCTACCTCGGTATCTCGATTGAACATTTCTACGCTAAGTTTCAATGTTCCTTTATCAGGGTTAAGTTCGGTAATAACACCTAGTTTATCTTCAAAGGCACCGGACGTAATGCGAACCGTTTCACCAACTTCTACATCAACGTTAATGGTTGGTTTCTTATCCAAGCCCTGAGACTTAAGTATATGTTCTACTTCGGAATCAGAAAGTGGAACTGGTTTTGTAGCAGAGCCAACGAAACCTGTTACACCTGGCGTGTTGCGTACAACATACCAAGAACGGTCATTAACTTCCATTTCCACCAATACATACCCAGGAAATATCTTGCGTTTTACTACTTTTTTAACCCCATCTTTTTCATCTATTTCGTCTTCAAGAGGCACCAAAATTCGGCTGATCACATCTTGTAGCCCCATAGATTGAACTTTAAGTTCAAGAGTGGTTTTTACTTTATTTTCGTAGCCTGAATAGGTATGAATTACATACCACTTCTTATCTGCTTCCATGTAATGGCCCCCTTATCCAACAAAGTGCAACAACGTATTAAAAAGTTGGGCAAAGAGTCCATCAAGCACAGAAATAATCAAAGCGATGAATATAGTCACTAAGAATACTACAATTGTGTAATTGATAAGCTCTTTTTTTGTTGGCCAGACTACTTTTTTTAGTTCAGCTTTCACACCGCGGAAGAATTTTCCAAATCCACCACGCTGCTGCACTGCTGAGTTAGACTTTGCCATTGTGTTTCACATCCTCAAATCAACAGGTAATGAATGATAAGAATTATTTTGTTTCACGGTGTAATGTATGTTTACCGCAGAATTTGCAATATTTCATCATTTCAATACGATCAGGATTGTTCTTTTTATTCTTGTTCGTTTGATAGTTGCGTTGTTTGCAATCTGTGCAAGCTAAAGTAATGGCATTACGCATCCGGATACACCTCGCTTTATATTTACTAAATCTGTCTCTTGTACTCGAAAACGCTCGACTACATACTAAAAAACTATATCATACGTAGCAAGCGATGTCAAGAAATTAAGCAACTCAAAAAAGCCAGGCACGTATGCCTGACATGGATAGTATAACAGACAATGGCGCCCTTTGTCTACCCAAAGAACGCCATGTCATATTAGCTTATAGTTAGCTTATATGTCTATATATTATATTTAATATTATATTTACATATTTACTATTATTGCTTCGTTTATTACTATTTCTTTGTGAAAGTTACTTTCACGATTTGCCAGAAGAAGGCCAATGCCCCCAATATCATGATGGTATCGCCAACCATGCGAAGCCAACGCAAATTTTGTAACAATGGTTGTTGCATAAAGTCTTCGCTGCGAGCGAGCCATAAGCCTTGTGTTACACTTGCCCAACTTTGAATCAAGCCAATTGGCAATAGGCTGATAAGAACCATCAACGCAAGGCCCCAGTTCAATGCCCAGAAGCCGAATTTCATCAACTTATCATTAAATTCTACCTCAGGTCGAATATAACGAGCGATGAGGAATACAAAGCCTAAACTCAAGAACCCGTATACGCCAAACAACGCCGTATGAGCATGAACAGCTGTCGTATTTAGACCTTGAATGTAGAATAAGGAAACCGGCATATTGATTAGGAAGCCGAAGATACCGGCCCCTACCAAGTTCCAGAAGGATACGGCAATAAAGCAATATACAGGCCATTTTAATCGATGCATCCACGGTGCACTATGAAGGCGTGTATAATTTTCAAACGCTTCATAACCTAAGAGTACAAGAGGCACTACTTCCAACGCGGAGAACGATGCCCCTGTGGCCACGATAGTCGATGTAACACCGGTAAAATAAAGATGATGGAATGTACCAGGGATACCACCGATAAGGTAAATAGCACCAGACGAAATCGCTGCTATAGTACCTGCACGATAGGATACGAGACCAAGAGTTACGAAAATAAAGGCCATCAACGTAGTAGAGAATACTTCAAAGAAGCCTTCTACCCAAAGGTGAATAACCCACCAACGCCAGTACTCCATGATTGCCAAATGACTGTGTTCCCCGTAGAAAAGACCTGGGCCATAGAAAATACCGACCATCACAACAGAGAAAATAAAGGCGGCAATAAGGTTTTTATCCCCTTTATTTTTGAAAGCACCAATGATGCTGCGCACCATGAGCACAAGCCAAAATAGTATGCCAATATATTCAATCCATTGCCATACGCGGCCCAACTCAATAAACTCATAGCCTTGGTGACCCAAGTAGAAGTTTAGAGACGCCGGAATCTCATGAGCAACACCCAAATATGTACCTGTAAAGGAACCCACTACCAACACAACGAGTGCCCAGAACAAAATATCCACGCCCAATTTTTGGAACTTAGGATCTTTACCGCCATTAATAATCGGCGCCAAGAATAAACCGGCACTCAAGAATGCCATCGCAATCCAGAACAAGGATGCTTGAATATGCCAAGTACGAGCAATAGAATATGGGAAATACTGCGCCAATGGAATGCCATAGAAAGCCTGTCCTTCTACGGTGTAGTGCGCAATGATACCACCCATACCAAGTTGGAGTAAAAATAATGCCAAAATCGTAAATAAATATTTTCCTAAAGACCGTTGAGACGGTGTGAGATGCAATTTGGAAATTGGATCTTCCGCAGGCGGTGTTAATTCATATTCATCTTGTTTGCGACCGAATGCCCACATCCATACGACAATACCAATACCACAAAGTAAAATAATAACACTCACAACAGACCAAGCTACGCTTTCCGGTGTTGGATTATGATCTAACAATGGCTCGTGAGGCCAATTGTTGGTGTATGTTGCATCTGTACCAGGACGTTGAGTCGATGCCATCCACGTAGTCCAGAAGAAGAATCGTGCCATATCAATACGATCTTTTAATTCTGGCAACGTATTATCTTTCATCGCAAAATGATCGCGTGTTTCGGACAATTTAGGGTTATCACCATAAAGTTCAATAAAATATTGTCCGGTTAAATTCATCGCTGTAATACGTTCCGGTGAAAGCACAACAGTTCCATCTTCACGAACAGCACTGTTAAAGTACTCTGCTTTAACTGCTTCTTTAACAGCCGCTTTCTGCACATCACCTAACTGTTCATAAAGAACACCAAAAGCTTCTTGAGACTTGATATCAAGCATTACGGACACTTCTTTGTGCAACCAATCAGCTGTCCAGTCCGGGGCTTGATATGCGCCATGACCTAGTACGGTCCCTACAGATTGACCACCTGTAGATTGCCAAGCCGATTGACCATGTAAGATATCATCCTTAGTGAACAAAACCTGTCCATCTTGAGATACATACGCGGTTGGTACCGGTGGCGCTTGATGATATACATCAGTACCCAAATAGCCAAGAATAGAGAATCCAATAATAAGAACTGCTACTACGGCTATCCAATACTTTTTGTATTCGCCCATCACATTACCTCCTTTTCTATAAAAGCACAAAAAGAGAGCCTATGCTCTCCTTATATATAATATACACTAATTTTATAAATAAAGTTGTATCTAAGGTTACAATATATTAAAATTTCTTCTCAATTTGTATCAATAGTATGATTATTCTTTGAAGCCTGAATACAACGTATATGTCACATTACAAAATCATCATTGTTTCAATATATTAGTGATTCAATCCTATACTCTTAATCATCAAAATATATAAAATAAAAGGGACCCAACGGGTCCCTTTTATTGAATCTAAAATTCAATTATATAGCTAATGTATCGATACATTGAGCTATAAACTTGTATTAACCTTCGATTTCTGTTACTACGCCAGCGCCTACTGTATGGCCACCTTCGCGGATCGCGAAGCGAAGACCTTCTTCGATAGCGATTGGAGTAATCAATTCGATTTCCATTGTTACGTTATCGCCAGGCATACACATTTCTACACCTTCAGGAAGGTTT
>NZ_JAWEGM010000011.1:0-7883 GCF_032472435.1 Veillonella parvula
TTGTATAACTTTCGTTGCCGCACCCGCATAGCGGGTGGTTTTATGGTTCGCGACTACGTCACGAACCAGTCTAAAGACAATAAAAATAAAACCGCCACCTATGGTGACGGTTTTGTATGACTAACCTTTATATAATTATGGGTTAAACGGGAACAAAATCGGTAACAACACTAAAGATACAATTGCAGATACTACAATTAACGGTACGCCTGCTTTTACATAGTCTTTAAAACTATACCCAGCTACATTATATACCATAGTATTTGCAGGCATCCCTATAGGTGTACCATACGCAAGAGAGCTAGAAATTACGATGGCAACAAGAATCGCTTTAGGATCAAAACCTAATTGAGATGCTAGAGACAATCCGATTGGAGCTAGCAATGCAACATCTGCTGTATTGGACATGAAGTTTGTCATAAATACAGATAGGAAGAAAAGTACCGCTAATAATGCCAATGGATTAGGTGTATCCCCCAAAGCATCAACAATAAGATTTGCAATATATGCACCTGCCCCAGATTTTACCATTGCTGTGCCAAGAGCTAAGGAACCTACAAATAATAAAATAGTCTTCATATCAATAGACTTAACTGCTTCGTTTTCGGTAATAACTCCTGTCGCTACGATAACAAGTGCGCCTACCCAGGCACTAACCGCTAAGGATACGCCAATTTGTTTTTCAAAAATCATAGCAGCGATAGTCAACACCAATACCAAACCAGCTACCCATTTTTTCCAAACTGGAACATGACTGAAATCAGCATTTTTTTGATAGTTTGGATCAGGTTCACGCGTTGGAACTTCAGGTAAGAATCTTTTACCAATGAATGCATA
The DNA here is from genome assembly GCF_032472435.1 of Veillonella parvula. Classification (GTDB taxonomy): domain Bacteria; phylum Bacillota; class Negativicutes; order Veillonellales; family Veillonellaceae; genus Veillonella; species Veillonella parvula_N. Next base: position 838 of record NZ_JAWEGM010000011.1, read on the forward strand.
GAATAAAGTACCTACGATAAGCATAGGTAAACCTACTTCACCATAAGCAAAGAAACTAAAGGATCCAAGGCCGGCTTCTTGCAAATTAGAATTTGCAATCATATTACCAGGAGAGCCAATCATAGAAATATTCCCCCCCATAGCAGCGGCAAATACGATTGGCATTAAGAATTTAGTTTGGTTAAAACCACCCTTTTTGCAAATACCAATAACAACAGGAATCATAACCGCTGCAGTACCTGTATTAGATAAGAAGCCAGACATAATACCTGTAAGCATCATAATAGCAATAATAAGGATAGTTTCATTTTTAGCAAATTTATTAACAACGTTACCAACATCAACAGCTACACCTGTTTCAAAGAAAGCAGCGCCGATAATAAACATAGCAATAAACAAAATAACATTAGAGTCAACGAAACCTTTAAAAGCTTCCGCTGCAGTTAATACACCAGAAAGATGTAATCCAACGGCCACAATCATAGCCGTAATAGACAATGGAATTTTCTCCAATGCAAACATTACGATTGCAAATACAAGAAATCCCAGTGTAATAGCAATACTATAATCCATGAGAATTCCTTTCATGGTAGTCATACTCTTATAGTATATCTATATGAAGATACGCTGTAAATCACAAAACAATATTATTAATAATTATTTCTCATATAGATATATTTACAAGTTATGAAGTTATTCATAATATAAAGAAATCGCTATTCTTATCTTATTATTTGATGAAACCTACGTGTTTATATATTTCGTCTAATATTTCATCTTTTTTCTTATTATATTCTATTTTCTTTTCTTCAAAGTAGTTATTACCGTCTGCATCAATGGATACGATAAGCGGACCAAATTCTTTAACCTTAAAAGTCCACAAAGTCTCACACATACCTAATTCACGCCAATTAGCAGATTCTACTTTTTCGACTTCTGTAGCAGCAAGAACCGCATTACCTGCAGGGAACACACAGTGTAGTGCACCAAAGTCTTTGCAGGCACGTGCTGTTTCAGGACCCATGCCACCTTTACCTACAATGAGACGTACACCTGTCTTTTTAACAAATTCATATTCGTATTTTTCCATCCTCATAGATGTAGTAGGTCCTACAGATACAACTTCAAATTCATTATCGCTTAAAGTACGAATAATTGGACCTGCATGAAGTATAGCCCCATCTTTAACATCAACCGGTAACGTTTTACCTTCTTCTACCACACGACGATGCCCCATATCACGACAGGTTGTAATATGCCCAGTCAAATAAATCACATCGCCTGGCTTAATGCCTGCTAAATCAGATTGTTGAATAGGTGTAGTTAATATTTTCTTAGCCATTATAATGTCACTCCTTTATGAGATTTAACTGTGCAATTACCATCCTTGTCAAATACGAGATCGCCGCGACGATGATTCCAACAACCTACACTAACAGCACAAGAAATAACAGATGGATGACGTGTACCATGTTCAATGTTCACACCTAAAACAGTTTTATCCCCACCCATACCTTGAGGTCCAATACCAATCTTATTAATTCCATCTTCTAACAATTGTTCCATATAAGCCGCTTTTTCATTAGGTGCTTTTGAAGATACAGGGCGCATTAATGCTTTTTTAGATAATCCAGCAGCGGTATCAATAGTTGTAGCAATCCCTACACCTACCAATAGTGGAGGACACGCATTCAATCCATAGCTTGTCATCAAATCAAGAACAAACTTAGCAATACCTTCATAGCCTTCGCCTGGCATCAATGTTTTACCTGACCCTGGCAAGGAACACCCGCCACCAGCCATATAAGGGAAGATTTCTACATCATCACAACCAGAAATGATATCCCAGTGAATATAAGGTGCAGTGAGGCCAATATTTTTACCAGTATTAAACTCATCAAAAGTTTCTACACAGTTCAATCGTAATGGAGCCTCTTGTGTAGCCTTATAAGTTGCTTCTCTTAGAATATCTTCTAATTCTCCTAATAAGGGATAATTAGATCCAACCTTTACCCAAAATTGTAATACACCAGTATCTTGACAAGAAGGACGATTAAGCTGAGCTGCTAAATCCATATTATGTTGCATTGTTTCATAAATAGATTTGGCCATAGGATTTTTTTCATCCTGTGCCAATTCATGAATTTTTTCTTGTACATCATCAGGCAATACCTTTGCCATATAAGAAATGAAATTAGCTATCTTATTTGTCATTTCTTGTACTTGTTGTTCCTTCGTACTCATCGCAAACCTCCAAAAAGACTTCAATATTTAAGACGTGATTATTTCTGTTTCGGAACCTTAGCTCCTTTCGATGATTCTATTCTACTCTTTTTTCAGTATATAACTATCCAATTTACAAGTTGATTTTTATTGGTGAAAGTCTGTCAAACACATACAAAATTTCCTTAATTATTTTCTTTTAACCCATTAAAAATATACAATTTCACCTATATGATTATAAAAAAAAGAGCACTACCATCAGAACGTAGTGCTCTTTCACCATATATTTTAATAGGATTAACAAATATACAAAATCACCTATACCTAATAATTGTATATCCACCTAATTTAATTTTCAAAATCATGAAATTATAGCTAATTACAAGTTATTATAAGAATGAAAATTATGATTGTAATCTTTTTACAACCATCTCAAGTTGGTCTCTAACATCCTGTAACTTTTGATTAGCCTCATCTAATCTATTCTTATCGATAGAGACATCTTGATAGGGTAAGTAAGTTTGTAAAATGTCTATAATATCTTCTTCCTGAGTAGAAATAATTTCCTTCCAATCATGTAATTTTGTCTTACGCCCCATCTCTTTTGCTTGCTTTCTATATTCAGATGGTGTTGTATGGAAATGTTTCTTGAAGGCCACATTAAAGGCTTTAATATCTGCAAAGCCACAACTACTTGCAATATGTGCTACTCCATCTTCAGAGTTAGCTAAACGAACTGTAGCCTCTCGTAATCTCAACCGCAACAAATACTCTAAAAAGGAAACCCCTAATTGGCGTTTAAAAAATTGAGATGTATAGTTCACATTATAACCGCCTATTTTAGCAATATCTTCTAACTCTATCTTCTGCTTATAGTTTTCATCAATATAGGCAATCATTTTATCAAAGGTAGCTACAGTCATATCAGCAGGCTTTGTATGTATAGGGATAGTCTTAACCGCATCAATTTCACGATATATATCACTCGTCATGGCTAAAAAGTGACTCTCCAACCATAATTGACGATCAGGACTTTCACTATTCACCATTAACAACATCATTTGTGCCGCAAGATAACGTAAGGACGTAAAGAATTCATTATCCCTATTAGTTTTATCTGAGCGCAATACAAATTGGTACATGCCGAAGTTAGGATCAAAGTATTGGAAAAACTCCTTACTCACATGAATAACAAGAGCTGTTGTATCCTCCTCTAAGGCCAACGTAGCATGACCTACTTGAGGGGAAATAATAATGGTATCAAGAGGTTCCATTGTAAAAACCTCACTATTACAACTCATGTCGATTCTGCCCTTTAACAAGATCAAGACTTCAACGCCACTGTGCCAGTTGTAATGATATGTACTAACCTTATATATATCACTATTGAAATCTATATGATTGTGTTTATAGGTATAGTGAAAGTAATCCATAACAACGTAATACCCCTCATAAAATCAAACAAATACCTCTCAATTATTTACATAAAAAATGCACCCCTTATTAATCAAAGGGATGCATTCATTATGATATATATAATTAATAACGGTCAACAGTAATCTTATTTTATATATTAATAAATTATAGTTTTATGCTTCTATAGCATTATATATCTATTCTTAAAATTACATAACCGCTGTAATAGCCGCTGCTAAACCAAAGAAGATACCTGGTGCATTGGCTAATGCTACTGGAATATCTCTATGTTCTTTAAACAAACCATACGCTACCCATAATGTACAGTTGATTGCAGCTACAAGTGGTTGAATCCAATCACCAGTACCTGGATGTGCAAGGTTATGCATGATTTGTGGGAAATAAGATACATACATAGCTACAGCAGTAACAGTTGCAACTTTACCTACGTTTTCCATAAATTTTACTTGATTCATATATCCTCCAAAATTATAACTTACTAATTTTTTTACTCCTGATGAGATATATTCTACTCAGTTTAGTGAATATAACTATCCAAATTAAAAGATAATTTTTATATTAAAATCAACGAAAAAAGATAGATTTCTCTCGATTTATTGTATTTTGGGACTATAACAATATATAAATTCACCCGGAAAATACATATAAAAAAGCACTACTTATCAACAGTAGTGCTTTTTCAATAACTTTATAGGGTTTTTTGATATAGAAATTTACCCAATTCTAATCTTTCTATATGTGTCATAAATTCATCAAAATAATTTGCTTACCAAACTCTTATCACAAGAATATAGCTACTAAAAGAATTAGCTACTATAAGAATTAGTTACTATAAGAATCTAGTTGCCATAGAGATATAACAAAATACCTTTATAAATCCTTTACTACATCTGCTAACTTTTCTTTCAAAGATTCCAATTTTTTGCTCATAAATTCCAATTCACTCTTAGCTCGGGAATCATCTTCATACGACAAGAATGAATGCAATACATCAAGAACATCTTGATTGTCTACAGAAATAATTTCTTTCCAATCTTGTAAGACGGTTTTACGCCCAATGCTTTTGACTTGCTTACGATATTCTGTGGGAGTCATATTAAAGTGTTTTTTAAAAGCCACATTAAAGGCTTTCACATCTGCAAATCCACAATCGCTTGCAATTCTTGCGACAGCCTCATCCGTACCAGCTAAGCGAACAGTAGCGTCACGGATTCTTAACCTCAATACATACTCAACAAATGAAATCCCCATTTGCTTTTTAAAGAACTGAGATGTATAGGCAACATTATAGCCCCCAATTTTTGCAATATCTTCCAACTCTATTTTCTGCTCATAATGCTCATCAATATAGGCAATCATTTTATCGAACGTTGCGGGTTTCATATCACCAGGTCTAGCATTTTCATGAACCTTTTTAATGGGATCAAACTCTCTAAATACATCCCCAGCCAACGCTAAGTAATGATGCTCTATCCACATTCGATGTACCGGGCTTTCACCTTTAGTCATCAATAACATCGTCATAGCTGCATGATGCCGTAAGGTTGTAAAGAATTGATTGTGACGAGTACTATTATCTGAACGCAATACAAATTGATAGGCGCCAAAATCTGGATCATACTGTTGGTAAAATTCATTTCCTACATGAATGACAAAGGCAATGACATCCTCTTCCAGAGCTAATGTGGCATGTCCCACTTGAGGAGAGATAATGACCACATCAAGTGGTTCCATCGTAAATGTCTCACCATTACAACTCATCTCCATTTGGCCTTTTAATAAAATAACAATCTCCGTCTCACTATGCCAGTTGTAATGGTATGTGCCAACTCAATATATGTTGCTACTAAACTCTATGTAATTATGTTTATATGAATAGTCGAAGTAATCCATTACACTTTTACTCCCTAAGGTAATTTCGCTCTTAACTCCTGTTCCTGTGATTTACTCTCTTCTAACAAGGCCGATTCATCTTGAGTCCAAGGACCAAATAAAATTTGGTCTACAACAGTTCCAACAGATTCAGTACATAATTTTGAATTATATACTTGTTCTAAATCACGTTTATACACTTGAATAGTTTCAAAGACTCCACTCTGTTCTAGTTCAGTAATATTAGCGACCAAGGATTTTACAATTCCATCATGATGATCTTTAGGAGTGGCTCTCGCTTGTAAAGGATCCACAATCATCATTTCTAAATAGCGCAATTGCGTCGTCAAATAAGATAACTCTGGCTTAGTAGCAATCAAACAAAAATCGACGGTATAGCCTTTAGATTTTAATAATGTAGCTGTATTAATTGGTACTGCGGCGGAACGTAATGTGCCTTCAATAATTAAATTGTATTTTAAAGAGCTTAATTTATCAATTACAGCCTCTACCATCTTACCTGCAAACATTTTTGTGTAATCTACACTATCAACACCATATTTTTCTTGTAACTCTCTAAAATACGGGTGTTGAGCACGGTATGTATCGCCATCAATGATAATATAATTACCTTTTGACTCTAGCATTTTCACACGATGAATTGTGGTTTTCCCGGCTCCACTTTGACCACCTAAAATAACAGCACGAGGTGTACTAGATATATTTTTATTAAACGTTAAGAAATCAATGGTACGTTCTAAGGCCTTATCAAAGTCTTCAGAGCTATAGGATTCAATAGCTTGTACATCACTAGTCTCTTTAACAGCTTTAACATCACTAATGTCATGAGAAGCTTGTGCTAATGACTCTTTAATATTGCTTTCAAGGTCTACCATATCTGATTTTAGAACGTCTAACTCATGTATAGACGTGGCTAAATATAACTCTGTATTTACAATATGAGAATACGCTTTTAATAGCTCTACACAGTCACTAGTGTCACTCTCCTCAACTAAGTTACAGAGACGCGCTAATGTTTCCGCGCTTTGTTCTTTTAGAACTTCTATTTGTAAAGTTAAATTATACTGTTCAACGACATTCATACATTCGACCTCTCTCAACGCATTAAAAATGCACCCCTTATAATCTAAGGGATGCATTTATTATGATATATTTATTTAACAACGGTCAACAGCATCTTGAAGTTTTCTTGGGCATCGAGGCTATGAGGGACTTCAGAAGGCATGATCAATGTTTCACCAGCTTTCACATTGTGTTCCACATCACCGACGACGATATGTGCCTCTCCATCGAGGATTTGCACAATCGCATCGCCTACAGTTATATGCGTTGAGATTTCTTCGCCCTTTGGTAACGCAAATAAGGTAATACTGAGGCGTTCATTTTGGGCAATCGTAATACTAATCACTTGCCCTTCTTTATACTCTAAACAATCGCCTAGATGTAAAATTTCGTTGACTGGGATATTTTTTGTGAAAGTCTTACTCATAGAA
>NZ_JAWEGM010000012.1:0-2275 GCF_032472435.1 Veillonella parvula
TTGTATAACTTTCGTTGCCGCACCCGCATAGCGGGTGGTTTTATGGTTCGCGACTACGTCACGAACCAGTCTAAAGACAATAAAAATAAAACCGCCACCAACGGTGACGGTTTAGTATGACTCACCTATATAAAATTACGGGTTAAATGGGAATAAAATTGGCAATAATACAAAAGAAACGATGGCAGATACAATAATCAATGGTACGCCAGCTTTTACATAATCCTTAAAGCTGTAACCCGCCACGTTATACACCATAGCATTTGGAGGCGTGCCCATTGGTGTAGCATATGCAAGAGAACTGGAAATAACGATAGCTACGAGAATCGCTTTTGGGTCAAAGCCTAATTGAGATGCCAAGGACAAGCCGATAGGTGCCAACAATGCAACGTCCGCTGTATTGGACACAAAGTTTGTCATGAATATAGACAAGAAGAAAAGCACTGCTAACAAGACCAATGGGTTAGGTGTCTCACCCAAACCATCAACGATAAGGTTTGCAATAAATGCACCTGCGCCGGATTTTACCATTGCTGTACCAAGAGCCAAGGAACCTACAAACAACAGAATTGTCTTCATATCGATAGACTTAACAGCCTCTGTTTCAGTAATAACCCCAGTTGCTACGATAACAAGAGCACCTACCCAAGCGCTAACAGCCAAAGATACACCGATTTGTTTTTCAAAAATCATAGCCGCAATAGTCAATACAAGCACCAAACCTGCTGTCCATTTTTTCCACATTGGAACATGATCAAAGTCAGCATTTTTTTGATAGTTTGCATCAGGCTCACGAGTTGGAACCTCTGGCACGAAACGTTTGCCAATGAATGCATAGAATAGAGTGCCGATGATAAGTATAGGTAAACCTACTTCACCATAAGCGAAGAAACTAAAGGAACCAAGACCAGCCTCTTGTAAATTAGAGTTTGCAATCATATTACCAGGGGAACCAATCATAGAAATATTACCACCCATAGCGGCTGCAAATGCGATTGGCATTAGGAATTTAGTTTGGTTGAAACCACCCTTTTTACAAATACCGATGACAACAGGAATCATAACGGCTGCCGTACCTGTGTTGGACAAGAGACCAGACATAATACCTGTAAGCATCATGATAGCGATAATAAGGATTGTTTCGTTTTTAGCAAATTTATTAACAACATCACCTACATCAACAGCAACACCTGTTTCAAAGAAAGCAGCACTGATAATAAACATAGCAATGAATAAAATAACATTAGAGTCAACGAAGCCTTTGAAAGCTTCCGTTGCGGTTAATACACCAGAAAGATGCAAACCAACGGCTACAATCATAGCCGTAATAGACAATGGAATCTTCTCCAATGCAAACATGACGATTGCAAATACGAGGAATCCCAATGTAACAGCAACACTATAATCCATGAGAACTTTCCTTTCATGGTAGTCATACACCTATAGTATATAGATATAACTCAGTGATGTAAATCATATAATTTTTTATAATGAATATTTTTCATATATCTACAACGCTAGATAATACCTTATATATTAAAAGGGGCACAGAATTGGCAATAATACCAATACCACAATACTAGATACAACAATAAGTGGTACACTAGCTTTCACATAATTCAAAAAGCTATAGCCAGCTATATTGTAAACCATAGTATTGGCAGGCATACCAATTGGTGTCGCATATGCCAAGGAACTAGCAATTACGATAGCCGCGAGCACTGCTTTTGGATCTACTTTCGTGCTCATCGTAAACCTCCAGCAGGACTTCCTTTTCTAGACCTCTAAAATAAAATCTATTAAATATGTTAACGCCTCTCCATAATTTTATTGTACTCTTTTTTACAAATATAACTATCTAAATTATATATTTTTCTAACGGAATATAAAAATACACCCCTTATTAATCCAAGGGATGCATTCATTATGATATATTTATTTAACGACGGTCAACAGCATCTTGAAGTTTTCTCGGGCATCGAGGCTATGAGGGACTTCAGAAGGCATGATCAATGTTTCACCAGCTTTCACATTGTATTCCACATCACCGACGACGATATGTGCCTCTCCATCGAGGATTTGCACAATCGCATCGCCTACAGTTACATGCGTTGAGATTTCTTCGCCCTTTGGTAACGCAAATAAGGTAATACTGAGGCGTTCATTTTGGGCTATAGTAATACTAATCACTTGCCCTTCTTTATACTCTAAACAATCGCCTAGATGTAAAATTTCGTTGACTGGGATATTTTTTGTGAAAGTCTTACTCATAGAA
>NZ_JAWEGM010000013.1:0-1556 GCF_032472435.1 Veillonella parvula
CGCTGGCAACAGAATAACCGCGATCAACAACCTGTTTGACTGCTTCAATTTTAAACTCTTCGGGATAACGCTTACCGCTCATGGGCACCTCTCTTTAAGTCATCTTAAATGACTCTGAGGTGTCTGTTAAACCCGTGGCGATTCAGTTGAAGAAATCAGCACTGAATAAAATTTTCAAAATTTTATTCATGATGCTTAAAAAAATTAATGCAGATGAATCATCGGGATAGAGTATTCTACATCAACTGCATTCTTAATTTTACGTCAAAATCAACCGTTGCACTAAAATAAATCATTACTAGAATAGCTATCCAGAAGAATCACCATGTATTCAGTGGCTGTCTTCAGTCTGACCCTCGGGCGCAGTTAAAATATTGGGAAAATAAATCAGGAGTGAAAATGCAGTGACAGAGACACGTTACACAACGTCTAAAAGCAAAAAAGCCCTGAATAATCAGAGCTTTATTACTGGATTGGAAATGACGGCCATCAAATCCAATTCAAAACACACCAAAGGCATTTCCTCAAGTGATGAAGATAATAGAAAACTATTCAATCTACGTCAACCGAATGCCTGCGGTAACAATCCCAAAGCCGTTATCGGAGGTACAATTATGTTGCCATTGCTCGACACGTTCATGAATGCCCCTCTTCTGAGTCAGGGGGCTACTATCCTGTTTCTTGGGCTTCTTATCCTTGCGCTCAAGAACCAGTGATCGCACTGAGCTGGCTTCGGCCAGCTTCTTTACTTGGATAGAATTACCTGAGTGTCCAACCCATTGCGGCGCAGGGATAAAGCTGTAAACTTTTACTGATGAACAAAGTAGCCCGTTGGGCATAAGACAACATGGAGCAAACCTTGGCTAAGGTAACCAGAATTCAGGCCGGAAGATACGCAGTCGATGATGGGCGTTGCATTATAAAAAATAACTCTGGGTGGCTTATTGTCGATGCTAATGGCGCTCATGATTTTGGACCTGTCCCCACATTAGCAGCAGCTAAGGAATATGTTGAGTCTGGTACTGTTCCGCTAAGGCAGCACAATTTCTCTACATCTCATGATCGAAGACAAAGTAAAAAAGAATTTAATGCGTATTTGGCATCTGAAGCTAAAAATGGCAATCCAATGCCAGCCATTCTTTGGATAATTGTCCTTTGCATCATCTGCGGCATTGTAGTTGCAGTTCGAGGTTATTAATCTTGGACAGAAAATGCTGTATGTCCAGTCTGTGCTGGAATTATACTGGCAACCATGATCATCACAGGAAGAACGAGTAACAGATGGCAACTGCGTGGGTGGATGTGGCTGATAATGCCGTAAAAATAGGTTTGGGGTCATTGTTGACTATTTTAGGGGGTGGTTGACTCTTAAGCTAACACAAAAGCACGAATTAAAAAAAGAAGCGGCAGTACAGGGATTAAAAGATAAAGAAATAAAAACCAAACGATATGTTGAGTTGACCTGCCCCCAGAGTTAGATACAACCTTCAGTTAGTAATGTCGGTTGGTTTTTCTTCATATTTCCCGTTTCGCCAGCCCGCTGCAAATTCAGCCGG
>NZ_JAWEGM010000014.1:0-1455 GCF_032472435.1 Veillonella parvula
TCTCCGGTAAATACCATGGTGGTGGGACCTGGTGGCTACAAATTTGCTGACTTTATTAAAATTGGCGTACCTTTTACCTTAATTGTTATGTTGGTGACTGTTTTTATTGTGCCAATATTATTTCCATTTTAAATGAAAAGAGCGGTCAATTTGATCTGACCCCAAAAAATTAGACTGTTATTTAAAGGATTGTTTTCGATATTGTATCGGACTCAGTCCTTTTAATTTTAGTTGAATCCGTCGATGATTATAGTAATCCAAATAATCCCTGACGGCATCAACTATCTCCTCTCTACTGTTAAATTCCCGACCATAAAAACATTCCGTTTTTAATCGCCCAAAGAAACTTTCCATTGCGGCGTTGTCCAAGCAATTCCCTTTTCTCGACATACTTTGAATGATGCCATGTTCAGCTAAAATTCGACGATAAGCTACCATTTGATATTGCCAGCCTTGGTCTGAATGTAAAATCACACCACAAGCTTTATTTAATCCTTTGACGGCTTGCATTAACATGTCCTCTACTTGCGCCCAGTTTGGGGAATAGCTGAGATTATAGGAGACTACCTCATTGTTAAATAAGTCTAAAATTGGGGATAAATAGACTTTACTCCCATCTTTCGCCTTAAACTCGGTGATATCAGTTACCCATTTTTGTTTCGGGGCCGTTGCACTAAAATCGCGTTCAAGATGATTCGGTGCTATCACCCCTATCGTGCCTCGATAGGTCGTAAATTTCTTGCTTTTTCTTGAGCGCACTTGAAGCCCAAGTGTCTGCATTAAACGTTGAACTTTTTTATGATTTACGTCTGGCAAGCTGGCATGAACACGTCGGTAGCCATAATCAGGATGATTGGCTTTGATGCGTTTAATGGCCTTTTTCAACAACTCATCCTTATCCGGTTTAATCTGACGTTTAGCAAAAAACGTACTACGCGCTAACTGTGCAAAGCCTAAAAGCCATTTTAACGGATAGCGTGTTCTTAACCTTTGGATAATTTCCGTTGCTCGGCTTCGTCCTGAAGTCTGAGCCTTCTCAACTCCTTTAGGTAGGCCACCTCCGCTTCAAGCTGTAAAATTCTCAGGCGTAAACGGTCTTCTTCAGTTTTGGGTGGCGGTGGCATTTTTGCATATTTAGGTTTCATCGGTGGACATCCTGATGGTTTGTGGGGAATAAGTCCTTTTATGCCACTTTTTTCAAACCGTTTCAACCAGGTTCCGACTAATGTGTTAGAGGAGATATTGTAAAAACGAGCTGCTTCTCGAATGCTCATTTTTCGATTCAGAATAGGTTGAAGAACCTGTAATTTAAATTCGATTGTGTAGTGTTTACCCATAAAAAAATCTGCACCTCAATTGTTGGTTTGGTTAGTCCAACTTTTGGGGTGCAGATCAAATTGACCACTCTTTTTATTCTATCAATCAGACAGATTATGCGTTATCACCAATTAATAC
>NZ_JAWEGM010000015.1:0-1128 GCF_032472435.1 Veillonella parvula
AATGGCAAAAGAAAAATTTGAACGTACGAAACCGCATGTTAACATCGGTACAATCGGTCACGTTGACCATGGTAAAACTACTTTGACTGCTGCAATCACTAAAGTATTGGCTGAAAAAGGTCAAGCTGACTTCCAAGATTACAGCATGATCGATAAAGCTCCAGAAGAACGTGAACGCGGTATCACAATCAACACTGCACACGTTGAGTATGAAACTGCTAACCGTCACTATGCACACGTTGACTGCCCAGGCCATGCTGACTATGTTAAAAACATGATTACTGGTGCGGCTCAAATGGACGGCGCTATCTTGGTTGTATCCGCAGCTGACGGCCCTATGCCTCAAACTCGCGAACACATCTTGTTGGCTCGCCAAGTTGGTGTTCCTGCAATCGTAGTATTCTTGAACAAAGCTGACATGGTTGACGATGAAGAATTGATCGAATTGGTAGAAATGGAAGTTCGTGAACTTCTTTCTTCCTACGAATTCCCTGGCGACGAAGTACCTATCGTTGTAGGTTCCGCGTTGAAAGCTTTGGAAGGCGATGCTCAATATGTAGCTAAAATTGACGAATTGATGGACGCTGTAGACTCCTACATCCCAACACCAGTTCGTGACACTGATAAACCATTCTTGATGCCTGTGGAAGACGTTTTCACAATCACTGGTCGTGGTACAGTAGCAACTGGCCGTGTTGAACGTGGTCAAGTAAACGTTGGTGATACTGTTGAAGTAGTAGGCTTGAAAGAAAAAGCTGAACAATATGTAGTAACAGGTCTTGAAATGTTCCGTAAAGTGTTGGATTCTGCAGTAGCAGGTGACAACGTAGGTGCATTGCTTCGTGGTGTTGATCGTAAAGACATCGAACGTGGTCAAGTATTGGCTAAACCAGGTTCCATCAACCCACACACAAAATTCAAAGCAGAAGTATACGTATTGACTAAAGAAGAAGGTGGTCGTCATACTCCATTCTTCTCCAACTACCGTCCACAATTCTACTTCCGTACAACAGACGTAACAGGTGTTGTAAACCTTCCTGAAGGTGTAGAAATGTGTATGCCTGGCGATAACGTAACAATGGAAATCGAATTGATTACTCCAATCGCTATCGAAGAAGGTCTTCGCTT